>NZ_JBMPQB010000008.1:0-170179 GCF_049725185.1 Pseudactinotalea sp. Z1748 | reverse complement strand
GGATCCTCATGCGGGTGCTCAACCGGGTCGATGGAGTGCTCATCGCGACTCGGGTTGTGATCCTTACACTCCTACTTATGGACCTTCTAGACCTGGGGCGGATCATTGTCGGGTTGGTGCTGCTGGTGCTGGGCGGGGAGGTACTGGTGCGAGGGGCCTCCGCCTTGGCTCGTCGAGCGGGGGTTTCCTCCCTGGTGGTCGGGCTCACCGTGGTCTCGGCGGCCACGTCGGCGCCCGAGCTTTCGGTGAGTATCGGTGCGGTCCTGCGCGACGAACCCGGACTGGCGGTGGGCAATGTGGTCGGCAGCAACATTGCTAACGTCTTGCTCATTCTCGGCCTCTCCGCTCTAGTTCTACCGCTGGCCGCGACACAACGGTTGGTGCGCTTTGATCTCCCCCTGATGCTTTCTCTGTCCGCGGCGCTGGTGCTGGTCTGCCTCGACGGGGTGATCAGCGCGGTAGACGGGCTAATCCTGTTCGGTGCCGTGGTCGCTCACACCGTGCTGACCGTCACCATCGGCCGCAGAAGGACACAGTCCAAGGCCCCTGTTATGCAGCTGGCTGAGGGTTCCCCGGGTATCGGCACCTCCGCCCAGGCCCAGAAACTGCCTGTGGCCTCGAGCGGAAAGTCGATTCTGCTCGTGGTGTTCGGAGTTGCTCTCCTGGTAGCCGGGGCCACGCTCCTCGTCGAGGGCGCGGTGAACACCGCCACCACGCTCGGGGTGAGCAGCCTAGTGGTCGGTTTAACCGTCGTGGCCATCGGCACATCTCTGCCTGAGCTGGCGACTTCCCTCATCGCCGTGCGCCGTGGCGAACGTGACTTGGCGATTGGCAACGTGGTCGGCAGCAACCTCTTCAACATCGGAGTCGTGCTCGGGTTGCCAGCCATGATCTCCCTCGAGGGCATTCCCGTATCCAGCGCCGCCCTGGCCTTCGATATCCCGGTAATGTTGGCGGCCGCGATCGCCTTGCTGCCCGTAGCCTTCACCGGCTTCACGGTGGCGCGATGGGAAGGCGCCCTGTTCGTAGCCCTGTATCTGGTTTACCTCGGGTATCTCATCCTGGCTGCCACCGCACACGACGCACTGGAAGGATTTACCGCCGTGATGGCATGGTTTGTCCTCCCATTGATCACGGTGACGCTGATCGCCTTCACCGCATACGAAATCGGGCTGCGTAAGGGCCGACAAGGCAGCGGCACAACCCCCCGTCCGTCCTGACCACGAGCCGCTGACTAGATCAACCCGGGCCTGTCAATACCGCGCCCCCCCAGGCACCAGATAGTCGCCCCCCCGATCAGCGCCAGACCCAGTGTCTAGTGGCCACCTGCATGGACACCCGGCCTGTAATCCAGATGACGTCACGAGGTGGCCTGAGTATTGGATCAGAGGAATCAACTCTGCAAGCCTCCCCAGCACACTGGCCGGCCATCACCTGCACCCCAACACCGTCATAGAGCGGCTGCGCGACCTGGGCGTCAACCCCTCAGCGCCCGCAACCGAGCCATCGGTGAGCTCGTCCTCGAATGCCCGTCCTCGCTCGTTGCCGAGGTCCTCGGCTACAGCACGCAGGTGGCTTTCCTCCACGCGAGCAAGGCTGCTGAGCCATGGGCCCGATGTGCCGGCCGATCCGTCAGGTCGCCCTGAGCGTCCCGAAAGACGATCGCCTAGCGGAACGCGATCCTCAACTTCCGTCGTCGGCCGCAACGTGCCGCTACGGACCGTCGGAAGGACCCGCCAACGCAGTCACGACCACCCCACGGAACCAGCACACCTAGCGAACACATTGTGTGCTTCCATTGTCGTCATGGGCCCTGACGGGTGGTCAGCCACCTTCGCTGGTATGAGTGCACTCGCCGCGATCGTCACCGCTAGCATCGCGGCATGGTCGTTGGTGGGCAGTCGAAGGGATAGCCGCGACCGCAGCCGTCCGCTGGTTATCGCTTCGCTCAGGAAGGGACCAACCATGTCGCACGGCACCACCTATCTCGTGATTGAGAACGTGGGTTCCTCCGTCGCCCGAGACGTTGGCGTCAGTTTTGACCCACCGCTGCCGAACTATGAAACCACGGACGACGGCCAGCCAGGCATCGTCGGTCCCTTCCTGCGCAAGCGGTACTCAAGCACGATTCCGATGATCGCCCCTGGACACCGCATGAAGAACGTGTACTCGTACCACGCTGTAGGAGTTGATGGCAACGTCGAACCAGTCCCCGATCAGTTCACCGTCACAGTTCGATACTCTGACGACCGCGGCAGACCTTACCAGGACTCATTCCCAATAGACCGTGAACGTCTCGGCTACGAGACACAGACGAACCCAGCCGACACGAACGACCCTGTCAAGCGTCAGAATAAGGCGCTCGAGGCGATCGCCTGGGAACTCTGGGAGTAAGCCAGAACCACCAGCGGGATGAACATCCCCATGGCCAGGTCCTCCGACAGCGCGACTGTGCCTTGGGGTGGCTCCGCGCCCGATCTCTATCGCAGTACGTCTGCGCGCTCAGGTCAACGCCCTCAACCGTGATAGCAAACAGGAGATGGGGTGGGGTCACTGGCCGCCGTTGATTCGTTCGATCCCCGAGGCCCATGCCCACACCGACCCCACCCGTCCGTGCCCATCGGCGTACTCGACCTTTCCGGCCCTGGCTGTGTACGCCACGGCATTGCCTTCGATCACGATCCACCCATTCCTAGGATGCACAACCCAGGCTCGCACTCTCACCGGTGCCGGTAGTCGGCGTACAGGTTCGCCAAGTGCGGCTGGGGGTAAGGATCGGAGCCACTCGCGTATCGGCACCCGGTCCGGGTTACGCCCTTCACCTGTCACACAATCAATTCGAACAGACGTCGTATCACGGGTGCGCATCCGACACTCGCTATCCACAACCTGCTTCCCGCCGTTCGGCATCCACAGCCGATCGCTATCCGGCTCCGTCATCCACAGCCGCTGCCATCGGCTCCACGCGCCGGCTGTGCCAGGTGCCAATCTGCATCCATGCCACTCTCACCCGCCTTCGCGCAACTCATCGAGCACCACCTGACCCGGACCGGCGCCTTCATCGCGAATCTCACCGCCACCGACCTGACTGCTGACGACGTGCGTTACGCCGTCGAACGCATCGGCGCACGCCACGGCCGCGAGGTCAGCATTGTCGCCACACCCAGTGGCACTCTCGTGGCCGCGGTCTTCCCGGACTGGCGTCATGCGGCGCCCGCTGGACTTCACGCTCTCTTCGAACCAACCGGCGCCTCGCATGTCACAGCCAACTAGTGCAGGCCAACCAGATGCATCACCACACCGTGGCCCGAGAAGGGAACACATGCCAACCCCGAGATCACTTTCCCCGGGCCACCCCTGCACGGGCGTCACGGAGTACATCCGTGTATCCGACGGCCGTGCCCGGCCGCCTGTATTGCCCGCTTCGCTCGACATCTTTCGCCGTCAAGCCTTCGGCAGCATACGGTCGGCCGCCCTGCGCGCAAGAGCTTTCGCGGCATATCCTCCCTCGCTTCGCTCAGTCCGGTATTCCACGGTCTCTTGCACTCCGGCCGATCCTCCCTGCCGGCACATTCGTGCCTTCACGGCAAAAGACGTGGAGGGGGAGGAACCCGACCAATGAGCACTTTCACGATTCCCACGTCCCACCAGCACGGGTGGACCCTCGTCAACCAGGACACCGGCCTTGGCCTCGTGTGGTCCGATGACATCGCGCACCTGACCCACCTCGCCGAGGAGATCACCGAGGCCACCGGGAGCACCTACGCCCTGACCCCCGGGTGCGTCCGCAACGCGCACACCGGTCACGGATGAGGAGGACGAAGGTAATGGTCACCATCTACAGCACACCGAACTGCATCCGGTGCGTCATGACCTGCAAGACGTTCGACTGGGCAGGGTTCACCTACGACGTCCTGGACCTGACCGATCCGGACAACGCCGCCGCCCGTGAGTGGATCACCGGCCACCTGGGCTACACCCAAGCACCGGTCGTGGTCATCAACGACCACGACCACTGGTCCGGCTTCCGCCCCGATCAGATCAGGCGCATCACCAGAGCGAAGGGAGCCTGACCATGACAACGCCCACCGTGACCGCGCGACAGCAGCGCCTCGACGAACTCCTCACCGCCAGGGACTCACTCAACACCCGCATCTATGCCATGACCCGCCGCGAACTGCCCCGGCCCACTGACTGGCAGCAGCAAGCACACGCCAACCGCGCCGACCTGGCCGACCTCATGCGCATCCTGGGCACCCGCCACATCACCCACCCACGACCACGGCGGGGGCAGCGGTGAGCCGCTACCGCCAACGATAAGTACGAGAACGCAGAAGGGATTGAATCATGAACACACAAGCCACAGCGATTGAGGACCGGTTACGCGCCTGGGCGAAGGGCATGTACAACTTAGAGGCCGGCACCGATCTGCTAATCCGGTTCGGGAAGGGTGTGCACGAGGCTTCGCCATGGATCCGCACCGAGGGAGGGCGAGCGTGGGTTGACGTGGATGCACTGATCGCGACAAGCGGTGCGTGGTCCGGTGGCGAGCAGCGCATCGCGGATATCGCCGTCTCGCTTCTGAGCGCCGATCACCCCGTCAACCTTGGCGATGCGGTCACAGGGATAGACCGTCAATCGACCAGTCTCGTGCTAGCGGCGATCGCCCACGCCAATGGATCGCACCAGCACAGCAGCACCATAGTCGAGAACGGTCGGTTCTGGACTAAGCCGGCGGCGTCCCTCTACCCGTGGCCAGAGGCCGACTGACAATCAGGCGAGACGTTGGTGGGTTCGGGCTCGACATGCTGGCGGATCTGACGTCTCCATGGATCCCGCGCGTCTATCTCACATGCTCGGGCCGGTCGGTGAACGCAGGGCGTGAGTGAGTTCCGCAACCGGGCCGGTGAACGCCTGCCCAGTAGCACGGTCGCCACTCGGTGAGGTCGCCGTCGGGCCCTGTGCCGTGTGGGCGCTTGGTTCCAGGTGATAACGGCGCCGAGCTTCTGCGCGGAGGTCTGCGAAGATCTCACGCGCCCGGTCACGGTCCTCACCCGGTTCGGCCTGGTCCATCTGAATTCTGGTGGCCTCGATGAGTTCCTTGACCTCACGCCGGGTACGTCCTTTCCACCACCGATCCTCTCGGAACGCCCCGGAGCGCACGGCACTGGCGGCATCAGCGGCGAGCCGAACTGCCTCGGCGCGGCGTGTGCCCTGCCTGCGCTTCGGCGCGTGTTCGTCGGGGCCGTAGCGGCGGTGTGCTTCGGTGACGACGGCGGCGTAGGCCTGGGCGGGCGTTGGGTCATAGGGTGCTCGTTCCATCGCCTGCCGTCCGTGTTCGAGCAGTTCGATCGCCTCTGCCCGGGTGGCGGGCCACTCTTCGCGCACGAGTTGTAGTTGCTCGGGTGTGGGCGGCTGTGCATGCCCGGGGATCGGTGGTGGCCACTGCTCCAGGGCGCGAGCCGGTGGCTCTGTCTCGGCAGCGGTCGGCTCGGTTGCGGCCTGCACCCCGGGCGGCCGATTCTGGTCGGGGTTGGCGTGCTGGTTCAGTTCATCGTCGATGCGGGCCAGTTCGTTACGGGCTGCCTGGAGGTCGTCGGCGTGCTTGAACGGCTGGCCGAGTTGGGCGCGGGCCTCCTCCAGCGTCTGGCGTGCCTCTGCGAGGCCGGCGCGGGTGCGTGCGGCGCGATCGGGCAGGGATGCTTGCAGGTTCTCCAGGCGTGTCACGAGACCGATGCCGCCCTCGAGGACCTTCTGGCGGGGGATTCGCACCGATGCTTCTTCGGGCAGCCCCTGGAGCTGGAACACGATCTCGCCGTCATCACGGTTCCCCAGGCCGCCGACTGTCTGGAATCTCGCGGTGAGCGTGAACCCGCCCAGGCGTGCGGCTTGGCCGAGGTCTGCCCGGGAGCGCAGGAAGTGGACACGGTGGCGCTGTGCCCACGTGGCAAGCCGTTGGCCCGCGGCGGCCCGCTCGGTGATGTGGGCCTGCCCCTGGTCGAAGGTCATAGCGAAGTTGTCACCGGAGGTGTCCTGCACGCGCCCGAGGGCCGCTTCCAGGTGCCCGGCCGTTTCTTCCAGGCGGTTTATCTTGTGCTCGCTGCCCTGAACGGTTGTGGTGAGGAGCGACTGGTTGCGGCTCCACGCCCGGTGCAGTCGTTCCAGGCGCCCGACCTCATTGAGCGCAACGGAGCGTTCCAGCAGCAGCGGGTTGCCGCTGGCCAGGGCCTTGGCCTCTGCGGCGCTGAGGGAGTCTGGTCCGAGGTCGTTGATCTCGCGCACGTCCAGGCGCCCGCGCATGATCTGGTTGATGAACCGTGATTTGCGTTCGATAGCCTGCCACATGTAGGCCGAGAAGGTGCCCTCGGTGACGTACTGGAGAATTTGCACCTCGGGGTTCTGGTTGCCCTGGCGCAGGATGCGCCCGTGCCGCTGGGCCACGTCCGCTGGCCGCCAGGGGCAGTCCACATCGTGCAGGGCCACGGCCCTGGCTTGGACATTGGTGCCCACGCCCATCTTCTGCGTTGAACCCATCAGCACCGCGATGCGGCCCTCGCGGGCGGCGGAGAACAGTGCGGCCTTGTCCCGGTCGTTGCGGGCTTCGTGGATGTAGCGAATCCCATCGGCCGGCACGCCGCGGGTGTTGAGTTTGTCTTTGAGCTCGTCGTAGGCGTTCCACCCCTCACCGGTGGGGGTTCCCAGGTCCAGGAACACCAACTGCAGCGCGCCAGGGATTGGTGATGGTTGTCCGGTGCGGGTGTCGGTGAAGACCTCGTGCTGGTGGTCGCGGTGGATGCGGGCGATGTTGTCGGCGACCTCATCCAGGGGCGAGGAGGCCGGCTGGGCGGTGGGATCGACCATGCGCATATCCAGGGCGGCTTTGCGCCCGTCTGTGCTGATCTTCAGCATGTTGTCCACCTCCGGCGGCACCGCCTTTGCTGCCACCCGGTCGGCTCGCTCGCCGAGGTCGGCGACGTAGTCGAGCACTTCCGGTGCGGCCGGGATGGCGATGGTGACCGGTAGCCGTTTGCCGTCTGCACGCCGGGCCAGGTCGGGGGTGGGCAGGTTCAGGTCTTCGCCGGTCTTGACGTCGGTGAAGGTGTGCCACATGCGCAACATCTCGGGCACGTTCTTGAACTTCGCGAACCGGGTCTTCATCCGAAACCCGCCTTGAGGGGCCATTTCCACCTCGGAGACGGTCTGCCCGAAGGTGGCCGCCCAGGCGTCGAAGGCTTCCACCCCGGCAGCACGCAACAGGTCGGGGCGCAGGTAGCGGGTCATCACGTGCGCCTCGGTGATGCTGTTCGCGATCGGGGTGGCAGTGGCGAAGGTGGCTACCCGGCCGCCGTGGGTGCGGCGCAGGTAGTCCAGTTTCATGGCCAGGTCATCGGTCTTCGAACCCGTACCCCTGGTGCCGGGTTTGCGCGCCCGGCGTGCGATGCTGGCCTCGGGGATCGAGGACGTCGTTGCGAGGTTCTTGTAGCCGTGGGCCTCATCGACCACCAGGTAGTCAATCCCGGTGGCCTCGAAGGTGATCCCAGGGTCGCGCCTGGTATCCAGGGCGGCTTTCATCTGTTCTTCGCGCTGCTCGATTGATCTCTCGATCTCCTTGACCGTCTTGCGGTCCTTGGCCGTCCGGGCAGATTCGAGCGCTTCCCGTAGTGCCTCGACATCACCGGCGATGTAATCGGCCCTCGTGCGCGGATCAACACTGAGACGTTTGAAGGCCTCCTGGGTGATGATCACCGCGTCCCACTCGTTCGCGGCCGCCCGGGCGATGAAGGTCCGCCGACGTTCTGATTTCACGTTCTCGCTGTTGCCGGTCAGGATCCTGGCCTGGGGGTAGGTCTGTAACCACTCGCGCGTGAACTGCTCCAGCATATGGTTAGGCACCACCACGGCGGGCTTGTTCACCATGCCCAGGCGCCGTAGCTCCATCGCGCCGGCGACCATCTCCCGCGTTTTGCCCGCGCCGACCTCGTGGGCCAGCAGCACCGAAGGCTCTGCAATCATCCGCGCCACGGCCGCTCGCTGATGGTCGCCGAGTTCCTCTGCGTACCCTGCTGCCATGCCTGGCAGGGTCAAGTGATCTCCGGCGGTGGTGTAGTCGCGCAGCACGATGGAGTTGAACCGGCGATTGTATTCGGCGGCCAGGTCCTGGGCACGCTCAGCATCGGCCCAGCACCACTCGCTGAACCGCTCCTGGATCGCCTCGGCCTTCTCTTGCGCCGCGGTCGTCTCAGTCGGGTTGAGCACCTCACGGGTTTTGTCGCCATCTTCGATCTTGTCGGTGACCTTGATCTCTGACTGGCTGGCCAGCGAGGCGAACAGGTCATGGGCCGGGCGCCGCTTGGTGCCCCATTCGGAGATCGCGCGCAGGCTATGCCGGACCCCGCCGCGGACCTTCCACTCACCAGGCTTGGTGTTGATGACCTGGGCTTGGGTATCGGCGAGGAGTTCGGTTAGGAACTGGCCATGGTGGTCCTGACTGATCCACACCGCCCCGATCTTCGGGGTGATCTCCTCCGGGGTCAGCGGCACCGGAAGCACCTGGCGCAGCGCACGGACGTTCACCGCGTACCGGTCATCGGTGCTGGCCGCTTCCGTTGCGGCGGTGAGTTTGTCTTGCACGTTGCCCGAGAGGTACTCAGCGGCCGGGACCAGGGCGCCTTCGGTGCTGGGATCGTCGTAGACGAGGGTGCCCAGTGCTTCACGCGCCTCAGTGCTGGTGTGCCCGAGCAGATCGGCGATGACCTCCAGGTCTGCGGTTCCGGTGCGGTTCAGCGACAGGTTCAGCGCCTCGGCCGGGGTGTCGGCGCCTTGCGGGTCAGTACGCGGAAGGATCACCCGCTGGCTCAGCAGCGAGGCTGGCTGGGCCTCTTGGGACTCCTCATCGAAGACCTCCAGTGCGTAAACCAAGGGCCCGAAGGGGTCCTCGCGCAGCAGCCGGGTAGCCGTTGGTGTGCGCCGCGACAAGACCTCCTCGACCTTCGCATCCCGGCCGCCTTCGGCGGCGGCGCGTGCGTTGGCGGCCTCCAGTGTGGAGCGGGTCACCGTCTGGTCCTCGACCAGGTCGGTATCGCCGGGGTCCAGGACAGTGAACCGCCCGCTGGGCGATTGGGTGTAGCGGTTGACCGGCCCGTACCGGTTCACATAGGACCGCCACCTGGCGTGCAGGTGCTCGCGGCCGGTGGTGATCTCAGGGGAGTCTTCGGCGTTGGCGCGTTCACGGGCGAGTTGCTCAGTGGCCAGGTCGCGTAGTTCCAGCAGCGCCCGCAACTCCGCGGCCGCCGATCTGGGCACCTTCAGCGGTTCACGCCCGGCCGGGGTGGATACGGCGAAGGCACCATCGGGCAGTGGGTGGATGGAGCCGTCCCATTGATCACGGTCCGGCAGGTCGATCGACGCCGGTGGCGCGTGGTCGGGGCTGGGTTCGCTCATGCCCAGGTCCTGCGTTATGGCGTCCTGGGTGATGGAGGCTAGTGCCGCCCGAAGGTGCCCGGCTACGGCGCTTAAGTCTTCGGAGCGAACGTGCAGGCTGTTCGAGCCGTACATGCCATGTCCCACGGAGTTCTCTCCCAGGACGTGCTCGGGGTGGTGGTGGAAGTAGGAGTTGATCTTGACCATCTGCCCGTCGATCACCTGCGGTGTGACGGTCTCCCACATCCGGTCACGGACCGGCTCGCCTTGTTCGCGGCGGCGGAAGATGAGCACGTCGGTGATCGCCTCGGTGCCAGCGGTGCGCCGGTGCGCCCCGGTGGGCAGGCGCACCGCGCCGAGCAGTTCACCCATCTGGTTCATCTCTCGGCGAGCGGCGGGGTTGGCCGCGTCCATCGTGTAATGCGAACTCAACACCGCGACCACACCGCCGGGGCGGGTAAGGCGCAGCGACTTGAGGATGAAGTGGTTGTGCAGCGAGTGGCGGTTGGCGTTGTCCCTCGGGTCGTGCAGGCGCGTGGCGCTGAAGGGGACGTTGCCCACGGTGGCATCGAAGGAGGCACCGGGAAGTTGGGTGTCGGCGAAGGACTCGGCCCTGATGGAGGCCTGCGGGTACAGCGCTTGGCAGATGCCCGCGGTGGTGGCGTCTAACTCCACCCCGGTCATCTGCGCGCCTTCGGGGGCCAGACCGATGAAGGTTCCGGCCCCGGACCCGGGTTCGAGCACCCGGCCCTCGGTGAAGCCCAGGTCGCCTAGTGCCTGCCAGATCGCGCTGACGTAGGCCGGGTCAGTGTAGTGGGCGTTGAGCACCGTGCGCCGCGCGGCCGAATACTCACCTTCGCTCAGGAGCGCGTGCAACTCCTGGCGCTGGGTGGCCCAATCCTCGCGGCTCTGGTCGAAGACTTCCGGGATCGCGCCCCACCCGGACCAGGCGGCCAAGGTGCGCTGCTCCTCAGTGGTAGCGGGACGGTCGTCCTCATCTACCTCTCGCAATACGCGCAGCGCAGCGAGGTTGGCCTCCCACCTGGCTCGCGCGCCAGAGGGCGTGAGTTGGGTGTCGGGCCTGGGCCGGAACCGTGGCGCGCTCAGGTCACCTGCATATGCGGAGGTAACTGCTGGTTCTGCTGGTGATAGATCCAGATGTCCCTGCTCGGATGCCGGTCGCTGATCTCGGCCTCGGTCAGGTTCCGGTCCCGCTGCCACCGGCGCTCCACGCTGGCCTGCCACTCCTGCCAGTTCCCCGAACGCAGCAGGAACTCCCGTACCGGGTTCCACACCACCACCTGGTGCGTCGCCTCCGGCTGCACCTCGTCTGGCACCTCCATCACCGTCCGGTTGACCTCGCGGTACTCCCGCATCGCCAGCCGCCACTGGTCCAGGTCCTCGATGGGCGGGTCCGGGGTGGTCAGGTTCGCCTCGATCAGGCTCTCCAACCACACCTGCGGGAGCAGGTAGCGGATCGACACCTCGGCCGTCTCCTGGGGTTCGGGGCTGGAAGGGCTGAGCAGGTCCTGGTTCTCCTCGCCCCCTGCCGCGCGGTAGACCTGCCACTCCTTGACTTCCTCGGCCCAGGTCAGCAGGTCCTCCAGCGTCTCGGCCGCCTCGTTCGCCCATGTCTCCCGGGTCACCTGCGGGCTGAACGCCTCGGTCTGTTCTGCCCAGGCCACCTCCATCGCCCGGGCTCGGGCGTTGTTCAGCCGGCCCACCTTCTCCAGGTAGGACTCCCCGGGCAGGTCCGGGCCGGCGAACTGGCGCGTGAGGTTCGCGATCGTTTCCTCGATCTGCTCGCCCAGGTCGGTGAAGAACGTCTCGGTGTCGGTCCCTGTTGCCAGCAGGTCCTCCCAGGCCTGGGGCCGGTGCTCCTGCCAGTAGGCCATCGCCCGGCGTCCGTGACTGTTCATCGGCCTCACTATCCGTTGCCTCATCGCCTGGTTCACCAGCACCGTGCCCAGCACCCTCAGCGCCCACAGTGTCGCTTCCGGCAAGGGTATCTGTTGTCGGCCCATCCTCATCGCCTCCTTGCAGTACCTCCCGGACCTCGGCGTCGGAGACCCCCCATAGGTCCAATTGCCCCTGATCCCAATCGGTCGAACCACTTCGAATGTCTGTCCTACGGGCCATCAATGCGCACCTTTCGCCGTTGACCCTGATTGATCCCTACCAGGCCCTGTGACATGCACACCCACCGCAACGACTCCGAGCAGCGATCATCCGAGCCTCGAACGAAGCACCGCCGACCCGTCGATACCACTCCAGCGCGCCAGCGAGGAGCCTGCGGTATGACCAGACCACGGGAGAGAAGGGAATTGCTGGATGCACGTAGGCACTATCAGTGAAGTGCGCTACCCTAGCGGGCATGCGAGGCGGCGTAGCGCGGTGGAAGAAGGGCATCGGCGGTGTCGGTGCGTCGGCGGCCGCGGCCTACGCCTTCCAAGGTGCCTGCGACTCCGGCCACGTCGGCGACCCGGACCGGGCACAGGGTGTGATCCAGGGCGCCCGATACGCCGGGACGACGGTGAGTCGGCATTTGGTCAGCGATGAGGGCATCACCACCGACGCTCTCGATGTCGATGAGTTGCAGACCTGGTTCGGTGGCGCCGACCCGCACACCGGAGAGCGGCGCGGGCGGGAGTTGTCCAGCCCGACCACCGACCTGGTCTTCGATGCCACGATCAACGCCCCGAAATCCTTCTCCCTAGCAGCAGTGCTCGATGAAGACCTGGCCCAGGCCTACGAGGACCTGCAAGACCGGCTACGTGACCGTGTGATCACGATGTGGCAGCGCGAACTCAACGCCCGGCGCGGCAAGGCCGGCAAGCACCGCGAGGACCTGGCCCGCATCGAAGTGGTGGAACTGACCCATGCCCGCTCCCGGGCGCTGGACCCACACCAGCACCGGCACCTGTGGCTCAACTCCAAGGTCCAGGGCCGCGATGGGCAGTGGTCCTCGGTGGACTCCCGGGCGATGCTGCGGTTTCAGAACGTCGTCAACGCCGAGGGTGACCTGGCCGCGCGCACCGATCCGCAGTGGCTGGCCACGCTGGCGGCCAAGGGCTACACCCTCAATGCGGACGGTGAGATCGAGCAGTTGGCCGGTGTGGTGCGGCCACTGTCGAAACGCTCAGAGCAGATCGAGGCCAACCGAACCGTGCGGCTGGCCAGGTGGCGAGCGGCCAACCCTGGCCAAGAACCCGGCCGTGAGGTCCTGGCGGCCATCGACCAGTGGGCATGGGCACACCGGCGCCCAGACAAGCCGCACCACGTGGACGAGGCCGAGTGGGCCGACGTGGTGCGCCGGGAGATCGCAGACATCGACCCAGCCGCGCTCACCGCACGGTCGCCGCTGGCCGCCACCAGGCAGGTGGCCGTGGCCGACCTGGACCGGGACCTGCTGGCCGCCCGCGCGGTCACCGACGCGGACAACCGGTCATCGGGCAACGGCGGACGATTCTCCGACTTCGACCTGCGCGCCGGTGCCATCCGCGCCGTGGCGGCCACCGGGGTATCCGCCGACCGTGCGGCCCTGGATGAACTGATTGAGGACGTGACCGCCCGCGCTGCCGACGGCTCCACGGTCACATTGACAGACGAGGAAGACGTGCCCGGCCACGTCAAGCACCGCATGGCCACCCGCACCGCCGTGGCCAAGACCCAACTGGCCGACGCCTTCGACCGACTGGCCGGACCAGGCCAGGTCATCGACCCCGAGGTGGTGACCAAGGTGGCCGCCGCAGTCTTACCCGAAGGACGGACACTCGACACCGGACAAGCCGACGCGGCCGCGGCCATCGGCGGCACTGACCGGATGGTGTGCGTGACCGGTCCAGCCGGGACTGGTACTCGTTGCCGAGGTCCTCGGCTACAGCACGCAGGTGGCTTTCCTCCACGCGAGCAAGGCTGCTGAGCCATGGGCCCGATGTGCCGGCCGATCCGTCAGGTCGCCCTGAGCGTCCCGAAAGACGATCGCCTAGCGGAACGCGATCCTCAACTTCCGTCGTCGGCCGCAACGTGCCGCTACGGACCGTCGGAAGGACCCGCCAACGCAGTCACGACCACCCCACGGAACCAGCACACCTAGCGAACACATTGTGTGCTTCCATTGTCGTCATGGGCCCTGACGGGTGGTCAGCCACCTTCGCTGGTATGAGTGCACTCGCCGCGATCGTCACCGCTAGCATCGCGGCATGGTCGTTGGTGGGCAGTCGAAGGGATAGCCGCGACCGCAGCCGTCCGCTGGTTATCGCTTCGCTCAGGAAGGGACCAACCATGTCGCACGGCACCACCTATCTCGTGATTGAGAACGTGGGTTCCTCCGTCGCCCGAGACGTTGGCGTCAGTTTTGACCCACCGCTGCCGAACTATGAAACCACGGACGACGGCCAGCCAGGCATCGTCGGTCCCTTCCTGCGCAAGCGGTACTCAAGCACGATTCCGATGATCGCCCCTGGACACCGCATGAAGAACGTGTACTCGTACCACGCTGTAGGAGTTGATGGCAACGTCGAACCAGTCCCCGATCAGTTCACCGTCACAGTTCGATACTCTGACGACCGCGGCAGACCTTACCAGGACTCATTCCCAATAGACCGTGAACGTCTCGGCTACGAGACACAGACGAACCCAGCCGACACGAACGACCCTGTCAAGCGTCAGAATAAGGCGCTCGAGGCGATCGCCTGGGAACTCTGGGAGTAAGCCAGAACCACCAGCGGGATGAACATCCCCATGGCCAGGTCCTCCGACAGCGCGACTGTGCCTTGGGGTGGCTCCGCGCCCGATCTCTATCGCAGTACGTCTGCGCGCTCAGGTCAACGCCCTCAACCGTGATAGCAAACAGGAGATGGGGTGGGGTCACTGGCCGCCGTTGATTCGTTCGATCCCCGAGGCCCATGCCCACACCGACCCCACCCGTCCGTGCCCATCGGCGTACTCGACCTTTCCGGCCCTGGCTGTGTACGCCACGGCATTGCCTTCGATCACGATCCACCCATTCCTAGGATGCACAACCCAGGCTCGCACTCTCACCGGTGCCGGTAGTCGGCGTACAGGTTCGCCAAGTGCGGCTGGGGGTAAGGATCGGAGCCACTCGCGTATCGGCACCCGGTCCGGGTTACGCCCTTCACCTGTCACACAATCAATTCGAACAGACGTCGTATCACGGGTGCGCATCCGACACTCGCTATCCACAACCTGCTTCCCGCCGTTCGGCATCCACAGCCGATCGCTATCCGGCTCCGTCATCCACAGCCGCTGCCATCGGCTCCACGCGCCGGCTGTGCCAGGTGCCAATCTGCATCCATGCCACTCTCACCCGCCTTCGCGCAACTCATCGAGCACCACCTGACCCGGACCGGCGCCTTCATCGCGAATCTCACCGCCACCGACCTGACTGCTGACGACGTGCGTTACGCCGTCGAACGCATCGGCGCACGCCACGGCCGCGAGGTCAGCATTGTCGCCACACCCAGTGGCACTCTCGTGGCCGCGGTCTTCCCGGACTGGCGTCATGCGGCGCCCGCTGGACTTCACGCTCTCTTCGAACCAACCGGCGCCTCGCATGTCACAGCCAACTAGTGCAGGCCAACCAGATGCATCACCACACCGTGGCCCGAGAAGGGAACACATGCCAACCCCGAGATCACTTTCCCCGGGCCACCCCTGCACGGGCGTCACGGAGTACATCCGTGTATCCGACGGCCGTGCCCGGCCGCCTGTATTGCCCGCTTCGCTCGACATCTTTCGCCGTCAAGCCTTCGGCAGCATACGGTCGGCCGCCCTGCGCGCAAGAGCTTTCGCGGCATATCCTCCCTCGCTTCGCTCAGTCCGGTATTCCACGGTCTCTTGCACTCCGGCCGATCCTCCCTGCCGGCACATTCGTGCCTTCACGGCAAAAGACGTGGAGGGGGAGGAACCCGACCAATGAGCACTTTCACGATTCCCACGTCCCACCAGCACGGGTGGACCCTCGTCAACCAGGACACCGGCCTTGGCCTCGTGTGGTCCGATGACATCGCGCACCTGACCCACCTCGCCGAGGAGATCACCGAGGCCACCGGGAGCACCTACGCCCTGACCCCCGGGTGCGTCCGCAACGCGCACACCGGTCACGGATGAGGAGGACGAAGGTAATGGTCACCATCTACAGCACACCGAACTGCATCCGGTGCGTCATGACCTGCAAGACGTTCGACTGGGCAGGGTTCACCTACGACGTCCTGGACCTGACCGATCCGGACAACGCCGCCGCCCGTGAGTGGATCACCGGCCACCTGGGCTACACCCAAGCACCGGTCGTGGTCATCAACGACCACGACCACTGGTCCGGCTTCCGCCCCGATCAGATCAGGCGCATCACCAGAGCGAAGGGAGCCTGACCATGACAACGCCCACCGTGACCGCGCGACAGCAGCGCCTCGACGAACTCCTCACCGCCAGGGACTCACTCAACACCCGCATCTATGCCATGACCCGCCGCGAACTGCCCCGGCCCACTGACTGGCAGCAGCAAGCACACGCCAACCGCGCCGACCTGGCCGACCTCATGCGCATCCTGGGCACCCGCCACATCACCCACCCACGACCACGGCGGGGGCAGCGGTGAGCCGCTACCGCCAACGATAAGTACGAGAACGCAGAAGGGATTGAATCATGAACACACAAGCCACAGCGATTGAGGACCGGTTACGCGCCTGGGCGAAGGGCATGTACAACTTAGAGGCCGGCACCGATCTGCTAATCCGGTTCGGGAAGGGTGTGCACGAGGCTTCGCCATGGATCCGCACCGAGGGAGGGCGAGCGTGGGTTGACGTGGATGCACTGATCGCGACAAGCGGTGCGTGGTCCGGTGGCGAGCAGCGCATCGCGGATATCGCCGTCTCGCTTCTGAGCGCCGATCACCCCGTCAACCTTGGCGATGCGGTCACAGGGATAGACCGTCAATCGACCAGTCTCGTGCTAGCGGCGATCGCCCACGCCAATGGATCGCACCAGCACAGCAGCACCATAGTCGAGAACGGTCGGTTCTGGACTAAGCCGGCGGCGTCCCTCTACCCGTGGCCAGAGGCCGACTGACAATCAGGCGAGACGTTGGTGGGTTCGGGCTCGACATGCTGGCGGATCTGACGTCTCCATGGATCCCGCGCGTCTATCTCACATGCTCGGGCCGGTCGGTGAACGCAGGGCGTGAGTGAGTTCCGCAACCGGGCCGGTGAACGCCTGCCCAGTAGCACGGTCGCCACTCGGTGAGGTCGCCGTCGGGCCCTGTGCCGTGTGGGCGCTTGGTTCCAGGTGATAACGGCGCCGAGCTTCTGCGCGGAGGTCTGCGAAGATCTCACGCGCCCGGTCACGGTCCTCACCCGGTTCGGCCTGGTCCATCTGAATTCTGGTGGCCTCGATGAGTTCCTTGACCTCACGCCGGGTACGTCCTTTCCACCACCGATCCTCTCGGAACGCCCCGGAGCGCACGGCACTGGCGGCATCAGCGGCGAGCCGAACTGCCTCGGCGCGGCGTGTGCCCTGCCTGCGCTTCGGCGCGTGTTCGTCGGGGCCGTAGCGGCGGTGTGCTTCGGTGACGACGGCGGCGTAGGCCTGGGCGGGCGTTGGGTCATAGGGTGCTCGTTCCATCGCCTGCCGTCCGTGTTCGAGCAGTTCGATCGCCTCTGCCCGGGTGGCGGGCCACTCTTCGCGCACGAGTTGTAGTTGCTCGGGTGTGGGCGGCTGTGCATGCCCGGGGATCGGTGGTGGCCACTGCTCCAGGGCGCGAGCCGGTGGCTCTGTCTCGGCAGCGGTCGGCTCGGTTGCGGCCTGCACCCCGGGCGGCCGATTCTGGTCGGGGTTGGCGTGCTGGTTCAGTTCATCGTCGATGCGGGCCAGTTCGTTACGGGCTGCCTGGAGGTCGTCGGCGTGCTTGAACGGCTGGCCGAGTTGGGCGCGGGCCTCCTCCAGCGTCTGGCGTGCCTCTGCGAGGCCGGCGCGGGTGCGTGCGGCGCGATCGGGCAGGGATGCTTGCAGGTTCTCCAGGCGTGTCACGAGACCGATGCCGCCCTCGAGGACCTTCTGGCGGGGGATTCGCACCGATGCTTCTTCGGGCAGCCCCTGGAGCTGGAACACGATCTCGCCGTCATCACGGTTCCCCAGGCCGCCGACTGTCTGGAATCTCGCGGTGAGCGTGAACCCGCCCAGGCGTGCGGCTTGGCCGAGGTCTGCCCGGGAGCGCAGGAAGTGGACACGGTGGCGCTGTGCCCACGTGGCAAGCCGTTGGCCCGCGGCGGCCCGCTCGGTGATGTGGGCCTGCCCCTGGTCGAAGGTCATAGCGAAGTTGTCACCGGAGGTGTCCTGCACGCGCCCGAGGGCCGCTTCCAGGTGCCCGGCCGTTTCTTCCAGGCGGTTTATCTTGTGCTCGCTGCCCTGAACGGTTGTGGTGAGGAGCGACTGGTTGCGGCTCCACGCCCGGTGCAGTCGTTCCAGGCGCCCGACCTCATTGAGCGCAACGGAGCGTTCCAGCAGCAGCGGGTTGCCGCTGGCCAGGGCCTTGGCCTCTGCGGCGCTGAGGGAGTCTGGTCCGAGGTCGTTGATCTCGCGCACGTCCAGGCGCCCGCGCATGATCTGGTTGATGAACCGTGATTTGCGTTCGATAGCCTGCCACATGTAGGCCGAGAAGGTGCCCTCGGTGACGTACTGGAGAATTTGCACCTCGGGGTTCTGGTTGCCCTGGCGCAGGATGCGCCCGTGCCGCTGGGCCACGTCCGCTGGCCGCCAGGGGCAGTCCACATCGTGCAGGGCCACGGCCCTGGCTTGGACATTGGTGCCCACGCCCATCTTCTGCGTTGAACCCATCAGCACCGCGATGCGGCCCTCGCGGGCGGCGGAGAACAGTGCGGCCTTGTCCCGGTCGTTGCGGGCTTCGTGGATGTAGCGAATCCCATCGGCCGGCACGCCGCGGGTGTTGAGTTTGTCTTTGAGCTCGTCGTAGGCGTTCCACCCCTCACCGGTGGGGGTTCCCAGGTCCAGGAACACCAACTGCAGCGCGCCAGGGATTGGTGATGGTTGTCCGGTGCGGGTGTCGGTGAAGACCTCGTGCTGGTGGTCGCGGTGGATGCGGGCGATGTTGTCGGCGACCTCATCCAGGGGCGAGGAGGCCGGCTGGGCGGTGGGATCGACCATGCGCATATCCAGGGCGGCTTTGCGCCCGTCTGTGCTGATCTTCAGCATGTTGTCCACCTCCGGCGGCACCGCCTTTGCTGCCACCCGGTCGGCTCGCTCGCCGAGGTCGGCGACGTAGTCGAGCACTTCCGGTGCGGCCGGGATGGCGATGGTGACCGGTAGCCGTTTGCCGTCTGCACGCCGGGCCAGGTCGGGGGTGGGCAGGTTCAGGTCTTCGCCGGTCTTGACGTCGGTGAAGGTGTGCCACATGCGCAACATCTCGGGCACGTTCTTGAACTTCGCGAACCGGGTCTTCATCCGAAACCCGCCTTGAGGGGCCATTTCCACCTCGGAGACGGTCTGCCCGAAGGTGGCCGCCCAGGCGTCGAAGGCTTCCACCCCGGCAGCACGCAACAGGTCGGGGCGCAGGTAGCGGGTCATCACGTGCGCCTCGGTGATGCTGTTCGCGATCGGGGTGGCAGTGGCGAAGGTGGCTACCCGGCCGCCGTGGGTGCGGCGCAGGTAGTCCAGTTTCATGGCCAGGTCATCGGTCTTCGAACCCGTACCCCTGGTGCCGGGTTTGCGCGCCCGGCGTGCGATGCTGGCCTCGGGGATCGAGGACGTCGTTGCGAGGTTCTTGTAGCCGTGGGCCTCATCGACCACCAGGTAGTCAATCCCGGTGGCCTCGAAGGTGATCCCAGGGTCGCGCCTGGTATCCAGGGCGGCTTTCATCTGTTCTTCGCGCTGCTCGATTGATCTCTCGATCTCCTTGACCGTCTTGCGGTCCTTGGCCGTCCGGGCAGATTCGAGCGCTTCCCGTAGTGCCTCGACATCACCGGCGATGTAATCGGCCCTCGTGCGCGGATCAACACTGAGACGTTTGAAGGCCTCCTGGGTGATGATCACCGCGTCCCACTCGTTCGCGGCCGCCCGGGCGATGAAGGTCCGCCGACGTTCTGATTTCACGTTCTCGCTGTTGCCGGTCAGGATCCTGGCCTGGGGGTAGGTCTGTAACCACTCGCGCGTGAACTGCTCCAGCATATGGTTAGGCACCACCACGGCGGGCTTGTTCACCATGCCCAGGCGCCGTAGCTCCATCGCGCCGGCGACCATCTCCCGCGTTTTGCCCGCGCCGACCTCGTGGGCCAGCAGCACCGAAGGCTCTGCAATCATCCGCGCCACGGCCGCTCGCTGATGGTCGCCGAGTTCCTCTGCGTACCCTGCTGCCATGCCTGGCAGGGTCAAGTGATCTCCGGCGGTGGTGTAGTCGCGCAGCACGATGGAGTTGAACCGGCGATTGTATTCGGCGGCCAGGTCCTGGGCACGCTCAGCATCGGCCCAGCACCACTCGCTGAACCGCTCCTGGATCGCCTCGGCCTTCTCTTGCGCCGCGGTCGTCTCAGTCGGGTTGAGCACCTCACGGGTTTTGTCGCCATCTTCGATCTTGTCGGTGACCTTGATCTCTGACTGGCTGGCCAGCGAGGCGAACAGGTCATGGGCCGGGCGCCGCTTGGTGCCCCATTCGGAGATCGCGCGCAGGCTATGCCGGACCCCGCCGCGGACCTTCCACTCACCAGGCTTGGTGTTGATGACCTGGGCTTGGGTATCGGCGAGGAGTTCGGTTAGGAACTGGCCATGGTGGTCCTGACTGATCCACACCGCCCCGATCTTCGGGGTGATCTCCTCCGGGGTCAGCGGCACCGGAAGCACCTGGCGCAGCGCACGGACGTTCACCGCGTACCGGTCATCGGTGCTGGCCGCTTCCGTTGCGGCGGTGAGTTTGTCTTGCACGTTGCCCGAGAGGTACTCAGCGGCCGGGACCAGGGCGCCTTCGGTGCTGGGATCGTCGTAGACGAGGGTGCCCAGTGCTTCACGCGCCTCAGTGCTGGTGTGCCCGAGCAGATCGGCGATGACCTCCAGGTCTGCGGTTCCGGTGCGGTTCAGCGACAGGTTCAGCGCCTCGGCCGGGGTGTCGGCGCCTTGCGGGTCAGTACGCGGAAGGATCACCCGCTGGCTCAGCAGCGAGGCTGGCTGGGCCTCTTGGGACTCCTCATCGAAGACCTCCAGTGCGTAAACCAAGGGCCCGAAGGGGTCCTCGCGCAGCAGCCGGGTAGCCGTTGGTGTGCGCCGCGACAAGACCTCCTCGACCTTCGCATCCCGGCCGCCTTCGGCGGCGGCGCGTGCGTTGGCGGCCTCCAGTGTGGAGCGGGTCACCGTCTGGTCCTCGACCAGGTCGGTATCGCCGGGGTCCAGGACAGTGAACCGCCCGCTGGGCGATTGGGTGTAGCGGTTGACCGGCCCGTACCGGTTCACATAGGACCGCCACCTGGCGTGCAGGTGCTCGCGGCCGGTGGTGATCTCAGGGGAGTCTTCGGCGTTGGCGCGTTCACGGGCGAGTTGCTCAGTGGCCAGGTCGCGTAGTTCCAGCAGCGCCCGCAACTCCGCGGCCGCCGATCTGGGCACCTTCAGCGGTTCACGCCCGGCCGGGGTGGATACGGCGAAGGCACCATCGGGCAGTGGGTGGATGGAGCCGTCCCATTGATCACGGTCCGGCAGGTCGATCGACGCCGGTGGCGCGTGGTCGGGGCTGGGTTCGCTCATGCCCAGGTCCTGCGTTATGGCGTCCTGGGTGATGGAGGCTAGTGCCGCCCGAAGGTGCCCGGCTACGGCGCTTAAGTCTTCGGAGCGAACGTGCAGGCTGTTCGAGCCGTACATGCCATGTCCCACGGAGTTCTCTCCCAGGACGTGCTCGGGGTGGTGGTGGAAGTAGGAGTTGATCTTGACCATCTGCCCGTCGATCACCTGCGGTGTGACGGTCTCCCACATCCGGTCACGGACCGGCTCGCCTTGTTCGCGGCGGCGGAAGATGAGCACGTCGGTGATCGCCTCGGTGCCAGCGGTGCGCCGGTGCGCCCCGGTGGGCAGGCGCACCGCGCCGAGCAGTTCACCCATCTGGTTCATCTCTCGGCGAGCGGCGGGGTTGGCCGCGTCCATCGTGTAATGCGAACTCAACACCGCGACCACACCGCCGGGGCGGGTAAGGCGCAGCGACTTGAGGATGAAGTGGTTGTGCAGCGAGTGGCGGTTGGCGTTGTCCCTCGGGTCGTGCAGGCGCGTGGCGCTGAAGGGGACGTTGCCCACGGTGGCATCGAAGGAGGCACCGGGAAGTTGGGTGTCGGCGAAGGACTCGGCCCTGATGGAGGCCTGCGGGTACAGCGCTTGGCAGATGCCCGCGGTGGTGGCGTCTAACTCCACCCCGGTCATCTGCGCGCCTTCGGGGGCCAGACCGATGAAGGTTCCGGCCCCGGACCCGGGTTCGAGCACCCGGCCCTCGGTGAAGCCCAGGTCGCCTAGTGCCTGCCAGATCGCGCTGACGTAGGCCGGGTCAGTGTAGTGGGCGTTGAGCACCGTGCGCCGCGCGGCCGAATACTCACCTTCGCTCAGGAGCGCGTGCAACTCCTGGCGCTGGGTGGCCCAATCCTCGCGGCTCTGGTCGAAGACTTCCGGGATCGCGCCCCACCCGGACCAGGCGGCCAAGGTGCGCTGCTCCTCAGTGGTAGCGGGACGGTCGTCCTCATCTACCTCTCGCAATACGCGCAGCGCAGCGAGGTTGGCCTCCCACCTGGCTCGCGCGCCAGAGGGCGTGAGTTGGGTGTCGGGCCTGGGCCGGAACCGTGGCGCGCTCAGGTCACCTGCATATGCGGAGGTAACTGCTGGTTCTGCTGGTGATAGATCCAGATGTCCCTGCTCGGATGCCGGTCGCTGATCTCGGCCTCGGTCAGGTTCCGGTCCCGCTGCCACCGGCGCTCCACGCTGGCCTGCCACTCCTGCCAGTTCCCCGAACGCAGCAGGAACTCCCGTACCGGGTTCCACACCACCACCTGGTGCGTCGCCTCCGGCTGCACCTCGTCTGGCACCTCCATCACCGTCCGGTTGACCTCGCGGTACTCCCGCATCGCCAGCCGCCACTGGTCCAGGTCCTCGATGGGCGGGTCCGGGGTGGTCAGGTTCGCCTCGATCAGGCTCTCCAACCACACCTGCGGGAGCAGGTAGCGGATCGACACCTCGGCCGTCTCCTGGGGTTCGGGGCTGGAAGGGCTGAGCAGGTCCTGGTTCTCCTCGCCCCCTGCCGCGCGGTAGACCTGCCACTCCTTGACTTCCTCGGCCCAGGTCAGCAGGTCCTCCAGCGTCTCGGCCGCCTCGTTCGCCCATGTCTCCCGGGTCACCTGCGGGCTGAACGCCTCGGTCTGTTCTGCCCAGGCCACCTCCATCGCCCGGGCTCGGGCGTTGTTCAGCCGGCCCACCTTCTCCAGGTAGGACTCCCCGGGCAGGTCCGGGCCGGCGAACTGGCGCGTGAGGTTCGCGATCGTTTCCTCGATCTGCTCGCCCAGGTCGGTGAAGAACGTCTCGGTGTCGGTCCCTGTTGCCAGCAGGTCCTCCCAGGCCTGGGGCCGGTGCTCCTGCCAGTAGGCCATCGCCCGGCGTCCGTGACTGTTCATCGGCCTCACTATCCGTTGCCTCATCGCCTGGTTCACCAGCACCGTGCCCAGCACCCTCAGCGCCCACAGTGTCGCTTCCGGCAAGGGTATCTGTTGTCGGCCCATCCTCATCGCCTCCTTGCAGTACCTCCCGGACCTCGGCGTCGGAGACCCCCCATAGGTCCAATTGCCCCTGATCCCAATCGGTCGAACCACTTCGAATGTCTGTCCTACGGGCCATCAATGCGCACCTTTCGCCGTTGACCCTGATTGATCCCTACCAGGCCCTGTGACATGCACACCCACCGCAACGACTCCGAGCAGCGATCATCCGAGCCTCGAACGAAGCACCGCCGACCCGTCGATACCACTCCAGCGCGCCAGCGAGGAGCCTGCGGTATGACCAGACCACGGGAGAGAAGGGAATTGCTGGATGCACGTAGGCACTATCAGTGAAGTGCGCTACCCTAGCGGGCATGCGAGGCGGCGTAGCGCGGTGGAAGAAGGGCATCGGCGGTGTCGGTGCGTCGGCGGCCGCGGCCTACGCCTTCCAAGGTGCCTGCGACTCCGGCCACGTCGGCGACCCGGACCGGGCACAGGGTGTGATCCAGGGCGCCCGATACGCCGGGACGACGGTGAGTCGGCATTTGGTCAGCGATGAGGGCATCACCACCGACGCTCTCGATGTCGATGAGTTGCAGACCTGGTTCGGTGGCGCCGACCCGCACACCGGAGAGCGGCGCGGGCGGGAGTTGTCCAGCCCGACCACCGACCTGGTCTTCGATGCCACGATCAACGCCCCGAAATCCTTCTCCCTAGCAGCAGTGCTCGATGAAGACCTGGCCCAGGCCTACGAGGACCTGCAAGACCGGCTACGTGACCGTGTGATCACGATGTGGCAGCGCGAACTCAACGCCCGGCGCGGCAAGGCCGGCAAGCACCGCGAGGACCTGGCCCGCATCGAAGTGGTGGAACTGACCCATGCCCGCTCCCGGGCGCTGGACCCACACCAGCACCGGCACCTGTGGCTCAACTCCAAGGTCCAGGGCCGCGATGGGCAGTGGTCCTCGGTGGACTCCCGGGCGATGCTGCGGTTTCAGAACGTCGTCAACGCCGAGGGTGACCTGGCCGCGCGCACCGATCCGCAGTGGCTGGCCACGCTGGCGGCCAAGGGCTACACCCTCAATGCGGACGGTGAGATCGAGCAGTTGGCCGGTGTGGTGCGGCCACTGTCGAAACGCTCAGAGCAGATCGAGGCCAACCGAACCGTGCGGCTGGCCAGGTGGCGAGCGGCCAACCCTGGCCAAGAACCCGGCCGTGAGGTCCTGGCGGCCATCGACCAGTGGGCATGGGCACACCGGCGCCCAGACAAGCCGCACCACGTGGACGAGGCCGAGTGGGCCGACGTGGTGCGCCGGGAGATCGCAGACATCGACCCAGCCGCGCTCACCGCACGGTCGCCGCTGGCCGCCACCAGGCAGGTGGCCGTGGCCGACCTGGACCGGGACCTGCTGGCCGCCCGCGCGGTCACCGACGCGGACAACCGGTCATCGGGCAACGGCGGACGATTCTCCGACTTCGACCTGCGCGCCGGTGCCATCCGCGCCGTGGCGGCCACCGGGGTATCCGCCGACCGTGCGGCCCTGGATGAACTGATTGAGGACGTGACCGCCCGCGCTGCCGACGGCTCCACGGTCACATTGACAGACGAGGAAGACGTGCCCGGCCACGTCAAGCACCGCATGGCCACCCGCACCGCCGTGGCCAAGACCCAACTGGCCGACGCCTTCGACCGACTGGCCGGACCAGGCCAGGTCATCGACCCCGAGGTGGTGACCAAGGTGGCCGCCGCAGTCTTACCCGAAGGACGGACACTCGACACCGGACAAGCCGACGCGGCCGCGGCCATCGGCGGCACTGACCGGATGGTGTGCGTGACCGGTCCAGCCGGGACTGGTAAGACCACCATGCTGACCGCCGCACGGCAACTGCTGGCCAACCAAGGCCGCCGCACGCTCGTGGTAGCCCCCACGAAGAAGGCGGCCACCGTGGCCGGACAGGAGACCGGCGCGGCCGCCTCCTCCCTGCACGCCCTGCTCCATGACCACGGATACCGGTGGACCGACACCGACACCGGCCAACACTGGACGCGCCTTGCACCTGGTCAGCAAGACCCTGTGACCGGACAGCCCTGGGCCGGACCATCGGACCAGCACCGACTGAAGGCCGGGGATCGCATCGTGGTCGATGAGGCCGGCATGGTCGATCTGGACACCGCCAACGCCCTGGCCGCTGTGGCCGAGGAGACCGGTGCCGGTGTGGCGATGGTCGGCGATGACCTCCAGGCCCTACCGGTTGGCCACTCCGGCGCGATGGCCCTGATGCGATCCCGGTCCAGCGCCGTGGTCGAACTCAACGCGGTGCACCGCTTCCGCGACAAGGCCTGGGGAGAACTGACCCTGAAGATCCGCGACGCCGAACCGAACCCACGCACCATCGCCGCTGAGATCGTCGGCACCGGGCACGCCAACCAGGTCGCCACCGAGCATGAGGCCCAAGAGCAGATGGTCCAAGCCTGGGTCGAAGGGCAACGCCGGGGCAAGCGTGTGGCCCTGGTTACCGCGACGCATGAGGAGGCGCAGGCGATCAGCGAGCAGATTCAACGACACCGTCTCCAAGACGGCCAACTGGACACCGCCCACCGGACCAGCCTGCGCGAAGGACAGGCCGCGTTCGTGGGTGACCTGATTCAGACCCGCCGCAACCACAAGGGCCTTGATGTGCAGAACCGGCAGGTTTGGCGTATCGATGCCATCAACGGCGACATGGTGCGCCTCGCCTCACTCGGCGAGCAGGGCGTAACCCGGGAAGTACCAGCCGCCTACCTGTCCGAGCACGCGCACCTGTCCTACGCCGCCACCGTGCACGGTGTGCAAGGCGAGACCACCGACCGGGCCGTCGTAGGGCCCGGTGTGGACGCCTCGGGGCTGTACGTGGGCCTGACCCGCGGGCGGGAGTGGAACGAGGCGATCGTGATCGCCGACAGTCCCGAGCAGGCCCGCGACGAACTCGTGCAGACCATGCAACGCGGCCGCATCGAGGCAACCCTCGACGACTCGCGCACCGGAGCGCTGGAGGACTTGAACCGCTCAGCCCGCACCATGCCCGTCCCATCTGATGACGGTAAGCCCGCGCCCTGGGATGACAAGAAGGCCCGCCCACTCGGTGCTGTGACCACCAATCGCCTCAGGGAGATGTTGGCGCATGTCGGCCAGGAGGAGAAGTCCCTCCACGACCAGATCGCCGAACTGTCCTCCACCGTGGCCAAGGTGCAGCGCAGACTGAACGACCTCGACGCCCAGCAGGTCAGTTGGCACGCGCGGCGCGCCGCCGCCGAACGCGGGAGCCGGGAATGCACTGAGGCCCAGCCCATCGACCCGGCCACCCGCGAGCAGACCCAAAAACGACTGACCACCGGTCAGGAACGCTTGGCTGAACTCCGGGGGGATTACCGCAAGGTCACCGGTCGCATCCGGCTTCTGAGCCGCGAGCAACACACCCGTCATGTCATCGGCGAAGAAGCGGCGACGGCTGAGGAGGCCCAGCGCGTGCACGCGGCCCGCACCCGTGACGAGACCCAGTCGGTCCCAGGCCCGCTGAGCGGGCCCGTCGCTGCAGCAGTGCGGGACGGCAGCACTGGACCCTCCCCCGACTGAACCTGTCCGTGCCAGGCAGGCGAGAATGAGTCATGGCCACGCCCAAGAAGCGGTCCGGAATAGGCCGCCAGATCGAACATCCCTTACATCCCGACGACCAGTTCCTCGTGGAGCAGAAGGAGGCGTACTACTCCAACTTTGACTGGGACGAGTACCGGGCTCGAAGAGACCGGTACTGGAAGCTCGACCTAAGCCGTTCAGACGTGGACGCACCCGCTGAAGTCCGGCACGTGATCCAAGCAGGCAACGATCAGACTGCACTTACATCGTTTAGTTGGCACGCGTGGTATCCGGGCGAGATTCACCTTTGGCGCACTCGCAAAGTGAGTCGCGAGAAGGCATACCAGGGCTACTGGGTTGAGGACCTATGGGAGCCGCCACCCCGGAAATCGATTCCGGGGAGATTCAATCACGCGGGTGAACCCCTGCTGTACGCATGCCTCGACGACCCTTGGGCGGCGATACGAGAGGCACGCGTTGCGGGACGTGGAGACATCTTCATCGTGATGAAGTATGCGCTTGTCGGCGGTGAACTGCGGGTCAAGCGGATCGGCGTGCCCCACCCCGACAGCAACCTTCGTTGGGGCCACCGTGCCATCGAGTATGAGATCAGTATGTTCATCGAGGCTGCGATACGCGCGCCAGCCGGTGACCACGGTCCCGATACCTACGGATTTACCCGGGAACTACTGCACGAGTTCTACCCGCTCGCTGGTGGCCAGGAGGAGGGATGGATGTACGAGTCGGTGCAGGTGCCGCAAGCCTGGAACCTCGCGCTACCACCGAACGTCGCCCACCGCCTTCTCGAGTTGCGGGGAGTGGTTGTCGGGGTTGTCGCGGAGGAGGACAACGGAGGTCTGGATTTTCGCGTGGAGATGCCTGACTGGACCGACAGCGTGACGCCTCTCAATGGCGGGCGAATCGGATTCCCGACCTTTAAGCCCGAGTTGAAGCCAGGGCAAACACCGCTGGACGTGCTCCCCGACTGACCAACGAATCGGACCTCTCACGCGATTACAAGCGCTCACTCTCAATCTGCTGATCGCCAGACGTGGAGCGACCCGCTCGCCCAGTGCAAGGCGACGGGGGCAGACCATGCGGTCCGCCCCCGTTCTTCACTACTTCACCTTCGGTTTTGACGGTGGTTGAGCGTTCAGCGGCTTGGTGAGGCAGCCTCGGGTACTGGTGCGGGTTTGGTAATGGGTCCTGTCTCGGCCGTGGCGGCGGTTGGCCCGGTGGTTTCAGCCGCCAGGCTCGGTGCTTTTGGGCTGCGGTCCACCTGCGCGGTCTTGAATCGTAAGGACGGGCCGACACCTCGGGCGAGGATTTCGCTGCCCTGTCGGCGCTGCCCGTCGTCGGTTTGCCAGGTGGTGAATCGCAGGTCGCCCTGGACCAGGGCGGTGTCGCCTTTGCGCAGGCTGTTGGCGACGTTCTCGGCTTGCTGGCCGAAGACAGTCACGCCGTGGAAGATGGGCTCGCCCACCTCTTCGAACTGTCCTGTCTCGTTGTTGTACTGCCGGTCGTTGATCGCTAGGTTGAATCGGGCGTAGGGCTTGCCGTCATCGGTGTAGATCAGATCGGGATCTCCGGTGAGGTTTCCCTCCACGGTGATCGGTGCCTTGATGACCATCGGTGCGCTCCTTCATCGGTTGGGCCAGCCCGTCGGGTGTGGCGGGCTCGTCCCTGGTTGACCGGCAGCGCGCACTGGTGACATGCGCCACCTGGCTGGTCACAACTCGCCCGGGTCCACCTTGGGCAGGCGACGTAGCGGTTTGTCCCGATGGACACCGGCGGCGCAGCCGACTTTCATTCGGGTGCGGGCAAGGGCGAATCGCTCGTGCCAGCCAATCGGGCCGTTGCCGCCGTCGGTCTCGTGGAAGGCCACCAGCCAGGCGGTGTGCAGGGCTGAGAGTTCCTCGATCAGCATCCCGTGGCGCCACCAGCACTCCGGTAGGTCCTTGTCTTGCAGGGCGTAGCGGGGGATGAGCCAGCCGTGTACCCAATCGATCAGGTGCTGTGCGGCCTCGTTGCGGGTCTCTGTCTCGATCTCGCGCCAGTTGATGATGGCCGGGCCGATGACCTCCTGCCCGCCGGTGCGGTCGGCCAGCGCCTTGTCGGACCAGTGGTCATCGCCTTCGAGGGCTGCGGCCAGTTCCTCTATCGGGATGTCATCCTCGGGCATCCAACCTTGCGGGCGGTCCTGGCTCATCGGTCCGGCTCTTCCAGGCCCTCTGGCTCGCCGGCCTGCACGCCCAGGGTCTGGGCGATCTTGGCTCGTAGTGCGCGGATGACGCGCACGTTGGCCGCGCGCCGGTCGCGTGCTGATGCTGCTGCGGTGTCGCGGTCCAGGACGGTGTGAATCCATTCGTGACACCGCGGGTGGGCGGCCACCAGGTCTTCGTGGCGTTCGCCGGCGACCCACCGCCCCTGGTCGTCCTGGCGCACGCCGGTGTAGTCGAGGTGGTGCAGTTCCAGGTGGCGTTTGGTGTCGGCTTTGATGCACACGATGCACCTGATCTGCTCGCGCCGGGCCTGTTCTTCGACGAACCAGGCATCCCGGCGCCGGAACCAGGCCACATCACGCAGGTAACCGTGCACGTATCTGCCTCTCCGTCCCCGGCGTCGCGTTCGTCTGTACCTGGTCCGGGTGGCCAGCCTAGGTCTCATCCGATCACCACCTGCGCCGCCTCGCCGAGGCCTGGGCACGCTGTTCGGCGAAGACCTCGCGTTGGGCCGACTCGGTGGCGGCCTTGCCGGCCTTGACTTGCCGGGCGTCGCCGCGGTCGATCCAGGCTTCCAGGTCCAGTAGTACCGGGCGCACTCGCCGGTAGGCCAGCAGTCCCAGTTTCGCCGGCATTCTGCGCATCTCCTCGATGCTCATCACCGCTAGGCGCTCGTGGCGGTACTGCCGGGAGGTGGAGCCCTCGCTGTAGGACCTTTCGGTCTTGATCTCTTCGCGTTGGCCGAGCAGGTTCTCCATGTCCCGCAGGAACGCCACGTCGGCGCTGCCGCCCAAGAGCATCTTTGCTGTGGCTGCGGAGAACACCGAGTCCATCTCGGCCCGGCTCCAGGCGGTCTCGGCCTGGGAGCGTGCTTGGAGCACCACCAGGGTTGAGATACCACTGCCCCCGCCGTCGGACATCACGGTCGGCAGGTGCGGCCAGGTGAAGATGTTGGCGATCTCATCGAGCACCAGGCCTAGCGGCGGGTCCAGCCGGGAGCCGGGCATCGACAGCGCCCGGCGTCTGGCTTGCTCGACCACGTCATCGAGCAGTGCGGCGAGGTAGCCGCCGGCGGCACCGGCGCCGACCTTAGTGCCGATCATGTACAGGGTGTTGGTGCCTTGGATGAACTCATCGGGGTTGAAGGTCGCCTCCCCGGTCCGTGGGGTCATGGCCTCGGCGATCTGGGGGATGCGCAGCGGTGCGCACGCCCCGGATACCCCGAACCAGATGTTGCCCAGGAGTTTCTGATCGCCCTCGATGACCGATTCCAGGCTTGATCCCCATCCGGGTGGCCCGTCCACGTTGAGGATGTCGATGGCTTCGGCTGCTGCCTGGGGGTTGCCGCCCCACCTGGCCAGGTCTGCTACCCCGCGGCCGCCCACGGCGGCGGCCAGCAGCAGCGCGGAGAGTTGTTCGGTGGCCCGTCCGGCCCATTCCTGGTTCTGCGCCCCTTGGCCCAGCCCGGAGCCGGTCACCAGGGCCGCAGCCCGCCCGGTGGCCACCATCGGGTCTTGGCACCCGGTGATCGGGGAGATGCGCACTGGTGAGCGGATTCCGGAGAGCCGCTGCGGGTCGAACACGATCACCTCTCCCATCTGCTGCCTGGTGTGGTAGGTCGCGGCGAGGTTGTCGTTGCGGGTGGAGGTGGTCACCAGGGGGCCGGGCCAGTCCAGGATGGCGTTGATGATGAACCGCAGGCCCTTGCCCGATCGTGGGGGGCCGATCACGATGACCGAGTCCTCGATGGACACGTAGGTCTCGATCCGGCGGGAGGTGCCGACCTTCCAGCCCACATCGGTTGCCTTCACCTGGCGCCGAAGTAGCGCGGGCCGCAGGGTGCCGGCCGCCTTGACCATCGCCCGCGCTCCGAGGTGCCGACGCAGTTCGGTGCGGTGAGCGAACCCGTTGCGGTAGCGCATGGTGCGGATGAAGTGGGTATCAGACTGCCGGTAGCGCAACCAGGCCACCGCGGCTGCGATCCCAATCAACGCCAGCACAACGATGATCCCGGTGAGTGCCCCCACACCCCAGGCGCGTGTGGGCGTGCACCCGCCCGCGGTGGCCAGCACGGTCTCATCGCCACCGATGATCAGCCGGAACCCGTCGAGCAGCCCCACCTGCTCGGGTGATGCCCCGCAGGCGGCGAGAGTGGCCAGCCACCCGGAGCCCAGCAGCACCCCGGCCAAGCCCAACCCTGCGGCTAAAAGGGCCAGGAACGCCACCACGGTACGGTCCGAGGAGTTCATCGCGGACCTCCCTGGGCATCGGTGCGGAAGGTGTCGTACTCAAGGTCGGTCAATTTGTTTCGAACCATGGCCAGGCGGTCCGGGCCGATCTGCCACAGCCCCTGGCCTTTGCCGAGTTTGCGCACCACATCGCCCATGGTCCTGTTCCATCCCAGCATCCGGCTCGAGCGGGCGATCTCACCGGCGTGCTGCTGGTAGGACACCCGGGTCTCGCAGTCGGCCAGCAATCCGCGGGCCTGGGTCTGCATTGCCGATCCCTCATCGCCGAGGGCATCCAGGTCGGCGATGCGGTGCAGTAAGTACCAGTTGGAGGTCCCGGCGTGGCGAGCGGTCTTTTCATCGGCCACCCGATCCTTCAGTCCCGATCCGCCATGGACTTCGTTCATCAGCGCAATAGCGGCCTCTTCGTGGACCACTACCCGCTTGCCACGGTTCGACCCTGAGGTGGCGTTGCGTACCCAGGCCGAGGTTGCCAGACGGGACAGTGCCTGCATCTCCGGGTTGGCGTTCTTCAGTCGGGAGGTGTCCACGGTCATGATCGGTGCCGTGGGGTCGAACCTGATGGTCGAGGGCCCGTCGAACGGCCCGGCCAGGTCACCTGCCACCAGGCGGCGTAGGGTGTGGGCCAGTCGCCGGGAGGCGTGGGCGATGTCTTCATCCGGGTCCTTGGAGTGTTCGCGCAGTTTGTGGAACGCATCGACTACGGTGACCGTCGCATTGGTGTCCAGGTCGGCCAGCGCATCATCTAGGGCGGTGTGCTCTTCAGGTGCCAGATCAATAGTTTTACGCAGCAGATTGACCACGGCCTTCAGGGTCGCGCGCCTGTCAGCGAGCACCTGTGCACGCCAGGCTTGGGCGGTCAGGGACTCATCTGGCGTGCCGGGATCGAGCAGGTTCACCTTGGCGTCGATTCCCGGGCCGACCGCGACCGTCTTGCCGCCAACGTAGGCCGCGACCTTGCTCCACTCGGCATTGGGGTCGTGCGGGACGGCGATGTGGCGGCCCATCAGGGCCAGGCGGCTGGCCCAGGATTTGGCCAGCATCGACTTACCTGAGCCCTTTACGCCCAGGATCGCCACCGAGTGGGACTTGATCACCCCATCGTCGTAGGCGTCCCACATGTCGAAGCAGAACGGGGAGCGGGACAACATGTTCTCCCCGATGTAAGGCCCGCGCAGAATCTCTCCCGATTCCGTCAGGAACGGGTAGGCCGCCCCCAGGGTCTTGGAACTAGCCCGATGCGCCGGCGGGTCCACGCGTGTACGTCCGCGCAGATTCTGGTCCAGTTTCCACCCCCCGCGCGGCATCTTGGAGAAGGTGAACTCGCGCGCTTCGCGCTCGGCCTCGACCCGGTGCTTGTCCGGGCGCAGTTCCTTGCGCACCCGGTGCAGTTCCTTGCGGTCCTCTGCCCGGTCCCGTCGTGAGCGCAGCGGCGCACGAGAGGACAGGACCAGCTGCTGGCTGTCTGCCACCGGTGTGCCCCTCTCTTCTACTTGGTCTTGTGCTCGGTGGGGATCGCTGTGGCCGCGGTCACCAGGGCCGCCCACTGCTGTGCCCACATCGGGGCCACGCGCAACCCGCAGCCCACCGCGGCCTGCTCCAGGGCCGAGCGGTCTCGCCGCAGCCCGGCCTCGGTCGGCGCCGAGATCGTCAAGAACGCCCGAAACCGATCGTCGGTGAAGCCATCGGACAGTTCCTCTTCGCGCCGGTCGAGGTCAGCGCGTTCCTTGTGGTGCTGCACCGAGGTGCGCCCGCCCCACCGCTCGCGGATGTTCTGCGCGGTCTGCATGTCCTGCTGGGCGCTGGCCAGATCGTTCAGGGCTTTGTCGGTGGGCACCGGGCGGAACTGGATGCACAGCACCCTGGTGGATTCGCCGGTGTAGAACAGCCGCTCCAGGAACCCGGTCTTGACCACGGTGCGGGGCCACTCGTTGACCCAGAAGGTCCGGTGCACGCTATGCCCAAGGTGAATAGTCTGCGGCGTTTCGGCCCCGGCCATCACTGCCGGGCGGGATTGGGTTTCGCGTTCGGTGCGTCCCCAGCGTTCTCGCCGGTCGGCTGCCATCACCGGGTCCAGCGCGGTCTGTGTCATCTCATCCAGCGCCGGGGCATCCAGCCAGGACACCAGCGTCACGTCCATGCTCATCAGCGCTATCGCCAACGTCTGGGCCCGATCTGTCAGGATCGCCCCGAGCCCGGCCAGCCCGCCACCGGAGTCCTTGATGTCGGTGCTCAACATCCTGGTGTCGAACGTCAGGGTAATGTAGTTGCTGAACTCCATCGAGCGATTCGCCTCGGTGCGGATCAGCTCGGCGTACTCCTGCTCGAGCTGGTCGCTGACACGGGTCTTGCGCACTGCGCCCTGGGCGGCGGCGTAGTCGGTCAGTTCGGTGGTGCCTGCCCGGTCCACCCGTACCCGCAGGTTCGCCTCGGTCAGCCCCTTCATCGTCTCCAGCGAACTGATCCAGGCGGCGAACCCATAGTAGGTGCCTTCCTTCTTACCCTCATCACGCAGCATCCAAGCCGTGGAGCGAACCTGCATGGTCACCGACGCCAGCCCGGCGCGGGAGTTGTAGATGAACCCTCCTGCCCGCGCGGGAATGTCCACATAGGCGATGTCTCCCAGCCCGCCCGGCAGCGTCTCGTGCCGAAAAACCTCCGGCACCGGGATCATCTCCGGCGGGTTCCCGGGAGGTAACGGGGTGGTGGTGATGCGCCACCACACATTGCGCCGGAACCGTGTCTGCCCGCCCGCCGCGCGGGCGAGGTACCGCACTGACTGTGCCATCAGCGTGATCACCGGCTCCCCGTGATACCGCCACACGGCCACAGCGATGATCATCAGCCCGATGACGGCGGTCCACACCGCTACGCCTCCGCCGTCGATGATCAGCACCAGCAGCACGATGGCGACCACCGCGATGACGACAATGAGTTGGGGCCACTTCAGTCCCAGGAACACCCCACGCCGCTCGCGCTGGGTGAACCTCACAGACGGCTGCCCGGTGGTCTCGGCCTCAGTGTCAGGGGCTTGGGTCAGGGTCATTGTTCAGCCTCACTTCCTGCGGGTCAGCACACGCGCTGGGCCGGACACCTTCTGCATCACCGGGGTCGCGTGCGGGCGTCCGGCCATCGCCCCGGAGACCTCCGAGCCGGTGAAGTCCACGAGTTTGACCGACCACAGCGGCGCGAAGGCCGCCACGATCAGGATCAGACAGCCCACCACCATGTCCATGAAGTCCACCGACCCGAAGGCCACCAGGTTGGTGGTGGTGGCGATGATCCCGGTGGCCAGTGGCTTGGCCATCAGCAGTCCGGCTGTGACTTGCAGCCACTTCTCGGCCCAGGCCTGGAGTTTGTGCTGCCCGGCCAGCATCAGCGCCAGCGGGGCCAGCGCCGCCAGGATCAGCAGCCCGTAATCACGAAATACCATTCCCGCCCACAACAGCAGCGACGCGAGCAGCAACACTAAGAAAATGATCGTCCCGACCAGCAACGCCCCCAGCCCGGCGGGGCTATCAAGTGCCGCCCGCAGCGCCATACCCGTCGCAGAGTCGGCATTGATCGCTTCCCCAACCTCAGGGTTCAAACCGACCATGTTCAACATGGCCTGGCTCATCTGACCACCGGAGATGTTCTGGATCGCCACACTGGATGCCTCATCGACGATTCCGGTCAGTTGGCGCATGACCACCACCGCCACGGTGGCGATCGGGACCGCCAGCACCCCGCCGAGCACGGCCCGGATGATCCGTTGCCGGTTCTGCATCAGCAGACCCATGGCGACCTGATAGAGCATGACGACCATGACCATCGTCAGCATCAGCCCGGCCCACACGCCCCATTGGTCGTAGGCCACGTTCCACTGCTCGTCGCTGATGCTCTGGCCTAGGGCGCCGCTGATCGCATCGGCGACCAGGCCGCCCATCGCGGCAAGGAACTGCATCAGCACGTTGGTGGTGGCCTCGGAGGCCCGGCAGGAGAAATCCATCCGTCCGCAGTCGTAGTCGGCTTCGGCGGTGGTGTCGAACGGCGCTGAGGGGCCGGGGGTGGAGGAGTTCGGCCGCTGCACGCTGAGGAGGTCTTCGCCGTCCCACGCCGCCGAAGCGCGGGCTGAGATGGTGATCGTGGCCTCGTCATCTGCCGCAATGTGGTCCCACTCAAAGGTCCGGCCCTCACCCACGCGAACCGGCTCGGGTTCTGAGGACTGCCAGGTGACCGACGAGGGAACCTCAACGTGCACCCGCACGTTGACCGCCTCGGCTGGCCCGGCATTGGCCACTGTCACCCTCGCCTCGAAACCCTCCCTCGGGTGCTCACCGGAGACGATGATCTGCACATCGGCCGACAGCAGCGCTGTTCGCTCTTGGGCAGCAGCCGGGGCAGCGCCCAGCAGCAGCGACACCACGGCGCCCACCAGCCCACCCAGGATGGTGACCACGGTCCGGCGGTAACGGCTCATCGTAGGCTTTTCTTGGCTGCTCGTCGTTACAGCGCCAGCCCAGCACCGAGGTTGACCAGCATCGCTGCCGAGGATCCGATCGCGGCGCCAGCCACCGCGCAGCCGACGATGATCAGACCGCGCTGGAAGATGTCCTGGTTACGCCCGAACTTGCCGAACAGCACCATCCCGGCGCCGACCAGCACCGCGATCAGCGCGGCGACCAGGACGAAGGCGAGTACCCAGCCAGCCACGGTGTTCATCCCTCGAATGCCCACCACGTCCCAATCCGGGCTCGGCTGCCTGACATTGGCCATCACACTCACAGCCAGTTTCGTCATCGTATTCATGACTGTTCCCTTTCTTTGGCTTCTTCGATCCGGGGTTCATCACTCGGTTCTATTCCCACGCGGCGGCTCACGTTGTAGGCCTTCACCGCCATGTACGCCCCGACTGCGCCGAGCAGAACCAGCAGCCCGGCGACGAGTTGGCCCATTTCAGCCAGCGTCATCTCTGTCATCACCGGTCACCGCCTGTGGGGTGCAGGGGCACCGTGAGGGTCTCGGTGAGCCATGTCTCATCGTTCTCCTCGGTCATCTCCTCCGCTGCGACGATGCCGCCCAGGGTGACCTCGATGTCGCGGGCCTGAGGGTCGAGCCAGTAGGCAAGGGCGAACCACACCGTGCCGCTGTCGCCAGGGCCAGGTTCGACCTTCAGGGCCTGCCCGCCGGTCAGTCCCTGGGGTAACCAGCCGATCTCTTCGGTGGTGATCTGGTCGATGTTGACCCTCTCCAGTACCTGCTGACCACTGTCGTTGAGTACGGCGGTGCGTGCCGAGGGAAGGTAGTTGGCATCGACCTGGACATCTGGCAGGGTCCACCAGTCCTGCCCGCCCAGGCGTGCCTGGTCGTTCATGGTCATCTGGCGCGGGCTGAACTCGACCACGTACAAGGCCACTTCGGTGCCAGCGGGGTACAACTCCGGTCCGCCCTCAACCTCAGCGCACCCGCACCCTTCCTCCGAGCGCCACCGGTCGGCCTCGAAGATGCGCCATCCGCCGTTGAACGCTCGCCGTTCGGCCACCAGGAGGTCGGCCCGGTCCTGCGGCATGCTGACGTACTCGCTCCAGTCCTGACCCTCATCCTCATCGTCTCCGATGACGGCGGTAGTCTCCTCGGTCGGGGTCGGTGCCGGTGCCCGTGCGGCCTGCTCATCGCTGTCCTGCTCCGCTGATGAGCAGGCCGCCAGCACCAGCAGCACGGCAACGGCTGCGATCACTGCCCTGGGCCTCGTCGTGGTGTTCATCGGTGCTCCCTTCGTCCCTGGTTGACCATCACCAGGGGGTAGTGACATGCGTTTCACCCAAGGGTTGCCCCACGCTCTGACATGAACGGCTCTGGATCGACGTCGCTGCCGGCGACCCACACCGAGAAATGCAAGTGACACCCGGTGGCATTGCCCTCCTGCCCGGACAGTCCGATCAACTCCCCGCCTTCGACCTCCTGGCCCACCTGAGCCAGCACCCCGTGGGGGTGCATGTGGTTATAGGAGGTCTGTAGCCCCGGCTCGTGTTCGATCACGATCACGTGCCCACTGAGCCCGAAAGTCGGGTGGTCCAGGCCCACGTAGGTGACCACACCGTCGCTGGCGGCATACAGCGGCTCATCGCACGACCCGCCGCTGATGTCGGTGCCGTTATGGTGCGCTCCCCAGCGCAGGCCGTAGGAGGAGGTGACGGCGCCAATCGCGGGCTGAGTCCACTCACCCTCACCCACCAATCCCCCCGGGCCGTGATCACCCCAGCAGCCATGGGCTCCGATCGGGTCCAGGTTTACGTGTGGGTGATCGAAGTGGTTCACTCGCCGGTCATCGGCCGGATCGAGGCCATCGCCGCGGTCGGCCATGTCCTGCCAGCCGTCCTGGGGGGAGTGGGCGAACCAGATGGCCTGGCGCCAGATGATGTAATCGACCGCCAGCCGATCGGCGTGGGTGATCATGTGGTCCACGATGTCCTGGCCTAATTGCTGGCCCTGTGGTGTGTTCTGCGGGCCGACATCGACCATGAAGTCAATCGCCAGGCCTGCCGGATGCCCGGCGGCATCCCGGGCGCTGGCTCGCCACCCGTGCACATCGCCAGGGGCCAGGTCCCACATGTTGCCAATCTCATCGGCCAGCGCCTGCGTCTGAGGGCGCACCGGCCCCACATCGAATGTGCGCCAGTCCTCACCGCCACCCGGGCCCGGTTCCGCGCCATCGCTCAGCGCCGCCACGATGTCCACCGCATCAGGCCAATGCGGCTGATATTGCAGCGGGTCCTGATTGCGTTGCACCCGGTGGGCCGCCTCGGTTGGGGCCAGGTCCGCCCAGCCCTCGACCTCCAGGAGCCTTTCGTAGAACATCTCCGCCGCCCGCCAGGGGTTCATCCGATCGGCCTCGGGACCCCAAGAATCTCGCTGCTGGAACAACCCGCGGCTATCCGGACCAGCCTGGTCGCCGTGATCGAGGTTGATCAGGCTCGACTCACCGATCGCGGTCATCACCGCGATCTGCTGGCCGTGGGCGCTCACACCCATCGCCGCCGCGGCCGCCATGATCGTCGCGGCGTTCTCCAACTGCTCACCCGGACCCCAGGGACCGACCGTCAGATCCCCCGGCACCTGTCCTGGCAGCACCGGCTGCCCACCAGGCGGGCCCACGCAAGGGGACCCCTCCTCATCATCACCGAGCCCGCCGACCATGACCACAAGCCCAACCACCAACAGCAGCGGAGACATCACCACCAGCAGCACCACGAACAGCGCACCCACGGCGAACCAGCCCCGCCCGCCACGGCGGCCCAACCGGCGCCGTGCGGCCCGTGCGGCCGCGCTGGCCAGGGCTCCTGCTAGTGGTGCGGCCATCAGCGCTCGTCCAGGTTGATCCGCTCAACCAGCCACGGTTGCCCCACCGCCAGGCGCGTCATCGTCACCACATAATCGTGCCCGTCAGTCTCGGCAATCACCTGGGCCATCGAGGCCGTGGAGACCTGCGCCAGGTCCACGTCCTTCACCTCGGTGGCGGTAATGCTGGCCGGGTCGATATGGGCGAAGTTCTCCCGCGCCCGGGGTGCCACGTACACCAGCATTTCCTCCAGCCATTGCACCTGGGCCATCTCCGGGCGCGCAAAGGCTTCCATCGCCTCCCGGCCGCGCTCCAGCGCCGCGAGCTGGTCGTCCTCTTCCCAACTCGGGTGCTCACCCACACCAGGGTTGGCCCGCTCCATATCGTGCATCGGCTCACCCGCGCCCCCACGCTCATGCCCGTGGTCGTGCCCGTGATCGTGGGCGTGATCGTGGGGGGCGTGGTCGGGCCCGGTCATGTGGTCATCGGATGCCGGCGCAGGTCGCTCAGACGGTGTCGGGGTCGAGCCTGCTGCGCGTCCACCACCGGTGCTCGAGGTCGTGCAACTGGTCAATGCCACGGCACCTAGCACCACCGACCAGATCAGCAGCAGGCCGATCACCTGCCAGTGCCAGGTACGCCTCTTCATCCGGTGCGGTCTCATCGCCTCACCCCTTTCACCCCTGGTTGGGCGAGGTAGGACGCCGATGACATGCACTCCGAAGCCTGCTATCGCAAGGCGGCGACCTCTTCGGCCACCGCCAGCGCCCGGCGCGCCAGGGCTCGCCGGTTGCGCACTGTCCCCGGACTCAGGCCCAGCCCGGCCGCTGTCGCCTCGGCGCTCTGGGGCAACCATCCGATGATCTCGCGCAACCCCCCGGCCGGTGGGACGCACAACACCGGGTCTGCGTGCAGCCCATCATCGAATCGCAGTTGTGCAGCCAGCCCCGTCAGGGCCAGGGCCTGCACCCGGCCCCTGGCCGCTCGCAACGTGCGCACCGGCATCTGCAGCGCCGCAGCCGCCCGCACCTGATCACCATCGTGGCGAGCCAGGGCCACGATGACCCGCCACTCGATATGACTGGCGGCATCGGCCACAACCTGCAACCACGGGCCGGGACCCTCACCAGCCAGCAGCACCTCCAGCGGGTCGCTCACCGTGGTGCGATCTGCACCCACATCCACCCCGAGCACTCGCCCGTCACGGTCCTGGCTGACGCATCCGGTGCCATCGACCGGATACGAACTCAGCAGCCCCCGTTCCTGGGCTCGGCGGCTAGCCAGGCCTGCTCTGTGCCAGGTCGTCACCTTGGCCGCGATGCCAAACACGAACGCCCCCGGCGCACCCAAATCAGGGTCATACCGGTGCGCTGAACGCCACACCTGCACCCGAATCGCCTGCAAGGCCTCATCGACCTCACCCGGATCGAGCACCCGTCGGCGCACATACCCAGCCAGGTGATCAACCTCGGCCAGCAGCACCTGCGCAGCCGGGTTGGTGGCTTGCAGCATCGTCATCGTTGCCTCCTTGCGCCTCACGCAACCTGGCCCGGCCGGCGGGCGCTGGTGTGATCGGGTTGGTGCGGGTCCTCCAGGTGCTTACAATCCGGGCACTGATGCACACCGGTACGCGGCTCCCACCAGAGCCACTCATGCCCACACCTCGGGCACACCATCGCCACCCGTTTGCGCACCACCATCGACCCGCCCCCTGGTATCGGCTCCTGGTCACCGCTGCCGCCGCTGTCGCGGGCTACGGCTCGTGCTCCAAGGACCGCATCACCGGCTGGTTCGGGCGGCCAACGCCAGGGTTCGCGGATGATCGCAGCGGCCACGTAGGCCGTGCGGTTCCCGATCCGGTGGCCCATCCTGGCCCCGAGCACCTCATCCTTCGCCGCCCCAAGATCGACCCGGGCCGGTTCAATCCCGGCGGCCCGAAGCCGCGCCTCCAGCCCACCGGCCACAAGCTCACCGGCCCCTGACTGACCACCGGGGGAGCCTGGCCCACTGGCGGCCGAGTTGGGCGAACTGCGCAGCGCTGAGGCCGGCCGGTGGTCAACCTCTGACGGTGAAGACGGATCGTCCTCGGTCCTCGTCGGCAAACTTTCGCCGGCGCCCTGGGGTGAGGCTAGTACGGAGGAGGAGGATTCTTGTTCTTCTGGTTCTTGTTCATATATTCCCTCCGCACCGGTGCGGCCCCCGTGTGGCGCAGGGTTGCGGCCCCGGGGCCGCACTGGTGCGGCCCCCCTTGCCGCAGGACCACCAGACGCCCCTGGCGACCGGTGCTCACCAGCATCAGGACCGGCTCCATCCGGCGTCTCCTGCCCGGTTGCAGAGGTCTGCGACGGCTCCTGTCCTGGTGCCGCTGCGGGCCGTTCGTCAGTGGCCGAAGCATTCGCACTACCGGGGTCGAACAAGTCCGGGCGCGAGACAGCCAGGTTCAAGATCCGGTAAACGTTGGCCACCTGCCGGCCACCGTCGAAGGCGTGCTCGATCGCGACCGCCTGATAGGCCACCAGTTCCTTCAGCCCCCGGTCCACGGTGTCGGTCGAGCGGCCCATGTGCTTGGCGATCGTCTCCCGGGAAGGAAACGCCTGCCGGTCCCCAGCGCTGGAGTACCCCCACAGTATCGTGTACAACTTCACCGCGTTCGGGCTGATCAACGGGTCGAACGCCAACACCAACGGGATCTGCGCAAAGCGCCCGTAGTCGTTGGTGATCACCGCCCCGCTCATCGCACACCCACGTCCTGACTGTGGTGCTGGCCGTTGAACAGATGCCCGTGCTCCTCGCGTAGCCGATCCAGACGCCGCCGTCCGGTGCGCTCGGAGACGCCCTCGATTTCGGCAATCACCGCCCCGGTGATCTGACCACCCTCGGCGCTGATGGCCTCCAACCGCTTCACCAGGCTCAGCCCGTTGGCCACGCCATTGCCCGCCTCGGCCCGCCCTCGGCGGGCCCCCAACTCATCGCCGTTGGCTGTCGCCGCGTCCGGCCGGTGCTCTGACCGTTCGGCGGTTGGTTTGGGCGGTTCGCGCCTGCGCGGTGCAGGTCGAGACCGGCGCCCTTCGATAAGGACCACCAGCAGGTGCGAGGCAATCAGAAGCGCGATCGCCGGCACCGCCGAGACCAGCGAGGCCGCCCACAACGGCAGCGCCAGTTCCGGGGCATTGACCGCATGCACCGCGTTACCCGCCACCGACACGACTGCGAACAACACCAACGCCGACCACGGGTACCACGTCACCGTCCGGCCCCGGCGCTTCAACCCGAACGCGCTCAGCGTGGCTACCACGATGAACCCGTCCACGATCAGCGGCCACAACCACGCCAGGTTCGGATCAATACCCGCGTGGATTGCTAGGTCGGTCAGTGCGTTGAACGACAACGTGAACCCAGCCAACGCCAGGAAGACCACGCCGCCGGCAAGGATGTAAGCCAGGACCCTGTTGCCGGGCTTCACCGCCAACGGGTCACTCATCAGGCTCCACCGCCGATAACCCGTACCGCCCGCTGGAAGACGGCCAGATTCCGAGGATCGATCCCACACAACAGATCGCCCAGGGCCACCCCAGTGGGAACATCCGCCAACTCCAGGACTAACAGACCCGCCCGGGTCTCGCCACCAGACAATGCCGACTCGAGCAGCGTGTGATGGCCGCCAGCGGTATCCAGCCAGGGACCATGTTGACTATCGCGGACAAGGACCGGCCACAACGCCGCCTTCACCGTCGAGCCGAGCAACATCTCCACTCCTGCCATCAACGGCAACGACCCATACGCCCAGCGGCGAAGCGCGTCATCCCGTGCACTGGCACTCGACAAAGAGGTCGAGGGCTCTAGATCGTCCATCGTTCTGCCCCTTCCGGACGACTCGGCGTCCCTGCCGACTCAGGTGCCATCACGGCCTGCACGAGATCAGTCATCGCTCAGACCCCTCCCCCGATGGAATGGGTGAACGCAGCACCGAAGAGTTCTGATGGATGCACTTGGAGCACCCCTGCGACGCCTTCCAACTCGTGCAGCGAAAACGACACCCGACCGCACAAGCGACGGCTGAGGGCCGCCTGAGACAACGGCAGTGCCTTGGCCAGCGCGGTCTGCGACATCCTGCGCCGCGCCATCTCCGCCCTGATCTCACCAGTCAGCCGCTCATCGAGTGTTCTAGCCTGCATAAGGCTAAGTCTTAGCGCATATCTAGCTGATAGGCAACACCTTCTAGCCGTTTAGAGGCTAACACGTGCGAGTTTGGGTCTGGCCAGGACTCCACCAGTCATCTAGAGTTGAGGTATGAGCACAGTCGTTGACCTTCCCGATCACAACTCACCCCGGGCGCGAGTGGCCGCTGAAGTGCGCGCAGAGTTGGCCCGCGTGCGAATCAGCGGGAACAAACTCGCGCAGCTGGCGGGCCAATCCCAGCGGTACTGGTCCCGACGGCTCACCGGTCAAGTGGCGATGGACATCGATGACCTGGGCACGCTGTCTGAACTCCTCGGGGTGCCGATGTCGCAGTTCGTAGCGACAGCCGACACGCAAAACCCCCGCCAGGGTGGACCTGACGGGGGCTCTGGACCGCTGTCTCACACGAAGCGCGCCCGGAGGGACTCGAACCCCCAACCTTCTGATCCGTAGTCAGATGCTCTATCCATTAAGCTACGGGCGCTGGTTGGCGTACCGACGCACCACAATACCGGCAAGCCGCGGCCGGGGGAAATCCAGTCTGCGGTGAGGTTGCCCACCCCCGAGTGCCTCCCATGCGCCGACCCGGGCCGAACCCGCCCCTACTGCGAAGTTCGGCATCGCCGTCGTCAACCCGCCGGCTACGTCGTCGACGGCCCGCTCCGACCTCAGGAGGCGTCGTCGTCGGCGCGCCGCGCCAGTTGACGGGCCAGCACCGCCCCGAGGATCAACTGGAGTTGGTGGTACATGATCAGCGGCACCACGAGCGTGGCCAGGGTGGCCGCCGGGAATAGCACCGCACCCATCGGCAACCCGGTCGCGAGCGACTTCTGCGCACCGCCCAGCAGGAACACGATGCGTTCGGGTAGCGCCAGGCCCAGTCGCGGACCCGCGAACCACAACAGCCCCGAGACCCCGGCCAGTAGCGCCAGGCTGAACGCACCAAGGGTGATCAGCATCGACCAGTGCACCTGGCTCCACACGCCCTGGGCGGTGGCGGCCGAAACCGCGTTGAACAACATCACGGTGATCGCGATCCGGTCCACCAACAAGGTCAGCAGTCTGCGCCCACGGATCCAGGGCCCCACCCAGCGCGAGAGCACCTGACCCACAACGAACGGCAACAGCAGTTGCAGCAGCACCGAGCGCATCCCGCTCATCCCCGTGGTGGCCACCGACCCCATCAGGGCTAAGACCAACAGGGGCGTGGCCACCATGCCCACCACGTTGGAGATCGTGGCCGCACAGATCGCCGCCGGGATGTTGCCGCGGGCGATCGAAGTCAGCGCCACCGACCCCTGCACGGTGGAGGGCAGCACGGACAGGAACAGCACACCGGTGGCCAGCGCCGGACCGATCAGGGGGGCCAGCGCCCACGACAGGGCGATTCCGAGCAGTGGCCACAGCACGAACGTGACGCCTAGGATCGACCCCTGCAGCCTGATGTTGCGCAAGCCCGCCAGCACCTCCCTGGTGGGCAGGCGCAGACCGTAGGTGAAGAACAACACCGTGATGCCGGCGCGTGCGATCGTGTTCACCGGGGCGCGGGCGGCCTCAGGTACGGGAATGAGCAGGCCCGCCAGCAACGCGGCCAGCAGCAGCAGCACGAACGGGTCGATCCAGCGACGCAGCGCTTTCACGCGGCCGCCCCAGCGAATGGGCCCGCACGAGCGGTGGAGACAAAGCGGATGGCGGGCACCGGACCAACCTACTATCGGTGCCGCGGGCCGTGCCCGCACGGTCTATGGTGGTGCTGCTCGGGCACATGACCGCCCGCGCCCCCGCGAGCAGACGCCGGTGCCGATCGAGGCAGGCTTCCGCGCGGGACTTTCGAGCCGGAACCCACCTCGTGCACTCCTCCCCCTTCGGCGCCCTGGCCCACTTCAAGATCCTGCCCGCCATCTCCTCCGGACCCGCGATGGCTCTGGCGGTAGCGGCCCGCGCCCCCTACGCGATGGTCCCGCTGGGCACCATGACCGCGATCACCGCCTCGACCGGTTCGGTGGCTGCGGGCGGGTTGGCCACCGGCCTGGTTGCGATCGCCACCGCGGTAGCCGCCCCCCTGATCGGGCGGTGGGCCGACCGTGCCGGGCAGCGGTTCGTGCTCACCCTGCTCACCCCGATCAACGCGCTGGCACTGGGTGCTCTGCTGCTGGCGGCGCTGTGGGGCTGGGACGGGCCGGCACTGTGGGCGGCGTGCGTGGGGGTGGGCGCCACCGCCATCCCGGTCGGCGCCTTCGCACGGGCGCGCTGGGTGCAATTGACCACCCGGCCACGGGATCTGGCCGCAGCGTTCTCCTATGAGTCCACCGTGGACGAGTTGACGTTCGTGCTCGGCCCGGCGCTGGTGGGGATCGCGGCCTCGACGGCCACCCCGGCCGCACCGATCGCCCTGGCGGCGGTGCTGGTGGCCCTGGCCGGGATCCCGTTCGCGCTCACCGCGCCGCGCAGAGGCGGCACGAGCGCCGCATCGCGCGGGCCCGACGACGGCGGTGCGGCAGGTGCGAACGAGAGTGCGGCCGGTCCCGGTGCGAGAGCGCCGCGCACCCCGGCTCAGCCGGTGGCCTCGATCCCGGCGATCATGTGGGCGGTGGCGCCGGCGGTGCTGGTGATGCTATGCATCGGGGTGTTCTTCGGTGCGGTACAGGCCGGGACCACCGAGCGGGCCGCGCTCTCCGGGGTGCCCGGGCAGGCCGGGCTGGTCTACGCGCTGATGGGGCTGACCTCAGCGGCCACCGCACTCCTGGTGGTGATGGTGCCGGAGTCGGTCCGCCTGCCCACCCGGGTGTTGCTCGGCGGCGCGGGGATGGCGGTCTTCATCACCGTCGCAGCCTTCGCGGGTTCGATGGGTGCAACCGCCGGCGCGCTGCTGGCCACTGGCGCCTTCCTCGGCCCCGCCCTGGTAACCGCGTTCTCGGTCGCCGAGCGGCGAAGCCCCGCCGGGGGGATCGCCGTATCGATGACCTCGATGCAGTCCGGGGTCACGATCGGGGTGGCGATCGGGTCCGCCGCCGGCGGCGCACTGGCGGCCTCGGTAGGCCCGGAGGGCGGTTTCGGCCTCGGGGCGCTGGCCTCCGTCGTCATCGGCCTCACCGGTCTCGCCCTGCTCGCGGCCGGGCGGCGGCGGCGCGGGTCCGCCCTTCAGGACTCCGGAAAGCCGTAACTGACAGCACTCGGCAGCGGCCGACCACTGAGGCTGGCCACCACCATCCGCTCGTACCCGGGAATCGGCTCGGGCAGGTCCGTCAGTGGGAACCAGGCAAGATCGGCGCACTTGGCCGGCTCCCGGATGACGGGCACACCGTCCCACGACTCGGCCGTCCAGAACCATTCGATGCGCTGCTCGATCGGGAGGTCGGTCCCGTCGGTGCGGTGCATCACGGTGATCAGCCGCAGTTCCTCGGGACGGATCCGGACGCCGATCTCCTCCTCGGCCTCACGCACCGCTGCGGCCATCGCGGTCTCACCGGGTTCGAGGTGCCCGGCCGCCCCGGCCACCCAGTGCCCGTCCATGTATCCGGTGTTGGCACGTCGCTGCAGCAGGACCTCCTCACCGCGGCGCAGGTAGAGGTAGGAGGCCGGGATCAGCGCGAGGGAAGCAGGCATCGCTCGCCACCGTAGCGGCAGAGCGGCGGATACGCCGAGATTCCCGATGGGCGGAGACGGTGGGATTTGAACCCACGGAAGGATTGCTCCTTCACGGCCTTAGCAGGGCCGCGCACTAGGCCAGACTATGCGACGTCTCCAGATCAACGGCAAGCGTACCTGCCCTGCGCCACAGGCGCCAAAACCTGTGCCTCAGGGCACGCCGTCCACCCACTCCGCATCGGAAGGAACCGGGTCAGGGCACCAGCAGGATCTTGCCGAACACCCCACCGGCTGCCAAGGCCTCCTGCGCCCGGACCGCCTCATCAAGGGGGTACTCGGCATGCACCACGGGACGGATCCGGCCCTGCTCCACCAGGGGCCACACCTCGCGGCGCACCTGCGTCACGATCGCTCCCTTCTCCTGCGGTGGCCGGGCCCGCAACAGCGTTCCGTGCAGGCCCTTCCACCGCATGAGTGCCGCCAGGTCGATCTGCGCGGTGCCGCCACCGGCCATCAACCCGATGATCACCAGCTGACCGTGCCTGGCCAGTACCTGCACGTTGCGCTCGAGGTACTCAGCCCCGACGACGTCGAGGATCAACGGCACCCCGCGACCATCGGTGTGCTCGCGCACCACGTCGGCGAAGTCCTGTGCGTGGTGGTCCACCACCACCTCCGCACCGAGTTCCCCGCACCGGGCCGCCCGCTGCGGGCCGCCGGCGGTGGTGATCACCCGGGCTCCGAACCCGGCCAGGATCTGGATCGCCAGGGAACCGATACCTCCTGATCCCCCGTGCACCAGCGCCCATTGACCCTGCAGATCCGCTGCGCTCATCCCGCCCGGACCGGTCACGTTGGACCACACGGTGCACAGACCCTCCGGCAGCGCGGCCGCCTGCACCAGGTCCACCTCGTCCGGTACCGGGAGCAGGCCGCGCACGGGAACCACGACCTGCTCGGCGTATCCCCCGCCGTCGAGCAGGGCACAGACCCGCTGACCGACGTGCCAGTCGGAGACCCCCTCGCCCACGGCGGTGATGATGCCGGCGGCTTCCAGGCCGGGCCACGGCGGCGCCCCGGATGGTGGGGGGTGCATGCCCCGGGTCTGCAGCAAGTCGGCCCGGTTCAGTGCTGCGGCGGCGATGTCGATGACGACGGTGCCCGGGTCCGGCTGCGGGTCGGCCACCTCCTGCACGCGCAGTACCTCCGGTCCGCCGCGCTCGGTGATCACCACTGCTCACATAACCTCCACACTAGGGCGGCCCGGGCCCGGTTTCGACCTGGCGGGCCCCGATGGGCCACAATGGTGGGCGCACGTTGGAGGGTTGACAGAGCGGCCGAATGTGACGGTCTTGAAAACCGTTGTGGGGAGACTCACCGTGGGTTCGAATCCCACACCCTCCGCCGAAGCGGCAGCGCTCCTGCGAGAACGACCGAGGCCCGGCCGGAGCCGGGTGAGCGCCGGCGCCGTAGGATCGGACCATGACGGACTCAACCGCACCGGGCACGAACTGGACGATGAGGGGGATCCATACCTCGGCCGAGATCAACGGCGGCGTGCTCGTCGGTGATGATGGCTCGGACGCAGCAGTGCGCGCGGTCGAATACGCCGTCGAGGAGGCGGTGCGCCGAGGCACGGACCTCCACGTGCTGCGGGCGTGGACCATCCCCACGGCGGTGCGCCCACCCGACCTCCCGTTCGGCGTGACTCCCTCGATCCTGGAGTTCCAGGAGGCCACGAAGGCGCAGACCCTCGCGCGCGCCACGGACGCCGGTGCCGATCACCCCGACCTGCAGATCCACGCCCGCACCGTCTACGGGCGCGGTGACCAGGCACTGATCGGCGCGTCCGCCGGCGCGGACGTCCTCGTGGTCGGCTCCCGAGGGCTCTCCAGGATCGGCAACTTCCTCATCGGTTCGACCGCGGCGGCTTGCATCCGCCAGGCGCCGGTGCCCGTCGTCGTCGTCCGCTGAGGCCACTCGCACGTCCCGGCCGAGCGGCCCCGCCACCGGATCGCCACCCCATCGGGGTCACGCCGCCCGCTCCTGGCGGGCGCCGGCGAATCCGGCGGCAGGACCGACTCGCCTGCCCGGCTACTCCAGCAACTCCAGGATCGTCCCGGCTTGGCCGACCAGGTCCGCCCGGGCCGAGTCGGAGACGGTGTCCGGCTGGTTCGGGTTCTCCAGGTGGTGCACGAACCGGTTGAGCGCGGCCACCGCCGGTGCGGTGCGGCCGGAATCCAGGTGCCGCTGCGCCTGTTCCACCGCGTTGGTGAGGCGATTGACGACCGGACCGGCCACGTCCCCGGCGTTCACGTACCCGGCCAGTGCAGCCTCCATCGCCGCTGCAGCCTCCTTCGCGTCACCATCGCCCGGGTCCTCGCCGCCCCCGTCCTGGGCGTAGAGGCGGTAGTCGTCGGCCAGCGCGTCGAAGGCCGCGATCTCACCGGACCAACCGGCGATGATCTCATCGGGGTCGACGCCGTCCTCCAGTTGCATCCGCACGTCCCGGGTGCCGGTCAGGCGGTCGATCCAGCAGATGTCGCTGGGGGTGCTGCACTGCTGGTCGGGGTAGACGGTGCCCTCGCGCCAGTCGAGGCCGTCGGTGTTGTACAGCGCCTCCAGCACGTGCAACCCGGTGCGCACCGGAACGAAGGTGGAGGGGTCGGTGACGTGGATCTCCACCCCGCCGGAGAGCCGTCCCTGCTCCTTACTGGCGGTCGGGTTGGCGAACATAGGACGGAAGTGCACGCCCGACAACTCCCGGCTGTTCAGGTCCTCGGCCAGGGCGTAGGCGCCGACCTCGTCGATGTCACCGTGGCCGGCCCACAGGAACGGCTTGGTGGTGCCGCGACCCTCGGAGGCGTTCAGCGACTCGATCAGCCCCATTCCGGCGTAGACCCACGCGGTCTCGATGGTGGGGATGTTCGGTGAGGGCAGCACCCAGGGCAGGTTGTACCCATCGACGAAGTCGGCAGGGTCGTAACCCTCCAACTCCACCACGTGCAGGTTCTGCACCGGATCGTCGAGGAACTCCCCGTTGAACAGGCTGGCGAGTTCGCCCACGGTCAGCCCGTGCTGCATCGGGATCTCCCGTAACCCGACGAAGGAGGACAGCGCCGGATCCAGCACCGGGCCATCGATCCGGTCGCCCAGCGGGTTGGGCCGGTCCAGCACGATGAACTCCTTGTCGAACTCCGCAGCGGCGTCCATCGCGTAGTACATCGTCCAGATGTAGGTGTAGAACCGGGCCCCGATGTCCTGGATGTCGAACAGCAGCACGTCGACGTCCTCGAGCATCTCCGCGGTGGGGCGCTGGGTCTGGCCGTACAGCGACCACACCCTCAACCCGGTCCGGGGGTCGACGTAACTCTCCACGTCCGCGCCGGCCGGCGCGCCACCGAGGATGCCGTGTTCGGGGGCGTACAGCGCCGTGAGTTCGTACCCACCGGCCTCCTGCCCGGCGATCAGCAGGTCCATCGAGTGGGTCAGGTCCGAATCCACACCGGTGGGGTTCGTGATCAACCCCACGCGCTTACCCTCCAGCAGCGCGGTCTGCTCGGGTGAGTTCAGCAACCGTTCGATCCCCAGTTCCACGGTGGCTGCGTGCCCGGGAGCCGGCCCGGGCGGGGGGAATACCGGCGCGGCATCGTCGAACGCATGCTGCCAGGAGGACTGCGTGCGGCCCTCGATGAAGTAGCCGTCCGCAGCCTGCGCCACCACGGTCACTGTGCCCGAACCGGCGTGCTCGCCGGGCTCGACCACGTCACCGTTGACCAGGTAGGTGACGCCCTCCACCTCCGGGATCGTCATCGAATCGGCCTCGAAGTCCGGCTCCCGAGGTACCACGGTGGTCCCGTAGTCCAGGCCGTGGCCCAGTGGGTAGACCTCACCGGTGCCGTCGTCCTGCGGCACCACGACGGGCAACTCACCACGGGGGTTGATGTTGCCCGAGACCACGTCGGCGATGGCCTGCAGCGAGACCGGGGCGTATCCGTAGGAGACCATCGCGGCCTCCGTCGGCGCAGTGAACGTGGTGTCATAGGGGTTGCGGACGGCGACCTCGATGACCTCCGTCTCCAGTTCGGACAGGGCCGCGACCAGATCCTGCTGGTTCTGGGGGGTTTCGAACGCGGTGGACTGTGTCAGCACCACGACGGCATCGCGATCGGCGGCGTCGCCGACGATGATGTCGATCACGGCTTGGGTCGGATTGTTCGCGCGCAGCATCCGGACGGTGTGTCCGTCGCGGATCAGTTGATCGGCGATGACGTTCAGCCTTCCGCTGTCCCCCCAGCCGGTGACCAGCACGTTCGACCCATCATCCAGTGGCAGCACTCCGTCGTTGCTCAGCAGGGTGACGGAATCGTCGGCGATGGCCTGGGCGCGCTCACGATGCTCGACGTCGTTCATCACCTCATCCACGGCATCCAGATCGGGCAGTGGGTCAGCCAGGACGCCGCGGCGCTCCTTCTGCTCCAGGATGCGCCGCACCGACTCATCGATGCGCTCCTCGGTGATCTCGCCGTCGGCCACCGCGTCCATGACGCCGTCATAGGCGACTCGCAGATCCGGGGGCATCAGCATCTGATCGGCACCGGCCAGAATGGCCTCCACCGGGACCCGGTCGTCGCCGAACTCCTCCTGCACGCCGTCCATGGCCAGGGAGTCGGTGACGATGACTCCGTCATAGCCCATCTCCTCGCGCAACAGACCGGTCAGGATCGGCTGGGACAGTGTGGCCGGGCGGCCGGAGTCGTCCAGAGCCGGGATCACGATGTGGGCGGTCATCATTGAGTCCACGCCCGCCTCGATCGCCGCCTGGAACGGCGGCAGGTCCTCGGCACGGAAGTCCGCCTCGGACTTCTCGATGATGGGCACCCCGTAGTGGGAGTCCACGTCGGTGTCGCCATGCCCCGGGAAGTGTTTCACCGAGGCCGAGATTCCGCCGTCGTCCTGGAAGCCGTGCACCTGGGCGGTGCTCAGGGCGGAGACCAGTTCGGTGTCGCCTCCGAAGGCGCGCACCCCGATCACCGGGTTCAACGCGTTGGAGTTCACGTCCGCGATCGGTGCGTAGTTCTGGTTGATCCCCAGGGCGCTCAGTTCGGTCGCGGTGATCCCCGCCGCCTCACGGGCGTACTCGGCGCTGCCGGTCGCCCCCAAGGCCATCGAGCCGGGCATCTGGGCCGACGGCTCGGGCAGCCGGACGACGACGCCCTCCTCCTGATCGATGGCCAGGCTCAGTGGGGGCGCGCCGGCATCCAGGGCGGTCTGCTGGATGTCGTGGGAGAGCTGGGCGATCTGCCCGGGCGAGTTGAGGTTGTCCGACCAGCCGAAGTAGATGATGCCGCCGGGGTGGAACTCCTCGATGATCTTCTCGATGGTATCCACACCCTCACCGGCCATACCCTCATTGCCGGAGTGGGCCTGGTCGATCGCCTCGCCGTAGACGAAGGGCACGAACATCTGACCGACCTTCTGCTCCAGGGTCATGCCCTCGATGATCGCGTCGATGTCTGTCTCGTCCTGGTTCGGCTGGGCCATCGCCACCGCCGATCCCAGGACCAACGCGGTAACGGCACCGGCCCCCACCGCAGTCAATCTTCTTCGCTGTCCATGACGCCCTGGCATCGTTGCCCTTCGTTCGGGGAGCGCAGCGGTGCGCTCGCATCGGTCCGTGTGGGCCTCCTACTCTGCCGCCGATTGTCCGGTTGGTCAATGGTTTCCAACTGTGGACCCCGGCTAGGTAAGTGAGTTACCAAGGTGGGAGCACCACGGTTCTCCGGTCAGGATCGGTTCGGTTCGGTTCGGTTACCTGCGTACTTCGTGGGCGAGCAGGTCGTACCGGACGTGGTCCACCACCCGGTCATCACGCAGCCGCACCACGCAGCGGTCCCGGCCCACCTCCTGCATCCCGGCGTTGGTCGCCACCCGGCGTGAGGCGGCATTGGGGTCGGCGGCCAGCAGGCTGAGCCGGTCCAGTCCCCCTCCACCGTCGCGGGTGGGGGTAAAGGCGTGCCGGATCACCAGCCGCAGTGCCGCGGTCATCGCACCTCGCCCCCGCGCCTGCGGGTGCATCCAGTACCCGACCGCGCCGGTGCGGACCGTGTCGGCATGGATCTCCATCCGCACATCCAGTGCTCCGATGCACTCATCGCTATCGGCATCGGCGACGCAGAAGGCCCAGCGAGTGTCCGGTTCGGCTTGCTGGCAGTCGCTGATGTAGGTCTCGGCGTCGACCACCGTGTAGGGGTCGGGCAGCGGGAGCCAGAACTGGGTTTCGGGATCGGTGCACGCCTCCACCACTCGCCCGGCGTCGGCGTGGCGCCAGGGACGCAACCGGATCCCGCTCCCGGCCAGCGTGGGTACGTGCCGGTAGGGCCTGCCCTGTAACGGGACGCCGGCGCCGTCGGCGAGCAACTCGAAGCGGACCATGTCGTACTGCCCGCCACCTGGCTCGTACACCATCGCGCGCCGCTCGGTGCCGCACCATACGTACCCAGCCTTGCGCAGTACCGCCTGGGAGGCGAGGTTGCGATGGTCGGTCATCGCCCACAACCGGTGCAGGCCCAACTCCGCCTCCCCGAAGGCGTAGTCGCGCACCAGGCGCAGCGCCTGGCCGAGTGCGCCCTTGCCGCGCGATTCCGGGAGCACCCAGTAGGCCACCTCGGCCGAGCCGTGTTGGTAGGGCTGGTTGATGCCGAGCAGGCAGATCCAACCGAGCGGGAGGTCGGTCCCTGGCTCGGCGATACACCAGGACAGCGCACGCCGATCCGCCCACTCCTGGTCCTGCAGCGCCAGCCACGCGGCGTATCCGTCCGCATCGGTGCCGGGCAGGCTCGGGCCCACGAAGGCCTTGACCGGCTCATCGAAGGTCAGGTGCTCACGATCCTGTGCCCGCCAGGCACGAAGAACCACGCGGTCCCCGGACAGCACCGGTACGTCGCTGGGTTCGCTGATCGCATCGTTCGGCGACATGACGCCTAGTGAACCAGGTCTGCTCAGCCGTCGAGTAGTCCGGCCGCCAGCGCGGGGGCGAACATCGGGGTCAACGGTAGCCGCGGCATCAAGGTGGCCTGCAGAGCGTGGTAGATGTCGGGCTTTCCGGCCCACACGGTGTCGCTGGGCCGGTTGGCCGAATCGAGTTCGTGCACCCAGGAGCCGCGCTCCTCATCGATCAGGTGGATCGCCGCGTACTCCCACCACATCTGGTACCACCGGGCCAGGTGTGGGTCGGGATCAACCCGGTACAGCGCCGCGGCGGCCGCGAGCCCCTCGGCGAGGACCCAGTGCATCCGCTCGCGCACCAGCGGCCGGCCGTCGAAGGTCACGGTGTAGACGAACCCGTCGGCACCGTCCACGCCCCACCCCTCACGCACGGCGGCGTCGAAGAGTTCCCGGGCGGCTTCCAGCATCCACTCCGGAGCCTCCCGGCCGCGTGCCTGCAGGCCGGCGCGCACCTGCAGCACCAGACGGGACCATTCCAGCCAGTGCCCCACGGTGGCCCCCGCGGGACGGAACTGGTGCGCGGGGGTGTCGGCGTTGTAATCCAGCAGCGGCTGCCACTGGGCCGTGAAGTGCTCGGGGATGCGCCAGGAGTGCTCCCGGGCAACCGTGATGACGCGCTCGCAGATCCTCATCGCACGCGCCAGCCAGACGTCCTCCCCGGTGACGTCCGCGGCGGTGACGTAAGCCTCCACGGTGTGCATGTTGGCGTTGACGCCGCGATAGTCCTCCAACTCGGTGAAGGTGCGGTCCCAGGACTCAGCGACCATGCCTTCATCCTCGCGCCAGAAGCGCTGCTCGGAGACGCCCAGTGCCTCAGCCAGCAGGTCCGGGCCCCCGGGTCGCCCGGCGGCCGTCGCGCTGGCCCCCGCCAGGATCACGAACGCGTGTGCGTAGGCTTCCTTGGCATCGGAGGCGCCGGCCCCGACGGCGGAGAACCAGCCACCGTGCTCGTCGTCGTGGAAGTGCTGCGCCAGGGTGCTGACGCCGTGGTCGACCATAGTCGCCGCACCGGGCCGGCCCAACAGGACCCCGAGGGAGTAGGAGTGCGCCATCCGGCAGGTGATCCACAAGGGCAGGCCCTGCTCCTCGATCACCTGCCCCGCGCGGTCCAGGTACCCGAATCCCTGGGTCACCATCGAACCGGCACCGAAGGCGAGAAGTTCGTCGGACTCACGTTCCAGCCAGCGGGCGTGGGCGGCGCTGTTCAACCAGGTCATGGCCATCACTGTAGGGCCCATGCCCCGGCAGTCCGGCCACCTCCGCACCTGCCGTGCCCGTACCGGCGGGCGCGCGGCTCAGCCCTGACGCAGGTACAAGTCCCGCAGTAGGGCGATCTCGGCCATGTGGTGGATCGCCTCCCGGTGGATGTGCAGCACCAGGGCGATCATCGGCTCCTCGGCGAAGTGGCCCTCCGCCTCGCCCACCGGGCGGGCCAACGCCTCGTCGTCAAGGCCTGCCACCGCCTCGATCCAGTGGGCGTAGACCTGGTCGAGTTGGATCAGCGCATCGGCCGCGGTGCCGGCGTAGTCGAAGTCGAAGTAGTCCATCGGCGGACCGGCGAAGTGGGAGTGGTTGCGCGTGCCGAAGACCCCCACGATCACATGGCCCATCCGCCAGGCGATCGTGGTGACCGGCGCCGGCTCAGGTTCGGGCACCGCGAACTCGATCACCCAGTCGCCGCGGCCGCCCTGGATTGGCGCCTCACTGCTCCCGCGCGGGCGCACGCCCCACATCTGCTCCACCGGCTCCCAGAGGTACTCGGCATCACTGAGCCCGTGCAGGCGGGGCCGGGCTGCCGTCTCCCAGTGGAACCGCAGTTGCTCAGCCAACTGGTGGGCCAGGTCGATCGACCGCTCAGGCATCGAGGTCTCCTCCGACGGCGGGTTCAGTTCCCGGCTCGATCAGCGCTGAGTGAACCCGGGACGCTCACGGGGTGGGGTGTTGGCATGATAGACCCATGACTCCCGAGCAGCACCAGCCCCAGGACCCCGCTTCACCCCAGGATCATGACGGCGCTGATGCCGCTGATGCGCACCCCGACCGGGCCGACGCCCGGGATGGCGCACGGGACCCGGAGACTGACACCGGATCGCGTGACGATGAGACCACCGAGGATGACCAGGACGAGGCCAACCCACGGATCGTCGTGACCAGCCCCAGCGGGCTGGGCATCGCCGAGGCCGACGGCGACAAGAAGGCCGACCCCACCGCGGCGGTGGAGGAACCGGCCAAGGTGATGCGCCTGGGTTCGATGATCAAGCAACTGCTCGAAGAGGTGCGCAGCGCCCCCCTGGATGAGGCCGCCCGGGACCGTCTGGCCCGCATCCACGAGCAGTCACTCAAGGAGTTGGAGTCCGGGCTGAGTGAGGAACTGGTAGGCGAATTGCACCGGATCGCGCTGCCCTTCGACCATGATCGCACCCCCTCCGACGCCGAACTGCGGATCGCGAAGGCGCAGTTGGTCGGGTGGCTGGAGGGGCTCTTCCACGGCATCCAGACCGCCCTGGTGGCACAGCAGATGGCCGCGCAGAGCCAGTTGTCGCAGATGCGCAAGGCGCTCCCGCCGGGTGTGGCCCCCGGTCAGATGCCCCCGGGCCTGATCGTGAACCGGCCGGGGGAAGATTCCGAGCACCGCGGCACCGGTCAGTACCTCTAAGCCTGCCGCAGACTCTCCTCTTCGGGTCCCTTCGCAAGGTCTCGGGCTCAACGCGCACATCGGCCGGGACCGACCTACCGTGGATCACACCGCACGGAGAGCCCGTGTCGATCGATCACCCGAGGAGGACACAATGACCGATATCCGCCCAGAGACCGGTGACGTGACCGGAACCAAGGACAAGGATTACAACCTTCTCTGGTTCACCGAGGCCTGCCTGTCCAACGCCCTGCGTCTGGAGCAGTACATCGCCGACGCCGAACGCGACGGCGACAACGAGCTCGCCGAGTTCTTCCGCAAGGCCCAGGCCGACAGCACCAAGGGCGCCGAACTCGGCAAGCAGATGCTCGCCGCCCGGCTGTCCTGAGCAACCCTTACTGTCACCGCCGCCTCACCGCACGTCCCGTGTGGTGGGGTGGTTCGCGCTCAACGCGGCCTAGCGTCCAGCGCGCCCGGATCACCCTCAACGCCCACCCGGACCGGCTACCGCCTGCAACAGCGGCACCACCCCGTCCTGGCTCACCCCCGCAGCGGTGACGTCGGCGGCCGCGATGGTGTCGCCGTCGGCCCCTCCCATCGCCACCCCGAGGCCGGCCCAACCGAGCATCTCGATGTCGTTGCGTCCATCACCGGCCGCGACGCTTGCACCGGGGGCCACCCCCAGGTGCGCCCGCACCTGCTCCAGCGCGCTGGCCTTGGATACCCCCTCGGGGTTGATATCCAGCCAGGCTGTCCAACCAATGGCGTAGGAGACCCCGTGCAGCCCGGTGCGGGCGACCACCTCGTGGAAGTGGTCGACATCAAGGTCGGGTGCGCGCAGGGTGACCCGGGATGCCGGTGCCGCGCAGAGTTCGGCGAAGTCCACCACCTGCACCGAGCCCTGCAACTCCCCGGCGGGGAAGGGGGCACTGACCTTGAACCCCTGGCCCAGGTCCTCCACCGCGAACAGCCCGTCGGGCAGGTGCCCGCGCAGCGTCCGCAGCGGTGGCTCGGGGTCGAAGGTGATCACCTCGGCCAGTTCGTAACCTGATGCCGCGGCCGGGTCCAGCCGGGCCGTGACCGCTCCGTTGGAGCACACCGCCCAGCCGTGCCGCAGGCCCAGTTGTTCCAGCACCGGGGTCACCGAGATGATCGAACGGCCGGTGGCCAGCACCACGTGGGCGCCGGAGGCGTCCACCTCGGCCACCGCCTCACGCACCCCCTCGGACAGGGACCCGTCATGGCCGAGCAGGGTGCCGTCGATGTCCAGGGCCACGAGCAGGTCCGAGCCTCGCGGCAGGTGTGCGGGCAGGTTCTCGAAGGCTGGCCGCTCCGCCACCCTCACGCCACCGGGTCGAAACTAGTCATCCCGCCCAGGTAGGGCCGCAGCCCCTCGGGCACGTGCACGGAACCGTCCGCGCGCTGGTGGTTCTCCAGGATCGCCACGATCCACCGGGTGGTCGCCAGGGTGCCGTTCAGGGTGGCCACCGGGCGGGTCCCGCTGGGTCCCCGCTCACGCACAGCCAGGCGCCGGGCCTGGAACGTGGTGCAGTTCGAGGTGGACGTCAGTTCCAGGTACTGCTGCCGGCTGGGCAGCCACGCCTCGCAGTCGAACTTGCGAGCGGCCGAGGAACCCAGGTCCCCGGCGGCCACGTCGATCACCCGGTACGGCACCTCGATCAGTTCCAGCATCTCCTGCTCCCAACCCAGCAGGCGTTCATGCTCGGCCTCGGCCTGATCGAGGGTGGTGTAGGTGAACATCTCCACCTTGTGGAACTGGTGCACCCGGATGATCCCGCGGGTGTCCTTACCGTAGGAACCGGCCTCTCGCCGGTAGCAGGCCGACCAGCCGGCGTACCGCTTGGGCCCGGCAGACAGGTCCAGGATCTCATCGGCGTGGTATCCGGCCAGGGCCACCTCACTGGTGCCCACCAGGTAGAGGTCATCGGCCGGCAGGTGGTACACCTCGGCGGCGTGATCGCCCAGGAACCCGGTGCCGGCCATCACGTCCGGCCCCACCAGGGTCGGAGTGATCATCGGGGTGAATCCGGCCTGGATGGCCTTGTCCATCCCGGCGTTCAGGATCGCCAGCTCCAGCCGCGCCCCCACACCGGTGAGGAAGTAGAACCTGGACCCGGAGACTTTCGCCCCGCGCTCGGTGTCGATGGCACCCAGGGCCTCCCCCAGGTCCAGGTGGTCCTTGGGCGCGAAGCCCTCGGCAGTGAAGTCCCGCGGGCTGCCGTGGGTGGAGCGGACCACGAAATCGGCCTCACCACCCGGGGGCACCTGGGGGTGGACGATGTTGTCGAAGTCTTCGAGCAACCGGTTCAACTCGCTCGCAGCCTCCGCGGCGGTGTTCTCGGCGGTCTTGACCTGCTCGGCAAGTTCCTTGGCGCGGGCCAGGATCGCCGGGCGCTCCGGCGGGTTCGCTTGACCGATCGTGCGGGAGAGCGCCTTGTGCTCGGCGCGCAGCGACTCGAACTCGTTCAGCCGGGCGCGGCGCTGTTCATCAGCGGCCAGCACCCGGTCCACCAGCATGGGGTCGGCCTGCCGGGCGATCTGGCTGTCCCGAGCGGTCTGGGGGTCTTCACGCAGGTGCTTGAGATCAATCACACCTCAGACCCTAATGCCGCCGGGAGTGCTATCGCCCCTCCCGGGCACTACGTTGACGGCTATGACATGGGAGCAGTGGGTCAGCATCATCGCTCTGGTGCTCGCCCTCGGGTCCGTCGTGGTCGGGGTGATCGTGCTGCGGCACATCCGGGCGCGTGGTGCGAAGGTGCCCTCCCTGGGTGAGTCGACCGAACGCTCCGACGACGCCCAGGACGGCCCGCCCGCGTTCGTGGTGAACCCGATCAAGACACCCGACCCGGAGCGGTTCCGGACCACGGCTACCCAGATCTGCCGGGAACTGGGCCTGGCCGAGCCGCTCTGGTTCACCACGACGGCCACCGATCCCGGCCTGGGGCAGGCCGAGCAGGCACTCGAACAGGGTGCCTCGGTGGTGGTGGCCGCCGGGGGAGATGGCACGGTGCGCGCGGTGGCGACCGCCCTGGCCGGTTCGGGTGTGCCGATGGGCCTGGTGCCGATGGGGACCGGGAACCTGCTGGCCCGCAACGTGGATCTGCCGGTGGAAGGCACCCAGGCGCTGATCCAGACGGCCCTGACGGGCGTGGACCATCCGATGGACGTGGGGTGGATCCGGGCCCGGGAACTGCTCTCGGCCGAGGAGGCTCAGGCCAGGGGGGCGATCGGGGACGTCGAGGCAGCGCAGGTGCGCGCCGCGAGCGGCCAGGATCCAAAGGCAGCCGACGACGACGGGCCGGCCGGTTCCGCGCAGAAGCAGCCCCCCGACGCCCTCACCAGGCGCGGTGAGCACCTGTTCCTGGTGATGGGTGGGATCGGGTTCGATGCGGCCATGGTGGCCGGGGCCGATGACAACCTGAAGGCCAGAATGGGCTGGTTCGCCTACTTCGTGGCCGGGATGAGACACCTGCACGGGCGCAAGATCCGGGTCCAGATGCAGATCGGGGACGCCCCTTGGCACCAGTTGCGGCTACGCACCCTGCTGTTCGCCAACTGTGGGCGCCTGCCCGGGGGGATGGTGCTCTTTCCGGACGCCGAGATCAACGACGGCTGGTTGGACGTGGCGGCGATCGACACCCGCCAGGGCATCCTGGGGTGGGCCTCGTTGTTCGGCAAGGTCGTCCTGCAGGGCATCGGGTTCCGCCGGGACCTGCCCGGCAGCCCGTCCTCGATCACGTTCTGGCGGGGGCGCGATATCCACGTTCGGCTGCAGCGGCCCGGACCACTCCAGGTGGACGGGGATCTCATCGGTGAGGCGCAGTCGTTGAGCGTGCGAGTGGATCACAACGCACTGATTGTCCGGATCCGCAGTTGAGCGGTGAGCCGGGGCACGGGCGGCAGGTCGCTGCTGTGCAACAGGGGGGCGTGGACCGGCTCAGGGTTCGCCCAGCGGATGGAAGCGGCGGTCGTAGTACACCACCGGGCTGGAGGCGCGCCCGCGATGGACCTCGAGTACCTCGCCGACCACCAATTCGGAGCCACCCACCGGCACGGTCCGGATGGGACGGCAGCGCAGCGCCACACGCGCGCTGGGCAGGTAGGGCTCCCCGGTGGCGAGTTCGGACCAGCCCTGCCCGGCGGTGAATCGCTCGGTGCCGGACCGGGCGTAGACGGTGGCGATCTCTACGTCGTACCGGTCCAGTAGGTGCACCACGAATGTGCGGGCGGCCAGGATCGCTGCGGCACTGGTACCGGCGCGGGTGAGGGAGAAGGACAGGGCCGGTGGATCGGGATTGACCGAGGCCACGCTCGATACGGTCAAGCCCACCGGGCCGGTGGGGGTAATGGCGGTGATGAGGGCGACCCCGGCAGGGTGCACCCGGAAGACATCCTTGAAGTCCCGGGCGGTCGGGACCGGTGCAGCCTGATCGTCCGGGGGCGGCAGCCCGGCGCCAGCGACGATCTCCGCACGGGCGGGCAGGTCCACGCGGCTGTTCACTCGGTCACCTGCAGCGGCAGCGCGGCCACGATCGGATGGTCCCCGGCGATGGGACCGGTGATCGCGGCGCCACCGGGGGAGCCGATCTGGTCGAAGAAGTTCACGTTCGCCTCGTAGAAGTCCGCCCACTGCTGCGGCACGTCATCCTCGTAGAAGATCGCCTCCACCGGACACACCGGCTCACACGCCCCGCAGTCCACGCACTCATCGGGCTGGATGTAGAGCATCCGGTCGCCTTCGTAGATGCAGTCCACCGGGCACTCGTCGATGCAGCCCTTGTCCTTCAGGTCCACGCACGGCTGCGCGATCACATAGGTCATGACTCCACCTCACCTCGTCCGGACACAGACACTTGCGACCGTAGAACCTCAACCCTACTTGAGGTCAACTCGGCATCTCAGTCGGTGGGGTGCACACCCGACCGCAACTGCTCCACCCATTCGCGGCCCGCGCGGAACTTCTCGTCGCTGAATCCGGCCGGCACGCTACCCGCCGTTCCGCCGTCGGCCCGGGGGTAGGACCCGAGGAAGCGCACGAGCGGGCACACCTGATGCAACCCGACCAACGCGGCAGCGATACGTTCGTCGTCGATGTGGCCCTCGGCGTCCATGGAGAAGGAGTACCGGCCCAGGGCGTCCCCGATCGGGCGCGACTCGATCCGGGACAGGTTCACCCCGCGGGCGGCGAACTGTTCCAGCATGGTCAGCAACGCGCCGGCCTCGTTGTCCGGCAGGTGCACCATCAGAGTGGTCTTGTCAGCACCGGTACGGGGCGGGATCGGGCCGGGGCGCGAGACCAGCACGAACCTGGTCACCGCGTGCGGGTTGTCGCCGATCCCGGCGGCCAGCACCTCCAAGCCGTACTGTTGGGCAGTCAGCGGGGCAGTGATCGCGGCCTGGAAGTCCACCGGCTCCTCCCCGGCGAGCAGCGCGCCCCCGGCGGCGGTCGAGGTGGCCGGCACGTGAGCGGCCTCAGGCAGGTTCAGCTCCAGCCAGCGCCGGCACTGGGCCCAGGCGTGGGGATGCGTGGCGACCTGGCGCACCTGGTGCAGTGCGGTTCCCGGACGCGCCACCAGGACGAACTCCACGTGCACCAGCGCCTCGCCGACCACCACCAGCGGAACCCCGGAACTGAGTGCGTCCAGGGTGGCGCTGACCCCGCCCTCCACGGAGTTCTCGATCGGCACCATCGCCCGGTCCGCGCTTCCGTCGCGCACCGCTGCTAGTGCGGCGGGCACGCCGGCCCGCGGCAGCAACTCATCGGTACCGGGGTCGGCAACCTGCAGCAGCGCGGCCTCGGTGAAGGTACCGGCCGGGCCGAGGTAGGCGTAACGCATCACGTTCCTCCGTGCGGATCCATGAAGTGATGAACGGGTGTGGCCCCTGTGAAATCGCCCCACAGCGGCCGATGCCGAGCCTAGCCGCGCTTAGGCTTGGACAGTGATGAGCCGAACGGACCGGGCGCTGCCGCGGACGATCATGGCCGTGCTGGCGGTCCTGGTCGCCGTCCTGGTGCTCTCCATCGGCCTCCCGGCCGCCGCCTCGGGCACGCCGGCCACCCCGCTGGCCCAGGCACCTGAGGACCCCGGTTCGCAGGAGGACCTCGAGGGCGAGACCCCGGAGAACATCGCCCATCGCCCGGTGGTGCTGCTCGGCGTGGCCGGCCTGGCATGGGAGGACATCACCTCGACCACCCCGAACCTGGGCCTGCTTGCGCAGGAGTCGAAGGCCTCACTGATCGTGCGTTCGGTGCGCGCCAGCGCCTGCCCGGCCGATGGGTGGCTGGGCCTGTCCGCCGGGAACCGGGCCGGGGACCTCGACGGCCGCTGCCGCATCCTGACCGAGCCCGGGGAGGACGGCGTGGTGCCGGGCTGGCAGGACTACCTGGACTCGGCCACCGAACTCAGTTACCGGGCCCGCCCGGGCACGTTCGGTCAGGCGCTGGCCGACCAGCAGATCACGGCCACTGGCATCGGCCCGGGCGCGGCGATCGCGCTGGCCGACCCCGAGGGTGTCCCCGCTGACCACCGGGCGCGGGCGGGCGCCGGGGAGGACCTGATCGACCAGGTCAGCGAGGCGGTGGCCACGACAGATTTACTGGTCATCGACGCCGGGTCGCTGCGACCGTTGCCGACCGAACGCAGGGAACGCTTTACCGACGAGAACCAGCCGATGATCAACCCGATGGGCCCGGGGGTGTACCGGGCTGAGCAGTTGGAGTTGCTCGATCGGCGGGTCGGCTCGGTGCTGACCGGACTGGACCGGGCCGGGGTGGACCCGATCGTGGTCCTGGCCGGCCTGGCCGACGACGGCTCGGCGGGCTTGCGGGTGCTGTCCATCACCGGGGCGGACGGCGAGGTGGGCCTGGGCATCAGCGCGGCCACCCGGCAAAGCGGCTACGTGATGGTCACCGATGTGTTCCCCTCGCTGCTGTCGATGCTCGACGGCGAACCGGTGGGCGGGGACGTGATCGGCTCGGCACTGCGCATCGAGCCGGCGGACCTGGACGCCACCGAGCGCCACGAGCAGTTGATCGACCAGGCCGTCCACGCCCAGGCCGTGCGCCCGATCACCCCCACCTACTACCTGGTGCTGGTGCTGATGAATCTGGCACTGTTCGCGGCCCTTGCCGTGGGCCTCAAGCGTCCCGCGGCCGAACGGGTGCGCAAGTTCCTGCAGCGCCGGGTACCCTCGGTGGCCGCCCGGCTCACCGCCTTCACCGTGCACCGGCGCACGGTGTTGCGCGGTCTGCGGATCGCAGCCCTGAGCATCGCGGCTCTCCCGGTGTCCTCGTTCCTGGCGAACATGATGCCGTGGTGGCGCAGCACGCCACCGGCACTCGGACTGGTCGCCTACATCGCCCTGTTCGTGGCCGCGATCGTCACGATCGCCCTGGTGGGGCCGTGGCGCCGGCACGTGCTGGGCGCCCCTACCGTGGTGGCCGGGATCACCGCGGCGGTGCTCACCGTGGACATCGCGACCGGCGCCCGGTTGCAGGTGGATGCGGTGATGGGGGTTTCCACGCTGGTGGCCGGGCGGATGTACGGGATGAACAACACCGCCTTCACACTGTTCACGGTGTCCACGCTGATGGTCACGATCACACTGGCCAATCACCTGGTCCAACGCGACCGACGCGTGCTGGCCGGGGTGATCACCGGCGTGCTCGGAGTGGCGGCGGCGATCTTCGACGGCGCACCGGGCCTGGGCGCGGACTTCGGCGGACCGCCGGCACTCCTCCCGGCCTTCGCCCTCCTGGCGCTGATGGCTGCCGGGATCCGGTTGTCGGTACTGCGGGTGGGGGTGGTGCTGGGTGGGTCGGCGGTGGCCACGATGGCCTTCGCGTTCGTGGACTGGTTGCGCCCGGTGCAGGACCGGACCCACATGGGCGCGTTCTTCCAGACAGTGCTCGACGGCGGCCTGTGGGACGTGGTCTGGCGCAAGTTGGGCCAGAACCTGGCGATCCTGTTCGGCAACACCCCTTTGACCCTGCTGGCCCTGAGCGGGGTGCTCACGGTGGTGTTCGTGTTCGCCCGCCCGATCCGCGGAGCGATCCGCGACCCGGGGATCCCCGACTCCCTCTCGCGCGGCACCCCGGTGTCGCATATGGCCAAGGCTGCCCCGATGCTGCCCGCCGGGATCATCGCGATCGCGGTCGGACTAGGTATCGGCATGGCCGTGAACGATTCCGGTGTGGCGATCCCCGCGGTCGGTGTGGCGGTGAGCGTGCCCCTGCTGGTCGCGGCGAGTTGCACCTGGATGCTGGGCCTGTCCAGCACCTCCCGCGTGAAACTCGGTGCCTACGTGGGAGTGCCCGCACCCGCCACGGCGGCCGAGGAGGACGCCGGCCGCGCCCGCGACACGCCGCCGGCGGACTCACGCCCGAGGACGACGTAACCGGCGAAGGCGAAGGCCTCACCCGGCCGCCGTGGCCTGCCCGGGGAGGCGGGGCGGGCTGTTCAGTTCTGCCCGGGCCCGCCGTGACCGGGTTCCGGGGTTACTCGGCCTTCGCGCCTTCATCCCCGTGTGCCGCGCCATCGACGCTCGGCGGGGCGCCGTCCTCGGCCTGGTCCGTGCCCTCGGCCCGGGGGTAAACGGGCGCCTCAGCGGCGTCCGCCGTGGTCTCACCGAGATGCTCGGTCAGGTCGCCGTCACCGTCGGCTGGTTCGGAGACGTCGGCCACCACGGCCTCCTCCGGGCGTGGCCCCGACTGCACCGAGGTGGCGGTCACGATCCCGCCCTGAGCGGTCTCAGCGGTGTCGATCTCGCGCACCACCTTCTGCTTGTAGTGCCGGAACCGGCGGGTGGCGATCGCCACCGCCACGTCCCGGTACTGGGCCGCGCGGTGCAACTGTCCGCGCAGATCGTTCCCGCTGGGGCGGTGACGTAGGTCGCAGGGCACCTCCACCACGGCGAAGCCCTGCATCAGCACGTCGATGCTCATCCCCACCTCCACCCCCCAGCCCCGGGCCAACGGGGTGGCGGCGTCGAACGCCTCACGCGTCATGCAACGTTGCCCGGACAATGGCTGCCGGGGCGTCCAGCCGGTAGCGCGCTGGATCGCCTTGCGGGCCCGGCCCGTCACCAACCCCCGGCCCCCCGCCCCGGCCTGCGGCGGCAACACCGCGATCGACATGTCCGCCCGTCCGGCCACGATCGGGGGCACCAGGGGCGCCACGTTCACAGCGGTGGCGCCCAGATCGGCATCGACGAAGAGGAGCAACCGGGCCGGCCCGTCCTCGAGGTCGCGCATTGCGACCACGGAGGCACCTGTCTCCATCGCCGAGGCCTTGCCACGGTTCTGGGAGTGCCGCACCACCACCGCCCCGGCCGCGCGAGCGGCATGCTGGGTGTCGTCCTCGCTGCCGTCGTCGACCACGAGCACCAGGTCCACGTACGGGATGGCCCGCACCGCGTAGACGGTCTCGGCGATGCGTTCGGCCTCATCCTTGGCGGGGATCACCACCGCGACGCGTTGCTCGCGGACTTGACCGGAGGCTTCTGCACGCGCGGCGTGTCCGGCCGTGCGTCGTCGGATCACGCGCAGGGGCCGTCGGCGCTCACTCGATGGTTGCTCCCCGCTCACGAACACCAGCCTAATGGGCTAGGGCAGGCAACGCAGGATGACCTGCCGGGGGCGGGAGTTCAAAGGCGCGCGTGCCGCCCATTATGGCCAGGTCAAGGGAACGAAAAGGAAGCGTCCCTGAGGTGCCCGGTAGGCATCAGCGGTTCGCGGCGTACGTCGGCGCCGGCGCGGCTCGCCCGGGTGCGGTGGTGCGAGCCGGGTCTACCGCAGCGTGACCTGGCGCGAGACCAGGGAGGCGCGGGCGCGGCGTTCATCCGGTCCGAGTTCACCGGTCCGTGCCAGTGCCTCGGTGAGCCGCTCCTGGAACGGGGGCAGCAGTGGCCCCAGCTCATCGGCTTCGCTGCCCCGCACCAGTTCCCACACCGGGATCACCAGACCACAGGAACGGAACGTACCGATCAGGCGGGTGCCCTGCTCCAGCACCGACTCCCCGGTGGCGTGCAGGCGAGCGAGCGCATCGAGCAGTTCCTCCTCCGGTTCCGGCCGGGACCAGCGCAGGTACTCCCGCCCGCTCATCCGGCACCAATAGGCGCCCTCCACACCCGCCACCTTGACCGTGGGCACGATCGACTCGGCGAACTGCTCCAGCGCGTCCTTGACATCCCCGGTGATCTCCTCCTCGGGGTCCAGGGCGTAATCGAAGTTGTCGTGCAGGGTGACCTCGAAGTCCACCGAGGGGTCCAGCACGTCCTGCAGCCTGGGACCCTCGGGGTCCAGGTCCACCTGGGTCAGGGCGGTGCCGGGCTCGGCCGTGAGGGCAGCCAGCAGCGCGGTGGCCACGTCGCGGCTGGCATCGGCGGAACTGGACGGCGTCTGCAGCGCGACCAGGATCTGCCCGTCCTTGCGGTGCATCGCGGCGAGCAGGCCGGGCAGCAACGTGACCACCGTGACGTCCCGGGACCCGTACTCGGCGGTGGTGCGCGCCGTGGCCGTGGCCGCGGGCACCACCTCCCGCAGCGCCACCCAGTCGACCTCACCGGGCAGCCCCTCGAACGCGCGCAGCGGGCCACTCACCTCACCCTGCTGGAACGCTTCCTGCGCGGCTTTGCGCGCAGCGCGCCGCGCAGCCACCTTGGGATTGACTTCCTTGGACCGTCCTTTGGAGCGTTTCGCCATAACCCCACACCCTAGAGCAGCGCTGGCCCGCGCCCGCCCGGGGGTGGCAGGATCGATCCATGCATGAACGCGCCGGAACCGTGGCCCTTCCCGAGGACTTGATCGACGTCGACGCGGTGGTGAGCGCGTACTTCGACGTCACCCCCGATCCGGGCGACGCGAGCCAGCAGGTGTCCTTCGGTACCTCCGGGCACCGCGGCTCCAGCCTCGACGGTGCCTTCAACGAGGGCCATATCGTGGCCATCACCCAAGCGATCGTGGAATACCGCGCCGACCAGGGCATCGACGGCCCGCTCTACCTGGGCCGGGACACCCACGCCCTGTCGGATCCGGCGGCCCGCACCGCGCTGGAGGTACTGGTGGCCGGCGGGGTAGACGTGCACATCGACGCCCGCGACTCCTACACCCCCACCCCGGCGCTGTCGCATTCGATCCTGCGGCACAACGGTGCCGGGAGCTCCGAGGGGGTGCGAACCCGCGGCCCGGGGCGGGCGGACGGGATCGTGGTGACCCCCTCGCACAACCCGCCGCGTGATGGCGGCTTCAAGTACAACCCACCGCATGGCGGGCCCGCTGATTCCGATGCCACCGGCTGGATCGCCGATCGTGCCAACGAACTCCTTCGCGGCGGTATCGGCAGCATCCCCCGCGTCCCGTACGAGCAGGCCCGTGCGGGCGAGCGGGTGCACAGGCACGACTTCATGCTCGCCTACATCGACGACCTGGAATCGGTGCTGGACATGGAGGCGATCCGCTCCTCCGGAGTACGCATCGGGGCTGACCCGATGGGTGGCGCCTCAGTGGAGTACTGGGGCGCCATCGCCGAGCGCTACGGACTGGACCTGACCGTGGTGAACCCCCAGGTGGACCCGCGGTGGGCGTTCATGACCCTGGATACCGACGGCAAGATCCGGATGGACTGCTCCTCCCCCCACGCGATGGCCTCACTGCTGCAGACCATGGCCGCCGGTGGGGGTTCTGCCCCCTATGACATCGCCACCGGCAATGATGCCGACGCCGACCGGCACGGCATCGTCACCCCCGACGGCGGGTTGATGAACCCCAACCACTACCTTGCCGTGGCGATCGACTACCTGTACCGCAACCGCCCCGACTGGGCGGCGGGCACCGGGATCGGCAAGACGCTGGTCTCCTCGGCCCTGATCGACAAGGTCGCTGCGAGCCTGGCGCGAGACATGGTGGAGGTTCCGGTCGGGTTCAAGTGGTTCGTGCCCGGCCTGCTCGCCGGCTCGCTGGGATTCGGGGGGGAGGAGTCGGCCGGCGCCTCCTTCCTGCGCCGTGACGGCTCGGTGTGGACCACGGACAAGGACGGCATCCTGTTGGCGCTGCTGGCCGCGGAAATCCACTCGGTCACCGGCCGGTCGCCGTCCCGACTGCACGAGGAACAGGCGGCCACGTTCGGGGAGAGCTGGTACGCACGCGTGGACGCCCCGGCCACCCGGGACCAGAAGGCGACGCTCGGCCGGCTCAGCCCGGAGGCGGTCACCGCCACGGAACTGGCCGGTGACCCGATCACGGCCCGGCTGGTGCGCGCCCCGGGCAACGACGCCCCGATCGGGGGGTTGAAGGTCACCACGGAGAACGCCTGGTTCGCCGCCCGCCCCTCGGGCACCGAGGACGTGTACAAGATCTACGCCGAGTCCTTCGTCTCCGCCGACCACCTGGAGCAGGTCCAGCAGGCCGCGCGCGGCGTGGTCACCGACGCGCTGGTCACCTAACACCTTCTGCGGTCCGACGTGACGTCGCCTGCCCGGGTTCAGGTGCTCAGGCTCTGCCCCGGGGCCAGCACCATGAACTCCCCGCCACGCTGGGCGGCCACCTCACCGAGGCGGTCATAGACGATGCCGCGACCGGGCTCGGAGGCATGCACCTCGTGGATCGGGATCACCCTGGACGCCTGCGCGGCGAGCACGTAATCCATCACCTCACCCAACTTCAGCCAGGGGCCGCTGATCGGCGCGGCCAGCACCGCCACCGGCTCGGTGGGTGCCTCCAGGCTGTCGCCGGGGTGGTAGAAGTCCTCGCCGACCTGCACCGTCAGGTTGTCCACCTGCGGGATGCTGTGGTGGATAGGCGCGTGCCGCCCGCCCCCGAAGGTGACGTCGAACGGCCCGAGCCGGCCGTTGGTGCCGGGCTGGACCACCTGCACCTCGACCGCGGGCAGGGCCTGGGCGGCACCCTCCGGACCAAGGATGGGTGCGCCCGGGTTTGCCTCCTGCAGTGCCTGCAGATTGTCGGTGCCGGCGTGGTCGGGGTGCTCATGGGTGAGGATCACCGCGACCACCCCGGTGAGTTCGGGAAGCGTGGTGAACGAACCCGGGTCGATGACCAGTCGGGCGGCCTCATCCTCCAGCGCGACGCAGGCGTGTGCGTACTTCGTGATCTTCATCGTTGACCCCACTCATCCCGTCGGCCTGGGCCGGACCACCCGGCCCGGCGGTATGCGCTTGTCTGCCTACAGGGGGACACTACTGCCTGTGGTTGCGCCGAACCGCCGGATGTGGACCAGGTCCGGTGCGCAGATGCTGCGGACTCAGGCCCAGGCCGAGCGCACGTCCCCCTCGGTGGACTGGTAGGTCTGAGCGGAGGCCTCCACCCTCCCGGCCAGCACCCCGAGCAGATCCACCATCTCGGTGATCTCGATGTCCCACTCCCGTTGCCGCGCCTGGTAGGCCTGCGCGGCGGCACCGGTCCACTCCGTTTCCAGCGGACGCAGTTGCGCCACCATCCCGTCGAGGAGTTCGCGCATCGCGGTGGTGGCAGCCTCGAGGTCGTCCGCCGCCTGGTGCACCACATCGAAGGTGACGACGATCGGCTCGCTCATTCCGTGCTCCTACTCACTCCGGACCCGGGCCGCGCAGTTGTTCGGCGGCCTCGGCGGCGCGCTCCATGCTGACTCGCAGGTCGGCGAAGGCCTCGTTGAGTTCGGAGAAGCGCTCGCCACCGGTGGCCTCATCGTGCTCGGCCATCTCGGCGGTGATCGTCACCAGGTTCTGGGCGGTCACGTCCTGGATCCGCTGAGCCAGTGGGGAGTCATCCTCTCCGGAGAGCACCGCGGCCAGGGTGGTCTCCCCCCGGTCGATCCGGCCCTGCAAGTCCTGCCAGTCACGCCCGTGTTCCCCACGCCGGGCAGCAGCCGCCCGCTCGGCGTCCATCTGCCTGCTCTCCTGGGCGAACCGCTCACGCTCGGCGGCCTGCTCCTGCGCGGTCTGGCGGGCGTCCTCGGTGGCCGCGCGGACATCGGCCAGCAACTCGTCGATCTCACTGCGGTCGAAACTCATGGTTGGACTCCGAATGCCGTGGCGGTGGCAGTGTCTCCGGCGGCAACCGTGCGCACCCGGTTGACGTGGGAAATGCTCTGCGCGATGACCTTGATCAGGTAGGCCAGACGGGTGAGCACCACGATCACGCTGCGGAACCGCTCCACGGTGTCCACCACCGTCTGGATCAGCCGGATGCCCTGGTTGATTTTGCGGATCGCGGTGGCCGAACTGATCACGCCATCGATGGCCCCCACTGCCCAGCCCACCACCGGGACCGCCATCTGGGCGGCGGCGCGGGTGAGCCAGTCGCCCAGGAAGCCCAGGATGCCGGCGATGGCCTCGGCGGTGGACTTGGTCAGTTCCACCAGCGCCCCGGTCACCTCGGCCATCGCCGCGCAGCCCTCGCCGTACTGGGTGAAACTGTCCCCGATCTCCTGCATCCGCTCGGAATAGGCTTCAGCGGCCTCCCCCGTCCAGCCGGCCGGGTTCGCCGCCGCGGCGAAGTTGCGGCCCACCGCCTCGGATGCGTGCTGGGCGTGGCTCCACGCCTGCTCCCCCGAGGAGAGACCCACCCAGTCGCCGGCGATGGGCTCCACGAGACTTCGGATCGCCGAGGTCCCGGTGAGTTGTTCCAGCAGCCAGTCCAACCCGCCCAGCAACGGTCCGGCCTTCCACCGCAGCCCCTCGCCGAAGTCATCCGTGGTGGGGGCGGGGCTGATCAGGCCCAACGAGGCGTTTTCGAGTTCACGTACCGTCATCGGTCCTGTGCCCAATCGTGAGAGGCGGTGTTGTCCGGCCCACCGGCCGTAGCGCGCACCGTCTGCAGGGACTCCCCCGTCTCCATCGCGGTATTGACCGCGTCGTAGGCTCCCCGGCTCTGTCCGTACAGCCCGGCCACGTCCTGACCCGCCTGCCAGGTACGCACGCTCATGTTGTTGTCCACCCAGGAACTCGCGTACGGAGTCTCTGGGGTCCTGCTCGTGGTGGTCAGGCCGCTGTCGTAACTTTCCCCCCACGCGGCGTACTGGCGTTGCTCGAACCGGTCCCGAAGGCTGGAGGTGGCACCGTGCTGGCCCCAGCGGTCGTCCGCGGCCTCCCAGGCAGAATCCACGGCGTTGTCCATCATGACGTCGAAGGGGCGGCGCACCCGGACGTTGTCGAAAGCCTGCACCCCACCAGGCAACTCAGCGCGCGGCAGTACCCGGTTGGCGTAGTCGTCGGCACCGGCTTTACCGGCATCGTGGACCAGGGAACGCGTGGTGTCGATCGAACTGACGGTGTGCTCGCGCAGATTGGACCAGATGCTGGAGCCCTCCGACGCCGCACCGGGACCGATCACTCCGGTCGCCGGAGGCAACTCCACACCGGAGCCCGGAGGCGGGGCGGCCGGGACGTCGATACCGGAGCCCGCGCACGCATCCTCCAGTCCGGCCCGGCACTCCTCATCGGCGTCCAGGTAGGCCTGCTTGGACTCTTCGGCCACCTCGGCGACGGCCTCGCACACCGCCTTACCCTGGTCGAATCCCTGTACCGCGTTCTCCCGCCCGGAGTCATACATCGGTGCCAGGAAGGCCATGATCAGCCCGCCTACGTCGTTCAACGTGGTGTGGCTCTCCAGGTGGGCCCTGATCGCGTCAACGTGCTCACCCTGGCGCTCGGCCAGTTGTTTGATGAGTTCGAGCGTGTCGGGATCGACCATGAACTCCGTCATTCAAACCTCCGGTCACCACAGGGAACTCCCCGCCACTACGGTTCGCAGGCTACTGCGGGCGCTACCGGCGCGGAATGGGGAGAGGTACCCATGAGCGGCGCGATCGTTACAGTGCGTTCCCATGCGCACGGTACGGAGCATCGGCAATGCCGCCTTGGCGGTGTGGCTGGCACTGGCGCTCACCGTGGCCCGGATCGCCCCGATCGCGCTGATGTTCGCGCTCGTCGCCGTGCCCTACCGGGTGGCGGGGACGTTGGTGGTGATCGTCGGCGTGGTGCTGGTGGTGCACACCGTCTCGGCGGCCCGCGCAGCGGTTCTGGATCGTGGCGACCACCGGGCCCTTCCCGACGACGGCTACGTGGTGCAGGTGGCCGAGGAGGCCCGTGCACAGGGCCTGCCGGTGCCCACTGTGCTCCACCTGGAGGGCCGGTCGGACCGCGCACAGGATCCCGTGACCATCCGCGGATGGCGCTGGTGCTTCGTTCTCACCCCGGCCGGGGTGGCCCCGCAGGACCTGGTCCAGCAGGTAGGCCCCGACCTGCGCGATGGCACCGCCAGGATCCGGGTGCTGCTGTGGGCCTTCGATCTGGCGGTCACCGACTGGCGGGTGGTCCTGCGGATGATGGCCACCCCGTTCCGCAAGGGAGTGCGCACGGACCTACGCCTGTACCTGTTCCCGCTCCTGCTGTTGTCGCCGCTGGCCCTGATCGGGTACCTCACTGCCCGGGTGCTCGGCGCGGTCACCGGGATGCTGCTGCCCCGCCGGTTCCGCCGCGCCATGCCCGCGCCCGTCTCGGCCGGTGCCCGGGCCGAGCCCGGCACCCATGATGCAACTCTGCCCGAGGTCGGGCCCAGCACACCGAACTGGCGGCGCGTCCCCGACCTGCGCCCGATTGAGTCCCTGCTGGGTCCCAGCGCCCGAGTGATCATCGCGCTGCTGGTCACCTTCCCCGGGACCTACCAGGGCCTGGGTGTCCTGCCCGCTGAACGCACCGCATGGGCCTGGGAGGAGGGCCCCGCGTGGGCGGAGGTGGTCGATGTGGTCCATACCGAGCACTCCGACGGACTGTTGGAACAGGTAGGGATCCGGCACAACTCGACGTGGCGCCCACAGGTCGCCCTGCCGAACTCCTCACATGTGTGGCTGGCGGAGGGCACCACCCAGGTGGACGCGGGCGAGTCGATCCAGGTCATGTCCTGGACAGCCATGGACGGTGAGCACCACCGCCACCCGCGGCAGACGTCATGGACCCGGTACATCGTGATGAGCCTGCTGATGCTGGGGGCTTCGGTGGGCCTCTCGCTACCGTTCGCGACCTCCCTCCCCACGCTTCTCGGGCTAGCGGGCAACATCAGACTGCGCCGGCTCGATCATGACCAACGCGTGCTGACCGGCCGCCGGCACCGTCGTCGCCGGCCCTGGAGCCGCCTCGGCACGCGGTTCGCAGACCTGCTGTGAGCGCCGAAGCCCGCCGGCAGGGCCGGCGCACCGATGTCGCCACCCCGGGTAGCAGTCCGGGGCCGCGGCACGCAGACTGCTGGGTAGGGGAAGCAGCGCCGCACCGAGGCAGGACGGAGTGATCCATGGGCTGGGACCGCGAGCAGGCACGGCAGGTCAAGGCGCAGGCAGCCGACTACGTGACCGACCTGGTCGGTCATCTGGACGTGACGATGGCCCACCGCTACGGAGGGTCCACGATCGGGACGATCCCGGGGCCGGCCACCGTGGGGATCGCACTCGGCCTGGCCCCGGCCGCCGACGGTTCCTACCGGTTGGCGTTGCGGTACCGGCTGGGCACCCCGACTGCCAGGATGGCCGCCCGCCGCCTGAGCGAGCAGTTCGGGCCGGATCTGGACGCGCGGCACACCGGCAGGATTCGTGCGTGGCCCGGTCCCGCACCGGCCGGGGTGGGGTTGCCCCGGTCGATCGCAGCCGAACTGACCGAGCGCACCCGGCCGTTGCGGCCCGGTCTGTCGGTGGCGCACACCGGTGTCAGTGCCGGCACGCTGGGGGCGTTCGTGCGCCACGAGGGGGCTATGCACGTGCTGTCCAACCACCACGTGCTGGTCGGGGAGGCCGGAACGCTCGGTGATCCGGTTGTGCAGCCCGGCCCGGCCGATGGCGGGACGGATCCGGCCGACCGGATCGGCGCCCTGGCAGGGTTGGTCGATCTGGTGCCCGGGCGGGGCGCCACGGTTGACGCCGCCATCGCGGCCCTCGAGCCGGACCTCACCGCCGAGGCTGTCACCGCCCACCCCGGTGGTGAGTTGACCGGCTCCACGCTGGTGGACGGCGGAGAGCAGGTGGCTAAGATCGGGCGCACCACCGGCCTCACCCACGGCGTGGTCACCGCGATCGAATTGGATGGACTGCCGGTGGACTTCGGTACCGGCCTGGGCACGCTGGCCTTCGACGGCCAGATCGAGGTGGAGGGCACCGGGGCGGACCCCTTCTCCGCCGGCGGGGACTCCGGATCCCTCGTCTACCTCAGCGAGGACACCTCAGCGGTGGGGCTGCTGTTCGCCGGCAGCACCGGCGGAGGTAGCGCCGGTCAGGGGCTGACCTACCTGAACCCGATTCAGGAGGTCCTGACCCGTCTGGATGTCTCCTTGTTCGCCAGGGGCGACGGCGCACAGGTAGCGGCCCCGGACCGGCACCGTGGAGAGGGCGCGGGACCGTGACTACCGGATCGCCCCGAGGCGACGAGGCGCCGGCCGGGGTCGCTCGAGCGCAGGCGCGCGAAGCGAAGGAAGCGCTCGGGGCCGACCTGGCCGATGAACCGGGTGTGTGCGGGCTGGGCCTGGGCCGGGCCGACGACGGCGGGTGGGTCGTGGTGGTCAACGTCGCCTGCGTGGAGGTCGGTTCCCGTATCCCCAGCCGCGTCGGGGCGACCCCGGTGCTGACCCGGGTGACCGGCACGATCCGGGCGGCCGGCGAGCCGGGCCGCGCCACCACGTGCGGGAACAGCGACGCGTGATAGCCCGGTGGGCGTGGGCGATCCGCGCGGGCCGCAGGGGCGGGGGTTTGAATATTCCGGGCCGCCGTGGCGGCGGTTCCGTACGCTGGGCCGTGTGAGTGACTCCGCGATGTACCGCCTGCGCACCCGGCTTGCTCGGTGGATCGACCCGAACACCCCTCCCGCTGCGAGCAGTTCGGGGACCGTATCCCCCGGCTCCGGCGGCACCGGCACCGCCCTGGTCATTGCCGGCGGTGGAGCCCGGTCCAGTTTCGAGATCGGCGCACTGAAGTACCTGTACCGGCATCAGGAGTTGGACCCGGTGGTGATCAGCGGTACCTCTGCCGGCTCCATCCTGGCCGCGGTGCTGGCCCAGCACTCAGACGCCGCGGACCAACTCCGGGCGCTGGAACAGATGGAGGAGATCTGGGCGCAGATGCGCCAGTCCTCGGACATGTTCGCCGAGCAGGAATGGTTCACCGCTCTGCGCGAGCACATCCCCACCTGGCGCAAGGTGGTCGAGTTGCGTCAGCGGCGGGCCAACCGCGCCTCCCTGGCCGCGGGCCTGGCGGACCTGCTCGCCAAACCACGGGAGGCGGTGGCCCGGATCACCGGAGACCGCGAGAACGGGGAACAGCCGTCGCACCCTCACGGCACCAACGGTCCCGGCAGCGGCCAGGTCGCTGAGGCCGCGGCCGTGGAGGTGGGCGCAGCCGCTGCGGCGAGGATCACGCCCGCGGCCGGCGCCGAGGAGGCCGCACCGGCGACCGACATCAACACCGGTACCGACACGCCACCCGAGCACGAACGGCACTGGAGCCCCGCGCACGCACTGGAGACCCTGAGCACCCTATGGGAGGCGGGCCGCTCGAGCACCGATCTGGAGTTCATCCTGCGCGGCGCCCAGCAGCAACGCTCCGCCTTCCGCCCCGGAACGATCGTGGACCGGCTGCTGGACCCGGAGGTGTTCTCGGCCGAGCGGCTGGGCCGATCTGCACTTGACCTGCGCGTCGCGGTGGTCAGCCTGGAGAGCGGGGAACTGCGGTACGTCGACCAGCACGGGCGCCTTCGGGACAGGTCCGACGCCGTGCTGGCCGACCTGGAGCCGGTGGGCATGTTCGAGGCGGTGCTGGCCTCCTGTTCGATCCCCGGGGTCTTCCCCCCGGTCCCGCTGGCCGGTGAGCACTACATCGACGGCGGGGTCCGCGAGAACGTGCCGGCCGCCATCGTCCTGGACCGCAGGGACGTGGACCGGTGCTTCGTCGTCGTCGCCGCTCCCGAAGGGGTGGCCACCATGTCGGACTTCGCGCAGAAGGACCTGATGGAGATCCTGATGCGGTCCACCGCGCAGATCGGTCCTGATGAGGTCCAGCGTGACGAGGTCCGGTACGCGCGCGAACGCGGGGCGGTGGTGATCCAACCGGAGCTGGATATCCACGACATGGTCACGATCGACCCAGGGCTGGTCTCCATCGCGATCGACTACGGCTACCTGCGCGCTGCGGACGTCTGCGAGGCGGCCGATACCGCCCGGCAGGAACGCACCCGCAACGTGATCCAACTGCGCCGACTGATCTGGACCAGTGAGGACGAGGTATTCGGACCCGACGCCGACGGCGAGGCGACCATAGCGGACATCGCGGAACTGAAGATCCAGTTGCGGGACCTGATCGCCGATCCCGGGTCGGCACATCTGCCTCCGTCCGCCGACCAGTGGTGGCGCACCTGGGAGCGGCACCCGTTCGCCATCGAGGCCGCACCCACTTGGCCCGGCGCACTCCGGTAGGCACCCGGAGATCCAGGGTTCGCGTGCGGCCGTGAGCCACACCTCACGCAGGTGGGGACTGGCCCTCGAACCCGCCGGGTGCTCCCGCGCCGTGCAGCGGCAGTTCGGCGTGCACGCTGAAGCCTCCATCGGACAGCGGGCCGGCGTGCAGCCGGCCGCCGGCGAAGGTGGCCCGCTCGCGCATACCGCGTAGCCCGAAGCCGCCCGCACGAACGTCGGCCGAACCATCGCCACGCTGATCGACGGGAGCAGGACTCGATGGGGTGGTAGCACCGGGCCGGGAACCCTGGACCACCGATCCGGGGTTGCGCACGTCGATCACCAGCACGTCCTGCCCGAGTTCGATCCGCACGTCCACCGGGGCGCCGGGAGCGTGCCGGACGGCGTTGCTCAGGGCTTCCTGCACGATGCGGTAGGCACTGATCCCGGTCACGTCCAGGACAGCCTCGTCGTCCAGATCACCTTGGACCTCGAGCGACACGACGGCGGCACTGCGCCGGACGTTCCCGATGAGTTCGGGGATCCGACTCAGCGTGGGCTGCGGTGCCAACTCCTGCTCGGCGTCCTCCTGCCGCAGGACCGCGAGCAGGTCGCGCATCTCGACCAGGGCGGTGCGGGCGGACTCGGTGATCTGATCGAGTTCGGTCCGCACCTCCTCGGTGACCCCTTCCACCCGGTAGCGCAGGGTGGAGGCCTGGATCGAGATGATGGACAGGCTGTGCGCCACGATGTCGTGCAACTCACGGGCGATACGGGTGCGTTCCTCCACCAACTGACGCCGTTCCTGTTCCGCGGCGGTGCGTTCCTGCTGCGCGAGCAGTTCGGCCCTGCTCATCAACGACTCCCGGATGAGGACCCCGAACGTGGTCACCAGTGCCAGGACCGAGGCAGCGGTGAGCAGGTTCGGAAGGATCGGTCGCCACTCGTCGCGCAACAGCGCCACGACCGTCGCGCACAGTCCCGGTACCACCACGGCGAGCAGACTGCCCACCATCGCGTAGGGCCAGCGCTCCCGCAGCGCCAGGATTGCGCACAGCAGCGATGTGATCACCAGTGAAACCACCGGGATCGGCCAGGGGAACACCTCCCGGCCCATCGTCAGCACCGTGGTGCCGCCGAGGGCGATGGTGGACAGTGCCACCGCAACCTTGGGGCGCTTCAGCGCAACCGGCAGGCTCACCGCGTGCAACATCGAGGCCACCAGGGTGAGGGGGACGAAAGCACGGTACAGCGTGGGCATCGTCGCCGCATTGACCGCCAGTGCCACCAACCCGGAGAGCCACACGAAGATGGTCAGCCACTGGCTGGAGAGCAAACGCGAGCCCGGGTGCGGGATCGCGCCATCGAACCACCGCGGAACCACACGGTCCTTGGTGGGCTCACGCGTGCCCGTCCACCCGTCATCGAGGGAACGCCGGGACGTCGATTCCTGCTCAGTCATGGCCGCTCCACGCTACCGCTGAACCAGCAGCGCCCGACTACTCACCGCATCGAGGGTCACCAACAACCGCACCAGGGCCGGCGTGGTCAGCAGCAGCACTGCGCCCAGCACGCCGTGCACGAGGGAATCGGCCAGGTGTGCGTGCAGGGTCACTTGCGGCGCCAGGAGCGGCAACAGCAGCGAGGCCAAACCCTGATAACCGGGCACGAACACCGACCACAGCCAGGAGGTCACCCCGCCGACGCCCGCAGCCAGCCACGAGGCGGCGACGACGAAGGTCCCCATCCGCAGTGGCAACGCCACCAGAACCGCATGCACCATGTCCCGCCACAACTGCGGGTCGGCCACCATCCGGACCAGCCGCACGGGCCCGGTGGCCGACTGCCGGTACCGGGGGGCGGGGAACGAGTCACCGGTGGACCGGGCCAACAAGTCGCGCCCCTCCCGCGCGAAGCCGCTGGCGAGAAGCAGCGTGAAGCCCAGGATGGGGACCCCGGCCCAGGTTACCGCGGTGACCAAACCGAGAACGAACAGCGGCACCAGCAGCACGAAGCCGAGTACCGACAGAACGAAGGCGGTCAGGAGGTGGGCAAGGCCCCGGAACGTCCCCGTCCACGACAACCGCGCCCACGCCGGACGGACTGCCGGTGACGGCGCATTCCGACTCGTGCCGTGGATCGGGCTGAGCGGGAGTTCGGTCTGGAGGGTCTGCACATACCGAACGTACGAGTAGGGGGCGTCGATGGCATCACCCTACGGAGCCACATACCTGCTCATCCTCTGGGGTGATCGCCGGATACAGTCGACCCATCTCAACCGATCGGAGGACGGATGGTCACCGCCGCGATTCGCGTGCTCATCATCGACGACCAGGCGATGGTGCGAGCCGGCTTCGGCGCCCTACTCGATGCCCAGGATGGGATCGAGGTGGTCGGTGGGGCAGATGACGGGATCTACGCCGCCGACCTGGTCCGCGAGCACGACCCGGACGTGGTGCTGATGGATGTTCGGATGCCCAGGGTCGATGGCCTGGAGGCAACCCGGCAGATCGCCGCCCTGCCCGATCACCAACCCCGGATCATCATCCTGACCACGTTCGATCTGGATGAGTACGTCTTCGACGCCCTGCGCGCCGGTGCCAGCGGATTCCTGCTCAAGGACGCCCCGGCCGAGGATCTGATCCACGCGGTGCGGGTGGTGGCCGGCGGGGAGGCGCTGCTGGCGCCCTCGATCACGCGATCGTTGATCGCCGAGTTCGTCTCCCGGCCCGCCCCCTCGGGCCCCGACGTCAAGGAACTGGCCGACCTGACCGACCGGGAACTGGAGGTGATGAGGTGGGTGGCGCGCGGTCTGTCCAATGGCGAGATCGCCGCCGAGATCTTCGTCGCCGAGCAGACCGTGAAGACCCACGTCAGCCGGATCCTCACCAAACTCGGGTTACGCGATCGGACCCAGATCGTGGTAGCCGCCTATGAGTCCGGCGTGGTCCAGCCCGGCTCCTGATCCGACCCGCCACTCCGGAGTTTCCCAACGAGCCTGCGCACGGTCTGATCAGGCCGCGGCGCCCGCCGGTGCCGCGGCGACACGCCGAGGCACCGGCACGCCGGGCCCACTTTCGAATCCGGCCGTGGTGGGCGATAGCGTCAGTGGCATGGCAGTCTCCCCCTCATCGCTGGCTCGGTTGGGCCTACCTGAGTCGATTCGCGCGGCCCTGTTCGATATGGACGGCGTGCTGACCCAGACCTCAGCCCTGCACCGCAGCGCCTGGAAAGCCACCTTCGACCCGATCCTGGCCGGGGCCGGGCAGGAGGAGTTCACCGAACTGGAGTACGCCGCGCACGTGGACGGACGTCGACGGTACGACGGGGTGCGCGCGTTCCTGACCTCCCGCAGTATCACCCTGCCCGAGGGCAGGCCCTCCGACCCTCCCGAGGCGGAGACCATCTGCGGGGTCGGGAACCGGAAGAACGTTGCCATCACGCGTGCCCTGGCAACCGAGGGTGTGCAAACCTTCCCGGGCACCGTGGCCTACCTCGAGGCCGTGCGCGCCGCCGGACTCGCCACGGCCGTGGTCACCGCCTCGGCGAACGGGCAGGCGGTGCTGGAGTCCGCCGGGCTGGGCGGGCTGCTCGACGGACGCATCGACGGTGTGATCGCGGCGGAGCGCAACCTGCCCGGCAAGCCCGCTCCGGATACCTTCCTGGCCGGTGCCGACCTGCTGGGGGTCGCGCCCGAGCACACCGTGGTGATCGAGGATGCCATCGCCGGGGTGCAGGCCGGGCGTGCTGGCGGCTTCGGCTACGTGATCGGTGTGGACCGGTTGGACCAGCGGGCGCAGTTGTCCCGGGCCGGCGCCGACGTGGTGGTGGCCGACCTGGCCGAGTTGATGGAGCAGCAATGAGTCAGCACACCGCGCCGAACCCGTACGAGATCGACCCGTGGCGGGTGACCTACCGTGGCCTGGACGTGGACAACCTGGGCCAGTTGGAGTCGCTGTTCTCCCTGTCCAACGGGCACATCGGGCTGCGGGGGTCCCTCGACGAGGGCGAACCCCAGCACCTGCCGGGCACCTACGTAAACGGGGTGCACGAGGAGATCCCGCTGCCCTACGCCGAACGGGGATACGGCTATCCCGAGGTCGGCGAGGCTCTCCTCAACGCCACCGATGGCAAGTTGATCCGACTGATGCTGGGGGACGCCCCGTTCGACATCCGCTACGGGCATCTGCTCAACCACGAGCGCACCCTTGACATGCGCGCAGGCACGCTGAACAGGAACACCACCTGGGTGTCCCCGAACGGCAACACCGTCAAGGTCAGCTCCCAGCGGCTGGTGTCCTTCACACAGCGCTCGGTGGCAGCGATTTGCTATGAGGTCACCGCCCTGGATCAGGACCTGATGGTCGCGCTGCAGTCGGATCTGTTGACCAACGAGCCCGGGGCCGCCGCCTCCCGCGACCCGCGCGCCGGAGCACTGCTGGAGCGCCCGTTGACCGGGGTGCTCGCCGCAGCCCGTCAGGCCCGGGCCACGCTGGTGCACACCACGAACCGCTCGGAATTGACGTTGGCGACAGCGATGGATCACATCATCGAGGTGCCCGATGAGTTCCACGACACCATCGAGGCCGCCGGGGATCTGGCCCGCTACTCGGTCACCGCGCGGCTGCCCGCCGGTTCCACCCTGCGGCTGATCAAGTTCCTCGGCTACGGCTGGTCCCACCGCCGCTCCGCACCGGCGCTCCGGGACCAGGTCGAAGCCGCGGTGTCCGTGGCCCGACTGACCGGCTGGAAGGGCCTGCTTACCGAGCAGGAGGAGTACCTCGATGAGTTCTGGAACCGGGCGAACGTCGATATCGAAGGGGACACCGGCCTGCAGCAGGCGGTGCGCTTCTCCATGTTCCACGTGCTCCAGGCCGGGGCCAGGGGTGAGGGGCAGGGCATCGCGGCCAAGGGCTTGACCGGCCTGGGCTACGACGGGCACACCTTCTGGGACGCCGAGACGTTCGTGCTACCGATGCTGACCTACACCGTGCCGCACGCGGTACGCGACCACCTGCGATGGCGGCACACGATGCTGGACCAGGCCCGGGAACGGGCCCGGGAGTTGAACCTGGACGGGGCAGCGTTCGCCTGGCGCACCATCACCGGGCGGGAGTGTTCGGGGTACTGGCCGGCCGGGACCGCCGCTTTCCACATCAACGCCGCCATCGCCGATGCCACCGCCCGTTACCTGGCAGCGACCCAGGACGTCGACTTCGAGGCGGAGTTCGGTGTGGAACTGCTCGTGGAGACGGCACGGTTGTGGGCCTCGCTGGGGCACTTCAGCGAGGATGGCTTCCACATCGACGGGGTCACCGGGCCGGATGAGTACACCGCGGTGGTCAACGACAACTTCTTCACCAACGCCATGGCCCAACGCAATCTGCGTGAGGCCGCATCGGCGTGTGAGCGCCGGATGGAAGTGAGCGCCCTGTTCGGGGTGACCGAGCAGGAGCGGGAGGCCTGGCGCCGCGCCGCGGACCAGATGGCGCTGCCCTACTCCGAGGACGCCGGTGTGCACGAGCAGTCCGAGGGCTTCACCGATGGTGACGAGTGGGACTTCGAGGGCACCGAGGCGTCCCAGTACCCCCTGATGCTGCACTTCCCGTATTTCCAACTCTATCGCAAGCAGGTCATCAAGCAGGCCGACCTGGTGCTGGCCATGCACCTGCGGGGTGACCTGTTCACGCCGGAGGAAAAGGCGGCGAACTTCGCCTACTACGAGGCGCGGACCGCCCGGGACTCCTCGCTGTCGGCCGCCACGCAGGCGGTCATGGCCGCCGAGACCGGCCACTTGGATCTGGCTTACACCTACTGGTCCGAGGTGGCGTTCGTGGATCTGGGGGACCTGCACGGGAACGCCCAGCAGGGCCTGCACATCGCCAGCATGGGCGGGGCGTGGCAGGTGGCGGTGGCCGGTTTCGGGGGGATGCGCGATCACGACGGCAAACTCACGTTCGCGCCCCGGTTGCCGGAGAAACTGACCCGGATCCGGTTCCAGATGACCTTCGCCGGGCGGGTGATCCAACTCGACACCCGTCGCAACGGCTCATCCTCGCCGGAGGAGACGACGTATGAGCTGCTCGAAGGACCGGCGATGCGTACCTGGCACCACGGGGAGAAGGTCCACCTGGAGGCGGGGCGACCCGTCACCCTGCCCGTCCCGCCCCCACCTCAGGTGGAGCCCGTGCGCCAGCCCTTCGGCCGCGAGCCGCTGCACCGGCGCGAACTCAGCCCCCGGCCGGAGATCTGAACGCACCCGACGCCGGGCCGGCTCCGGTGCCGGCCGGTAGTTTGACCGGATGAGCCTCTCCCACGACCCCCACTGGCCCAGGGCCGGCCGGTGGGGCCCGCCCGAGGGCGGTTGCGACGTCGTCATCCTCGGCCTGGGCACCCACCGCACGTCCCTCTCCCCTACCGGTGCGCACGCCACCCCGGCCGCGGTCCGCGCCGCATTGCAGCGCTACAGCACCGCCCTGGCCGATGGGACCGACCTGGCTTCACTGCGCATCGCCGACGCCGGCGACGTCCCCGAGCCCGACGGGGAGGGGGAGGCCGAGGCGGTGCGCGCGGTGTCCGTAGCGGCCGCGCAGGCACGCCTGCTCATCGCCCTGGGCGGGGACAACGCGGCCACCGTCCCGGCTGCACTGGGCACGTGGGGCACCCGCGCCGGCAGCGCCGGACTGGTCACCCTCGACGCCCATCACGACCTGCGGGACGGGGTTTCGAACGGGTCCCCGGTGCGGCGCCTGATCGAGGAGGGTGGCCTGGACGGGCGGCGCGTGGTCCAGATCGGCATCTCCGACTTCGCCAACTCCGCCTACTACCGGGCGCGTGCGAGGGAGTACGGCATCACCGTGATCGAGCGCGACGAACTGCAGCACACCCATATGACGGAGGTCATGGACAGGGCGCTGACCATCGCCTCCGGCGGCGGCGGTCCGGTACACGTGGACCTGGACGTGGACGTGTGCGACCGGTCGGTGGCGCCAGCGTGCCCCGCCTCGGTGCCCGGGGGTATCAGCGCCCACGACCTGCGCGTCGCGGCCCGCTCGGCGGGGGCCCACCCGGCCGTGCGCTCAGTGGATATCACCGAGGTCGATGCGACCGCGGACACCACCGACCAGCGCACCGTACGCCTGGCGGCCCTGTGCGTGCTGGAGGCGGCCGCCGGGTTGGGCGCCCGGCTGCGGGCGGTCTCGGTGTAACCGGGCTGCGTGCCCGGCCCGATGGACCGGCTCAGGTCGAACTGTTCGCCAAGGCGGCTTCGAAGTGCGCCAGGACGTCCCGGCTGAACAGCACGAACCGCACCTGGGTGATGGCGTCGTCCTCGGCCAGGAACGCTCGCACCGCGCTCACGCCGACCCGGGCCACCTGCTCCGGATCCCACCCGTACACACCGGCGCCGATCGCCGGGAAGGCCACCGAGGTGGCGCCCACGCCCGCCGCCCGGCGCAACGAGTTGGTGAAGCAGGCGGCGAGCAGATTCGGGTCCCGCTGGCCGCGGTGGCGGTTCGGGCCCACCGTGTGGATCACCCACCGGGCGGCCAGGTTCCCGGCACCGGTGACGACCGCCTCCCCCACGCCGAGGCCCTCGGGGAGAGCCGTGTCGCGAAGCCGCCGGCATTCGGCGAGCAGGTCCGGCCCGGCTGCGGCATGGATCGCGCCGTCCACCCCACCACCGCCCAGGAGCGAGGAGTTGGCGGCGTTCACGATGGCGTCGACGTCCTCGGCGGTGATGTCTCCGTGATGTGCGCTGAGCATGGTGAGCGACCTCCCGGTACTGTCGGCGATGGGACCAGCGTGCCAGGACCAGCACCGGCGAACCAACGGCAGCCGCGGCCCGGGCGCACCACGGAAAGCGGCCGAGGTGATCGGCTTCTGCGCTTCGAGCACACCGGTTGCAGCACCGGGCCGAAATCATCGGGACGGCGGTTGGAGCATCACGACGGAACCGGACTGGGCCAGTCACCGCCAGGAGAAGTGATGCAGCGAAGGAGAGATGGATGGTCATCCGCGTAGGCGTGGTCGGTTACGGATTGCGGGGCAGCATCGCCAGGGAGGCCCACCGCCCCGGTGCGGGCTCGGTCGTCACCGCGGTATGCGACCCCAGTGAGCGCTCGCGGGCCGAGGCTGCCGAGGCGTTCGGCGACGTGCTGCTGACCGCGGACCTGGACGAGTTGCTCACCTCCGACGTCGACGCCGTCATGGTGCTCACCCCCGACCACCTGCATGCCGCCCCGGTGCTGGCAGCGTTGGAGGCGAAGCTGCCGGTGTTCTGTGAGAAGCCGTTGACGGTGGACCTGGCCGAGGCCGATCAGATCCTGGCGACCGCCCGGCGCACCGGCACACGGCTGTACGTGGGACACAACATGCGACACCTGCCGGTGATCACGCTGATGCGCTCCGTCATCGAGCAGGGCCGCATCGGGGCGGTCAAGGCGATCTGGTGCCGGCACTTCGTCGGCCACGGCGGGGACTACTACTTCAAGGACTGGCATGCCGACCGGTCCAGGAGCCACTCCCTGCTGCTGCAGAAGGGCGCCCACGACATCGACGTGATCCACTGGCTCGCCGGCGCCCCGGCCACCCAGGTGCAGGCGATGGGGGCGATGAGCGTGTACGCCCACAACCCCGACCGCACCGACCGCAGCGGGCAACGGATGACCGACTGGTGGTCCCTGGAGAACTGGCCGGCCACCGCCCACACCGGACTGAACCCGGTGGTGGATGTGGAGGACCTCTCGCACGTCCAGCTCGCACTGGGCAACGGGGTGCTGGCCACCTACGACCAGTGCCACTACACCCCCGACTACTGGCGCAACTACACGGTGATCGGCACGCACGGACGTATCGAGAACATGGGCGACACACCTGGTTCCCAGGTGCATCTGTGGAATCGGCGCCACCAGGGCAGCGCACCACCCGATGAGACGTTCGAGGTGCCCGCGGCCGAGGGCGGTCACGGCGGGGCGGACCGACTACTGGTCGATGAGTTCCTCCGGTTCGCCGTCGAGGGCGGCATCACCTCCACCTCCCCGGTCGCTGCCCGCGATGCGGTAGCCGCCGGCCTCATGGCCACCCGGTCGCTGCGCGAGGGTCGCGGCGTCGTGGAGGTGCCCGCCCTCGATGCCGAGCTGGTGGGCTACTTCGCGGCCGGGCAGCCCGGCCCGGCGGGATAGCCGGCGAAGTGACCTGTCACCCGGGGCGAGCCGGCGGACTCCCCCACGCAGGTGGCCGGGCGTGATGGGATAAGCCCATGCACGATGCACCCATCGCGAACGCGGTCACGCTCGGCACCATCCCGCTGAGCGTTGACGACGTGGTGGCCGTGGCCCGCGACGGCGCCCCGGTCCACCTGCCGTCCGAGGTCCTGACCGAGGTCGCCGACAGCCGCCGGCACGTGGAGTCACTGGTGGACGCCGAACGGCCCCACTACGGGGTCTCCACCGGGTTCGGGGCCCTGGCCACCACCCACATCCCACCCGAACGGCGCACCCGGCTGCAGCAAGGGTTGATCCGCTCCCATGCGGCCGGCACCGGACCGGAGGTGGAGACCGAGGTGGTCCGTGCGCTGATGCTGCTGCGCCTGGCCACGCTCGCCTCGGCCCGCACCGGCGTGCGCGAGAGCACCGTGCGTGCCTACGCGGACCTGCTCAACGCCCACCTGACCCCGGTGGTGCACGAGTTCGGGTCGCTGGGCTGTTCCGGCGACCTCGCCCCGCTGGCCCACGCGGCGCTGGCCCTGATGGGCGAAGGCACCGTGCGCACCCGGGACGGCCACGCCCATCCGGCGCGCACCGCACTTGTCCGCGCCGGTCTGGCACCGGTCGAACTGGCCGAGAAGGAGGGCCTGGCGCTGATCAACGGCACCGACGGGATGACCGGCACGCTGGCCCTGGCCTGTGCCGACCTGAGGCACCTGCTCCAGGTCGCCGACGTCGCGGCGGCGATGAGCGTGGAGGCGTTGCTGGGCACCGACGCAGTCTTCGCCGCAGACCTGCAGGCGTTGCGCCCGCACCCGGGACAGGCGGCCTCGGCCGCGAACCTGCGCACCCTGATGGCCGGCTCCGGCATCGTGGCCTCCCACCGCGGCCCGGACTGTTCCCACGTGCAGGACCCCTACTCACTGCGATGTGTTCCCCAGGTGCACGGGGCCGCCCGGGACACCCTGTCCCACGCGCGGGGTGTCCTCGAGGTGGAACTGGCCTCGGTGATCGACAACCCGGTGGTGACCCTGGACGGGCGGGTGGAGTCCAACGGCAACTTCCACGGCGCCCCGGTCGGTTACGTGCTGGACTTCCTGGCGATCGCCGCCGCCGACGTCGCCTCGATGAGCGAGCGGCGCACCGACCGCTTCCTCGACACCGCCCGCAACGCTGGCCTACCGGCGTTCCTGGCCCAGGACCCGGGCGTGGACTCCGGGCTGATGATCGCCCAGTACACCGCCGCTGGGATCGTCTCCGAACTCAAACGCCTGGCCGTGCCGGCCAGCGTGGACTCCATCCCCTCCTCGGCGATGCAGGAGGATCACGTCTCGATGGGATGGGCCGCGGCCCGCAAACTGCGCCGCGCCGTGGACGGTCTGCGCCGCGTGCTCGCGATCGAGATCCTCACCGCCGCACGTGGCATGGACCTGCGCCGGCCGCTGCAGCCGGGCCCGGCCACCGGTGCAGCCAGAGGCGTACTGCGCGCCGCCGGCGTCAGCGAGCCCGGCCCGGACGAGCATCTCAGCCCCCAGATCGAGGCGGCCCACCAGGTGCTCCTGGACGGTTCCCTGCTCACCGCAGTGAGCGAGGTCACCGGTTCCCTGGCCTGAGCACCTCCGGCACGGCTTCCCACCACCGGCTAGTAAGGTTAGCCTTACTTAAGACGTGCCCGGTCGGGCCCCCGATCACAGGAGAACAGACTCGATGCCTCTCAAAGTACCCACGATGCGCACCGCATGGCTGGCACCGACCGCGGTCGCCGGACTGGTCCTGGCCGGGCTGACCGCGTGCGGCTCCGGTGACGGCTCCGACGAGGAGTCCCTGACGCTCTACAGCGGCCGTAACGAGGCCCTGGTGCAGCCGGTGCTGGACTCCTTCACCGAGGAGACCGGGATCGAGGTCTCGGTGCGGTACGGCGGGACTGCGGAGATGGCTGCCCAACTCCTGGAGGAAGGGGACCGCAGCCCTGCCGATGCTTTCCTCGCCCAGGACGCCGGCGCGCTCGGGGCACTCGCTGCCGATGGGCTGCTGGCGCCGCTGCCACAGGACACGCTCGACCTGGTCCCGGCCGCCTACCGCTCCGCCGACGGCACCTGGATCGGGCTCACCGGCCGGTCCCGGGTGCTGGTCTACAACAAGGACGCAGTCAGCGCCGAGGAACTGCCCGAGTCCGTCTTCGAACTGACCGAGGAGCAATGGCGGGGCCGGGTGGGGATCGCACCGACCAACGCCTCCTTCCAGGCGTTCGTCACCGCGATCCGGCTGATGGAGGGCGATGACGTGGCCCGGCAGTGGCTCTCGGACCTGGCTGCGAACGACCCGCAACTTCGCGAACGCAACGGCATGATCGTCGCGGACGTGAACGCGGGGGTGTTCGACGTCGGGTTGGTCAACCACTACTACCTCTTCGAACAGGCCGAGGAGGAGGGCGTGGAACCGGAGGACCTGGACGTGGCCCAGCACTTCTTCGCCGGCGGTGATGCCGGCGGCCTGGTGAATATCTCCGGGATCGGCGCTCTGGGTGAGGAGCCCTCACCGGCCGCCCAGGAACTCATCGATTACCTGCTCAGCCCTACCGGGCAGGAGTACTTCCGCGACGAGACCCACGAGTACCCCATGGTCGAGGGCATCGAGGCCGATGAGGCGTTGCCGCCCCTGACCGGCCTGGACCAGCCCGAGATCGACCTGAACGACCTCGACGACCTGCAGACCACCGTCGAGATGATCAGTGAGGCGGGATTGTCCTGACCCAGCGCGCGCACCCAGCACTGACCGCGGCGGCCCTGGTCGCCACCGCGGTGGCACTGGTGCCGCTGGCCTACCTGATCGCGCGCGTCGTCGGCGCCGGGCCCGATGCCTGGCTCGCCGCGCTGACCCGCCCGCGGGTGGGGACACTGGCAGCCACGTCCATGCTGCTCGCCCTGGTCGTGGCGATCGGGTGCCTGGTGCTCGGCGTCGGCAGTGCCTACCTGGTCACCCGCACCGATCTGCCGGGGCGGCGCCTCTGGGCGGTGGTGGCGGCGTTGCCGCTGGCGGTGCCCAGTTACGTCGCGGCGTTCAGCTGGTCGGCGGTGGCGGACCTGTGGTCCTCAACCGCCAGGTTCGAGGGGTTCTGGGCCGCCGCCCTCGTGCTGACCCTCTACACCGCGCCGTACGTGTACCTGCCGGTGGCCGCCGCGCTTGCCGCCACCGACGCCGGGCAGGAGGAGGTGTCCCGCTCTCTGGGCCGGGGGCCGTGGCAGACCCTGATCACCGTCACCCTTCCCCAGGTACGCCCGGCCATCGCCGCCGGTGGGCTGCTCGCCGTGCTCTACGCGCTCTCCGACTTCGGAGCGGTGTCGCTGCTGCGGGTGGACACCTTCACCCGCGCGATCTTCACCGCCCTGGGTTCGGGCTTCGACCGGATCGGCGCACTCAGCCTGGCCAGCATGCTCGTGCTGCTCACGCTGCTGATCCTGGCGATCGAGCACAGCACCCGCCGCCGTGGCGCCCGGTACGCCCGCACCGGCAGCGGGGTTCGTCGCTCCGCCCCCATGCACCAACTCGGGAGGTACGGGCGCTGGGTCGCCTACGCCACCATGATGGGCACCGCGCTGGTCGCCCTCGGGGTCCCGGCGGTCGCGATGGCTCGCTGGTCCGCCCGCGGGTTGTCCCAGCCCGGCTCGGTCGGGGAGGTGCTCAGCGCAGCGTCCGGGTCTATCGGGCTGGCCCTCGCGGGTGCGCTGGTGACCACGGCACTGGCGATCCCGGTGGGGCTGTACGTGGCCCGTCACCCCGGCCGGCTGGCCCGGGCGCTGGAACACGCCGCCTATCTCGCGCACGGCCTGCCCGGAGTGGTGGTCGGTCTGTCACTGGTGTTCCTGGGTGTGGCAGTGCTGCTCCCGCTCTACCAGAGCGTCTGGTTGCTCGCCGTGGGGTATGCCACGTTGTTCCTGCCCCTGGCCCTGGCCGCGGTGGCCGGGGCCGCCGCGAAGGCACCGCCCGGCCTGGAGGAAGTGAGCCACTCCCTCGGGGAGGGCCCGGGGCGCACCTGGGCACGGGTGACCCTCCCGCTCACGCTCCCGGGTGTGCGCGCCGGGGCCGCGCTGGTATTCCTGGCGTGCATGAAGGAGTTGCCGGCCACGTTGCTGCTGCGGCCCACCGGGATGGAGACCCTGGCCACCCGGCTGTGGTCGGCCACCGAGGTGCAGCGCTACGCCGAGGCCGCGCCCTACGCCGTGCTGCTGGTCCTGCTCGCCGCGCTGCCCACCTGGCTGCTGACGGTCCGCAGCGGGATCCGCGGGGCCGGCGTCAGCAGTGAGGAACCTCACCCCCAGGTGGCCCCGGAGAGTGTGAGGGTGGAACCGTGAGTGCTGTCGAAGTAGTCCAGGTGCACAAGGCCTTCGGCCAGGTGCAGGCCCTGGACGGCGTGGACCTGAGCCTGGGCGCGGGCAAGTTGCTCGCGGTGCTCGGTCCCTCCGGCTGCGGCAAGACCACACTGCTGCGAGTCCTCGCCGGGTTCGAGCAGATCGACGCCGGCCGCATCGCCCTGGAAGGTCGGGCGGTGTCCCTGCCCGGGGTGCACCTGCCGCCGCACCGGCGCCACGCAGCCATCGTGCCGCAGGACGGCGGCCTGTTCCCGCACCTGTCGGTGGCCGACAACATCGCGTTCGGCCTGGGCCGGCGCAAACTGGGCCGCCGCGGCACCCGGGACCGGGTCGCCGAATGCCTGGACCTGGTCGGCCTGACCGGACTCGGCAGCCGGATGCCGCACGAGCTCTCCGGCGGACAACAGCAGCGCGTGGCGGTCGCCCGGGCACTCGCGCCCCGGCCCCCGCTGGTGCTGCTGGATGAACCGTTCAGCGCCCTGGACGCCACCCTGCGCACCGAGGTGCGCCAGGTCGTGCGCCAGGCCCTGGCCGAGGACGGGGCCACCGCGTTGATGGTCACGCACGACCAGGCCGAGGCGTTGTCGATGGCCGATGAGATCGCGGTGATGCGCGCCGGGCGGATCCTGCAGGCGGGCCGTCCCGCTGAGATCTACCGCGCTCCGGTGGACCCCTGGGTGGCTGGGTTCGTGGGCGAGGCGCAGTTGCTGCCGGTCCTGGAGCGCGACGGGCAGCGGGTGCGCACGGTGCTCGGTTGGTTGGGTGTCACCGAGACACCCGGTCCCGGGCAGACCCAGGTCATGCTGCGCCCCGAGCAGGTCACCATCCACCCCGCCACCGATCCCGGCGCTCCGGCCACCGTGGTGTCGGTGGACTACTACGGCCACGACGCCCTGGTGATCCTACGCGCCGGGGATCACACCACGGTGCTCTCCCGGGTGGTCGACGGCCCCCAGGCGGCACTGCAACCAGGCACGCGCGTGACGGTGGCGGTGCTGGGCCGGGCCCGGTGCTACGCCGACTACTCCGAGACCGGGGCCGAACCCGTCGTCGGGCATCCCGCCGGACATGACGCGCCCGGCACCGGCGATGCCGGCACCTCCGGCTCCGCCCAGCCGCAGTACCACTGACACCCCGGGCCGCATCCCGGGGCCGGCGGTTCAGGCCGTTCGATCCCGGGTGCGCCGCGGCCCACTTCGGTACCGTCGTGGCCATGAGCAGTCACGACGTCGTCCGCTCCCCCACCGGGACCGCCCTGACCGCCAAGTCCTGGCAGACCGAGGCACCCCTGCGGATGTTGATGAACAACCTCGACCCAGCGGTGGCCGAACGCCCCGAGGACCTGGTGGTCTACGGCGGCACCGGCAGAGCGGCGCGCGACTGGCCCAGTTACCGCGCGATCGTGGCCACGCTGACCGGCCTGGAGGCCGATGAGACCCTGCTGGTCCAGTCCGGTAAACCCGTCGGTGTGATGCGCACCCACGAATGGGCACCGCGGGTGCTGATCGCCAACTCCCACCTGGTGGGCGACTGGGCCTCCTGGCCGGAGTTCCGGCGCCTGGAGCAACTCGGGCTCACGATGTACGGACAGATGACGGCCGGCTCCTGGATCTACATCGGAACCCAAGGCATCCTGCAGGGCACCTACGAGACCTTCGCCGCTGTGGCCGCGAAGCGGTTCGGCGACACCCTGGCCGGGACACTGACCCTGACCGCTGGGTGCGGCGGGATGGGCGGGGCGCAACCCCTGGCGGTGACGCTCAATGGTGGGGTGTGCCTGGTGGTGGACGTGGACGGGGCCCGGCTGCGCCGTCGGGTCGGCACCCGGTACCTGGATGAGGTCGCAGATGACCTCGATGCCGCCGTCGCCCGGGTCGAGGTGGCCCGGGCTGCACGCGAGGCGGTCTCGGTGGGCGTGGTGGGCAACGCCGCGGACGTGTTCACCGAACTGCTCCGCCGGGACGTGGCCATCGATGTGGTCACCGACCAGACGTCGGCGCACGATCCGCTCTCCTACCTTCCCCAGGGTGTGGACCTGGCTGACTGGCACGACTACGCCGCCGCCAAACCCGAGGAGTTCACCGCCCGCGCCCAGGAATCGATGGCGGCGCACGTGGAGGCGATGGTCGGCTTCGCCGATGCCGGCGCGGAGGTGTTCGACTACGGCAACTCCATCCGCGACGAGGCACGCAAGGGCGGGTACGACCGGGCCTTCGAGATCCCCGGGTTCGTGCCGGCCTACATCCGCCCGTTGTTCTGCGAGGGCAAGGGCCCCTTCCGGTGGGCGGCGCTGTCCGGGGACCCCGCCGATATCGCCGCGACCGATGAGGCCGTCCTGGACCTCTTCGGCGAGAACGACCACCTGCGCCGGTGGATCCGCGCCGCCCAGGAGCGGGTCAGTTTCGAAGGGCTGCCCGCGCGGATCTGCTGGCTCGGTCACGGTGAACGCGATCGCGCGGGCCTGCGGTTCAACGAGATGGTGGCCGACGGCTCCCTGCGCGCTCCGATCGTGATCGGCCGGGATCACTTGGACTGCGGCTCGGTGGCCTCCCCCTACCGCGAGACCGAGGCGATGGCCGACGGGTCCGATGCGATCGCGGACTGGCCGATGCTCAACGCCCTGGTCGCCGCCTCCTCCGGGGCCACCTGGGTCTCGCTGCACCACGGCGGCGGGGTGGGCATCGGGCGCTCGATCCACGCCGGCCAGGTCAGCGTGGCCGACGGCACCGAACTGGCCGCCCGGAAATTGGAGCGCGTGCTCAGCAACGACCCGGCGATGGGCATCATCCGGCACGTGGACGCGGGGTATGAGGCCGCCGAGCAGGTAGCCCGTGACCACGGCGTCCCGATCCCGATGCACACCGCGCCCGGCTCGCAGACCTGATGGCCGCCATCGCGATCACCGGGATCGCAGAACTGGTGACCGGTGACCCCACCCTCGGCACCGGCCCGCTGGGGGTGCTCGAGGACGCCGCCCTCGTCATCGAGACCGACGACGACGCGGCCTCGGCGGGCGGTCTGCCCGCGCCCGGCGGGCCGGCTCCGGTGGCCGGTGACGGCGTCACCGGCCCGCGCGGGCGGATCGTCTGGGTGGGCCGGGGCCGGGTGACACCCGCGGCCGACGCCCGCATCGACGTCGCCGGGGCATGCGTGCTGCCGGGGTTCGTGGACTCCCACACCCACCTGGTCTTCGCCGGGGACCGCTCGGCGGAGTTCGCCGCCCGGATGAGCGGGCAGTCCTACGACGGCGGCGGGATCGCCGTGACCGTGGCGGCCACCCGGGAGGCCTCCACGCGGGTGCTGCGTGAGCGGCTCCGGGCGTTCGTGGCCGAGGCCCGCGCCCAGGGCACCACCACGGTGGAGGTCAAGTCCGGTTACGGCCTGGACGTGGCCAACGAGGTGCGCTCGCTGCAACTGGCGGCGGAGGTGACCCCGGAGGTCACCTTCCTGGGTGCGCACGTGGTACCACCGGAGTTCGCCGGGCGGGCCGACGCCTACGTCGACCTGGTCAGGGGGCCGATGCTGCGCGCGTGCGCCCCGCACGCCCGGTGGGTGGATGTGTTCTGTGAACCGGCGGCGGCCGCGGCCTTCGACGGCGAGCAGGCCCGGGCAGTGCTGCAGGCGGGCGCCCGGGCGGGCCTGGGTCTGCGCGTGCACGGCAACCAACTCGGGAACGGGCCCGGGGCACAACTGGCGGTGGAACTGGGGGCGGCCAGCGTGGACCACTGCACGTACCTGTCCGATGAGGACGTGATGGCCCTGGCCGGCTCGGACACCGTGGCCACACTGCTGCCCGGGGTGGAGTTCTCCACCCGGTCGCCCTACCCCGATGCGCGCAGGTTGCTGGACGCCGGGGTCACCGTGGCGCTGTCCACCGACTGCAACCCCGGCACCTCCTTCACCTCCTCGATGCCGTTGTGCATCGCGCTGGCGGTGCGGGAGATGGGGATGAGTGTGGACGAGGCGATCCAGGCGGCCACCACCGGTGGCGCGGCGGCGCTGCGGCGCGAGGACGTGGGGCACCTGGGGGTCGGGGCGCGGGCGGACCTGGCGGTGCTGGACGCCCCGAACCGGATGCACCTGGCCTACCGGCCCGGAGTGCCGTTGGCTCGGACGCTGGAGTGGGGTGAGCACGCCGCGGGTTGAGCCGGCGGCGACCGCCCGGGTGGGAGTGTGGCGGATATCGACTCCTACAGCCGGTAGGATCAAATCGGCCATCAGCCCCGAACCGAGGCAAGATCCGTGATTACCCTGACCCTGCTCGTGTCCATCGCCCTGATCGCCACCGGCGCCGTGGCCTACATCGCCACCGCTGCCGCCAGCATCACCGCACTGATCCCGGCCTTCGTGGGGGCGGCGCTGCTGGTCTGTGCCCTGATCGCACGGGGGACGACGGCCCGCAAGCCCGCCCTGATCGTGGCCCTGGTGCTGGCGCTGCTGGGCGCGCTGGGCTCCCTGCCGAACCTCATGGGCCTGGGCGACCTGTTCGCCGGGGATGCTGACAACCCCGGGGCGATCATCGCCAGCACCATCATGTTCGTGTTGCTGCTGGTCCTGGTGATAGCCGGGATCCGCTGGTTGCTCGCCTCCCGCGCTGCGCGCTGACTGACGCGCACGCGCCGGGTACGCACCCGGCCCGGGACCCGTCCCTCCGGCGGGCACCGGCTCCGGCCGGCCGGTGCCCGCCGTCAGGTCGGCCCGTGTGTCCACCGGCCGGCGACCATGGTCGCCCAGACCGGCATGGTCCGCAGCGCCTGAGGGTCCGCGGTGTGGGGGTCGGCGTCGGTCAGCACCAGGTCGGCGTCCTGGCCCGTGCGCACGCGCGCCCTCCCGCGCGCGCTGGCCGCCAGCGCCGCCGAGACCGGTAGCGCCTGCTCGGGGTGCCACGGCTCCCGGCCGTCCCGGCTGCGGGTCACCGCGGCGCTGATCGTCACCCACGGGTCCAGTGGCGCCACCGGCGCATCCGAGCCCAAGCGGATCGTCGCGTCGGCCCGGGCCAGGTCCGCCAGCGGGAAGCACCACCCTGTGCGCTCGGGCCAGTACTGCTCGGCCAGATCCCGGTCATCCATGGCGTGCTCGGGTTGCACACCGGCCACCACGCCCAGGGCGGCGAACCGCGCATGATCGGAGGGGTGCACCAATTGGGCGTGCTCGATCCGGCCGCCGGAACCGGTGGCCTCGAAGGCGTCCAGCGCGGCGGTGACGGCCAGATCCCCGATCGCGTGCACCGTGGCGGTGATGCCTCCACCGGCTGCCCGCCGGAGGAGTTCCACCATCTCGGTCACGTCGTACTCCCGGTACCCATAGCCCCCGCCGGGGGCCCGGTCCACCTGGGCTGATCCCCGGTAGGGGTCGCGGCACAGCGCGGTGCGGGTGTTCAGCGACCCGTCGGAGAGGATCTTCAGCGGTCCCACCCGCACCAGCCCACCGGTTCCGGGCACCACCTGGCCACTGCGCCAACCCTCGGCCAGCGCGGCCGGGAGCCGGTCGGGGTAGATCCCGGCCTCCACTCGGACCAGGGCCGGCACGGCGGCGCTGAGCCGGGTGCGCCAGTCGCTGATGTTGTCCGCCCACTCCAGGTCCACCACGCCGACCACACCGCGGGCCGCCAACAGCGGCAACGCGTTGGCCAGGGCGTCTTGCGCACCGGCTACGGTTGCCGCGTCCAGCCGGGGCATCGCCTCGAACCACGCACCCTCACGGACCAGCCCGTCGGCCCCGACCGCAACCCGCAGCAGGTCCGCGCCGGCGGTGTTCACCCAGGCGCAGTGCAGGTCACCCGAGACGAGCACCACGGGCACCGCACCGGCTACCTGATCGAGGAGATCCCGGCTCGGAACGTCGGGCCACAGTGCGTCACGGAACCCGTAACCCACCACGGGGCGGTCCGTAGGCAGGGCGGAGCGCACCAGGTCCATCACCTGTGCCGCCGAGGTCGCCCCGCTCAGGTCCAACCGGGACATCGCCAGGGCCCACTGCACCATGTGGGTGTGCTCATCCCACAGGCCCGGGAGCAGGTAGCGGCCCTCGGCGTCGATCTCCGCGGAGCCGGCCGGTGCCTCCAGGTGCCCGGTGGGGACCACCTCCGCAACCCGACCGTCCGCGATCGCGGCGTCCCACACCTCCTCGCCCGTGCCGCCCCCAGCGGCAGGGTGATCACCCCCGGCCCGGCCGGGTGCGCCGTCGTCGGCTGCCACCGGCCCTGGCAACCGCACCCTGCGGATCACGAGCGGCGCATCCCCGGTGCGCTGCTCCCGTTCGATCGCTTCCATGCACACTCCCTTCCCGCAAGGAGGGTACGTGCCCAGGTGCCCTGCCGTGGCACCACGGGCGGGGCGTGCACACCGATGGCCGGTGCAGCAGGGCGGCATTCCCCGGTGCGGAGGACGGCAGGTCCAGGCGCGGGTAAGCCGGGTCGCGAGGCACCCACCACATGGGACTAGGGTTCAGGAGGTGATCGTCGACCTGACCCGCGCCGAGGCGGTGACAGGCGCCGACGAGGTCACCACCCTCTACGCCGCCGCGTTCGGCTACCCTTCCTCGGTCACCCGCCGGTTCACCGACACCTACACCCGGTGTATGCGCGAATACCACGGAGCGCGGCTGCTGCTGGCGCGGGCGGACGGAGCGTCGGTGGGCTTCGGTTTCGGATTCACCTTCGAACGTGGCCACTGGTGGCCCGAGCAGATCGGTCCCGCCCTGCGGGCCACCGGGAACGCGGAATGGATGCAGGACGCCTTCGAACTCGCCGAACTGGTGGTGGCCCCCGAGCACCAGGGCAAGGGCACCGGGGCCATGCTGTTGCATCACCTGGTACACACCACCCGGCACCAACGCGTCCTGCTGGCCACGGCCCCGACCAACCCGGCACGCCGGCTGTACCAACGGGCCGGGTTCGTTGAGCTCCTGCCGGACTTCCGGTACGGCGACAGCGGCCCGGCCGCGGTGATCATGGGCCGGGACCGCACCGGGCCGCCGGCCTCACCACAGGGTGGCGTCGGCGCGGGGAGTTAACCGGCCCGGGGCGAGCGGTTCGGGTCCGGGGACCTCCACCTGGTGGCTGTGCACCAGGAAATTGTCGATCCGGTCCTTGCGGATCATCACCTTCAGCGCCCGCGCATCGCCGCTGGATTGGCGGCCCTGAGCGAAATCGCCGAGCACCGTGTGGAAGTTGCCGGTGTTGACCTCCAGCACCTTCATGGAGAAGAACCGGACCGCTTCCTTGAACCGGCCGGCGTAGGACAGTTCGTTGAACCCCTTGCGGGCCTCGTACCCGGCGTCCCGGCGCCACCTGTTCCATTCGATCGTGGCAAGGTTCTGGTTGTCCTTGGCCTTCCAGGTCTGGTGCTCATAGAGCACGAACCAGAACTTGTCGTACTCCTGCACGCACGCCCGCACCGAGGCCGCGTCATTACCCGGGGCCTCCTTCTGCCCATGGTCGGAGGCCTTCAGGTCCCCGTAGTGGGCGATGGTGGGGCCGTCACGGAACTGCAGGTCGTAATCGAACCCGCCGGGGGTCTTGTTCTTCAGGTGACGCACCCGATCGGTGTGGCCGCCGGCGCGGAGGAACTCCTCCAGCCGGTACTCCAGGTAGAAACCCGGCCACTCGCCCTGGAACCGATCGGGCCAGGCGGCCCGGTGCATCCGCTGCACCGCGGTCCTCGCCATGGTCAGCTGACCGTCGATGAATACCTCGTTGAACTGCTGCAGGACCTCCAGATGCGGATCGGTCCCCACGGCGCCGGTGCGCAGATAGCGCGCGAAGGAGTCCGCGCGTACGCTGGTGAGCCGGTTGCCGTTCCGGTCCCGACGGCTGAAGGAGCCACGCGTCTGGGCCTGGAACAGATCATTGGTGGACACGTGCGCGGCGGAGTTGTTGGCCTTTCGCGCCACGTAGGTGTCGGGGTCGAAGTCCACGAAGATCGTGGTGCCTTCGTAGTGGTAGAGGCCGATGAAGCGCGGACGCAGCCCACCTTCCCGGAGCAGGTGATGGATGCGGATCCACTGGTTCGGTATCTGGATCCGTTTCTTGAACCCCGGCCAGGGATGGCCCAGATGGTGCACCTGGCGCACCAGCAACGCGTTGTCCCCGGCGATCAGCACCTTCTCGGAGCCCACCTGCTGCACATAGACCTCCGGCAGATACCGTCCCAGGATCGCCAAGCGCTCCGCCGGGCGGATCCTGGCGTCGGTGTCCTGGACCACCGTGCCGTCCGGGCCGATCTGGTCGACCACCTGTGCGCCCATGCCTGGGTTCTCAGGCGACGCCGGCCTGCGCCAGGGCCGAGCCGGGCGCCATCGCCACGTCGGGGTTGGCCGGCGCCTGCCGCACCGCGCGGGCCAGCCCGGGTGAGCGGTCCTCGACCTCATCGATGGTGCGCAACAGGTGTTGGCGCAGCACGTAGTAGGCGGCCCCGACGTTCACCCCGTTGCCCATCTGCCGGTAGGAGGCGGCTGCCGGCTGGTCGCCGAAGGTGAACTCATCGGGCAGGCCCTGCAACCGGGCGGCCTCGCGCGGGGTCAGCCGGCGCCGCTTGTCCCCCAGGATGGTCGTCTGGGTGATCGCGACCAGGGCCGGCACGTAGGTGGGCCTCTTGGCCCTGATCCCGGAGGGCCGGAAGTGCATGATCGTGGACCACAGCGACTCGGCGTCCTGGGCCTGCCACTCGAGTTTGCGTCTCGAGGCCGGGAAGTGGGCCAGGTGCTGATGCCGCTGCAGCCAGCCGTCCAGCACCCGCCGGTGGCGGCGGTAGAACTCGGCGTTCTTCCGCAAGAAGTTCGCCTTCCACAGCGGGGTTCCCTGGGCGATCTGCGGCTCGGGCAGGAACGCATCGGCCCAGATCGGAAAGCCCGGCAGCGTGGCCACCCGCGGGCGCATGATCTGCACGAACTCATCCCACACGCTGATCCACTCGGTCTCGGTGGGGCTGAGCCGGTAGCGCTGCAGGTCCGGGATCTCCTCCTCGCTCAGGAGCGGTAGATCGGACCGCAGATCCCACCGGTGCGGGTCCCAGAGGCCGCCGTCGGGCCGGGCCACCGGCCGGTTGGGCACCACGGGCTCGTCCCAGGACTGCGCCCACGCCCGGCGCGGCCCCACGTAGGTTCCGGTGATGAAGACCCGGTCACGCACCTGCGGGCGTCCGCCCAGTTCGGGTGGGAGCAGGTGCGGGGAGAAGATCGTGGGGGTGGTCGAGACCTGGTAGCCCAGGTCCCGCAGGGTGCGGATGATGGTGGCCCAGGTGTCGCGGTGCCGCGGCCCGGCCAGGTTGCGCACGTTCTCCAGCAGGATCGCGGTGGGCCGACGTTCTTCCAGCACCCGGGCGATGTTGAAGAACAGCGTGCCGCGGGTCTCCTCCATCCCCTTCTGGAAGCCGGACTTGGAGAACGGTTGGCAGGGGAAGCCGGCGGCCAGCACGTCATGGTCAGGCACGTCCATGCGTTCGGCGGTGAGCGGGATGATGTCCCCGTGCACGCCCATGTCCCAGTTGTCGCGGTACACCCGGGCGGCCACCGGGTCGATCTCGGAGGCGAATGTGGCCCGACCGCCCAGGGCGCCGAGGACGGCGTGGAACCCGCCGACACCGGCGAAGAGGTCGACGAAGTCGAACGCCGCCTCACCACTACCGCCCAGCATGCTGGCCAGCTTACCCCGCGCAACGGCCGGTCCCGACTCGCCCACGCCCACGACGACCGACGACGGCGCAGCCCCCGCACGTTCACGCGTCACCCCGGGCGGGCAGGACACAGCGGTCATCGACACTCCTCGGCTTTCGTCAGCAACGAGATCGACCGTATGCCCCACCTGTGACATCGCTGCCGGCGAAGTCCCCCGGCGAATCCGCTGCCGAACGAGCGGTGGAAGATCCGGTGCCGCCTCCCGGGTGACCCCGGCGCGGTGAACGCGGACTCAGTACAGGAAGTAGGGGAAGAAGTCCGGGTTGTGGGAGTGCACGATCGCCAGGAAGACGATGACGTCGAAGAGCAGGTGCACGATCACCACGTAGGTCAGCGAGCGCGTCTTGGTGAAGATGTAGCCCTGCAGCAGCGCGAACGGTGCGGTCAACAGCGGGCCCCAGTGGGTGTAGCCCAGTTCGTAGAGGAAGGAGACGAAGATGATGGCCTGCAGGATGTTGGCCGTCCACATCGGGAAGTGGCGGCGCAGCAGCACGAAGCAGGTGCAGATGAAGAACAGTTCATCCCAGGTGCCCACGTAGTTCACGCCGATGAAGAAGCGGACCAACTCGCTGGTGTCGGTGATCGCCGGCCAGTTCTGGTAGGCCCCGGATCGGATGAAGTAGAACGGCAGGATCAGCCAGCCCAGGAACGGGACCAGCAGCATGTATCCCTTCTGCACCGGGGTCCACTTGCGGTGGCCCCGCCAGGGGAACCGGATGGCCTTGCGCCGGTAGATCAGCCGGTCGATCAGGAACGGGGTGGCCACCGCGAGCGCCAGCACGATCCCGATCGTGAAGAAGCGGTCCCAACTCACATCGGCCGCTACCGATGTGGTGGACACGACCGTGATACCCGCGCCGATCAGCAGCAGGTCCTTGGCCAGGGCGCGGTCCACCAGGTAGGCCGCCCCCAGGCTGACGATCAGCACCGCATGGCCGGGCCAGCCCACCTCGATGCCGAAGAGCAGGAACGCCGACAGGCTCACCCCGAATGCCGGCAACAGTTTGCGATGCCAGCCCGGCGGCACCACGTCCATGTCGTGGACGGCATCGGCGGCGGTCGCGGGCCGATCGTTGGTGCTCCCGGCACTGTTGGGGGCCCCGCGAGTGGAGGCGGTCCCCCGATCGCCGTCGCGGCGAGGGCGCACGTGCGCCTCGATATCGGTGGAGCCGTGGTCACCATCGGGGTCCGATACCGCGGTCGAGGAAGGCACGCCCACAGTCTGCCAGGGATCACCCGCGCCGCCAGGCCGGCGCCGTCAACCTGAGGTGAGCCCCGCCCTCGCGCGACCTGCACCCGGGGGCACCCCCCGGCCTCGTCCCCGCTGTCGGCAAGCCGACCGTTCTCCTACCCGGCTACTCCACCCAGCCGAGTTCCGCCCGCAGGGCGGCAGGCAGGATGTGGTCCACCCGGTCCAGCACGTAGGTGGGCCGGTGGGCGGGATCGGTCTCGGCCACCTCGTCGGCGCTGGAGTCCCCGGTCAGCACCATCGCCGAGGGCATGCCGGCGTCAGTTGCCATCCGGATGTCGGTGTGCAACCGGTCCCCCACCATCAGGGCGTTGACAGGGTCCACATCGAGGCCGGCGAGCGCGGCGGTGAGCATGTCCGGATCCGGCTTGCCCACGTTCTTGCTCAGTTTCACCCCGGTGCACGCCTCGATCGCCGCGACGATAGCGGCCGCGTCGGGTTCCCCGCGTCCGCCGGGGAAGGGGCAGTACCGATCCGGGTTGGTGGTGACCAGGATCGCTCGGCCGTGGAACCACAGCGCATCGAAGGCGATCTGCAGTTTGGCGTAGGTGAAGGTGCGGTCGTAGGAGGCGATCACGATGTCGATCTGGGCCGGATCGTCGGTGATCGCGATGCCGGCCTCGCCCAACGCCCGCACGAGTGGCTCCTCGGCGATCGGGTAGACCTTCGCCTGTGGGTGATGGGTCTGCAGCCACCGGGTCATCGTCACCACGGTGTTGACGATCTCGTCCTCCGGGGTGGGCAGGCCCAGCCGGTCCAGTTTCTCGGCGTACTGCCCCGGGTCCTTGGTGGGGTTGTTCGACAGGAACCGCACCGGCAGTCCCCGCCGGCGCAGTTCGGTGATCAACCGGGTGGCACCGGGCAGCATCTCCTCACCCAGGTAGACCGTGCCGTCCATGTCGAAGATGTAGGCCTGGAAGAGACCGGTGGGGGCGGGTCCGGTGCGGACTGGGCCGGGCATGGGACTCCTTGGTCGGCGGGGCGGCCGCGTTGCTCGGCAGGGCGGCCGCGTTGCACAAAGGGTGCGATTAGGAGAAACATAGGGCACAGTCCGGCCCGGGGTTTGCGTGTACCCCGGGCTCGTGTCCGTGCGAGCCGTGGAGGAACTGCCTTGTTCTCAGCCTTGACCCCCCGAAGCAGGGCTGATGCCCTGGCCGCGCTGGGCAACGAGCAGTTGGACGTGCTGGTGATCGGCGGTGGGGTCACCGGCGCCGGGGTCGCGGTGGACGCGGTCACCCGGGGCCTGCGCACCGGGATCGTGGATATGCAGGACTGGGCCGGCGGCACCTCCGCCTGGTCATCGAAACTGGTACATGGCGGGCTTCGCTACCTGTACAACCTGGACTTCACACTCGTCGCCGAGGGGCTGCGGGAGCGCGCGCTGCTGCTGACCACCACCGCCCCGCACCTGGTCCAGGCCCAACCGTTCCTGTGGCCGCTGAAGCGCCGGGTGATCGAACGGGCCTACTCCGCGGTGGGGGTGGGCATGTACGACGCGATGGCCGTGGCCGGATTCCGTGGGCGGGCCGTGCCGCTCCAGAAGCACTACTCCAAGCGGGGCGCGCTGCAGTTGTTCCCCGACATCCGCCCGGACAAACTCATCGGTGCGATCCGCTTCTACGACGCCCGGGTCGATGACGCCCGGCTGGTCACCGCCCTGATCCGCACCGCCCAGTCCTACGGTGCCCACGCCGCCTCGCGCACCCAGATGGTGGACCTGATCAAGGACGGCCCCCGCGTGGTCGGCGCCGAGGTGGTGGACCTGGAGAGTGGTCAGCGTCACCGCGTCTACGCCAAGCACGTCATCAACGCCACCGGGGTGTGGACCGAGGACACCGAGGCCCTGGCCGCCGATGAGGCCAAGGTGCAGGTGCTGATGTCCAAGGGCATCCACATCGTGGTGCCGCGCAACCGGATCCGGGGCCGGGCCGGGATCTTCCTGCGGACCGAGAAGTCGGTGCTGTTCATCATCCCCTGGCAGCGGTACTGGATCATCGGCACCACCGACACCCCCTGGAGCGAGGAGCCCCTGCGGCCGGTGGCCACCCGCCCGGACGTGGACTACCTGCTTGAGCACGCCAACGGGGTGCTGCGCTCGGAGTTGACCTTCGAGGACATCATCGGTGTCTACGCCGGGCTGCGTCCGCTCGTGCAGCCAAGCGAGGACGCCGCCTCCACCAAGATCTCCCGCGACCACACCGTGCTGGAGGTGGCACCGGGGATGACGGTGATCACCGGTGGCAAACTCACCTCGTACCGGCTGATGGCAGAGCACGCGGTGGACAACGCGATCGGCCCCGAGCGTGCCAAGGCGCGTCCCTCGGTCACCGCCCGCACCCCGCTGGTGGGCGCGAGCGGGTTGGAGGCGATCACCGCCCAGGCCGGCCGGATCGGTGCCCGGCACGGGTGGACCGGGGACCGGTTGCAGCACCTGCTGGGCCGTTACGGCACCGAACTGGCCCAGATCAGCGCGGCGGTGCAGGACGATCCGGGCCTGGGTGAGCCCTTGGCCGCCGCGCCTGCGTACCTGCGCGCGGAAGTGGCCTGGGCGATCACCCACGAGGGAGCCCTGCACCTGGAGGACATCCTGCAGCGGCGGGTCCGGCTGTTCTATGAATCCCGCGACCGCGGCCTGGGGGCGCTGCCCGAGATCGCCGACATCGCCGCCCCCTTGCTGGGCTGGGACGCCGAGACCAAGGCCGCCGAGATCGACTCCTACCGGGCACTGGCCCGAGCCGAGGAGGAGGCACTGTCCACCCTGGCCGACGACGACGCCGTCCGGGCGCGCACCCAGGCCCCCGAGCGGGTGCCGCTGCAACCCATGGGTGAGCAGGACTGAAGCCCAACCCGACGCCCGGCGCTGACTGGCGTGTTCGTCACAGCACCGCACGTCCAGTTCGACGCTGGTGGTCGACGTCGAGTGCCCGGACCCTCGACGTCGACCAGTGGGGTCGAACTCGGCGGCCTTACCGGCCACGCCCCTGCGCGGGCCACCCCCGGCGCGGGCCACGCCCCTGCGCAAAATGCCTCGCACACCTATCTCGCGATGCGGCACGCTGATGCACTGTGACCTCCGCACCGCAGTCCCCATCGGCCCCCGACGCCGCGACGGCAACGCCTGCCGCGGCAACCTCCACCCCAGCCACCTCCCCCGCAGCGACACCCACGGCGCCCGACTACCGCTGGAGCGCCCTGACCCTGCCGCACGTCGAGGCATGGACTCAGTTGGTCAACCACCTGGCGCAGGTGGACGGCACCGAGGAGTTCTATTCCACCACCGACCTGACCGAGGAGCTCACCTCCCCGAACATCGACAACGGACGGGACAGTTGGGCGCTCTGGCACGGCGAGCAGATGGTGGGCTTCGGCCAGGTCTGGGTCAGCGCCACTCCGGACGCCGAGGGCCGAGTACGCTGTTCGCTGATCGGGGGCATTCACACCGACCACCGACGCCGCGGCCTGGGCACCCAGATCATGGACCGTCTCGAGGCCCGCGCCGTCGAATCCGCAACCGCGCGCCATCCAGGCACCGGCTTCTACTTCCAGGCCAGCGGCGGGCTCCGCGACTCCTCGGCCGAGGCGATGCTCACCTCCCGCGGGTACCAGGTGGTGCGCTACTTCGAAGTCCTCACCCGTCCCCTGCCCGGAGCGGCGCTGAGGTCCGACGACGAACCAGCCCCGGTCCCCGGCGTCACCGTCCGCACGGTTCGGTCCGGTGACGAGCACGCCGTGCTGGCAGCCCATCGTGCGGCGTTCACCGACCACTGGGGCTCCACCCCCGTCACCGATGAACTGTGGGCCCGGCGCTGGTCCTCGAGCAGCAACCGGCACGCGGTGTCCACCGTCGCCGTCGACGATCAGGGTCGGGTCCTCAGTTACGTGTTGTGCGGGCAATGGCTGGAGCGGGAACTGTTCATCACCACCGTGGGCACCCGCGCCGAGCACCGCGGCCGCGGTCTGGCCAGAGCCAGCATCGCCCACACCCTGCGCGCCGCGATCGACTCCGGCGACTTCGACGTGGTTGAACTCGAGGTGGACTCGACCAACCCCACCGGCGCCAACCGTCTCTACGAACGCCTGGGCTTCGCCCACAAGTTCACCACCACCACGCTGCGCAAGGCGCCTGGTCGCCCCGCCTGACATCGGGTCACCCGGCCCCGGTCCCGGCCCCGAGGGCGCAGCCGGTGATAATGGAACGGTGACCACCCGATACCTGACCCTCGCCGCCACCGGTGAGGCGGAGATCGAGGTCAAACGCTCCCGCTTCCTGTGCACCCTGGCCCGGGTGAGCACCGAGGAGGCGGCCCGGGGCGTCGTCGAGGGGCTGCGCAAGCGGCACTGGGACGCCGCTCACCACTGCTCGGCGTTCGTGCTCGGGCCCGATGCCGGGGTGCAGCGGTCCTCCGACGACGGCGAGCCGGCCGGCACCGCCGGGGCACCGATGCTGGAGGTGCTGCGGGGCCGGGAGGTCTCCGACGTGGTGGCGGTGGTGACCCGCTGGTTCGGCGGGGTGCTGCTGGGCACCGGCGGCTTGATCCGCGCCTACTCCGACGCCGTCCGGGCGGGCCTGGACGGCGCCGGGCTGGTGGCCCGGGAACTGCTCCTGGAGTACACCCTGGAGTTGGACCACGCCACCGCCGGGAAGGTCGAGGCGGACCTGCGGGCCCGGGGTGTGCAGATACTCGACACCACCTACTCCGCCGCGGCCACGCTGCGCCTGGGAGTGCCAAGGCAGCGATCCGAGGGGCTGGGCGCCCTGGTCGCCGAACTCACCGGCGGAACGGTGGAGCCGGTGCCGGCGGGCTCCACCTGGGTGGACACCCCTGCGTGAATGTGCCGGTTGTCGTAGCCGGCGGCCACGCCACCCCGGCACCTGAGAACGGCAGCCGGCGTCGGCTTCCCCTCCGCCGCCACCCCCTTCGGGCTGCCGGCACGCCGATCAGCGATAGGCTCCACAGGTACACCGACGTACTCCGATCAGGGATGGAAGATGAACCAGTCGATCCTGCGCGAACCTAGTCCCGATCGGGACGAGATCCTTCGCGGCGCTGCGGATCTGGCGGCCGAGCAGGGGCAAGACCAGGTAGCGGACGTGTTGCCGCGAGTGTTGGAGCACGTGGCTCCGGAGGACCTGGCCGAACGTGAGCCGGCGGACCTCGCCGGGGCGGTGCAGTCGATGTACGAGCTCGCCGGTACCCGCCGGCAGGGGCAGACCCTGGTGCGGGTGCTGTCCCCCCAGCGCGAGGCCAACGGGTGGACCTCCCCACACTCCTCGGTCCTGGTGTGCACCGACGACATGCCCTTCCTGGTCGATTCCCTCGCCGCAGCCGCGGCCGCGGAGGGCCTTTCCGTGCACCTGGTGGTGCACCCCCAACTGATGGTGCGGCGCGACCGGGACGGGAACCTGAGCGAGGTACTCAGCGAGCGCCCGCCCGCGGACCAGGGCATCGCCGAGTCCTGGATGCACCTCGAGGTGGACCGGATCACCGACGCCGACCGCCTTGACCGCCTGCAGCAGCGGGTGGAGGAGGTACTCGAGGACGTCCGCAAGTCGGTACAGGACTGGCAGGCGATGCGGCAGAAGTGTCAGCAGATCACCTCCGACCTGGTCCGGAGTGTGCCGCACACCGTCGACTCCGCCGAGGTGGGGCCCACCCGGGAGTTCCTTACCTGGCTCGCCGATGACCACTTCACCTTCCTGGGTTACCGCGAGTACAGCCTGGACACCGTCGACGGTGAGGACGTGCTGCGCCCGGTACCCGAGAGCGGGCTGGGCATCCTGCGCGGGGAACCGGAGAAGCCCTACACCCGGCTGCAGCCGCAGGCCCAGGCCACCGCGCGCGAGCCCCGGTTGCTCACGATCACCAAGGCCAATTCCCGTGCCACCGTGCACAAGTCCACCTATCTGGACTACATCGGTATCCGCACCTTCGACGATTCCGGTGCGGTGACCGGGGAGCGGCGCTTCCTGGGCATGCTCACCTCCTCGGCCTACGCCGAGTCGGTGCTGCGCCTGCCGATCGCTGCCGACAAGGTGCGCGAGGTGTTGCACCGCAGCGGGTTCAGCGCCCACTCCCACTCCGGCAAGGATCTGCTGCAGGTGCTGGAGAACTTCCCGCGCGACGAGCTCTTCCAGACCGACGTGGCCACGTTGGCCGAGGTCGCCCAGGAGGTCCTGTACCTGCAGGAACGGCGCCGTTCGAAACTGTTCCTGCGCACCGATGAGTTCGGCCGGTTCGTCTCCGCCCTGGTCTTCATCCCGCGCGATCGGTACAACACCGCCGTGCGCCTGGCGATGGAGCACGTGCTGCGCAAGGCCTACCGAGCCGAGACGGTGGAGTTCACCACCCGGGTGGCCGACTCCCCGCTGGCGCAGCTGCATTTCGTGGTGCGGGTGCGGCACGGGCGGGCGCTGCCCGAGGTGGATGTGGAGCAGATCCAGTCCGAACTGGTGCGGGCCACCCGCACCTGGGAGGAGAAGGTGCTCGAGGCCGCCCTGGACCGGGTACCGCAGGAGCAGGCCTACGACCTCGTGGCGACCTACACCGGCCGGTTCGCCGAGGCCTACAAGGAGATGGTCTCCCCGGATGCGGCGGTCTCGGACCTGCTCGCCCTGGAGGGGTTGGCCGACGACGACGACACCGCCTTGGCGTTGTACCGCCCGGAGGAGGCCAACCCGGGTGAGCGACGCCTGAAGGTGTACCGCCGCAGCCCGGTGTCCCTGACCGAGGTGCTGGGCACCTTCACCGACCTTGGTGTGGAGGTCCTGGACGAGCGCCCCTTCCGGGTCCGTGCCACCGACACCCAGGCGGAGGCGTTCGTCTACGACTTCGGCCTGCGGGCCGGCAGCGAGGATCTCTGGGTCACCGATGACCGGGAACGCCGCTTCACCGAGGCGTTCCTGGCGACGCGAGCCGGGCTGGCCGAGAGCGACGTGCTGGGTCATCTCGTGCTCAGCGCCGGCCTGGACTGGCGCGAGGTCGTGGTCCTGCGGACCATCGCCCGCTACCTGCGCCAGGTGGGCTCGATCTTCTCGGTGGAGTACCTGGAGGCCGGGCTGGTGGCCAACCCCGAACTGGCCACCAAACTGGTGCGCCTGTTCGAGGCCCGGTTCGACCCGGACCACCCCTCGGGTACGGACATGACCGCCCGGCGCCACGCCGAGGAGACGCTGACCTCCGAGATCATCACCGCCCTGGACGATGTGCCGAGTTTGGACCACGACCGGATGGTGCGCGCCTACATGGGCGTGATCGGCGCGACCCAGCGCACCAACTACTTCTGCACCGACGCCGAGGGCAACCCGGTCGAGCACATCTCCTTCAAGATCGACTGCGCCCAGGTGCCCGGTATCCCCAGCCCGGTGCCCACCGCGGAGATCTGGGTCTACTCCCCCCAGGTGGAGGGGGTGCACCTGCGATTCGGCAAGGTGGCCCGCGGTGGGCTGCGCTGGAGCGACCGCCGGGAGGACTTCCGCACCGAGGTGCTCGGCCTGGTCAAGGCTCAGATGGTCAAGAACGCGGTGATCGTGCCCGGCGGGTCCAAGGGCGGCTTCTACGCCAAGCAACTACCCGACCCGGCAGCGGACCGGGACGCCTGGCTCGCCGAGGGCGAGGCCTCCTACCGGGCGTTCATCCGCGGCATGTTGGACGTGACCGACAACCGGCGCGGCGACGAGGTGGTGCCACCGGAGCGGGTGGTGCGCCACGACGATGACGACCCCTACCTGGTAGTGGCTGCGGACAAGGGCACTGCGACCTTCTCCGATGTGGCCAATGAGATCTCCGCCGAGTACGAGTTCTGGCTCGACGACGCCTTCGCCTCCGGTGGCTCGGCCGGGTATGACCACAAGGCGATGGGCATCACCGCCCGGGGCGCCTGGGAGTCGGTCAAGCGGCACTTCCGCGAGCGGGGGATGGATACCCAGTCCGAGGACTTCACCGTGGTGGGTATCGGGGACATGAGCGGGGACGTCTTCGGCAACGGGATGCTCCTGTCCGAACACATCCGCCTGGTGGGCGCCTTCGACCACCGGCACATCTTCCTGGACCCGGACCCGGATGCCACCACCTCCTTCGCCGAACGCGAGCGACTGTTCTCCGAGGCCCGCACCACCTGGGAGTCCTACGACACCGACCTCATCAGCGACGGGGGTGGGGTGTACCCGCGCACCGCCAAGTCCATCGAGATCACCCCGCAGGTACGCGCCACGTTGGGGCTCGGTGAGGACGTGACCGAACTGGCCCCGACCGAGCTGATCAAGGCGATGCTCCTGGCGCCGGTGGACCTGCTCTGGAACGGCGGGATCGGCACCTACATCAAGTCCTCGGCCGAGTCCCACAGCGACATCGGCGACCGCGCCAACGACGCGATCCGCGTGGACGGGCGGGACCTGCGCGTCAAGGTGGTGGGCGAGGGCGGCAACCTCGGGGCCAGCCAGTTGGGCCGGATCGAGGCCGCGATGAACGGGGTGCGGATCAATACCGACGCGATCGACAACTCTGCGGGCGTGTCCAGTTCGGACCTTGAGGTCAACATCAAGATCCCGCTGCGGGAGGTGATGCGCGATGGGGGTCTGGACCGATCCGAGCGCAACGAACTGCTGGCCTCGATGACCGATGAGGTCGCCGAACTGGTGCTGCGGGACAACTACGAACAGAACGTGCTGCTGTCCAATTCCCGCGCCCAGTCCGCGCAGATGCTCGGGGTGCACCGCCGGTTGATCCAGTGGTTGGTGAAGCGTGGCGACCTGGACCGGGAGCTGGAGTTCCTACCCGATGAGGAGGAGCTGGACGCCCGGGCCGAGGCCGGGCACGGGCTCACCCAGCCGGAGTTCAGCGTGCTGATGGCCTACTCCAAGATCGCCCTGAAGGACGACCTGGCCCGGACCTCCATCGCCGATGGCTCCTGGTTCAGCAAGACCCTGGCCGAGTACTTCCCCACCGCCATGCGCGAGAAGTACGCCGACGCGATCGAGGCCCACCCGCTGCGCTCCGAGATCATCATCAACACGGTGGTGAACTCGATGGTCAACCGCGGTGGCATCAGTTTCGCGTTCCGGGCTGCCGATGAGACCGGCGCCAGCAGCGAGCAGGTGGCGCGGGCCTACGCAGCCAGCCGGGAAATCTTCGATCTGGTCGAGTTCACCAGCGCGGTGGAGGCGTTGGACACCAAGGTGGACGCCGGCACCCAGGCCGAGCTGTACCTGTCCTTCCGCAGGTTGCTGGACCGGGCCACCCGCTGGTTCGCCCACCAGCGGCACGACCAGTTGGACGTGGCCGCGGAGATCGAACGCTTCTCCGAGCGGGTCACGGCGCTGCGTGCCCAGTTGCCGCAGTTCCTGCGCGGGTCCGAACTGGAGCGCTTCCACGCCCGCGCCGAGCAGATGCGCGAGGCGGGGGTGCCGGAGGAACTGGCGCAGCAGTTCGCCGGCTTGTTGCCCAGCCTGTCGCTGCTGGATGTGGTCCAGCTCGCCGATGAGGCCGAGTGCCCGCCGGAGCGGTCCGCGGAACTGTACTTCGCGGTCTCGGAACGGTTCCGCATCGACGATCTTCTCATCGAGGTGGCCGGGTTGCCGCGAGACGAACGCTGGGCCACCCTTGCCCGGGCCTCGATGCGCGATGACCTCTACGCCACCGCCGAGTTGCTCAGCGCGGTGATCATGCGTGAGACCGAGGAGGATGCGGCGCCGGCTCGGATCGAGAACTGGGCCGAGCAGATCGGTGCCGCGGTGGGCCGGGTGGAGGAGTCCCTGGCCGATATCCTGGCGATCGACTCCCCCGGCCTGGCACCGCTGTCGGTGGCCCTGCGCGGAGTGCGCAGCCTGTTGCGGTAGCCCCAACCGGCACAGCCGCGCCCGATCCCCTCGGCCGCCCCGGGGTGTGCCGACCGTCAGGTGAGACAGGAACCGGGTCCGGTGCGTCGTCGTCGGCCCCCGCCTACGGTTGCCGCTATGAACGCCCCCGTACCGACCCACTTCGACCACCTCGTCTACGCCGGACCGGACCTGAACGCCGCGGTGGCCGGGTTCACCGAACGCACCGGGGTTGTTCCCGCGCCGGGAGGCAGGCACCCCCGCGGCACCGCGAACTACCTGGTGGCCTTCACCGTCGGCGGGCAGCGCACCCGTGGGTACCTGGAGATCATCGGTCCGGACCCGGACCGCACGTCCACCGAACCGATCACCACGTTCGGCATCGATGAGTTGGACGACGCCGGCCTGGTCACCTTCGCCGTGCACCCGCCGGACCTGGAGTCGGTGATCGAGCGGGCCCGGGCCGGTGGGTACGACCCCGGCTCGATCGAACCATTGTCGCGACGCACCCCGGACGGTACCGAACTGCACTGGCGGCTCTCCCGCGCCGAGGCTCTCTCCCCGGTGGTGCCGTTCCTGATCGACTGGGGCAGCACAAACCATCCGGCCCTGAGCGAGATCCCCACCGTGGAACTGCTCGGCGTGCACGCCACGCACCCGGAACCGGATCGGGTGCGTGGCGTGCTGGACCTGCTCGGGGTGGACCTGAGCCTCGAGTCCGGGGCGAGTGCCGCCCTGCACGCCCGGTTGCAAACCTCGAACGGTCAGGTGCACCTGACCTGACCTGCGTGGTGCGCGCGAGCGGGCCCGTGGCTCTGCCCGCGCGCGTACCCTGGTGGCATGATCCTGATCGGCGGGGTGAAGCCCTACCGCACCGTGCTGGCCACGGTCACGCTCATCTGCGGGCACTGCCAGAACCCGGCGGCGCACCGGCTGATCGAGGACATCAGCAAACTCACGCTGTTCTTCATCCCTACCGCCACGGTCTCCACCAAGTATGAGGTGGAGTGCGTCTTCTGCGGTGCCCGGAACCCGATGACCAAGGCCGAGGCGCACACGCTGCAGGAACGCGCCCGCGCCGCCGGCGCTACCCCCGGGGCGGTGCTGGGCACGGTCAACCCCGGACGACGGCGGGGGTCGCCCGGCGAGTGAGCCACGCCCGTGGTAGCCCGCGACGACGGGGCTCGCCCCCGCGGGACGCGCCCGGGGGTGCCGGCGGAGGCCGCGAGCGCCGCTCAACATGCCGGACCGGCCGACGTGCGCCACCATGGTGTCGGCGCCACCGCGCGCCACGCGCCGAGCCCCGGCGCCGAACCGAGAGAGAGGTTGGCAGATGAGGATCGGACTTGGAGTCTTCTTGTTGGTGGTCGGAGCGATCCTGGGCTTCGCCGTCAGGGACAACATCAACGCCGTGGACCTGACCATGATCGGCTACATCTGCATGGGTGCCGGTGTGTTGGCGATCGTACTGTCCCTGGTGCTGCAGGGTCAGCGGGCCAACACCTCCCACCGTGAGGTGGTGGAGCGCCGCGACGAGGGCCCGCCCCCGGCACCGCGGGTCTGAGCCGGCGCACCGGAGCGGACGCCGATCACATGCCATCGGGTACTCACGTTGCCGCCGCCGTCGAGGACGCGCTGAACCGGAGGTTGATCAGTTTCCTCCGCAACCGCGGATGGCGCCCCCGCACCATCGCCCACACCGGGTACGGCTCACCGGACTTCGTGCGCATCCTGGGCCGGGTGGTGATGACCCGTAACCCGCTGCCGGAGGCCGACGCCGAGGCCGACGCCCCGGCCAAACCGGTGCGGGGCTGGCGGCCGTACGTGACCGCGCCGGTGGGGATGATCCCGGTGACGGTCACCGTCAACGGCCGTGATCACCACACCCGCGCCGACCGTGGCGGCTACATCGACCTGTCCGTGCCCGATCACGGTCTGGAGCCCGGGTGGCACCAGGTCACGTTGCGCGCCCGGGCCAGCACGCCGGTCCCGGCCCGGGTGCGCATCATCTCCCCGCGCGCACGAGTGGGTTTGGTCAGCGACATCGACGACACCGTGATGATCACCGCCGTACCGCGCCCGCTGATCGCCGTGTGGAACACCTTCGTGCGCCACCACAGCAGCCGCCGTGTCGTTCCGGGGATGGCCCGGTTCTACCGCCGGGTCGAGGAGCACGTCGGCGATCTCCCGGTGTTCTACCTGTCCACCGGTGCGTGGAACGTGGTGCCCGCGATCGCGGAGTTCCTGCACGAGCACGACTATCCGTTCGGCCCGAAGTTGATGACGGACTGGGGCCCGACCAATACCGGCTGGTTCCGTTCCGGCCGGGAGCACAAGGAGCGCACCCTGCGCCGGTTGCGCACCGAGTTTCCCCACGTGCACTGGGTGCTGGTGGGCGACGACGGCCAGCGCGATCCGGCGATCTACGCCGAGTTCGCCCAGGAGTTCCCCGAGGCAGTGGCGGCGATCGCGATCCGCCAACTCACCCCCGGTGAGCAGATCCTGTCCCACGGCACCCCGGTGGCGATCCCCGAGACCAGGCGCCGCAGCGGGGACGGGGGCGTGCCCACGTCTCACGGCGGCGACGGCGTGGCCCTGGCCCCCCGGGTGGTCGCCACCTTGCGGGACCAGGTACCGGAGCCGGCTTCCACGGGTTGAACAACGCAGCGCCCACTCGGCGCGCCGGCGGACCTGCCCGCGTTCAGCCCACCAACGCCCCGAAGGCCAGGCCCAGCGCATAGGTGACCGCCGCCGCACCCCAACCGATCCCCAGTTGGCGCAGCGCCCGCAACCAGGGCGAGGAGCCGGAGAGCAACCCCACGGTCGCCCCGGTGACCACCAGGGCCAACCCGACCAGTACCGCGGCCAGCAGCACCGCCGTCGTGCCGGTGGCGCCGAAGAGGTAGGGCAGCACCGGGATGATCGCGCCGGCGGCGAAGAGGAAGAAGCTGGCCACGGCCGCACTCAGCGCGGACCCCAGTTCCACCGGCGTCGAGCCCGCCCGGAGCGGCTGCTGACGCTCCGGGTCGGCCACGGCCAGCCGCTCGGCGGCCCGGGCGGCGGCGTCCTCCTGCGACATGCCCCGAGCCCGGTAGATCAGGGCCAGTTCGTTGGCGTTGACGTCCAGGTGCTCGATCACGGTGTGGGCCGAGGGACTCGGGGCGGAGGCGTCGACCAGTTCCCGCTGGGACTGCACCGAGACGTACTCCCCCGCCGCCATCGACAACGCCCCGGCCAACAGCCCGGACAACCCGGTCAGCAGGATCACGGTCGTGGAGGTGCCCGCCGCGCCGATCCCCAGCACCAGAGCAAGGTTGGAGACCAGCCCGTCGTTCATCCCGAACACCGCGGCCCGGAACGAACCGGACATCCTGGCCCGGCCCCGCACCGCCAGCGAACGCACCACCTCGGCATGGATCCGCTCGTCAGCGGCCATGGCGTCGGTGGCGTCGGCGTCCTCGGCATAGGACGAACGCGACTCGGCACGCTGGGCCAGGGCGAGCACGAACACCGAGCCGAACCATCCGGCCAGCAGGATCAACAGGCGTGACCGCAACGAAGGGCCGCGGGCGCGGCCGGGGTAATCGGCCAGCAGGTGCTCCCAGTGCGCGGCATGGCGCGCTTCGGCCTCGGCGAGGGCGTTCAGGATCTGCGCCTCCTCACCACTGCGGCGCTGCGCGAGCGCCCGGTAGACCTTGGCCTCGGCCTGCTCCTCGGCCAGGTAGCGGCGCCACCGGCGCACCTGGGCTTTGCGCGAGGAAGAGTTGGACATGGGGACAAGTGTTGCGTATCCCGGGGTACACCCGATGACGGCGCCGCGCCGGTGTCCACAGGGTTGCCCGGGGCGATCCCGGGGTCCACACCCGACTCGGCGACGCGGGCCCGGGCCGGGTGTGCCGTGTGAGGCTCCTGGTGGTGAACAGACTGGCGGAACTGCTGGCGTGGGAGCCCGGCCTGGTGCGGCGGGTGTTGCATGCCCTCGCCGTGGCGGTGCTGTGCGTGGTGTTCGCGCTGGTGGCCCCGACGTGGTGGGCGCAGGTGACCCCGGCCCCGGCGTGGACGGTCCCACCCGAGCGGGTGCAGGCCGCGACGGAGGCGCTGACCCGGCTGGTGGTGGTGGGCGAGCCGCGACCGCTAACCAATTATGACCGGGACCACTTCGGCCCGGCCTGGTTCGACGTGGACGGCAACGGCTGCGACACCCGCAACGACCAACTCGCGCACTGGCTCATCGAGGTCTCCCTCGACCCGGTGCAACCGTGTGTGGTGGTGGCCGGCGTGCTGCACGACCCCTACACCGGGCACCGGATCGAGTTCGAACGCGGGCCGGACACCAGTTCGGCGGTGCAGATTGATCATGTGGTCGCCCTGGCCGATGCGTGGAGCAAGGGAGCCGATACCTGGCCGCCGTCGGTGGCCCTGGTCTTCGCCAACGATCCGGGAAATCTGATCGCGGCGGACGGCGCGGCCAACCAGGACAAGGGCGCATCCGATGCCGCGCACTGGTTGCCGCCCGATGAGCGGTTCCACTGCGCCTATGCCGTGCAGCAGGTGCTGATCAAGGACGCCTACCGGTTGGGCGTGACCCCGGAGGAGCTGGGCGCGCTCACCGAGGTCGTCCGAGCCTGCCCGGCCGGCTGACGAGTTGCCACCGCCCGAGGCCGGTCCCGGCAGCCCGACCCGGCCTCGGTGAGCGCACCTTCTCAGTCGTGGGGACGGGGGGCCGGAGGGTAGGGCTCCGCCGGGGCCTGGACATCCTCGGAGCCGACGGAGTCGGAGGAGTCGGAGCCGAACTTGTTCTTGACCGTGCCGCTGATCTTCTCCGCCACGTGCGAGCCCTGCTCGCGCACCACGGTACCGATCCTGCTCTCCGCGGCGTTGACCTTCTCCTGCACCGACGGGTTCTCCCAGACGCTCTTCGCCTGCTCCTTGACCTTCTCGTAGTGCTCCTGGCCGGCGCGGCTACCCAGCAGGTATCCCACGGCGGCGCCCAGCACAAACAGGACCTTGCCCTTCATGGCATCCACTCCCTCATCGTCTTTGGGTCTCCAACGCTAGCGCTGCTCGCCACGACCGCACCCCGGGAGGGCTGTGGCATGAGTCGGCCCGCGGCATGAACCCCGGCCGGATCAGGTCCGCACGCTCGCCCGCGCCTCCTTGGCCGCGGCCACCAGGTTGCGCAGCGAGGCCGTGGTCTCCTCATAGCCACGGGTCTTCAACCCGCAGTCGGGGTTGACCCACAACTGGTGCGCGTCCACCGATCCCAGCGCGATCCGGAGCAGTCCGGTGAGTTCGGCGGTGCTGGGCACCCGGGGTGAGTGGATGTCGTAGACCCCCGGCCCGATCCCCCGGGCGAAGGAGGAGGCGGCGATGTCCGGGACGATCTCCATCTTGGACCGGGCCGCTTCCACCGAGGTCACGTCGGCATCGAGGCCATCGATAGCCCCGATGACCTCACCGAACTCGGAGTAGCACAGGTGGGTGTGCACCTGGGTGGCGTCCCCGGCGCCGGCGGTAGCCAGCCGGAACGCGTTGACCGACCAGTCCAGGTAGTCCTCGTGTTCTTCCTGGCGCAGCGGCAGCAGTTCCCGCAGCGCCGGCTCATCCACCTGGATCAGCCCGATCCCGGCCGCCTCCAGATCCGCCACCTCATCGCGCAGCGCCAGGGCCACCTGGTTGGCGGTCTCACCCAGAGCCTGATCATCGCGCACGAAGGACCAGGCCAGGATCGTCACCGGACCGGTGAGCATGCCCTTGACCGGCTTGTCCGTGCGGGAGGCGGCGTAGGTGGACCACTGCACCGTGATCGGTTCGGGCCGGGACACATCACCCCACAGGATCGAGGGCCGGGTGCACCGTGATCCGTAGGACTGCACCCACCCGTTCTGGGTGACGGCGAAACCGTCGAGGTTCTCGGCGAAATACTGCACCATGTCGTTGCGCTCGGGCTCGCCGTGCACCAATACGTCCAGGCCCAACTCTTCCTGCAGTGCGATCACCCGGTCGATCTCGGCGCGCATCGCCGCCAGGTACTCCTCGCCGGTGATGTCGCCGCGTCGTGCCTGCGCCCGGGCGCGCCGCACCTCGGCGGTCTGCGGGAACGACCCGATCGTCGTCGTCGGCAACTCCGGTAGGTCCAGTGCCGCCCGCTGGGCGGCCTGTCGGGTGGGGTAATCGCTGCGCGCGAAGTCGGCCTTCGACAGCCGGCCCGTGCGCTCACGCACCGCGGACACCCTGACCCCCTCGGCCCCGGCCCGATCGGCCCGCACCGCGCGGGAGGCCTCGAACGCCTCGGCGGCCTGCTCGGGCCCGGCCGCCAGGGCCCGGACCTCACCGACTTTCTCATCGGCGAACGCCAGCCAGGACCGCAGTTGCTCGGGCAGCTGGGGTTCATCGGCCACGGTGTGCGGCACGTGGAACAGCGAGGTGGAGGTGGACACCGCCACGGTGGCCTCCGGCCCGGCAGCGCTGCGCAGGGCGGTGAGTTTCTCGTGGGCGGTGTCCAGGTCGGTGCGCCACACGTTGTGCCCATCGACCAGCCCGGCCACCAGGGTCACCCCGGACAGGTCCGCGCCCGCCACGCCGTCGGGGATGTCCCCGCGCACCAGGTCCAGCCCGATCGCCTCCACCCCGCTGGCCGCCAACGGGGTGAACGCGCTGCCCAGCCGGTGGTAGGGCGCGGCCACGAACAGCGCCGGTCGCTGCCTCGCCCCGGCCAGGGTGGTGTAGACCCGGGAGACCAGTTCGCCGAGTTCGGCCCGGGAGATCGGCCAGGTGTCGGAGACCAGCCCCGGCTCGTCCAGCTGCACCCAGGGAGCACCGGCCTCGGCGAAGGCGGCCAGCCACCGGGCGTACACCGCGGTCAGGTCATCGATACGGTCCAGCGGGTTGAAGCCGTCCGGGGCCGCCTCACTGGCCTTGGACAGCAGCAGGAACGTGATCGGACCCACCAGCACCGGGCGGGTGATCACGCCGTCCTCGGCGGCCTCGGTGAACGCTGTCACGCTGGGGGTCTCAACCAGATCGAAGGTGGTCTCCGGGCCGATCTCGGGCACCAGGTAGTGATAGTTGGAGTCGAACCACTTGGTCATCTCCAGCGGTGCCCGGTCACCCTCCCCGCGGGCCACGGTGAAGTACCCGGCCAGGTCCAGCGATCCGTTCTGATCGCGCAGGTCCTCGAACCGCTCCGGGATCGCCCCCACCTGTGCGGCCACCGAGAGCACCTGGTCATAGAAGGTGAAGTCGGAGGGGATCGAGGCGTCCTGGGCGTCCAGACCCAGGCCGCGCAGGCGGGAGCGCAGGTCCGCACGCAGCGCGCGTGCGGAGGCGGTCAGTTCGGCGGCGTCGGTGCGGCCGGCCCAGAAGGACTCCACGGCTCGTTTGAGTTCGCGATCCGGGCCGATCCGGGGGTAGCCCAGGATGGTGGCGGCGGGGAACGGGGTGTGCTGTGTCATGAGACTTCCTGTTCGGGTGCGGTTGAAGATCAAGCCGACGACGGCGGGGCCGGGCGGGTGCGCTCCTCGCCGAGGCTCAGGCCAGGGTGGGAACCGGACGCAGCCCGGACCCGTAGAGCAGGTCCAGTGCCGGCGTGGCGGTGTTGAAGGTGTACACGTGCAGGCCGGGTGCCCCGAGGGCGAGGATGTCGTTGACCAGCGAGCGGGTGGCCCGCAGGCCCAGCCGGTAGGCCTCCTGCTTGGAGGCAGCTCCATCCAGCGTGGCCAACAGCTCCTCGGGGGGGCGTACGCCGGTGAGCTGGTGCAGTTTGCGCAGCCGGCGCGGGTCGGTCAACGGGATCACCCCCGGCAGGATCGGGATGTGCACCCCGGCCGATCGGGCCTGTTCCAGCAACGCGGCGTAGTGCCCGGCGTCGTAGAAGATCTGGGTGATCGCGAAGTCGGCACCGGCCTCCTGCTTCTCCACCAGGGCGGCGATGTCACGCGGGTCGACCACCGGGTTGCCGGTCTTGTCGCGCAGTGCGCCGGGATAGGTCGCCACCGAGATGCTCAGCGGGTTCACCTGCCCGGTGGTGGCACCGGCATCGCCGAACCGTTCGGCCTCGATGGACCGCAGCAGGCGCACCAGTTGGCTGGAGCGGGTCAGCCCCTGCGGGTGCGGCTCCCAGTCCGGTTGCCCCGCGGGCGGGTCCCCGCGTAGGGCGAGGAAGTCGCGCACCCCCTCGTCGAGCAGGTCCTCGATCACCCCGCGCAGTTCCTCCTCGGAGGCCCCCACACAGGTCAGGTGGGCGATCGGGGTGACCTCGGTCTCGGTGACGACCCGCCGGATCAACTCCCGTGAGGTCTCCCGGGTGGAGCCGGACGCGCCGTAGGTGATGGAGAAGAAGTCCGGTTGTGCCGCGGCCAGTTCCGCGAGGGTGCGCACCAGGACGCGCTCACCCTTCTCCGAGCGCGGGGGGTAGAGCTCGAAGGAGATGGTCGGTCGGTCGGAGGGCACACGAAGAAGGCTAGCCGTGCTCATCGGATGCGCCCGTCGGGGGATGCCTGCATGAAGAACTCCATCGGTCCTGGCGTGAGCACCCTTCCCGCGGGAGGCTTCCGTTGGGGGTTGCTGCGGCGTCGTGGAGCCAGGTCTCTCGGCCGCTCTGGATGGTCGGTAGCCAGACTACGGGCCTGCTGCCTGGCAGGCACAAGAGTAAAGCCCGCCTGTCTCATCCCCTGAGATTCCGGTCTGGCTGGCGCCGTGACGCTCGTGAGCACTCCGCAACGCCCCCGGGGCGCACTCGGCTTGCGCCGTAGGGTGGTCGCGTGCGCGCCGACCGGGACCCGATCCATCAGGCCCATCAACAGTGGGTCCGGCACGGCTGGGCCGAAGCCGCCGACGGCATGGCCCTGGTTACCTCGATCGTGCGGGTCAACCAGTTGCTGGCCGAGCGCATCGATGCGGTCCTGCGCCCGATGGAGTTGACCTTCGCCCGGTACGAGGTGCTCCGGTTACTGTCGTTCGCCGCCGGAGGGGAGATGGCGATGTCCCGGATGGGCTCATTGCTGCAGGTGCACCCGACCAGCGTGACCAGCCTGGTCGAGCGGCTGGTGCGGCAGGGCTACGTGGAGCGGGTGCGCAGCAACTCCGACGGCCGGGTCGTGCTGGCCTCCCTGACCGTCACCGGGAGGACGGCCGTGGAGGAGGCGACCAGCGCGCTCAACGCCGAGGTCTTCGCCCGGCCCGGTCTGCCGCCCGAACAGGTTCGGGAACTGACGAAGTTGCTGGGCCTGATGCGCGCCGACGGCGGCGATCAGGTGCAGCCACCCCCTATCGAGGAATAGTTGGATGTCCTAGTATCTGGAGTAGATGCACCCGACGGTGAGCCGAGGACGCCATGACCGAACACGCACGACCCCTGCATGTGCCGGAGCACCCGGTCCGCGTCGTCACCGCTGCCAGCCTGTTCGACGGGCACGACGCCTCGATCAACATCATGCGCCGGATCATGCAGTCCCAGGGCGCCGAGGTGGTGCACCTGGGCCACAACCGGTCGGTGCAGGAGGTCGCCGAAGCCGCCCTGGAGGAGGACGTCCAGGCGGTTGCCGTCTCCTCCTACCAGGGCGGGCACGTGGAGTACTTCGAGTACCTCGTCGACCAGCTCGCCGAGCGCGGTGCCGGCCACATCAAGGTGGTCGGTGGCGGGGGCGGCGTGATCGTGCCCGAGGAGATCACTCGGCTACGCGAATCGGGAGTGACGATCTTCTCCCCCGAGGACGGTCAACGACTCGGACTGCCGGGGATGGTCAACCAGGTCATCGAACAGGCCGACGTCGACCTGTGGGAACTCGGTGGAGCCGACGTCCACGACGTCCTGGCCGGTGACCGGACCGCGCTGGCCCGGGCGGTGACCGGCGCCGAACTGGGGCGCATCAGCGAGGCCGACCGAGGCCGGTACGCCGAGGCCGCCGGGCGCAATCCGGTGCCGGTGCTGGGTATCACCGGCACCGGGGGGTCAGGCAAGTCGTCCCTGACCGATGAGGTGCTGCGCCGCTTCCGGGTGGACCAGGGCGACCGGTTACGCATCGCGGTGCTGGCCATCGACCCCACGCGCCGCAAGGGTGGTGGTGCGCTGCTGGCCGACCGGATCCGGATGAACGCACTGGGCGGTGAGCAGACCTACTTCCGGTCCATGGCGACCCGCGGGCACAGCGAGGTGCCCGAGGCGGTACCGGCCGTCCTCGAGATCCTCAAGGCCGCGGGTTTCGACCTCATCATCGTCGAGACCCCCGGGATCGGGCAGGGTGACGCGGGCATCGTTCCGCTGGCCGATGTGTCGCTGTATGTGATGACGCCGGAGTTCGGAGCGGCCAGCCAACTGGAGAAGATCGACATGCTCGACTTCGCCGACGTGGTCGCGATCAACAAGTTCGAGCGCCGCGGAGCGATGGATGCGCTGCGCGATGTGGGCCGCCAGATGGTGCGCAACCGGGAGGCCTTCGGTTCCACACCGCAGGACATGCCCGTCTACGGCACCTCCGCGGCCACCTTCAACGACGACGGCGTGACGGCGCTGTACCAGGAGTTGCGCGACCGGCTCGGCGAACGCGGGCTGGAGGTGGGCGAGGGCGCGTTGCCCAGAGTCGACGTCCAGTACTCCTCGATGATCACCCCGGTGGTCCCCGCGGCCCGGGTGCGCTACCTGTCCGAGATCGCCGAGACGGTCCGGGGCTACCATGCCGACACCGAGACCTACGCCGATGCGGCCAGCCGGGTGCAGCACCTGGAGTTCGCGCTCGAGGAGTTGTCCGCGGCAGGCAAAGCGCACGACGACGTGGCCCGGCTTGCCGAGGACGCACGCCGGGCGTTGCCGGCCGAGGTGCTCCAGCAGCAGCAGCAATGGCCGGCGACGGTGCAGGTCTACTCCGGGAGCGAGCACACGGTGCGGGTGCGCGAGCGCGACATCACCACCCGCCTGACCCGGGAATCCCTGTCCGGCACGAAGGTGCCCCGGGTGGCGCTGCCGCGCTTCCGCGACGCCGGGGACATGGTGCGCTTCTGGCGCCGGGAGAACCTGCCCGGGCGCTTCCCGTTCACCGCCGGGCTCTATGCGTTCAAGCGAGCCGATGAGGATCCGACCCGGATGTTCGCCGGTGAGGGCGACGCCTTCCGCACCAACCGGCGTTTCAAACTGCTCTCCGAGGGCCAGCCGGCCACTCGGCTGTCCACCGCGTTCGATTCGGTCACCCTCTACGGTCACGACCCTGCCGCCCGGCCCGATATCTACGGCAAGGTCGGCACCTCCGGTGTCTCGATCGCCTCGTTGGAGGATATGAAGGCCCTCTACGACGGCTTCGACCTGGTGTCGCCGGCGACCTCGGTGTCGATGACGATCAACGGGCCGGCACCCACCGTGCTGGCGTTCTTCCTCAATGCCGCCATCGACCAGCAACTGGACGCCTTCCGCCAGGACGAGGGGCGCGAGCCCTGCGCCGCCGAAGCCGAGGAGTTACGCGGGCACGCCTTGGCGAACGTGCGCGGCACCGTGCAGGCCGACATCCTCAAGGAGGACCAGGGGCAGAACACCTGCCTGTTCACCACCGAGTTCTCGCTGCGGATGATGGGCGACATCCAGCAGTGGTTCATCGACAACGGGGTACGCAACTTCTACTCGGTCTCGATCTCCGGTTATCACATCGCCGAGGCCGGGGCGAACCCGCTCAGCCAGTTGGCGTTCACGTTGGCCAACGGGTTCACGTACGTGGAGTCCTACCTGGCCCGGGGGATGGACATCGACGACTTCGCACCCAACCTGTCCTTCTTCTTCTCCAACGGGATGGACCCGGAGTACTCGGTGATCGGGCGGGTGGCCCGCCGCATCTGGGCGGTGGCGATGCGGGAGAAGTACGGCGGCGGGGAGCGCAGCCAGAAACTGAAGTACCACGTGCAGACGTCGGGGCGCTCCCTGCACGCCCAGGAGATGGACTTCAACGACATCCGCACCACCCTGCAAGCCCTGATCGCCATCTACGACAATGCCAACAGCCTGCACACCAACGCCTACGACGAGGCGGTGACCACCCCGTCGGCCGAGTCGGTGCGACGGGCGCTGGCGATCCAGTTGATCATCAACTCCGAGTGGGGGCTGGCGCTGAACGAGAACCCCAACCAGGGCTCGTTCATCATCGATGAACTCACCGACCTGGTCGAGGAAGCCGTGCTGGCCGAGTTCGACCGGATCTCCGAACGCGGGGGCGTGCTCGGCGCGATGGAGACCGGGTACCAGCGCGGCAAGATCCAGGACGAATCACTGCTGTACGAACACCGCAAGCACGACGGCACGCTGCCGATCATCGGCGTGAACACCTTCCGCCGTCCGCCCTCGGAAGAGCCCGAGGACGCCACGGTGGAGTTGGCCCGCGCCACCGAAGCGGAGAAGCGCTCCCAGTTGGAGCGTGTTGCCGACTTCCAGGAGCGCCACCGCGAGGAGGCCACCGAGGCGCTGGAGCGGCTCAAGCGGGTGGCGGTGACCGGCGAGAACGCCTTCGCCGAATTGATGGCCGCGGCCCGGGTGTGTTCCCTGCAGCAGGTGACCGAGGCATTCTTCGAGGTGGGCGGCCAGTACCGGCGCAACGTGTGAAACAGAACGCTTCCGGCGGAGTGTCGGTGCCGGGGTGCATGCTGAGCGGGTGCGACATTGGAGGCAGATGGCATCGGCTGGACGCCGGCGCCGATCGCCCGCGGATGCGGAGGAAATCATGACACAGCACAGGGACCACACCGAGACCACCGAGGCCGAGGCGCGCGCTGAACGCGACGCGGTCCTGCACCTGATCGGCGGGGACGAGGACGGCCTGCGGGCACGGCTGGACGGCGAAGGCCTGACCGGCTGGGAGTGGTCGCTGCTGAGCGAACTCGAGCAGTGGGATCAACGGCTCGGCGCCTGAGTCATCCCGCCCGGGTTGAGGTTCCGCCCGAGCAACACGCCTTGAGCGACAGACACCCACAGCCGATTCAGTCGGAGAATCGGTCCGCAGGTGGATGGCACACCCGACCTCGAGCCCGAGGTTCCGCCATCCGGTCAAGGTCGACACCCTAAACATCGGATGACTAGGCTTTGGGCTGGCATCTGGGAATCCCCGGGCAGGCCTGATAACACCACACCAGAGCAGGGAAAGAACACCATGCGATTCGGACGAGTAGGACCCGCCGGGGCTGAGGTCCCGGCAGCACTGGACGGCGACACCTGGCGCGACCTGCGCTCGGTGACCAAGGAGGTCGACGGCGAGTTCCTCGGCCGACAGGGTGAGGTGGACTGGGCCGAGGTGCTCGGGGGCCTGCCGCCGCTGGAGCCCGGCCGCATCGGCGCCCCGATCGCACGGCCCGGCAAGGTTGTCTGCATCGGCCTGAACTACCGCGACCACGCCGCCGAGTCCGGGATGGACATCCCCGCCGAACCGGTGCTGTTCATGAAGGACCCGGCTACCGTCGTCGGCCCGGATGATCAGGTGCTCATCCCCCGCGAGTCGGTCAAGACCGACTGGGAGGTCGAACTCGCCGTCGTCATCGGTCGCACCGCCCGGTACCTGCCCGATGAGCAGGCGGCCCTGGACTGCGTGGCCGGGTACGCCATCGCCAACGACGTGTCGGAGCGGGAGTTCCAGCTCGAGCGCGGCGGGCAGTGGGACAAGGGCAAGAGTTGCGAGACGTTCAACCCGCTCGGCCCGGTCCTGGTCACCGCCGATGAGGTGGCCGACCCGGGCAACCTGAATCTGCGCCTGTGGGTGAACGGGGAACTGCGCCAGGACGGCACCACCGCGGACATGGTGTTCGGCGTCGGGCACATCATCCACTACCTGAGCCAGTTCATGGTGCTGCACCCCGGTGATGTGGTGAACACCGGCACCCCGGCCGGCGTGGCGATGGGCCTGCCCGGCCAGCCCTACCTGCGCGCCGGTGACGTGATGGAACTGGAGATCGAGGGCCTGGGCCGTCAGCGCCAGGAACTGGTGCAGGCATGAGCGCCCCGGCACAGGACCTCTCGGGTCTGGTGGCCGTGGTCACCGGCGGTGCTTCCGGGATCGGAGCCACCACCGCCGTCGAGTTGTCCGAGCGTGGGGCGCGGGTGGCGCTCCTGGACCGTGACGAGGGCGCACCACCGGAGGGGCTGCCCCTGTACCGGGCCGATGTGCAGTCCGATGACGAGGTCAAAGCCGCGATCGAACGGGTCGTTGCTGATCTCGGCGGGTTGGACATCGTGGTCAACAACGCCGGGATCGGCGCCCAGGGCGACGTCACCCAGAACTCCTCCGCGGATTGGCTGCAGGTACTGGACATCAACGTGGTCGGTATCGCCCGGGTCAGCGCGGCAGCGATCCCGCACCTGCGCCGCTCCCGGGCTGCCGCGATCGTCAACACCTGCTCCATCGCCGCGCTGGTGGGGCTGCCCCAGCGGGCCGTTTACACCGCCTCCAAGGGCGCGGTGCTGGCGCTGACCCGGGCGATGGCGGCCGATCACGTGCGTGAGGGCATCCGGGTCAACTGCGTCTCCCCCGGCACTGTGAACACACCGTGGGTGCAGCGGCTGCTCGCCTCGGCCGAGAACCCCGAGACGATGCTCGCGCAGTTGCGTGCTCGCCAGCCCACCAATGAGCTGGTCGAACCGATCGACGTGGCACGCGCGATCGCCTACCTGGCTTCGCCGCTGTCCGGAGCGGTGACGGGTATCTCGCTGTCGGTCGACGGCGGGATGAACGACCTGCGCATGCCTTCCTGAGGCCGGTACGTTCAGCGCGGTACAGCCCCAGGCGATCCCACCCCCTCACTATGCTCAACGCTATGGCAGTCACCGACCACGCGATCACCAAAATCAAGTCGATGATCATGAGCGGTGAACTGAAGCCCGGGATGCGGCTGCCGCCGGAGAAGGAACTGAGCGAGCGCCTGGGGCTCTCCCGCTCCTCGATGCGCGAGGCGGTCAAGGCCCTGGAGGTGATCCGGGTGCTGGACGTGCGCCGCGGCGACGGCACCTACGTCACCAGCCTGGATCCGAGGTTACTGCTCGAGGCGATCTCGTTCGTGATCGACCTGCACGACGACGCCTCGGTGCTGGAGATCTTCGAGGTGCGGCGGGTGCTGGAGGAGGCTGCCGCGGCGCGCGCCACCAGCCGGATGACCGACGAGCAGATCGCCGCCCTGCGCGCCGACCTGGACCAGGTGGCCAAGGCCGCGACGGTGGAGGAGCTGGTCGAGCACGACCTGCGATTCCACAAGGGCATCACCGACGCGGCCGGAAACAACTACCTGGGCAGCCTGATCGACTCCATCTCCAGTGCCACCGTGCGCGCCCGTATCTGGCGCGGCATCACCCAGGCCGGCGTCGTCGAACGCACCCTGGCCGACCACACCGCCATCCTGGATGCGATCGAGGTGCGCGACCCGGACCTGGCCCGCGCCCAGGCGGCAGCGCACATCGCCGGTGTGGAGCACTGGCTGCACGGCGCCGCGCGCCTCACCGGGGACTGAGGCACCACGCTCGTGGCGGTCCCGTCCTAGCCCCAGGCGCTCGGGTCGCCGTCACCGGGCGGGTTCATGCGGGGTTTCAGACGGACGTTGGGCATCGGCGGGGCCGGCAGACGCTGCACAGTGCCGGTGTAGCCCTGGACCCGTCCGAATCGTTCCGAGCCCGCCTCCCATGCCGTGCGGTAGTCGACGATCTCCTCATGGGTGCGGCCGATGAAGTTCCACCACATCATCACCGGCTCCGGGAACGGTTCACCGCCCAGCAGCATCACCCGGGCGGGCCGGTCGGTCGGGTTGGTCAGCCTCAGCCGGTCATGGCCCGTGCCCAGGTAGCCGAGTTCGCTCGGTTCCAACTCCGTCTGCTCCAGGCGTACCGGCCCGGCGTCCACCAGCACTCCGTGCTCGAAGTCCGGCTCGACGTCGAGGGCGATCCCGGTGCCGGGATCGAGCGTCAGTTCAGCACCCAGCAGCGGGCTGTAAGCCGGCACCGGGGAGGTATGGCCGGCCAACGACCCGATCAGCACCCGGGCCTCACCACCCTGGAGGGTGAGCGGTTCGGGGACGTGGTGGGTGAAGTCCCGGGTGGAGTGCCTGGAGGCCTCGGGCAGCACGGTCCACAACTGCACCCCGTGCAAGGTGCCACACGCGGGGGTGGAGACCTCCGAGTGGGCCACGCCGTGCCCGGCGGTCATGATGTTCACTTCCCCTGGTCGGACCAGGGCGTGGGCACCGGTGGTGTCGCGGTGTTCGATCTCTCCGGTGAACAACCAGCTGACTGTCTGCAGGCCGGTGTGCGGATGCGGCGGGACATCCATCCCACCAGTGCTCGCGACATCGTCGGGACCGTAGTGATCGACGAAGCACCAGGCGCCGATGAGCGAGCGGGCCCGCTGCGGTAAGGTCCGGCGCACCCGCATCGCCCGCGGCCCCCCGAGGGGCACCTCCCGGCTGGTGATCAGCTGCACATCGCCCATGCCGTTCACCTTGGCACAGTCGGCAAACTGCGGCAGGCCCAACGGCAGCGACCCGCCTTGCGCCCAGACCCCGCGCCACCTCAGCGCAACAGACCCCGCTGCAGCAGGTTGCGGTAGAAGGCGTCGATCCCCATCGTCCACGGCTCGGCCTGGTGACTGTGGGTCACCCGGTTCACCAACGACCCGAGACCGGGCTCACTGATGGTGACGATGTCGCCCAGGGAGTGGGTGAAGCCCGAACCACCTTCCCCGCGGTCCTGGGTGGGTGCGAACAGCGTGCCCAGGTACAGCGCGAACCCGTCGGGGTACTGGTGATGGTCACCGATCACGTGGGAGACCAGGTCCTCCGGGTCCCGGCTGATCTTCGACAGCGGGCTGTTGGCCTCCAGCCGGAACCCATCGGTGCCCTCGATGGTCAGCGTCACGTCCGCTGCGCGCACCTGATCCATCCGATAGCCCTCGTCGAACAGGCGCAGGAACGGGCCGATCGCGGCCGAGGCGTTGTTGTCCTTGGCCTTGGGCAGCAGCAGCGCGGAGCGACCCTCCACATCGCGCAGGTTCACGTCGTTACCGAGCGTGGCCCCCACGACGCGCCCGGTGGAGGAGACCACCAGCACCACCTCGGGCTCGGGGTTGTTCCAGGCCGAGTCCGCGTGCAGCCCGACCTCCACCCCGGTGCCCACACTGGCCAGCACCGGTGCCTTGGTGAACACCTCGGGATCCGGGCCGATGCCGACCTCCAGGTACTGGCTCCACCAGCCCCGCTCCACCAGCATGTCCTTGACCCGGGCCGCTTCCTCCGAGCCGGGCTTGAGGTCCTGCAGCGACCCGCCCACCACCGCGCCGATCTGCTCACGGATCTTCGCCGCGGCGCCGGCGTCGCCATGGGCGCGCTCCTCGATGACCCGTTCGATCATCGACACCGGGAAGGTCACCCCGGCGGCCTTGACCACGTGCACATCCACCGGCGAGAGGAACCCGGGCAGGGACGCATCCCGCCGCTCCGGCGGGGTGTTGGCCACGATCGCCGACGGCGACCCCAGGCTCGGCCCGTCCAGTCCGGCCGCGTAGCCGGACGGGTCGGGGTGCTCGGTGATGTCGCGCACCGTGGCCACCGAACCGCTCAGGTCGATCACGTCGTCGGCGCTCACCCGCACCACCGAGGGGCCCCCGGCCGCCGGGTCCCAGACCCGCCCGATCAGGGTGGCGTTGCCGACGTCGTCGGGCAGCAGTTTCGCGGCGGTGAGGGTCTCGTTCAGGTCCGCGCTCATCGGGACGTCTCCATGGGGTTGGTGTCGGTGTCGGCACTGGAGTCGGCGTGGGCGCGCGTGGCACCGGTCACTGCCGCCCGGCCTGCGACCTCCTGCCACCCGGGGCCGTCGGGGAAGGTCCAGCGCTGCCGCGATGCGGCGTGCATCTCGGCGCCGATGCCGGGCTGTACGGGTGCCTGGTAACGGCCACCGCGGACCCGCACGGGTTCCACGAAGTGCTCGTGCAGGTGGTCGACGAACTCAATGTATCGGTCCTGCTGGGAGGTGGACACCACCGCATAGTCGATGAAGGAGAAGTGCTGCACCAATTCGCACAACCCCACCCCACCGGCGTGCGGGCATACCGGAACCCCGAACTTGGCGGCCAGCAGCAGGTTCGCCAGGTTCTCGTTCACCCCGGCCACCCGGGTGGCGTCGATCTGCATGATGTCGATCCCCCCGGCCTGCAGCAGTTGCTTGAACACGATCCGGTTCGCCACCGCCTCACCGGTGGCCACCCTCACCGGCGCCACCTCGGCGCGGATCCGCGCATGCCCCAGGATCTCATCGGTGCTGGTGGCCTCCTCGATCCACCACGGGTCGAACTCGGCCAGCGCGTTCACCCATTCGATCGCCTCGTTCACGTCCCAACGCTGGTTGGCATCGATGGCCACCCGAAGGTCCGGGCCGAACTCGCTGCGCACCAGCGCCATGCGGCGCCGGTCGTCCTCCAGGGAGCCGCCGACCTTGAGTTTGATCAGGTCGAACCCCTCGGCCACAGCCTCCCTGCTCAGCCGGAGGAGTTTCTCATCGGAGTAGCCCAGCCAGCCCGGGGTCGTGGTGTAGGCGGGAAAGCCCTCGCGCTGGAGCTGTTCGATCCGTTCGGCCTTGCCTTCCTGCCCCTTACGCAGGATCTCCAGGGCCTCCTCCGGCGTGAGCGCGTCGGTGATATGGGTGAAGTCGACCGCACGCACGATCTCCTCCGGCTTCATCTCCGCGATGAACCGCCACAGCGGTGTGCCGGCGCGGCGGGCGGCCAGGTCCCACAGGGCGTTGATCAGAGCCCCGGCGGCCATCTGGCTCACCCCCTTCTCCGGGCCCAGCCAGCGCATCTGCGAGTCGTGCACGAGCAGTTTCGCTGCCGCGCCCAGGTCACCCAGCAACTCATCGGTGTCCTTGCCGATGAGCAGGTCACCGTAGGAGTCGATGGCCCGGGCCACGATCTCGTTCCCGCGCCCGGCGGTGAACACCAGGCCGTGCCCGCTCTCCCCGGACTCGGTGGTGATCTGCACGTAGGCCGCGGAATAGTCCGGGTCCACATTGACCGCGTCGGAGCCGTCCAGCTCCAGGGAGGTGGGGAACCGCACGTCGTCGGTGCGCACCGAGGCGATGGTGGTCATGAAGGTCCTTTCGGTTAACGGGCGGCTACCCGAGCACTCCGGGCAGCCAGGTGGTGAAGAACGGGATGAAACTGATCAGCAGGAGCACGGCCACCAGCGGCACGTACACCGGCACCACTCCGCGGATGATCCGTGAGACCGGTATGTCGGTCACGCTGGACAGCACGAACAGCACCAGTCCCACCGGTGGGGTGAGCAGGCCCAGCATCAGGTTGAAGATAATCACCGAGCCCACGTGCAGTGGGTCGAGCCCGTACAGGGTGGCCACCGGTGCCAGCACCGGGACCAGCACCAGGATCGCCGCGGTCGGCTCGATGATCGCCCCGATGATGAACAGCAGCACGTTCAGCAGCAGCAGGAACACGATCGGGTTCTCGGTCAGGCCGAAGATGAACTCCCCGGCCAGTTGCGGAACCCGTTCACGGGCCAGGACCCAACCGAACAACGCCGCTGCGCACACGATGATCAGCACCGACCCGGTGGTCTCCACCGTGTTCTGCAGCACGCGCCTGACGTTGTGCCAGTTCATCGCCCCGTAGAAGATCGCCAGTACGGTCATGTAGACCACGCCGATCCCGGCGGCCTCGGTGGGGGTGAAGATCCCGCCCAGGATCCCGCCGAGCACCACGATGGCCGCGCCCAGCGCCGGCAGGGCCTTCAGTGACAGCGTCACCTGGTCCCGGACACTGGCCTTGGCCAGGCGCAGGTCGTTGCGCTTGCGCAGGGAGACGAACACCGTCACGCACAGCACCGTGAGCAGCAGCAGCGCGGGCACGATCCCGGCGATGAACAGCGCACCCACCGAGATCCCGGCGGTGACGGCGTAGATGATCGCCGGGATCGACGGCGGCAGGATCGGGGCGATCAGCGAGGAACCGGCCGTGATACCCAGCGTCAGGCCCTCGGGATAGTTCCGCTTGAGCATCGCCGGCACCTGCACCCGGCCGAGTGCCGCGGCGTCACTGATCGCCGCGCCGCTCATCCACGCGAACCCGAAGCTGGTGAACACGTTGACGTAGCCCAGGCTGCCGCGGAAGTGACCCAGCAGCGCGGTGGCCGCGTTGAACAACCGGTCGGAGATGCCGGAGACGTTGGCGATGTTGCCCAGCATGATGAACAACGGCACCGCCAGCAACGGGAACGTGTTCACCCCGGAGACGGTCTGCTGGGCGGCGATCTGGAAACTCGCCGAACCGTCCAACGCCACGTACACCAGGGCCGGGACCAGCAGGGCCCACGCCACCGGCACGCGCAGCCCCAGGAGCAGGAACAGGGCCAGAATCATCCACAGAACGGTCATCTCAGAGTCCGATCTTCTCGATGTCGTCGGACTCCTGGTACCGGCCCGGGTACCGCGCGGCCAGGTACAGGTTGAACGCCGCGTGCAGCGTCATCAGTACCGACCCGACCAACAACGCCGCATAGACCACGCTCAGCGGAATGTCGGTGGCCGGGGCATTCAGCCGGCCGGTTGCGCGCACCAGGTCCCAACCGCCGTAGGTCATCACCGCCGAGACCATCAGGACCACGAAGTAGGCGAACGCATCGATCGCGGCGATCACCCGCCCGGAGGAGCGGGCCGAATAGAGCAGCACGGTGATGTGACGGCGGCGCGCCATGACGAAGGCCGCGGACATGAACGCGAACCAGATCAACACGAACCTGGCTAACTCTTCCGTCCAGACGAACGGGGAGTTCAGCACGTACCGGGTGAACACCTGGATCCCGATGAGCACCAGCAACGCGGTGAGCAACCACATCGAGAGCACACGCTCGATGAACACCACCGCGCCGTATATCCGCGACTTCTTCTCCAGGTAGTCCTGGTCCGAGGGCGCCGCCGTCACCGTCAGGAACCCTGGATCTCGAGGTAGAGGTCACCCCAGGCGAAGTTCTCCGGCACGATCTCCATCGCCCGCTCGCGGAAGTGGTCGTGGTCGACGTCGTCGTTCACGGTGATCTCACCGGTCTCGCGCCATTCCTCGAGGAAGTCGTTCTCCTGCTGCTCGATGCAGTCGCGCACGGCCTCGGTTGCCCCGACCATGGCCTCCTCCAGGGCGGTGCGGTCCTCATCGGAGAGGGAGTCCAGGTACTGGTCGCTGGTGACCACCATGACGCCCTGGATCATGTGGCCGGTGAGGTTGATGTAGTCCTGCACCTCGTGGAAGCCCTGGCTGGCGATGGTCGGGATCGGGTTCTCCTGGGCGTCGATGGTGCCCTGCTGCAGTGCCAGGTACACCTCGTCCAGAGCCATCGGTGTGGGTGAGCCGCCCATGATCTCGGCCATGGTCAGGTACAGCGGGGCGTCCGCGGCGCGCAGGGTCACCCCCTGCAGGTCGGCGGAGGTGTTCACCTCCATGTTCGAGGTCACGTGCCGGGTGCCGTAGTACCAGGAGGACAGCACGTTCAGGCCGGAGGCCTCAGCCAGGTCACCCCAGACGTCCTCGGCGATGGGGCCATCGAGGGTCTCCTGGAAGTGGTCCACGTCCCGGAACAGGAACGGGGCGTCGAACATTGCCGCCTCCTCGTGCCACACCCCGAGGAAGGAGGGGCCGGCCACAGCCAGTTCGAGGCCACCACTGGCCACCTGCTCGAGCAGTTCGGCCTCGTTGCCCAGTTGCGCCGCGGGGTAGTCGTCGATGGAGATGCCGCTGCCCTCGAGCCCGTCCTGGATGGCGGGGACGCCGCAGCTTCCCACCGGGTGGGAGGGGTCGTAGACGTAGGCGAACCGGGCGGTGGTGGTCTCCACGTCATCGCCCGGCTCGGCGTCGTCCTCGGTCACCTCGGTGCCGTTGTCGTCGGTGTCGGGTTCGGCGTCGCCGGAGCCGGGTGCCTCGCTGGAGACGCAGGCGGTGGCGACCAGGCCGATCGCGGCGAGCATGCTCACCTGGCTGGCGATGGTGCGGGTGCGGGTCTTCATCTCATTCTCCTTTGAACTGCTGAGTGGTTCGGGTTCGGAAGGTGGGTGGTAGGGGCTTCTCTAGGAGGCGGGGCCATCCCCGGGCTGGTTGTCGGGGCGCAGGAGGGGGGTGTGGTGGGCCAGGGCGAGGTCATTGACGGCGGTCACGGTGGACTCGGCCACCTCGATGGTGCGGGTGTTCCGGGCAGCGCGAGCCAGTTCGATATCTCCCGGTGCGTGCACCGCTCCCGGCTCGCCGGCGTCGCGTACGGCCTGCCGCAGGGTCTCCACCCGGGCGGCGGTGTGGTCGGTGCCACCGAAGAAGGCCGGGTTCAACGCGATCAGCGTGTGGCCCACGTTCATCCGGGAGGCGGGATTGACCCAGATGTCCTCGGTCTCGAAGGCGTAGGCCGCCGACCCCAGGGCCGCGGACAGCCCTTCCAGGGCCACCATCAGCGCCGAGCCCTTGTGGCCGCCCATCGCGATCAGGGCCCCACGCAGGGCCTGGTCGGGATCGGTGGTGGGCCGTCCGGCCGAGTCCACCGCCCAGCCGGGGGGAATCTGCTCCCCGGCGTTGGCGGCCTCCACCACTTTCCCGTAGGCACCGGCACTGGTGGCGATGTCTGCGGTGAGGTGGCCCTCGGTGCCGGCGGGCAGGACGATGGTCAAGGGGTTGGAGCCCAGGATGGTGCGGTGCGCCCCGTGCGGGGTGGCGACCGGGCCGGTGGTGGAGGTGATCAGGGCCACGCAGCCCAGGTCTGCGATGAGGTCGGACCAGTACGCGCCGGCGCCGTAGTGGGTGGAGTCCTGGACGACGACGGCCACCACCGGGCTTGCCTCGATCCGTTCGGCGACGAACTCCACAGCCTGTCCCATCGCCACCTGCCCCAGGGCGCCGTCGGCGTGCAGCAGGCCACCGCCGGGGTGGGAGTTGAGCCAGCGCACCTGGGGCCGCGGGTTGATGCCCCCGGCTACCAGTGCGCTCAGGTAGAGCGGCAGGCGCAGCAAACCGTGTGAGGCGGTGCCACGGCGATCGGCGTAGACCAGACAGTCGGCGGTCAGGTGCGCGTCGTCGTCGGGCACTCCCGCGCCGCGCAGCAGCGCGGCCGCCACATCCCGGGCGTGGTCGACGTCGAGGCGGACTCTGCTCATGCGATCGTCAACTCCTCAACCCTGTCCAGGTCCCAGTCGATACCCAGGCCGGGGGTGCGAGGGGCGCTGGCCCGGTCCCCCTCGATCTCCACGTGCGTGCGGGTCAGGGTGGTCAGTTGCGGGATGTGCTCCACGTAGCGCCCGTTCGGGATGGCCGCCACCAGGCTCACGTGCAGTTCCATCAGGAAGTGGGGGCACACATCCACATTGGAGACCTCGGCCAGGTGGGCGACCTTGAGCCAGGGGGTGATACCCCCGACGCGGGCCACATCGACCTGCACGATGGCAGCGGCGTTGCTGTTCAGGTAGGTGCGGAACTGGGCCGGGCTGTACAGGGTCTCCCCCACCGCGATCGGCACCGAGGTGCGCCGGGCCAGCTCCACGTGGCCGAGCACGTCGTCGGCCGGGAGTGGCTCCTCGAACCAGGCGATCCCGACGGCAGCGTCGAAGGCGGTGATGCGGCGCAGCGCCTCGGCTCCGGTGAAGGCCTGGTTGGCATCGATCATGATGTCGACGTCGTCACCGACCACCTCGCGAACCGCCCGGAGCCGTTCCAGGTCCTCGGCCATGGTGGGTTTGCCGACCTTGACCTTCAGCGCGCTCCAGCCCTTGTCCCGCATCGCCTGCGCCCCGGTGATGAGGTCGTCGGCGTCCAGGTGCAGCCAACCGCTCTCGGTGTCATACATCGGGACCTGACGGCGGTACCCGCCGGCGGCGATCCACAGTGGTTCGTTCTGCCGCTGGGCCTTCAGATCCCACAGAGCGGTGTCGACGGCGGCCAGCGCCAGGGAGGTCAGCGCACCGGTGGTGGTGGCGCGGGTGGAGCCGTGCAGGGCGGACCAGATCGCCTCGATCCGGCGGGCGTCCTGACCGGGCAACTGGGGCGCGAACACATCGCGCAGCAGGGCCATCACCGCGCTGCCACCGGTGCCGATGGTGTAGGTGTATCCGCGGCCGGTGAGCCCGTCGTCGGTGCGGATCTCAACGAACGGGGTCTCCTGGGAGGTGAAGGCTTGGATGGCGTCGGAGCGGGGCACCTCGACGGGGATGTCGAGCATGCGGACCGAGACATCGGTGATTCGGGACATGGGGCTCCTTGCCTTCAGGCGGAGAACAGTTCGGTATGGGCGGCGACGAGTTCAGCACGGGCGGCGGTGAGCAGTTGCAGGTGGTCGATCAGGATCAGGACGGCACGCTCGGCGTCGTTGGACCGCACGGCTTGGTGGAGCCGGCGGTGCTGGGCGATGGCCCTCTCGTCGTGGCGCATGGTGCGCAACTCCAGGTAACGCATCCGCATCAGGTGCACCCGGGCCTGTTCCACCATGTGCAGCAGCAGGAGGTTCCCGGCCACCCGCATGAAGATGGCGTGGAACTCCCCGTCCAGGCGGGCGAAGGAGGCCAGGTCGCCCTGGCTCGAGGCGTGGTCCTGCTCGCGCAGGTTCTCCCGGATCTGCTCGTCGTAGCGACGGAACCTCAACTCCGACGATCGCCACAGCTCCGCCGCCTTACGGATCGCGGTAACCTCCAGGCTGTTGCGGATCTCCTGGGCTTCGAGGATGCGCTGGATCGAGAGGGGGGCGATCTGCGCCCCGCGCTGAGGCAGTACCTCGATCAACTCCTCCTGCTCCAGGCGGGTCAGGGCCTGACGCACCGGGGTCCGGCTGGTCTCGTACCGGGCCGCCAGGGAGTTCTCGAACAGCATCGTGCCGGGCCGCAACTGCAGCGTGGCGATCTCGTGACGTAGTTCGGTGTAGATCTGCACGCTCAGCGACTGGCGAGCCTTGGTCGTCATCGAAGCCTCATTGATCTCGGTGGTTGGCCGTCACCCTACTTGGACACAAGTTGGCCAACAAGGGTTGAGCGCTCCGATGTTTGATTACGATCCGGTGACGTTATCCCCGAAGCGGCGGAGTAGGGCACTAATACATCGGAGCAAGTTCCCGCGAACCGGTGCGGACGTGAGTGGACGTAGAGCCCCTGGATCGCCCGATCGTGTTGCCGAGGGGGTTGACGGCCGACGCGCGCATCGCCTACGTTCATAACGTTCCATTACGTAACGTTATGAGACTTGAGATGACTACTCCACGTCCTGCGCGGGCGAACCTGGCCGCATGGGCAGGTCTGGCCCTGCTGACCGTCCCGGTGTTCATGGTCGCCATCGACATGACCGTGCTCTTCCTGGCCACCCCGACGATCGCCGCAGCTCTGGAACCCACTGCCACCCAGCAGTTATGGATGCTGCACATCGGAGACCTGGTCGGCGCCGGGCTGGTGCTGACCGCCGGGCGCCTGGTGGACCGGTTCGGCCCGCGACGGCTGCTGGTCATCAGCGCACTCGCCTACGGCAGTGCGAACCTGCTGGCCGCCTACGCCCCCTCGATCGAGTACCTGATAGCCGCCCGGGCGTTGATCGGCTTCTCGGCTATCTCCATGATCCCGGCAGGGATGGCCCTGCTGCGGCGCATGTTCACATCCGATGCCCAGTTCTCCCGCGCCGTGGCCATCTTCATGTCGGCGTTCTCCGGCGGGGTGGCATTCGGCCCACCCATCGGCGGCGCCCTGTTGGAGAACTTCTGGTGGGGGTCGATCTTCCTGCTCAACGTGCCGATCGCGTTCCTCGTAGCACTGCTGGCGCCGACCCTGCCCAAGGTCCCCGGGAGCGGGGCCGGACGGATCGACACCGTGAGCGTGCTGCTGTCCCTGACCGCGGTGGCCCTCGTGGTCTACGGCGGCCAGGAACTCGCCTCCCGGAACGTGGGACTGCCGCAGGTGGCAGCGGTCGCCGTCGGTCTCGTCGCGGGCCTGCTGTTCATCCGGCGTCAACTCCGGCTGACCGCGCCGTTGCTGGACCCGGCACTGTTTGCCTCCCGGTCGTTCACCGTGGGGCTCGTGGCGATCCTGCTGGTGATCCTTGCCACCGCTGGTGCCGACATGCAGTTCGCCCAGTACTTGCAGGTCGGGCTCGGGCACTCCCCGTTCACCGCCGGCATGCTGCTGATCATCCCCGCGACCCTCTCCATCGTCGCGACGGTTCTGGCGCCATCACTCCTACGGTGGGTCCGGCCGAGCGCAGTCATGGGAACAGGCGTCCTGATCGCCGCCGGTGGAGCGCTCCTCATGGCCGTATTGCTCCAGGGCGAGGCGTCGGTGGCACCGGCCCTTGCGGCAGTATCGATCATCGCTGCCGGCGCAGCACCAGTCTTCGCGCTCGGCGCGGTCATCATCGTCAACAGCGCCCCCGCGGCGCAGACCGGCTCGGCCTCGGCGAGCACCGACGTCGCCGGGAGCCTCGGGAACACCATCGGACTGGCCACCGGGGGAACGATCGCCTTCGTCAGTTACCAGAGCAGACTCGGCGGTACCCTGCCGGCCGGTCTGGATGAGGCCACGCGCGAACTGAGCCTGCAGAGCATCGGCTCGGCACTCGCGGCCGCCCGGTCGCTACCGGACGAACTCGGCGTGCCGCTGCACGCTGCCGCCATCGACGCCTTCGCCGTCGCCACCCGGAACACCTATGCCTTCGCGACCCTCGGTCTAGCGGTACTCGCGGCGGTGATCCTGTGGGGCCTACGGCACGCGCGCATCGACTCCGACCCGGGCGTCGAGGAAGTCGACGGCGACAGCCCTCCGAGCGGGCACGACGAGTCCGACGACGAGGGGCGGACTCTGCCCGATGACGCACCCGTGTTACAGGCGCCGACGGCAACGGGCCCTGCGAGGGCCGAGTGACGGAGAGGAGGTCGTGTGTACGTCTCGGCGCCGGGGCACTGGCAGCACCGGGCCGCGGCTCCCGCACCATTGCCGCGGCCCGGGCACGCCTGATTGCGACCATGCGCCCCCACACGGACGCTCAGGGCTTCACGTCCTCCAGGTAGCGGGCGATGCGCTCGTCGGTCCAGGCGTGCCCCTCCCGCAGCCCTTGAGCAAGCATGGCCAGGTAGGCCGGGGTAGGGGCGACCTGCTCGGTGTGATCGAGCCCGCCCGGGCTGGTGAAGGTCAGCATCGGCAGCCCATCCCGTGCACCGACGTCCACCAACGTCTCGTACCGACCGGGCCCGACCCGGTGGCTGGAGTCGGTGAGGCCGCGGGCAAGGAGTTGCTCCAGCCGGCCGTCGGCCACCGGCTCCCTCCGCATCTCCTGGGCGGTGATATCGGCGAACTGCCCGACCGTGATCCGGTAGGCCCGCGCGGGCGTGGGGCCGGGCTGGTGGTGGTCGTAGAAGGCCATCCCACCGCCCCAGGTCAGCGAGCGCCCGGCGAAGTAGATTCGCCCGGGCAGATGGACGGCCACAGCCCGGGTGGGCGGGCTCGGGTCCCGCGCTCCGGGGTAGGTTCGAGCTCCACCCGGAGGGCAGCCGCCTTGCAAGTAGCACAGCAACCGCTGCCGGCTCATGTTCGAGCCGTAACTGACGTACCAGACCTGCGACATCGCTGCCGGTCAGCGCCCGGCCTTCTCCAGCGTCCCGAACGTGCGCCGGTAGGCCTGCGGGGACACACCTCGTTCACGCAGGAAGTGCTGACGCAGGGTGCCGGCGTTGCCGAATCCGACCTGGTCGGCGACCCACTCCACGGACCCGTCGCCGCTCTCCAGCATCTCCTCGGCCGCGGCCACTCGCTGACTGACCACCCAGGCGTGCGGTGTCTGACCCGTCTCGGCCCGGAAGCGCCGGGCGAAGGTGCGCGCCGACATGTGCGCACGGCGGGCGAGCGCCTCCACGCTCAGATCCTCCTGCAGGTTCGCCACGATCCAGGTCAGCAGGGGTCCGAGCGTCTCGGCCCGGCAGTCCGGGACCGCTCGGGCGATGTACTGACTCTGGCCACCGGAGCGGTGCGGGGGCACCACCATCCGCCGGGCCGCGGTCGCCGCGGTACCCGCACCGAAGAGTTCACGCATCAGGTGCAGGCCGGCGTCCAGCACCGCGGCCGCACCGGCACCGGTGGTCAGGCTGCCGTCGGTCACGTACAGCACGTCCCGGTCCACCACGGCCTCGGGGAACATGGCGATCAGACGGTCCGCATAACGCCAGTGCGTGGCACACCGCCGACCATCCAGCAGGCCGGCCCGTCCGAGGGTGAAGGCCGCGGTGCAGTGCGAGAACAGGCTCCGGCCCTCGGCATCGGCCTCGCGGAGGAGGTCCAGCACGTCCGGGTGATCGGCGTCGATATCCCGCTTCGGGGCCACGCAGATCAGGTCCGCATCCCTCGCGGCATCCAGGCTGTACTCGACGTGCACATCGAAACCGGAGTTGGCTCGGATCCGGCCCGGCTCGGGAGCACAGACGACGAAGTCGAACACCGGGTTGTCGTCATCGGGGTGGTAGGGCTCGTCCCAGAGTTCACACAACGCGCCGAGCCCGAACGGCTCGACGCCGTCCTGCACGATCACCGCGACCTTTCGCATCACCCCAGCATCCTGCACCGATGGCAGGAAATCAATGGGTAGCAATATCTCTGCCACCGCATCGTCCGATGAGGCCTCGGGACGGTTGGCAGAAACTAAACGGATGTTGGCATATCTGCCACTGGTGGCAGGGACGCGATGGGCGCACGATAACTGCCATGCTTACTCTCATCGTTGTTCTCGCCTTGATCCTGTCCCTGGTGGCCTTCGCGATCCGGACCGTCAACCGCGACGGTTACGGCTCCGCCCCACCCCCGCGTTCGGACTATGAGCACGCTCCGCGCATGCTGCCCTGACGCCATGGCCACGCCGGTTCGAACCCACTATTGAGTTCACCGCCGCCTGCCCGCCTGAGACAATGGCGCGCGGTGACCGAGACGAAGCACAACCAGAGGCGGCCCGAGCGCGGGTCACGACGTCGCCGACCCCGGCGCCGCCGCGAGGGCTACCGAAAGCCCGGTCCCCAGTTACTCCAGCGGCGCAGGGACGCCGTCCCGAAGGTGGCCTATCCGGAGCAGTTGCCGGTCTCCGCCCGCCGGGAGGAGATCGCCGAGGCCGTCGAGAAGAACCAGGTGGTGATCCTGTCCGGGGAGACCGGGTCGGGCAAGACCACCCAGTTGCCGAAGATCTGCCTGGACCTGGGCCGCGGTATCGAGGGCACGATCGGGCACACCCAACCCCGCCGGATCGCCGCGCGCACCGTGGCCGAACGCATCGCCGAGGAACTGGGCACGGAAGTCGGCCAGGCCGTGGGCTACCAGGTGCGCTTCACCGACCAGGTCTCCGAGACCACGCTGATCAAGGTGATGACCGACGGCATCCTGCTGGCCGAGGTCCAGCGCGACCCGATGCTGCGCCGTTACGACACCATCATCGTCGACGAGGCCCACGAACGGTCCCTCAACATCGATTTCCTGCTCGGCTACCTGCACCAACTCCTGCCCAAGCGCCCGGACCTGAAGGTGATCATCACCTCGGCCACCATCGACTCGGAGCGCTTCGCCGAGCACTTCGGCTCCCCCGGCACCCCCGCCCCCGTGATCGAGGTGTCCGGACGCACCTACCCCGTCGAGGTGCGCTACCGCCCCCTGGTGCCGGACACGGAGACAACCCCGGACGACGACGAAGCACCCGGCCGCGCGGGCGGCACCGGCGCTGGGGCCGGCGCAGGCGACCCCGCGCGCTCCCGCGGAAGCGCCGCTGCCACACGCTCCCGCGGAAACTCAGGCGAGCGCGAACCCCTGGACCAGGCCACCGCCATCTGCCTGGCCGCCGATGAACTGATGGCCGAGGGACCCGGCGACATCCTGGTGTTCTGCTCCGGGGAGCGCGAGATCCGCGACGGCGCCGAGGCCCTCACCAATCACCTGTCCGGCCGCCCGGGCCCCGAGGTGGAAATCCTGCCGCTGTACGCGCGGCTGTCTGCGGCAGACCAGCACCGGGTCTTCGCCGCGCACTCCAACCGGCGCATCGTGCTGGCCACCAACATCGCCGAGACGTCCCTGACCGTGCCGGGCATCCGGTACGTGATCGACCCGGGCACCGCCCGCATCTCCCGCTACTCCAAGGGCACCAAGGTCCAGCGACTACCGATCGAACCGGTCTCCCAGGCCAGCGCCGACCAGCGCGCCGGCCGCTGCGGGCGGGTGGCCGACGGCATCTGCATCCGGCTGTACTCCAAGGCCGACTACGAATCCCGCCCGGAGTTCACCGAACCGGAGATCCTGCGCACCTCCCTGGCCTCGGTGATCCTGCAGATGACCGCCCTGGGTCTGGGGGAGGTCGCCAAGTTCGGCTTCGTCGACCCGCCCGACACCCGCTCCGTCCGGGACGGGGTAGCCCTCCTCACCGAACTGGGTGCGATCACCGAGGACGACGGTGCCCGGCCCGCCCGTCCGGGTCCCGCGGACGCAGCTCACCCGGGTGAGTTGCACCCCACCGCAGCGAAGACAGCCCCGCGGGGCGCGTCGTCGTCGGCCACTCCCGGGCTGCGCCTGACCAAGGTGGGCCGCTCCCTGGCGCACCTGCCGATCGACCCGCGCCTGGGCCGGATGCTCTTGGAGGCCGACCGGCTCGGGGTGGCCGCCGAGGTGCTGGTGATCGTGGCGGCCTTGTCCATCCAGGACGTGCGCGAGCGCCCACCGGATGCCCAGCAGCAGGCCGACGCCAAGCACCGCCGGTTCGCCGATGAGACATCCGACTTCCTGTCCATCCTGCGGCTGTGGGACTACCTGCGCACCAAGCGGGCCGAGTTGTCGTCCTCGGCGTTCCGGCGGATGTGCCGGGCGGAGTACCTGCACTTCCTGCGGATCCGGGAGTGGCAGGACGTGCACACCCAACTGCGGCAGATGATCAAGCCGCTGGGCATCCACCTGGGTCGTCTGCAGGCACCCGGGGACATCGACGCCGACGCGGTGCACCAGGCGATGCTGACTGGGCTGTTGACCCAGATCGGTTCCTGGGATGAGCGCAAACGGGACTATCTCGGCGCCCGCGGGGCCCGGTTCGTGATCTTCCCCGGCTCCCACCTGGCGAAGAAGCGCCCGGATTGGGTGATGGCGGCCGAACTGGTGGAGACCTCGCGGCTGTTCGCCCGCACCGCGGCCCGGATCCGCCCCGAGTGGGTCGAGCCGCTGGCGGCCCACCTGATCAAACGAAGTTACTCCGAGCCGTACTGGTCCACCCGGCAGGGTGCGGGCATGGTCAAGGAGAAGGTGATGCTCTATGGGCTCACCCTGGTGGCCGACCGGCCCGTCCCCTACGCCCGGGTCGATGCCCCGGCGGCGCGGGAGATGTTCATCCGCCGCGCCCTGGTGGACGGTGAGTGGCGCACCCACCACGCCTTCGTCGAGCACAACGCCGGTGTGATCGCCGAGGCCGAGGAACTGCAGGCCCGCGAGCGCCGGCGGGACCTGATGCTGGATGAGGACGGCCTGTTCGACTTCTACGACGAACGCATCCCCGAGCACGTGGTCACCGCCGCCCACTTCGACACCTGGTGGAAGCAGACCCGCCGCGAGCACCCGGACCTGCTGAACCTGAGCGTGGAACTGCTGGTGCCGCAGGTGCAGGAACTCGATTCCGGCCGGTACCCGCAGGTGTGGCAGCAGGGGGACCTGACGTTGCCGCTGTCCTACCAGTTCGAACCGGGCACCGAGGCCGACGGGGTCACCGTGCACATCCCGATCGCGGTGCTGAGCCGGGTGCGGCCGGAGGGATTCGACTGGCTGGTGCCCGGACTCCTGCAGGAACTGACGGTGGCCAGCATCAAGGCGCTGCCCAAGCCGATCCGTAAGCATCTGGTGCCGGCGCCGGACACCGCCCGCGCGATCGCCGAGTTGTTGCCGCCGTGGGAGCAGATGGCCCCGGCCGGAGAGGGAGCGGTCTCCTACGCCGAGGCCTTCGCCGCCGCCGCCCGGCAGGTGCGCCCGGAGCTGGAGATCAGCGCCGATGACCGCGATCCGGAGAAACTGCCCCCGCACCTGCGCATCACCTTCCAGGTGCACGCCGAGCGCGGGGCGGTGCTGGGCACCGGTCAACATCTGGAGGCGTTACAGCGGGAGTTGTCCCGGCAGTCCGGCGACGCGGTGCGCACGGCGGTGAAGTCGGCGCTGCTGGCGGCCCAGAAACGCGCCGGGTCCCCGGCTGCCGGGCCCGGAACCGCCGGCGCGGCATCGGCGGGTGCTGGAGCGGCGAGTGCCGGCGCGGCATCAGCCGGTGCCGGGGCGGCGGAAGGCGGCGGCGACCGCTCGGCCTCCCCGCAGGGCGGCGTGCGCGCCGGGCTGGCTGAGGAGAAGAACCTGACCGGATGGCCTTCGATGGGCCAGATCCCCGACGTGGTCACCGCCACCGGCGCCGGCGGGTTGGAGATCCGCGGCCACCCGGCGTTGGTGGTGGAGGGTGAGGCCACCGGCCGGGTGTCGCTACGGGTGCTGCAGGATGCCGCGGCCCAGCCCGGCGCCCACCGCGCCGGTGTGCGGCGGTTGCTGGCCGACAGCACCGCTCTGCCCACCGGGCGGGTCTCCAGCCGGTGGGGCGGACGGGAGGCGCTGTCGCTGGCCGCCAGCCCGTACCGGGACACCGCCGCCCTGGTCACCGGTTTGCACCGGGCCGCGGTGGCCTCCCTCACCGCGACCAGGGACCTGGCGCAGGTGCGCACCGCCGAGGCGTTCGCGCAGGTCCAGGCCGATGTGCGGGCCCGGCTGGAGGATGAGATCTACCGGTTGGCGGCCCTGACGGTGCAGATCCTGGATGCCTCCCGGGAGCTGCAGGCCCAGATCAAGGCCACCACCTCCATGGCACTGCTCGATGTGCTCACGGATGTGCGCGACCAGCACGCCGCGTTGATTCATGACCGGTTCCTCACCACCACCCCACCGGAGCAACTGACGCATCTGCCCCGGTACCTGCAGGCGGCCACGATGCGGCTGGCCAAGGCCGCGGAGAACCCGAACCGGGACGCGGATCTGGCCTGGCAGATCCGGGACCTGCACGATGCCTGGTGGGCCGCGGACCGGGCCACCACCGACCCGGACCACGCCGAGCAGTTGGCGCAGGTGCGGTGGATGCTGGAGGAGTTGCGGGTCAGTTTCTTCGCGCAACAACTGGGCACCGCGACCCCGGTCTCGGCCAAGCGCATCCGCAAGGCCCTCGCCGAGGTCGGCTCGGCCTGAGGCCGGACCAGCGGTGCCGGAGGGTGTCGGTGGCAGCGATTAGAGTCGGCACCAACCGGTGCAGTTGGGGTGATGTGGTGAATCTGGAGCAAGCCGAGTCGATGGCCCGTGACCTGATGGCCGAACACGGCCTGAGGGACTGGACCTTCGCCTTCGATCGCGCCAAACGCCGCGCGGGACTATGCCGGTTCCACACCCGCACCATCTCCCTGAGCCGGCACCTGACCGAACTGCACCCCGACGATCTGGTGCGGGATACCGTGCTGCACGAGATCGCCCACGCCCTGGCCGGCCCCGATGCCGGGCACGGCACCCAGTGGCGCCAGGTCGCCGGCCGGATCGGTGCCCGCCCGGAGCGGACCCTGCCCGCTGAAGCCCCGCTGCCGCCGGCGCCGTGGGAGGGCCACTGTCCCGGCGGGCACGAGCACCGACGGTTCCGCAAGCCGGCGCGCCCGGTCAGTTGCAGCCGGTGCTGCCCGCAGTTCTGCATCGCGAACCTGATCATCTGGACCCGCGACGGCGAGCCCATGCAACCCGGCCCCACCTACCATCGGGCCCTGCACGACGCAGCCCGGCGGGCCAAGCGGCAACGGGTGTGCCGCCGGTGCGGAGGGGCCACCGACGCCGCACGCGAGCCCGCTCGAACCGGCCGCCGCGGGTCGGATCCCGGTCGCCCCAAGGATCCGCCGCCACTCGTCCCGGCGACCCTCTTCTAGGCAGCGGGTACCGGGCCCACCCGATGGCTGGCAGACTCCATCCATGCCCGCGATCGGCACTGGCGAAGGTGAGGAACCGATGAGCATCGAACCCGATGCCAAGGACTGGACCTGGGTGCTGCGCGAACCTTGCGATGAGTGCGGGCTCGAGGCGGGCACCGTGGTGCCGGAGCTGATCCCCCAGATGCTGCGGGACAACGCCAGGCAATGGCAGGAGGTGCGGGCGCGCACCGACGCCCACTGGTGGACCCAGCGCCCGAACGCTCAGACGTGGTCACCGCTGGAGTACGCAGCGCACGTGCGCGATGTGCACGGGGTGTTCACCGAGCGCCTGGGGCTGATGCAGACCGAGGAGGACCCCACGTTCCCCAACTGGGACCAGGACGCCGCCGCGATCGAGGGCAACTACGCCCAGGAGGATCCCGATCAGGTCCTGGCGGAGTCGCGCGAACACGCCGATGCCATCGCCCAGCGGTACCAGGACCTGACCCGGGACCAGTGGCAGCGCACCGGCCGCCGCTCCGACGGCGCGCAGTTCACCGCTGTCACCCTCGCCCAGTACCACCTGCACGACGTCATCCACCACCTCGGCGACATCACCCGCTAGCCGGAATCACTTCCGCGGGCCTCCCGCCGTCCCGCGCGGTAGCCGGCTTGTGCCCACAGCCGCACGACGGCGTAGCCGCGGTATGGGCGCCAAGCCTCGGCCGCGACCCGCAGTTCGCGCGCCGGCAGACCGCCCATGCTGCGGCGCAGCACCAGGTCGGAGGCCGGCAGCGCATCACCGTCGCCGCTACCGCGTAACGCCAGGATGGAGACGGTCCACGGGCCGATCCCGGGAAGGTCGGCGAGCCGGGTGAGCACGTCCTGCTCGAGCAGGTGCGGCGCGTCGGCAGGCGCCGGCTGCTCGGCCAGCAGCGCGGCGGCTTCCCGTAGCGTGCGGGCACGCGCACTGGTCAGGCCGATCGCTGCCCGCAGGTCCTCCGCCTCCACCGCCGCGATCCGCGCGGGCGTCGGGAAGGCCCGCAGGCCGGCGGTCTCATCGCCGTAGGCAGCCGCCAACCTCCCGGCGAAGGTGCGCCCGGCCGCCAGGGACACCTGCTGACCGAGGATCGTGGTGAGGACCCCGGACGCCGCGTCGGGATGACGGGTGATGCGGATGCCGGGTCGGTCCGCGACCTGCCCCGCCAGCAGTGGATCGCCGCGCAGGCGGGCGTCGATGGACTGGATCTTCGCGTCCAGGTCGAACCACCAGCGCAGCAGTGGCTCCAGGGCACTCTCTCCGGGCACCCCGGCGGCCCGGTCGCGGCCGGGCACGCGCCAGTGCACGCCGTCCGGGGTGAGCCGCAGCTCGATGATGTGGTGGCCTCCACCGAGCGTCAGCACCCGGGAGTGAGTCCCCCTCGCGGGGTCGGTGCGGTGTGCACCGGGGATGCTGTGGTAGCCCAGTGTGGTCAGGGTCGCGCGGGTATCCCACGGGCCGCGGGCGGGCAGGAAGTGTTCGGTCATCATCGTCCCCTCCTCCCGCTGTTGTCCGGTAGACACTGCAACGCCTCATTTCGTGAGGTCCGGCAGCGGGTCAGTGGACCAGGCGCGCCAGCACTTCCAGCACATGCTCATAGGTGCGCCCGGTGGCCCGGCTCATCCCCATCTCACAGGTGCGGTTGGCGGAGATGTAGGCATCGAACACACCGTGCCGGGCCTCGGCCGCAGCGATTTCGGCCACCTGGGGTGCGGTGGCGCCAGCGGTCAGTTCGGGGTGCAGCATGCCCCGGTCACCGGCGAACCCGCAGCACCCCCAACTCACCGGAACGGTCACCTGCCGCGCCACCGAGCGGGCCAGGGCGAGCAGGTCATCGGTGACGTCCAGGTGGGTGGTGGCACACGTGGGGTGCACCGCCACCGAGGCCAGGCGCCGGCCGGGGTCCACCGGCACCCTCGGCAGCACGTGGGCGCGCACGAATGCCAGGGCATCCATCACCTGCAGGCCAGAGTCCGACTCCACCAGACCCAGGGTGCACGAGGCCGCGTCGGTCACCACCGGCAACCGGCCCCCCTCACTCGCCTCGGTGAGCACCTGGCGCACCTGCTCAGCCATGGTCCGGGCGCCATCGGTCAGGCCCTTGGAGGTCCATGGCACGGTGCAGCACAGGGAGTCGATCTGCTCCGGGATCCGCACGTGCACCCCGGCCCGGGCGCACAGGTCCAGGAAGGCCTGGGCGGCCCCGGGTGAGTCCGAGCCGAACATCGCCCCGGTACAGGAGGGGAAGAGGACGACGCCAACAGCCCCCTGGTCAGCCGTGGCACCCCCAGTCGCGGGGGTACGTGTGGTCACCGCGCCGAGGCGCAGCGCCGAGCGTCTCGTACCGGGCCCGGGCAGGTCCTTGCCCACCTCGGGCACCAGGTCGTGGGGCGCCGCGGTGCGCACCGCCCGGCTGCCCGCCGCGAGCACTCCGCCAGGGAGCACCGAGGCGACGCCCAGGCCGGCCCGCACCGCCGTCGTCGTGCCCGCCCAGTGCATCGCGGCCGTCCGTCCGGCCCGTTGCGCCACCGGGGGTGCCGCCTCGGCGCGCATGCCCTTCATCACCGCGCCGGTGTCGATGCCCACCGGGCACACGGTCACGCACATGGAGTCCCCGGCGCAGGTCTGCACCGCCTGGTACTCGAACGCCTTGGCCAACTCCTCCCGGCGCTGGGGGTCGGCCACCGCCATCTCCCGCATCAGCACGATGCGCTGGCGCGGGGTGGTGGTGACGTCCCGGGAGGGGCACACCGGCTCACAGAACCCGCACTCCACGCACGCGTCCACGAGCGGGTGGGCGGTGGGCATCGTCTTCAGGTGCTTGAGGTGGGCCAGCGGGTCCTCGTTCAGCACCACCCCGGGGGCGAGGATGCCGGCGGGGTCGCAGGCCGCCTTGATCCGGCGCATCAAGGCGTACAACTCCGGGCCGAACTGGCGCTCGACGTAGGCGGACATGATCCGCCCGGTGCCGTGCTCGGCCTTCAGCGTGCCGCCGGCGCCCAGGATCATCCCGACCATGTCCTCGGTGAAAGCGGCGTAGGTGTCCACCTGCGCCGGATCGTCCAAGCGCGGGTTGATCATGAAGTGCAGGTTCGCGTCGCGGGCGTGGCCGAAGATGACCGCGTCGTCATACCCGTGCCGCACGAACAACTCCGCCAGGTCGCCCACGGTGGACCGCAGGTGTTCGGCGGGGACGGCGACGTCCTCCAGCAGGTTGGTGGTGCCGGGTGGGCGCGCCCCGGCCACCGCGGGGTAGAGCCCCTTGCGCACCGTCCACATAGCCGCGCGGGCGGCGCGGTCCTGGCTGAGTTCGGCCGGCATCGACAGCCGGGCGTCGGCCAGTGCCGCGAGCAGGTCCTGACTCTGCTCGGTCAGTTCGGTCTCCTGCTCGGCCTGCAGTTCCACCAGCAGGGCGGTGTGGGCATCCACGTCGATCCCGCGCATCGGCTCCGGTGCCGCCGGAAGTCGCTGGGCCACCCGCAGCGCGCGGGCGTCCATGAGTTCGGCCGCCCGGGCGCCGGCGCCCAGGATCGCCGGCAACGCGTCCGTGGCTCGGTTGATGTCGTCGAACACCAGCAGCGAGGTCGCCACGTGCGGGTGGGCGGGCACGGTGGCCAGCACCACCGAGGCCAGGTAGGCCAGGGTGCCCTCGGACCCGACGATCAGGTGCGCCAGGATCTGGACCGGCTCGTGGTGGTCCAGGAAGGCGTTCAGCCCGTAACCCATGGTGTTCTTCATCGAGAATTGGTGCTCGACGGTGCGGCGCAGCGCCGGGGTGGTGCGGATGGTGTCCCGGATCCGCGCAAGTTCGGCGTGCAGGGCTGGTTCCTGCTCCCGCAGGCGGGCGTCGGCGTCCGTGGCGGCGGTGTCGATCGCCGTTCCCGAGGGGAGTACGAACACCGCGGATTCCATCGTGTGATAGGCCGTGGCGGCCGAGCCGCTGGTCATCCCGGAGGAGTTGTTGGCCACCACCCCCCCGATGGTGCAGGCGATCTCACTGGCCGGGTCCGGTCCCAGCCGGCGCCCGTACGGCATGAGCGCGGCGTTGACCTTGCGCAGCAGCACCCCCGGTTCGCAGCGCACCCGGGCGCCGTCGTCGAGCACGTCGAACCCGGCGAAGTGGCGCCGCACGTCGATGAGCACCCCATCGCCCACGCCCTGCCCGGACAGACTGGTGCCGCCCGCGCGGAAGGTCACCGGCACCCCGGCGGTGCTCGCGCGGGCCAGAACGGCGGTGAGTTCGCCCAGCGTGCGAGGGGTGTGCACCGCACGCGGGGTGAGCAGGTAGTGCGAAGCGTCATGGGCAATCGCGGTCCGGGTGGCCTGATCGGTGCTCCAGGCGGCCGGGGCGGCGACGTCGCGCACTTGCGCCAGCAGATCCTCGGTGACTCTCACAGTGCCGACCCTACGCCCGTGCGGGCCGGCGCGTGAGCGCGGAACGGGCGGGTGGGCGCGTGAGCGCGGAACGGGCGCCCGATCGGTGTTGCTCCGGGCAGATCTGCCCATCGGTATCGCTGAACTCATCCGACACGATTGGCCCCGAATGCGTCATGATGGACGCACGGACGAGGGAGGACACCATGACCACGCCATCCGGTACGCCGCAACCTGATCAGTACGGCCAGCAGCCGCAGGCTCAGCCCGGGCAGTACGGCCAGCCCACTCAACCCGGCCAGCCGCCACAGCCGGGGCAGCCGTCGCAGCCGGGCCAGTACACGCAGCAGGCGGGCCAGGGCGCCCAGTACGGCCAGAGCGCCCAGTACGCCCAGAGCGCCCCCTACGGCTCCGGTCCCGCTGGCTCGGCCGCAGGCTCCCGCAGTTTCCGGCCCGGGACGGTCACCGGCGGGGCGGTGCTGGCCTGGATCGGCTCTGCGGTCATGATCATCCTTGGGCTACTGCTGATGTTCGCCCAGGCGCTCGACCCCGCCGATCTCGGCCTGAGCGCCGACGAGGGCGTGGTGCTGCAGTTCATCGCCATCTTTGGGGTGGGCGCCGCCGTGTGGGGTGTGCTGGTGCTGGTGATGGCGATCTTCGCCTTCCGTGGTGCCAACTGGGCCCGCTGGGTGCTGGTGGTGTTCGGTGCCCTGGCCATCGCCGGCAGCCTGTTCAACCTCTTCGACGGCAACGCGCTCGCTCTCATCTCCATCATCTGGGTGGGCCTGTCGGTGGGGCTGTTCCTGGCCCCGAAGTCGCGGGACTGGTACAACGCCCGCAAGACCACCCAGTTCAACCCCGGCAACTACACCCGCTGAACTCCTGGATGGGCTCGATCACCGAAGGACACCCCGGCAACGCGGCTGAACAGACCCACCGACCCGGCACGGTCGCGGCCGCCTCGCTCATGACCTGGTTCGGCGCGCTGTTGCCGATCGTGGGTGGGGCGGTGCTGCTGATGGCGCGGGATTCCCTGCTGGCGATGATCGCGGACCTGATCGCCGGTGGTGAGCAGGGGCTGGTCGATGTGGGGGTGCACCCCTCGCAGGCGGCCGATTTCCTGGCGCTGTTGCGCGAGGCGCTGCCCTACCTGTCGCCGATCATGACCGCGGCGGGGGTGGTCTCGCTGGTCTGGGGCGCGGTGGTGTTCCTGCTGGCGGTGCTCGCCTTCCGGGGCTCCCGGGCAGCGGTCTGGGGGGTGACGGTGATGGGCATCGTCTTCGTGCTGGCGATCTCGATCCTGCTGCTCGCCGGTGAACTGCTCTCCCTCATCGCCGCCTCCTGGACCGGTGTCGCCGTGATCCTGTTCCACGTCACCTCCTCCCGGCAGTGGTACCTCCAGCGTCAACGCCCGCAGACCGCGGGTCGTGACGGCGGCCGCTACGGTGGCGCCGCCGGTGGCCCCGGTGGACCAAGGGGTGGGCCGCACGGGCCCGCGACGAGCTACGGCACCGAGCCGCCGTCGTCGGCCCCTTTCCGGCGCTGACCCGCACCTCCGGCGCCGGCTGCGCCGACTGGCCGGCTGCACCGGACAGAGACTGATCCCCCGGCGGGGTACATCCACAACGGGTGGCCCCGCTCTTCGTTGTCCACATGGCCGGGTGAGGCGCGGGCGGGGTGGCCGGTGCGGTTCGTACCGTCGGGCTTCGTCAGGTCCCTCCCTCCGGTGGGGCGCGCGTGCTCCCGGAGGACGACGGCGGGAGCAGCCGATGCCGAATCCGCACCTTGGCCACCATCCACCCGGGGCGCCCGGTGGGCACCACCCACCGGGTGGGGTACGGCCCGGGGGCGCGGCGCCGCCACCACGGCGACCGCTCGCCGTGACCATCGCCGCTGCGTTGATGTGGGTGGCCGGCGCCCTGGGGCTCGGTGTGGGCGTGCTGGCCCTGGCCACCGACGATCTGCTCGTCCGTGAACTGCTGCCGCGGTTCCTCTTCGGCCATCCCCCGCACGGCACCGGTATCAGGATCCTGGAACTCACGCTGTACCTGGCCGCCATGGCGGTGATGCTCACCCTCGCACTGCTGGCCGTGGCCGCCTTCCAGGGGTCGAACGCAAGCCGGTGGGTGCTGGTGGGTTTGCTCGGCTTCTGGTCGCTGCCGACGCTGCTCGCCGGAGCCGTCCACCCGCACCCGGTGAGCCTGCTCGTGGGCTTCGGTCCAGCGGTGGTGATCCTGCTGTTCCTACTCCCGCCGGCCTCGGCCTGGTACCGGCACCAGACATCCCGGCGGCAGTGGAACCGCCACCTGATCGAGATCCAGCGCCGTCCGGGGCGCCGGAGGGGACGCGCCCCCGGGGCGCCCAGCACGACCGGGCCACCCAGCGTCCCCGGGCAGGTAGCCGTCGGCCATGGAAAGTTGCCTGCGGCGCTGCCGAATGAGCCCGGAACCGACCCCGCCGAGATTAGGCTGGCGCGGGAGCACCCCTCGCTGGGTGCGGCCGAGAGGACGACGGCGTGGAGGGGACCGTGACGAATCCATACCCGCAGCAGCACGACGGCGGGCAGTGGACCGGCGGGCCCGAGCAGAACCCGCCCGCCCAGCCCGACGCAACGCCACCGGGTTACGGGCACCCCGGCACCCGGGGCGGTGACGGCGACGCCGCACAGAGCCCGCCGCCCGGCGCTCACTCCGCCCACGGCCAGCCCGCCTACGGCCAGTCCCCACACAGTCAGCCGGGCATCCACCCCGCCTACGGCCAGCCGGGCTATGCCCAGCCCGGCACGCAACCGGCACCACCTCAGTACCCCTACGGCCAGCCGGGCTATGCCCAGCCCGGCACGCAACCGGCACCACCTCAGTACCCCTACGGCCAGCCGGGCTATGCCCAGCCCGGCACGCAACCGGCACCACCTCAGTACCCCTACGCCCCACCCGGCCATCAGGGCATGCACACCACCGCTGACCATCCTCAGGGCCCACCGCCACGCCGCCCGATCACCGTGCTGCTGGGCTCGATCCTGGTGTGGCTGGCCTGCGCCGCCTCCCTTGTCACGGGGATCGGGGTGCTGGTGGTCCGGGGCCGGGCCGCGGACCTGCTGGTCTCGCTGCCGTTCATGATCCCGGAGTTCCACACCGGCTTCTCGATCCTGATCAGCCTCATCGGCGCCTTCGCCATCGCGATGGGCCTGGTCTTCGGCGCGTTGACGGTCGGCGCCTTCCGCGGCTCCAACGGGGCCCGCTGGGTGCTGGTGATCCTGATCGGCCTGGCCGCGCTGAGTGCCCTGCCGGCCGTGGTGGAGGTGCCCACCGTGGAGAGCGCGCTGGCCGTGCTCATCCCGGCCCTCGTCGTCGTTCTTTTCCTGGTGCCCCCGGCCCCGCAGTGGTACCGCTATCGCAGCCACGAGGCCGCGCGGGCAAGACGGACCATCCGTTGAACCGTTCCACTCCCCCATGGGTGCAGCCCGGACGAGGTTCTGGCCGTACTGTGAGGCCCATGGTCAGCGAGGTGCCGATCGCGATCCACGTGATGGCCGATTCAACCGGGGACACCGCCGCACGTGTGGCCCGGGCCACACGTGTGCAGTACGAGGACTTCGACACCCGGATCGTGCGCCACCCGCGCATCCGCACCTCCGCGGTGCTGCGCGCAGCGTTCCGCGACATCACCAGTGCGGAGGAGAACGTGGTGGTCTTCTCCACGCTCGTCGACGACGGGCTGCGCAGCCTGCTCGATGACCTGTGCGATGAGCACCGGATCTCCCACGTGGACCTGCTGCTGCCGGCGATGCAGGCGATGGAACGGGTCACCGGCACCGCACCGCGGCGCAAGATCCGCCCGGTGGGCATAGACGCCGACTACTTCAAGAAGATCCAGGCGATGGAGTTCGCGATCGCCCTGGACGACGGCCAACGCGCGGACTCCCTGCCCGAGGCCGACATCGTGCTCGTGGGCGTCTCGCGCACCGGCAAGACCCCGCTGTCGATGTACCTGGGATACCTGGGCTACAAGACCGCGAACATCCCGCTGGTGGCCGGGGTGGCGCCACCGCAGGAGTTGTTCAAGGTGACCCCCTGGCACGTGGTCGGGCTGAGCATCGACCCCGAACGTCTGCTGCACATCCGCCAGCGCCGGCTGCGCACGATGGGGGCCTCCGGGGTGAACGAGGGGTACTCGGACCTGGCGGCGATCTACGACGAACTCGACCACGCCAAGGCGATCCAGCGGCGCCTCGGCTGCCCGGTGGTGGACACCACCGAGTTGGCGCTGGAAGAAGCCGCGGTGCGGGTGATCGAACTCGTGGAGAACCGGCGTCGGGCCCTGACGGGCAGTTGAGCAGGAGGAACAGATGACCAACCAGAACCAGCCGGGGGCAACCGGGGTCCAGGAAGCCTCCCGGGCGGGCGGCTCCGATCAGGGCAGGGCCGAGGACGACGCAAACCGCTACGTCTACGACCTCGCCGAGGGCGGGGCGCACCTGAAGGACTTGCTCGGCGGCAAGGGTGCCAACGCCTCGGAGATGCTCAACCTGGGTATCCCGGTGCCGGACGGGTTCACCGTCACCACCACCGCCTGCGTGGCGGCCACCCGGGCCGGCGGACAGTGGCCCGATGGGCTGGCCGAACAGATCCGCGCCTCGCTGGCGTCCCTGGAGGAACGCACCGGCCGCACCCTGGGCGGGTCGCAGCGCCCGCTGCTGGTGTCGGTGCGTTCGGGGGCGGTGGTCTCGATGCCGGGGATGATGGACACCATCCTGAATCTGGGGATCTCCGATGACACCGTGGAGGCCCTGGGTGCCGAGGCCGACGACCCGCGGTTCGCCTGGGACTCCTACCGCCGGTTCCTGCAGATGTACGGCGAGGTGGTCGAGGGGGTGCCGGCGCATGCCTACGAGGACGCCCTGAGCGCGATGAAGCGCAACCGGGGCGTGCACAACGACACCGATCTGACCACCGCGGACCTGCGCGAGTTGGTGCAGACGTTCAAGGGGGTCTCGGCCGAGCACATCGGCACCGACCTACCCACCGACCCGCACACCCAGCTCGAACGGGCCATCGAGGCGGTGTTCGCCTCCTGGCAGAACCCGCGCGCCGGGGTGTACCGCAGGGCGCACCGGATCCCCGACGACCTGGGCACCGCGGTGAACGTGATGCAGATGGTGTTCGGCAACCGCGGCGACACTTCCGCCACCGGGGTGTGCTTCACCCGCAACCCCTCCACCGGCGCCAAGGAACTCTACGGGGAGTTCCTGCTGAACGCCCAGGGGGAGGACGTGGTCGCCGGGATCCGCACACCGCTGCCGCTGGCCCAGATGGAGGAGGTGCTGCCCGAGGCGTTCGCGCAGTTGGTGGAGACGATGAACCGCCTGGAGGTCCACTACGGCGACATGCAGGACATCGAGTTCACCGTGGAGGAAGGGTCGTTGTACCTGCTGCAGACCCGCAGCGGTAAGCGCACCGCGGCAGCGGCGCTCAAAGTGGTCCGGGACCTGGAGGCCGACGGCGTGATCGACCGCGCCGAGGCGCTGCGCCGCATCGAACCGGCCCACCTGGACCAGCTTCTGCACCCGGCGATCGACCCCGGCGCCCACCGCGAGGTGCTCACCCGCGGGCTGAACGCCTCCCCCGGGGCGGCCGTGGGCCAGATCGTGTTCGACTCCGATGTGGCCGAGCAGCGCGGCAAGGCCGGCACCCCGGTGGTGCTGGTGCGCTGGGAGACCACCCCCGACGACATCGCCGGCACCCTCGCCGCGCAAGGTGTGCTCACCGCACACGGGGGGATGACCTCCCACGCGGCGGTCGTGGCCCGTGGGATGGGCAAACCGTGCGTGGCCGGGGCCGGGCAGATCCGCATCGACACCGACGCCGGCACCCTGGCCGTAGGGGATGTGGTGCTGCACGAGGGTGATCTGATCACCCTGGACGGGTCCACCGGTGAGGTCTTCGCCGGGGCGCTGGACCTGGTGCCACCGCAACTGGGTGAGGACTTCGCCACGATCGTGGGCTGGGCCGATGAGATCCGGACGTTGGGGGTGCGCGCCAACGCCGACACCGGTGCCGACGCGGCCAAGGCCCGGGAGTTCGGCGCCGAGGGCATCGGGTTGTGCCGCACCGAGCACATGTTCATGGCCGAGGACCGCCTGCCCGCGGTGCGGGCGATGATCCTGGCCGCCGACGATTCCGAGCGTGCGCAGGCGCTGGAGGCGTTGCTGCCGATGCAGCAGGACGACTTCACCGAGATCCTCTCGGCGATGTCCCACCTGCCGGTCACGATCCGGTTGCTGGACCCCCCGCTGCACGAGTTCCTGCCGGATCTGGTCACCCAGGCCCTGACCGTCCAGCGCCTGGAGCTGAGCGGCGATGACAACGCCGCCGAGTTGGCCCGGGCCAGACGGCTGCTGGGGCAGGTGCGCTCGCTCACGGAGATGAACCCGATGCTGGGCACCCGCGGGGTGCGCCTGGCACTGCTGTACCCCGAGATCGCCCGGATGCAGGTGCGCGCCATCGTGCGCGCCGCCCTGGCCGTGCGGGCGGGCGGCGGGGAGCCGGTGGTGGAGATCATGGTGCCGCTGGTGGCCTTCGCCGAGGAGCTGCGCCGGATGCGCGCGATCGTCACCGAGACCGTGGCGGAGGAACTCTCCGCGGCCGGGGCGGACTTGGACATCAGCGTGGGCACCATGATCGAACTGCCACGGGCGGCGGTGACCGCCGATGAGATCGCCGAGCACGCCGACTTCTTCTCCTTCGGCACCAACGACCTTACCCAGACCGGGATCGGCATCTCCCGTGATGACGCCGAGGGCTCCTTCCTGGCGGCCTATGAGGAGGGCGGGATCGTGCCGGAGAACCCGTTCGCCACGATCGACGCCGACGGCGTGGGCGAACTCGTGCGCATCGGTGCCACCAAGGGCAGGGCCGCCAAGGCGGGACTGAAGTTGGGGGTGTGCGGTGAGCACGGTGGGGACCCGGCCTCGATCGACCTGTTCAACCGGATCGGGCTGGACTACGTCTCCTGCTCCCCCTACCGGGTGCCCATCGCCCGGTTCGCCGCCGCCCAGGCCGTTCTGGCCGCCCAGGAGGAGGCTGACGCGGTCAGTTCGTGAGTTCCCCGGGCGCCCGCCACGGTTGGGAGCCCCAGAAACCGCCGGGGGCGAACAGGTCGGCTACGCACTCCTCCAGCAGGTTCGCCTCCAGCAGCACATCGAGCAGGGTGTAGCGGCTGCGGATCATCTGCGCGCGCACATAGGTGGCCCGGAAGCGGGCCTCATCCACCCCGATCTGGCTCGGGTGGGTGATCGCGCCGACCGTCGCCAGGCGGTGCTGGATGTCGGCCGCGGGCAGCAGTTGGGCCCGCAGGCGCTGGGCGAGCCCGGGCCACAGGTCCCGCAGGCGCTCCAGTCGAGCCCGCAGCTCCGGCGCCGCCAGGTACTTCAGCCGCGACTGTTCCACGGCCGCCTCGGTGACCTCCGGCGGCAACTCGGCCCCGCGCACCCGCGCCTCCATCTGTTCCCAGGTCGGCCAGGCCGCCACGGCCGCCTCGACGTCCAGGGTCGCCAGATCCCGGTTCAGGGCCACCTCGTACAGCGCGCACAGGGAGATGGTGCCCAACCCCACCTTCATCCCGTGGGAGAGCGGGGGCTCCTCATCGAGGCCGAGCCCTTCCATCTCCCACAGGTGGGAGAACTGATGTCCGGCGCCGGAGGCCGGCCGGGAGGACTGGTGCGCCTGCATCGCCAGGCCGGACATCAACAACCCCTCCGAGAGCCCCCTGATCGCCCCCGGGTCACCGGCGGCGATCAGTTCCGGGTGCGCGATCGAGGCCCGCAGCGGGCCCTGCACCAGGTGCCACACGTCGTCGTCGATCGCCTCGATACCCAAGGCATCCGCCAGGATCCAGTCCCCGCCGGCCGGGATCTTCTCCACCAGGTCACCCACACCGGTGGCGGTCAGCCGGCCCGGGGCGGCGGCTAGGAGTCCGTAGTCGGCCACGATCGCCGCCGGTGCCGGGCAGTATCGGGTGATCTTGAAGCCGTCCTTGGTGATGGAGGCGCCGTAGGCGGCGTAGCCGTCCATCGAGGCGGCGGTGGCCACCACCAGGTACTCCCGCTCCAGTTCCCACGCGGCCAGTTTGACCAGGTCGTTCAGGGTGCCCGAGCCGATCACCACCGGTACGCCGTCCCGGGTGCGCAGGTGCTCCCGGATCTGTTCGACGTTGTCGTAGGAGGCGTACACCGTGGGGACGGCCGGGAAGATGAGCGGCTCGCCCACCTCCACCCCGACCTGGCGAAGCGCAGCACCGACCTGCTCCCCGGCCACGGCCCAGGTGTTCCCGTCGGCGATCAGTTGCGCCGATGGCGACCCGGTGGGTGTGCCGAAGGCCTCGGCGAACACCGAACCGGTGCGTCCCAGCACGTCCGTGCCCGCGGTCAGGACCCGGGTGTCGGTCGCTGCGGCCAGTGCGGCCCGGAGCACGTCTGCGGGCGCGCGATCCTCAGTCATCCGGGCCTCTCTGTCGGGGCAGGTGAGCCTGCCGGAGCAGGTCACCCGAAGGTACGGCGAGCGCGTAGCGGCGCCGCGCGCTAGCGTACCGAGCCAGCCCCGACGAAGGATCGCCATGCCACCGAAGAATCGTTGGACCGAGCACCCGCGCACCCTGCTGCGCCCCGGTGAGGACTTCTCCCTGGCCGATCTGGACCACCGCTCCACCCCGGGCTGGTCGGGGAAGAAGCGGCACGCGCGCGAGTTCATGGCGCATCGCGGCGGGCTGCTCTCGGAGTTGCAGGAGCGTCTGTACGCCCACGGCCGCAGCGGTGGGGAGAAGTCGGTGCTGTTGGTGATCCAGGGCATGGACACCTCCGGGAAAGGTGGCATCGCCCGGCACGTGATCGGGATGGTCGATCCCCAGGGCGTGACGCTGCGCGCCTTCGGCAGGCCCACGCAGGAGGAACTGGATCATCACTTCCTGTGGCGGATCCGTCGGGCCCTACCGGCCGGCGGTCAGATCGGGGTGTTCGACCGGTCCCATTACGAGGACGTCCTCATCGCGCGCGTGGACGGCCTGGTGGAGGAGGCCGTCTGGCAGAAGCGGTACGAGGAGATCAACCAGTTCGAGGAGACGGTCGCCGAGTCCGGCACCACCATCGTCAAGGTCGCACTGATGATCTCCCATGAGGAGCAGGGCTTGCGGCTGATGAAGCGGTTGCACCGCAGCGACAAGTACTGGAAGTTCGACCCCGCCGACGTCGACGCGCGCCGTCAGTGGGAGGACTACCGGGACGCCTACGCCGACGTGTTCGCCCGCACCCACACCGAGGTCGCGCCCTGGCACGTGATCCCTGCCGACCGGAAGTGGTACGCCCGGCTGGCCGTCTCCGAGTTGCTCACCCAGGCGCTCATCGACCTCGACCTGGCCTGGCCCACGCCCCGGTGGAAGGTGGCGACCCAGAAGCGGCGGCTGGCCGAGACGATGAGCGAGGAGGCGCTCGCGCAGGCCAGGGCCGCGGCCAAGGATGCGAAGAAGAAGGTGCGCAAGCAGGAGCAGGTGTTCGCCGCCGCCATCGCTGAGGCCGACAAGTACCGCTGAACTCCGCCCGCTGGTGGGGGCGCTCTGCGACACCCGCAGGATCGACTACTGCGCAACGGTCATCGCCGCTTACGGCTCCAATACCTCCAGCCCGGCACCGAAGGCCACACCCATCCGCTCTCCGGTGGCCCGGGCGTTCTGCTGGATCATCGCAGGGAAGTCGAAGTCCCCACCCAGCCCCTCCAGGTAGGCGCGATGCGCACGCAGGGAGGCATCGCCGTCGTCCATCGTGCCGCTGACGTCCACACCGTGGTTCTCCTGCGGTGAGCCGGGCAGCCACACCTGGCGCACCCCGTCCCAGGGTTGCAGGCCGCCCTCGCTGACCTGGTCGGGAAAGACCCAGCGGTTCCCGGCGTCGCGCACGGCGTCCAGGGTGGCCTGACCGGTGGCGATGTGGTCGGCCTGGTTCAGTCCGCCGCCCATCCAGGACTCGCGGAAGTTGTTGGTGATGACGATCTGGGGGCGGTGCCGGCGGATCTGGTGGGCGATGCGCCGGCGCAGGTGCAGGCCGTACTCCAGCACACCGTCCCCTTCGCGTAGGAAGACCACGTCTGCCACACCCACGATCCGGCAGGCCTCGACCTGTTCGGCCTCCCGCAACGGCCCGGCCTCCCCGGGTTCGATGCCGTCGATGCCGGCCTCCCCGGAGGTCACCATGCAGTAGGTGATCTGTTTGCCCTGGCAGGTCCAGCGGGCCACGGCGGCGGCGAAGCCGAACTCCATGTCATCGGGGTGGGCAACGACGGCGAGGGCCCGGTCCCAGTCCTCGGTGACGTGCGGCAGGGGTGGGGTGGACATCGTTCCTCCAGTGCAGGTGACCATCGGGCGAACTGTGCGCCACGCTATCGCGCCGGTTCGCGGTTCCGCCGATCTATACTCAGCCTCACCCACCAGGCACCTGAGCGCTCCACCATCCGACGGAGGAAAGACGCATGCGCAACACCGCACAGATTCACGCAAGGCCCTGGCTGAAGGGCCTCGCACTCGCCTCCGTCGCGACCCTGGCACTGACCGCCTGCGGCGGCAACGGTGCTGACGGCGACGGAGTCGACGCCGAATCCGAGGTCGACGCCGACGTGAGCGTCGATGCTGAGGTCCAGACGCTCAACGAAGGCACCCTGCAGGTCTGCTCCGACGTGCCCTACCCGCCGTTCGAGTACTACGACGGCGACGGCAACGTCGTCGGCTTCGACATCGACATCGCCTCTGCCATCGCCGACGGCCTGGGCCTGGACCTGGAGATCATCGAATCCTCCTGGGACGGTCTGGAGTCCGGTGTGGCCCTGAACGCCCAGGACTGCGACCTGACGATCTCCGGGATGACGATCACCGAGGATCGCAGCGGGAACATGCTCTTCAGTGACCCCTACCTGGACGACAACCTGGGGCTGCTGGCCACCGAGGGCTCCGGAATCGAGAGCGTCGATGATCTGGAAGGGGTCTCGGTCGGCGTTCAGGCCGCCACCACCGGTGATGTCTACGCCAGCGAGGAACTGGGTCTGGACGTGGTGCAGTACGAGGATTCGGGGCTGATGCTCCAGGGTCTGCAGGCGGGCCAGGTGGAGGCCCTGATCGGCAACATCTCCATTCTCGGGTACCAGGCCGGGGAGGATCCGCAGTACGTGTTCGTGGAGGAGATCGACACCGGGGAGCAACTCGGCATCGCGGCCCAACTGGACAACACCGAACTCATCGACGCCGTCAACGAGGTCCTCGCGGAGTTGAGGTCCAGTGGCGGCCTGGAGGAGATCGAGGAGGCCTGGTTCCACTCCGAGACTCCTGAAGAGGGCGACACCGGGGACGACGCCTAAGCCCCATGGCCCTGTCGAACCGTCAGCGGCGCAGGATCAGCCTGGGGATCCAGTCCCTGCTGTTCGTCGTCGTGGTGGTCACCCTGCTGGTCCTCATCGACTGGGGCGCCGTTCAGCAGAGTTTCTTCAACTTCGAGCGGATCAGCTCCATGTTCCCCGGGGTGATCACCACCGGCCTGGTCAACACGGTGCAGTACACGTTCTTCGGGTTCGTCTTCGGGCTGCTCGCGGGCACTCTGCTGGCGCTGATGCGCATGGCCAGTTTCCCGGTCTATCGCTGGCTGGCCACCGGCTATATCGAGTTCTTCCGCGGCATCCCCGCGATCCTGGTGTTCATCGCGCTGGGATTCGGGGCCAGCCTGGCGTTCGGGCTCAACCTGAGCACCCTGCAGACCGCGGCCACCGCCCTGGCGATCGTGGGCAGCGCCTACATCGCCGAGACCATCCGCGCCGGCCTGCAGGCAGTGCCCAAGGGGCAGGTGGAAGCCGCCCGGGCGCTCGGCATGCCGGCGTGGCGGGCGATGATCACCATCCAGATCCCCCAGGCCTTCCGGATCGTGCTGCCCCCGCTGACGAACGAGGCGATCCTGCTGACCAAGGACTCCTCGCTGATCTACGTGGTGGGGATGGCCGGATCCGCGGCGGAGCTGACCAAGATGGGCCGCGACGGCATCACCATGTACCAGGCAGGCATGACCCCGCTGGTGGTCGCCGGAGCGTGTTACCTGATCATCACGGTGCCGCTGGCGCTGCTCGCCCGCCGGATGGAGAGCCGCGGCTCGGGCAAACCCGCCCGGCGGCGCAAGAAACCCATCACGACCACACCGGCGACCCAGGGAGTGCCATGAGCAAGCAGCCGAGCGCGCCGGCCGAGCAGTATTCCGGGGTCACCATCTCCGGCCTGTACAAGTCCTTCGGCGACAACGAGGTCCTCAAGGGCGTGAGCCTCACCGTCGACCCCGGGGAGGTGGTCTGCCTGATCGGGGCCTCCGGGTCGGGCAAGTCAACCCTGCTGCGCTGCGTGAACCGGTTGGAGGACCCCGATTCCGGCCGGATCACCGTGGGGCAGTTCGATGCCACCGACCTGGACGTGAACCTTGATGCGATGCGCCGGCGGATCGGCATGGTCTTCCAGCAGTTCAACCTGTTTCCGCACCTGAGCGTGCTGGAGAACTGCACGATCACTCCCCGCCGGGTGCTCAGACTCTCCCGGGAGGCCGCGGAGACCGAGGCGATGCACCAGTTGGACCTGGTGGGTCTGAAGGACCTGGCGCAGCGGCGGCCATCGCAACTCTCCGGCGGTCAGCAGCAGCGGGTGGCGATCGCCCGGGCACTGACCATGAAACCGGAACTGATGCTCTTCGACGAACCGACCTCCGCGCTGGACCCCGAGACCGTGGGCGATGTGCTCTCGACCATGCGGGACTTGGCGCAGGCCGGGATGACCATGCTCGTGGTCACCCATGAGATGGGCTTCGCCAGGGAGGTCGCCGACCGGGTGGTCTTCCTGGACGAGGGCGTGGTGGTGGAGGAGGGACCGGCCGCCGAACTGATCGGCGACCCGCAGATGCCGCGCACCCGCGATTTCCTGCGCCGGGTGCTCAACCCCTTGGCGGCTGAGGGCGCAGGGCAGTAAGGGCTTGCCCACCAGCGGGTGGTCCCGGGCAGGATGGCCCGATGGATCCATCTATTCATCTGGGCCGGCGCCCCCTCGCCGAGGGCTACCGATTGTTCGCCGAACGGGAGGCGCGGGGGGTCTCGGCGGTCTATGCGGACTGGGCGCACGCGGTCGCCCAGGACGGGGAGGTGTTGGACCTTCTCTCCAGGCTGCCCGGGGGTAAGCGACAGCCGAACCTGGTCTTCGCGGCGGCCCGCTGGCACGGGGCGGAGGAGTCCTATGCCTCCTTCCGGGAGACGGTGCTGCAGCGCTGGGATCAGGTCCGCGCCACCATCATGGCCAGGGCGACCCAGACCAACGAGGCCGCTCGCTGCGCCACCCTGCTCCCGTTCCTGGCCGAACTTCCCCAACCGTTGGCCCTGATCGAGGTCGGTACCGCCGCCGGGCTCTGCCTACTGCCGGACCACTACTCCTACGCCTACGACGACGGCACCCGCCTCGACCCTGACGGCGGTCCCTCCCCGGTGGTGATCGAGGCTCACCTGGGTGCCGGTGTGCCCGCCCCCGCGATGCCGCAGATCGCCTGGCGCGCCGGAATCGATCTGAACCCCATCGATGCCACCGACCCCGATGCCCGGGCATGGCTGGAGACCCTCATCTGGCCCGGGCAACAGGCCCGCCGCCAGCGGTTGCGGGCCGCGTTGGACATCGCCGCTCGCGAGCGCCTGCACCTGGTCGCCGGTGATCTGGGCGAGGCGCTGCCGTCCCTGGCCGCCCAGGCCCCACCGGAGGCCACGCTGGTGGTGTTCCACTCCGCGGTGCTGGCCTATCTGGACACCGACGCACGGGCCAAGTTCGTGGACGTGGTCAGCGGTCTCCCCGGACATTGGATCAGCAACGAGGGCGCTTCAGTGCTCGCCCCGGTCCTGCCGTCCGCTGCACTGGGTGGCTCCCCGCCGGGTGCCTCCGAGCAGGGTGGCTCCCCGCCGGATGCCTCCACGCAGGGTGGCTCCCCGCCGGGTGCCTCCACGCAGCGCACCGACGGCGAGGCCGACGACGCCCCCGACGACGGCCGGTTCCTGCTGACCGTCGACGGCATCCCCCGGGCACGCACCAACCCGCACGGCTCCGCGGTGCACGGCCTCCCCTGACCCCCTCCCCTCACAACTCCCGCCGAGAGCGAGCCCCCGCGGCCATGGTGCCAGGGCTCCCGCCGCCACATCCGCCCAGACCGAGCCCCGCGGCCATGGTGCCAGGGCTCCCGCCGCCACATTCGCCCAGACCGAGCCCCGCGGCCATGGTGCCAGGGCTCCCGCCGCCACATCCGCCCAGACCGAGCCCCGCGGCCGAGGACGAGCCTTCTACCACTCGTCCTCGGCCACCAGGATCGCCCTCGGCGCGCTGCGGCGCTGGGCGGCGGCGCGGCTGGCGGCGCCTGGCCGCGGCTGGGCGAGCGTCCGCAGCCCAGCGGCTACCGTCGCCGGATCCGCCGAGGGCGAGCCCCGCCGCCGAGGACGAGCCTTCTGCCACTCGTCCTCGGCCACCAGGATCGCCCTCGGCGCTTGCCAAGCTGCCACGGCGGCACGAGGGCGTGGGGCGGCGGTGCGGGGCGGCGGCGCGGGGCGGCGGCGCGGGGCGGCGGCGCGGGGCGGCGGCGCGGGGCGGCGGCGCGGGGCGGCGGCGCGGGGCGGCGGCGCGGGGCGGCGGTGCGGGGCGGCGGTGCTGGGGTGCGCGGGGCGGGGGTGCTGGGCGGGGGCGCACCTGAGAGGGTGGCGCGCATGAAGCAAATCAGCGAGAAGCTGTACTCCTGGGCCTCGATCATCGACGAGCATGCGCTCGCGCAGGCCGAGCTGACGGCCGCGCTGCCCTTCGTGACCCCGCACGTGGCGCTGATGCCGGATGCGCATGTGGGGATGGGCGCCACCGTCGGTTCGGTCATCCCCACCCAGGGGGCTGTGATCCCCGCGGCGGTCGGCGTGGACATCGGGTGCGGGATGGTGGCGGTGCGCACCCAGTTCTCCGTTGAGCAATTGCGCGCCGCCGGCCGGCCGCTGTCGCACCTACGGGAGCGGATCGAACGGGCCGTTCCCCTCAGCCCCGGCCGGCACAACCGCAAGGTGCAGGAGGCCACGGCGCCGAAGGTGGCCCAGTTGGAGGAGTTGGCCGCAGCAGAGAGCGTGACGCCGGAGGAGTTCGCGAAGAACTGGCGATTGCAGTTGGGGTCGCTGGGCGGGGGGAACCACTTCATCGAGGTCACCGCTGATGAGACCGGCGCGGTGTGGACGTTCCTGCACTCCGGCAGCCGCGGGGTGGGGAACAAGATCGCCCAGCGCTACATCAAGCAGGCCAAGAAGTACGCCACCAAACGCGACCCTGATCTACCCGATGCCAACCTGGCGCACCTGGCCATGACCGACTTCCACTACGCGGGGTACATGTCACACCTGCACTGGGCCCAGGAGTTCGCCCGGCTGAACCGGGAGGTGATGATGGACCGGGTGATCGATCAACTCGGGACGTTCATGGATCAGGAGGTGCAGCGCCTGGAGGAGGTGAACTGCCACCACAACTACACCGCCACCGAAACCCATTTCGGGCAGAACCTGGTGGTCTCCCGCAAGGGCGCGATCGCCGCGCACGCCGGGACCCGTGGGCTGATCCCCGGTTCGATGGGCACCGCCTCGTACGTGGTGACGGGCAAGGGCAACGAGATGTCGCTGTGCTCGGCCCCACACGGCGCGGGGCGGATGTACTCCCGACGCAAGGCCCGCCAGACGTTCAGCCAGGATGATCTGCGCCGGCGGATGGCCGGTATCGAGTACCGCGACGACGCAGCCTTCATCGATGAGATCCCCGATGCCTACAAGGACATCGACCAGGTGATGGACGATGCCGCGGACCTGGTGGAAGTGGACCACGTGCTGCGCCAGATCATCAACGTCAAGGGGCAGTAGGCGGACTTCTCCTCCGGCATCGTGGTCGACGCCTACGCCCGTTTGAAGCATCGACGTTCCAGGCCGGGCCGTACCTGAAATTCGTCAGGACACACGGCGAACCAGCCATGGAAGTCGGCTGCGCCGACGTCGAACCGTAGCCGAGCGGTCGGCCGCGCCGGCAGTCACTGGCCCACGAGTTCGGAGATGTGGGGGGCTTCAGAGCGCACCGGGCAGCCCGGAACGAGCCGCCCATCAGCCACGAAGCCCTCCGGCCGGCCATCAAGGTAGCCCACCAGGCGCTGCCGCCACGCCTCGATCTCCGCTTGCCTATCAGAATCGGTGATGAGGTCATGCACCTCGTGGGGATCCTCCTCGAGATCGAAGAACTGTTCAATGCCACGCCCTGAGGCCCAGAGGTACTTCCGTCGACCATCGGTCACCCACTGCAGCGACTGCCCGAAGTGGACGTGTTCACCATGGATCTCCTGACGCCAGGACGGGGACTGGCCCAGTGTGTGCGGGACCAGGCTCAAGCCGTCGACCGAGTCTGGGACGGCCACCCCGGCGGTGTCCAGCACGGTGGGCATCACATCTCGCAGCTCGGTGACGTCCTCGACGACCCGGCCGCGGACAGCGTCCGGGAAGAAGGCCGGAGCAGGTCGCACGATGAGAGGTACATGTGCGCTCCCTTCATAGCCCACGCTCTTGCGGTACATGTCGTGGTCGCCCATCATCTCGCCGTGGTCAGAGGTGAAGATGATGGTGGTGTCCTGCGCCAGCCCGTACTCCCCGAGGCCCTCGAACAGCCGGTTCAGTTGCAGGTCGATGTGGGTGATGTTCCCGTAGTAGCCGCTCATCGCACGGTGGTGCATATCAGGCTGGAGACGGCCGAGCACCGTCTGGTGGTGGTTGTCCCGGCGGAACTCGTCGAAATTGGAGATCCAATCACCCACCGGCGGCCTCTGGACATCACCGTGCAGGTACTGGTCGAACGCCCACTGCGGTGGATTGAAAGGTGCGTGCGGCCGATGGAAGGACACCCAACTGAAGAACGGCACTGTCGGGTCCCGCCGACGCAGGAAGTCCAGCGTCTCGCTGACCACCCAGTTGGTCGGGTGGAGTTCCTCTGGACGACTCCATGGGATCGCGACCATGGAGTTGCAGCCGAGGCCGTCATCGAAGTAGTCGGCCCCGGCGTGCATGCCGGGTTGACGACGCAACCAGGTGACGTAGTCGTCATGCGCCTCCAGGTTCCGATGCCCGTACCCGCGCCCGAAATGCATGAATCCATCGTGCAGCCTCACCTCGTCGAAGCCGCAGCGAGCCCGTTCGGGGTACACGTGCATCTTCCCCACGGCATGGGTCTGATACCCCGCCTCCCGCAGCGTCCCCTGCATCGTGACCGGGTGAGCCAGGTCGAACGGCACCCCTTCGCGGTATCCATAGCGTCCGTGCCGCTCGGGTGACTGGCCGGTGAACAGGGCCACCCGAGCGGGTACGCAGGTCGGGGTGGCTGAGTAGGCACGGGCGAACCTGGTTCCCTGATCAGCCAATTCGTCGAGGTGCGGCGTTCGCACGAGGGGGTGGCCGGCGGCAGTGAGCGCATCACCGCGCCATTGGTCGACACAGATCACCATGATGTTTGGACGCGTGGCCGGCCGTTTCCTCGCGTTCGTCATGCTTACTGACACGTTCAACCTCCGGGTAGTTGTTGGGCGACCCTGCCAACTTTCAGCGACGGTGTCACCTGGGCCATGCGTATCCGGCGACAGAGTGGGCCGGGACGTCGACGGACAAGACTGTGTCGCCATGCCGCAGCTGGTGAGGGCCCGCCGCGGACGTGTTCAGGGCACGAAGGACCACCGAGATGGGGCGCCCGTTCTCCCAGGTCAGGTCCACGCTCAGGCCCGGGCGAGCGACCAGGCCATGGAAGGATCCGGACCCCAGTTTCTCAGGCAGCGCAGGCAGCACCTCGATCTCCTCGCGGTGACTCTGCAACAACGCCTCACACATGGCCGCCGTGAAGCCCAGGTTCCCATCGATCTGGAACGGGGGATGGGCTGCGAAGAGATTGCTGTACAAACCTGCGCTCCGATGCCCCGCCGGTCGGCACAGCAGCGGCAATAACCGGGTGAAGGAATCGGCTTGGCGCAGTCGTGCCCGGAGCGCGAGTTTCCAGGCCAGCGACCATCCGGTGGCCTCGTCCCCACGAGCACGCAACGTCCGGTCGACGGCGGCGGCGAGTGCACCATCATCCGCGTCCAGGTCCGTGCCACCGGGGTAGGCAAAGGCCAGGTGGGAGAGGTGCCGGTGGTGCGGGTCGATAGCCACCGCACCGGCGTGCCACTCGCGAACGGTGCCGTCGTCGTCGATGATCGGCGGATGGATCCACTCGCTTGCTGCGTGTACCTCGGGTAGCGCTGGGTGGTCGGTGTTGCCGGTAACGGCCGCCAAACCCTGCACGACGGCGAAGAGTTCGGTGATCAAGGTCCGATCCATGCCAGTGCCCACCGAGACCGACGCCGGGCCATCGGGGGTGTGGTACCGGTTCTCCGGCGACGTCGAGGGGAAGGTGTGCCTCCATCCGTCCTGCCCTGACTGCAGCAGGTCGAGGACGAACTCCGCCGCGCCTATAGCCAGCGGCCATAACCGGTCCGCCCATGTCGCCGGACATGTGCCGTAGCCGCGCAGCCGGTCGAGTTCGCAGACCAGCCACACACCTCCCATGGGCCATTGAGCCCACGAGGCGTCGCCTGAGGTGGGTGTGGAGAAGGCCCAGGCATCGGTGTTGTGGTGTGCCACCCAACCCCGGGCGCCGTACAACCGCTGTGCGGTCTCCCGGCCCCGCTTCGCGAGTGCTTCCACCAGGTTCATGAGGGGCTCAGCCGCCTCCGGCAGGTTCGTTGGCCCGGCGAGCCAGTAGTTCATCTCGGTGTTGATGTTGATCGTGTAGGCCGAAGACCACGGTGGCTCGAGTGAACCGTTCCAGAGCCCTTGCAAGGTAGCCGGCAGTCCACCGGGGCGGGAGGAAGCGATGAGCAGATAGCGCCCATAGTCGAACAGCGCTTCCAACATCACCGGATCAGCGCCGTTGCCGTGCGCGGCCAGGAGTTGATCAGGATCGGTGATCATGTCAGTCGCTGTGAGCCGCAGCCCCGCGCGGTCGAACAAGGCACGGTGCTCGCTGACATGGCGCTCTCGCAGGGAAGAATGGCCAACGCGCAGGGCCCGGTGCGCGCGCGCTCGCGCGCACTCCGCCGCCCTCTCGAGGCTCCCACGCGTCGGAGCACCGATCTGATCGAAGGTGGTCTCGATCGCCGCGACGAGCACCAACCTGCGCACGCCGAGAAGTTTCACGTCGATCTCAGCCGCGGTCTGCTCATCCGGGCTGACGGCGGTGATCCCGTCGTGCTCCCAACGGAGGCTGAGAGCACCACGCACCGGAGTTACCCCCGCACCGGTCCACCGGATCATCCCCTCGTCGGTGGGCGTGCGGTCGTAATCCTCCGGGAGGGCTGTCAAGATCTCCAAGCCATAGGCGTCCGCCGAGATGTCGAGGATGCGCAGCAGAGTGGAACCCCGCACGGTCACGTCCACCGGCGACTTGGAGATGAGGTGGTGGACCATGACATTGTCCGGCGCACTGACGAAACTTTCATGCTTCACAGCGCCAACACTTGCGGTGTGGACCGCATCAGCCAGATCCAGGATGCGGGTGACGTCGCCCGTGCGGTGGCGCAACTCCACGTCACCGAAGGGAAGGAGTGCCTGGGGCTGGCGGGACTGCACACGGCGCAGAACCTCTTCGGCAGCAACGACCTGGCCGGCATCGAAGAGGTGGTGGGCCTCCTGGCGGGCTGTGACCGCGGCCGCAGTGTCGATGCGACCGTCGCGGTGCTCACTCGCTGGGGAGCCGGACCATCCGGTGCCCTCCGTCAGCTGTAGGCGGACGCCATCATCCTCGCCGAAAACCATCGCACCGACCCGCCCGTTACCCAGCGGCAGGGCGTCGAGCCATCCAGTGGAGGCCCGACGGTAGGCGATACGTCGCACGTGGCTCCTTCGGGTTGTGACAACAGGACGGTCATGGAACGCGAGACCTGCCCCGCGTTTCGCTAGGAGAGGGTGGACCAGTCCAGGACGACTTTGCCGCTGGTGCCGTTGGCGGCGATCTCGAAGCCGCGCTCCCACTGGGTGGCGGGTAGGACGTCGGTGATCACCGAGGAGATGGTGTGGTGCAGCCAGGTGGACGAACTCAGCATCGCGGCCATCGCGTTCCAGGTCTCGAACATCTCCCGCCCGTAGATCCCCTGCAACGTGAGCATGTGCGTCACCACCACCGACCAGTCGATATCGATGGAGGCAGTAGGCAGCCCCAGCAGCGCGATACGACCCCCGTGGTTCATATCCCGGATCATCTCCGGCAGCGCATCGGGGTGCCCGGACATCTCCAGGCCCACATCGAACCCCTCCTTCAACCCCAACTCCCCGAAAGCCCACTCGATGCTGGTCTTGGACACATCCACACTCAGGTCCACCCCCATCCGCTCGGCCAGAGCCAACCGGGGCGCGGACACATCGGTGATCGCGATGTACCGGGCACCCACATGACGCACCACCGCCGCGGCCATCAACCCGATCGGCCCGGCGCCGGTGATCAGCACATCCTCACCCACCACCGAGAACTTCAACGCGGTATGCACCGCATTACCGAACGGGTCAAAGATCGCACCCAGTTCGGCAGTGATGGGCTGCTGCCCCTCCCGGAAGGTGTGCACCCACACATTCTCCGCCGGAATCACCACGAACTCAGCGAAAGCCCCGTCGCGCTGCACCCCCACCGAGATGGTGCGGATACACAACTGGCGTTGCCCGGCGCGACAGTTGCGGCAGGTCCCGCACACGATATGACCCTCACCAGAGACCCTGTCCCCGACCTTGACGTCCTGCACCAGATCCCCCACGGCCACCACCTCGCCATAGAACTCATGCCCGGGAATATAGGGAGCAGTCACCATCGAGGCCGCCCAGGAGTCCCAATTACGGATATGCAGATCCGTCCCGCAAATCCCCGTAGTCAACACCCGGATCTTCACCTCCGCCCGACCAGGCTCAGGCTCAGGACGTTCGACAAGTTCCAGACCAGCACGCGGGCCGGGCTTATAAAGGGCACGCAACGG
>NZ_JBMPQB010000007.1:0-192856 GCF_049725185.1 Pseudactinotalea sp. Z1748 | reverse complement strand
TGTACTTCCTCGACACGTTGTGATCGGTCCGTGAGTTAGAAGGAGACCTCCGATATCGATGGGTGTACCAACCATTTCATCGAACGTTCGGAGGTCTCCGTGACTCACCGTAATGCACCCCTGACACCTGAAGGTAGAGCCCGGATGGTTGCCCTGGTCGTTGAGGCCGGCTGGTCCCAGCGCCGGGTTGGCGAACGGTTCCAGGTCTCACCGGCTACCGTGTCCCGGTGGGTGGCCCGCCACCGAAGAGGGGCCGGATTCGAAGACCGATCCAGCCGCCCGCATCGGTGCCCGTCCCGGCTGCCGCTGCGCGCCGAGCGGCGCATCATCTCCCTGCGATTCAACAAGCGGTGGGGCCCGCACCGCATCGGCTACCACCTGGGGATTGCCCGCTCGACTGTGGGTCGGGTGCTGGCCCGGTACCGAATGCCCAGGCTGGAGTGCATCGATCAAGCTACCGGCCTGCCGGTGCGCCGGCCCCAGCCTCACCGGTACGAAGTTGATCGGCCCGGCCAGTTGGTCCACGTCGACGTCAAGAAACTGGGCCGGATTCCCGACGGCGGCGGCTGGCGGGCTCACGGCCGCGGTTCATCACAGGATCGGCGCGCCGGTTCAACACGCGACAAGGCAGCCAGAGCTGGCGCGTCGCCCTCACGCGGGTACCGGTACCTGCACCACGCCGTCGATGACCACTCCCGCCTGGTCTACTCCGAAATCCTCGATGACGAGAAGAAACACACCGCCGCCGCGTTCTGGAACCGCGCCAACGCCTTCTTCGACGGGATCGGCGTGACCGTGGCGGCAGTGATGACCGACAACGGTTCCTGCTACCGGTCCGGGGACTTCAAGCACGCGCTGGGCCCGCAGGTCAAGCACAAGCGCACCAAACCCCGCCGCCCGCAGACGAACGGGAAAGCCGAGAGGTTCAATCGGACCCTGATAGTCGAGTGGGCCTACGCCAGGCCCTACTCCAGTGAGACCGAACGTGAAGCCTCCTACGAGGCATTCCTCCACGACTACAATCATCATCGAGCCCACACCGCTATCGGAGGCCTCACCCCAGCAGACCGCGTTCACAACCTAACGGGGAAGTACAGCTAGGGCGTAAGGTTCACCCGGAATCTGGTGCGCGAGTCTCTGACTCTGCTCGATCAGTGGATGCGGAGCGCCTCGCCGTGACGTCAACGTTTCACGTGGAACCGCGGTGCTGGATCGCGCTGCGCAGGGGATTGGCGTGGGAACGGGCGCATCTGAAGGGCAGCAGCGTGGTGCCGTGCTTCACGTGGAACTGAGCGGGTCCGACGGTGGCTCGGTTGTTCACGAAAGCCGCGTGGGTCTGGCGGTGACGCGATGTTTCACGTGGAACCCGGGTGGGTGGACTCCCTGACCGACTCGCTCACCGCTCTCCGCAGTCCGGCTGTGGCGCAGGGTTTCAGGTGAGACGTGAAACGTGCGGCGGCACCGTGCACTGCGGCTACGCGGGAGCAGCCGTGAAGGCGGCGTCTGCACCGCGACTGCCGGCCAACTCGACGTTCCACGTGAAACATCGATGCTCCACACATGGAACAACGAGGTCGGTTCACCGATGGTGGGCCATTGATCTGCGGGATGGACCGAACTATGGAAGGAATCTCGGGGCGTACCTAGACGAATTCAGACCCCGGGGCGTGACGGAAGCCGACCCGCGGGGCTCAGTGGCGCTCTGCAGATCCGTCGCGTTGCCGGAGGCGGTTCCGGCGTGCGCCGTTTCACGTGAAACCAGTGCGCCGATGGACAGGATCGTCGGTCGCTCCGTCTACCCTGGGAGAACCGCCCCGACCACGTGAGGAAGGCGATGTCGCAGGACCATGGCCACGCTCTTGACCGGCAGACCGAGACGCCGCAGCCCGCATCTGCGCGCAACGGTGACGATGAGGTGATCAGCCGCGACGAGGCGCATCGCCGCGCGATCTTGGACGCTATCCCCCTGATGGACGAATCGACACCGCTGGCCGCTGAACTCGCCAACAACGCTCGGCGGCGCGCAGCGTTGGCGGGGCAGACATTCCCTGTTCCACGTGAAACAAGGATCTTCACCGTCGCCAACCAGAAGGGTGGAGTGGGCAAGACCACGACGACGGTCAACCTCGCCGCAGCGCTGGCCAAGGGGGGCTTGGAGGTCCTCGTGATCGACAACGACCCCCAGGGCAACGCCTCGACCGCCCTCGGCGTCGAGCATCACAGCGGCACCCCCTCGACCTATGACGTCTTGATCAACGATGTGCCGATGATCGACGTGGTCCAACTCTCCCCTGATATTCCGGGCCTTCATTGCGTTCCAGCCACGATCGACCTCTCCGGTGCCGAGATCGAACTGGTCTCGCTCGTGGCTCGAGAGAACCGGCTGCGTAACGCGATCGACGCCTACCTCGCCGAGCGGCAGCGTCGCGGTGAGCGACGCCTCGACTACGTCTTCGTTGATTGCCCCCCTAGCCTCGGACTGCTCACGGTGAACGCCTTCGTCACCGCACGAGAAGTACTCATTCCCATTCAATGTGAGTACTACGCGTTGGAGGGCCTGAGCCAGTTGCTCAACAACATCAACCTGATCCGGGGTCACCTCAACCCCGATCTGCACGTCTCGACCATCCTGCTCACCATGTTCGACGGGCGCACGAATCTGGCTCACCAGGTTGCCGAGGAGGTTCGGGAGCACTTCCCCGAGCAGACACTGCGTACAGCGATACCGCGGTCCGTGCGGATCTCCGAGGCGCCGAGTTACGGACAAACCGTCATCACCTACGATCAGAACTCCTCCGGTGCCCTGGCCTATCGAGAAGCCGCCCGTGAGGTAGCGCGACGGGGTGCCGCCGGAGCGGTGATCAGTAGTGCACCATCCCAGACTGCAGCGGCTGGCGAGGTCGCGCCCGTCTCTCCCGAAGGAGTCAAGTCATGAGTGAGCGTCGGCGAGCACTGGGCCGCGGGCTCGGTGCCCTCATCCCGTCCGCCCCTTCCGCCGGGGGAGCCCAGCGACCCGTGGATGTGTTCTTCCCGGAACAGCCCGGAACGGACCGGAACGCCGAGGTCCACGAGCCGGCATCGACAGCGCTGCCAGATCGCGATGGCCGCAATGATGTACCCCACCAGGGTTCCGACGCGGCACCGTCGGCAGCCGGCAACGGGGGCCTGGGCCGGCCGGTTGCCACTGCTCTCAAAGCGCCGAGCGCACAGGATGACGCGTCTGATCCCGCTGTGACCAGCAACGACACAAACGGTACAAAGGGCGACGCTACAAACGTACAAGACGAATCAGGACTGGTCGAGGTTCCCGGTGCGCGGTTCGCCGAAGTGCCCGTGGAGTCCGTCGAGCCCAATGCGCGGCAACCTCGCCAGGTCTTCGACGAGGACGACCTGGACGAACTCGCTGCCTCGATCCGCGAGGTCGGTGTGCTCCAGCCGGTCGTGGTGCGCCCGAACGGAACCGGCGCGGACGGACAGGCCCGATATGAACTGATCATGGGTGAGCGGCGGTGGCGGGCCAGCCGGTTGGCCGGTGCGGAGACGGTGCCGGCGATCATCCGGGACACCGATTCCGAGGACATGCTTCGGGATGCGTTGCTGGAGAACCTGCACCGCGCCCAACTCAACCCGCTGGAGGAAGCTGCCGCTTACCAGCAACTCCTGGACGACTTCGACTGCACCCACGAGGAGTTGGCGAGTCGTATTGCCCGGTCCCGGCCGCAGATTTCCAACACACTGAGGTTGCTCAAACTCCCGCCGCTGGTCCAGCGGCGAGTGGCCGCCGGGGTGCTCTCGGCGGGACACGCCCGTGCGCTCCTTGGCCTCAGCGATGGGGCGGCCATGGAGCGGATGGCCCAGCGAATCGTGGCTGAGGGCTTGAGCGTGCGGGCCACCGAGGAACTCGTCACCCTCGGTGAGGAGCCGATGCGACCGGAGATGCGTCGTCGTCCACGGGCGGGCGCGCACAGCGCCGCCCTGGACGACCTCAGCACCCGCCTGTCCGATCAGTTTGATACCAAGGTCAAGGTCGCGCTCGGACAACGCAAAGGTCGAATAAATATCGAGTTCGCGTCCGTTCAAGACTTGAACCGGATCCTGGAAATGCTGTCTCCGGCCGACCCGGGTCTGTTCCGGGTGGAGGAGCCGCAAACCGAGGGAACCGGCACCCAGGGCTGACCCGGGCCCCGCCTCGGGCCGAGACCGTGCGGATGGCGGCACAGCGAAGGCGCCGCTCGCCAGGAACCGATTCAGGAACGCTGCGAGCGTGCGGCCTCGGTTGCGATCGAGGCGTACAGTTCCGACGGGGGGTGGACCGAGGCGTCGGCAGCCTGGGGAAGCAGGGACGTCTCGGTCATCCCCGGAGCCACATTGACTTCCAGAAACCAGGGGCTGCCGGCCGAATCGACGATCATGTCGGTGCGGGAGATGTGGGCCAGGCCCAATTGCTCGTGCGCCAGCAAGGCGAGATCGCCCGCCGCGCCGGTCGTCTCCGGGCTGAGCCGCGCCGGAACGAAGTACTCCGTGCGACCGGCGTTGTACCGGGCGTCGTAGTCGTAGGCACCATCGGTAGCGATCTCCACCACCGGTAGGACCTGCGGCCCCGCACCGAGATCCACCACCGAGACCGCCACCTCGGTGCCGCTGATCGCACGCTCGATCAGCGCAACATCCCCGTAGGAGAAGCAGGAGACCATAGCCTGCGGCAACTGATCGGCCTCGGTGACCAGGCTGACCCCGAGTGCTGACCCGCCCTGGGCCGGCTTGACCACCAACGGAAGGCCGAGCCGGTCCAGCACGGCACCGAGCACTGTGTGCGCCCCGGCCTCGCGGAACAGACTCTGGGGCAGGGTCGCGAAATCCGGCGTCGCCGCACCGGCCCGGGTCATCAGGGTCTTGGCCACCGGCTTGTTCCAGGCGATCCGCGAGCCGGCCGGATCCGTCCCGACGTAACGCACCCCGACCAGTTCCAGGAGGTCCCGGATCGACCCGTCCTCTCCGGTGGAACCGTGCAGCAGTGGCCAGACCACATCTGGTCGGCCGCTGCGCAGGGAAGCCAGCAAGCCGGGATCGACGTCCGTGACGTTGGCCGTCAGGCCGGCGCTGCGTAGCGCCTCGGCCACCCGCCGCCCGGACCGGATGGAGATGTCACGCTCATGGGACAGCCCGCCGGCCAGGATGAGTACATCCAGTGGTGTGGTCATCGGTGACTGGGTCATAGTGCCTCGTCTCTGCGGGGTGGCGCTCAAGCCTGGTCCGGGCCCGGGAAGTGCTGGCCGGGAACATCGCGATGCTGCGGACCGCCGGTGCCGAACATGTCGACCAGTTCGGCCTCGGAACCGATCACCCCGGCGAGCCGGCGGACGCCCTCGGTGATCCGCTCCGGCGTCGGGTAGCAGTAGGAAAGGCGCAGGTGTGCCCCGCCCTGCCCGTCGGCGTAGAACGCGGTGCCGGGAACGTAGGCCACCCGTGCGGTCACCGCGCGCGGGAGCATCGCCTGGGCGTCGAGCCCCGCGGGGAGGGTGACCCAGGTGTAGAAGCCCCCTGCGGGTACCGTCCACCGCGCCCCGGGCAGGTACTCACCGAGGGCGGCAAGAGTGGCGTCGCGCCGTTCCCGGTAGATCTGCTGGTAGGCCTTGATCTGGCCGCGCCAGTCGGAGGTTGCAAGGTAGTTCGCGATGGACAACTGGCTCATCATTGACGGGCACAGGATCGCCGACTCGCTGGCCAGCACCAGCCGCTCCCGCACCGCGTGCGGCGCGAGTGCCCAGCCCACGCGGTACCCGGGGGCGAACGTCTTGGAGAACGAACCCAGGTAGATCACACTCTCGGGGTCCAGGGTCTGCAGGGCGGGCTCGGGCTCGGCGTCGAACCCGAGCAGACCGTAGGGATTGTCCTCCAGCACCAGGACGTCGTAGCGGCGAGCGATCTGCAGGATCTGGGGGCGTCGGGCAGCCGACAGACTCACCCCGGCCGGGTTGTGGAAGTTCGGGACGGTGTAGAGCATCTTGACCCGCCGGCCCGCTCGCCGCAGTCCGGCCAGGGTCTCCTCCAGAGCCTCGGGAATGAGGCCGTCGTCGTCCATCGGCACGTGTACCACGTCAGCCTGATAGGCCCGGAACACACCGAGGGCACCGACGTAACTGGGGGCCTCTGCGACCACCACGTCACCGGGATCGATGAACACCCGCGTGACCAGATCGAGCGCGTGCTGGGAGCCGGTGGTGACCACCACGTCGTCCGGATGGGCGCTGATGCCCTCCAGGGCCATCACGTCCAGGATCTGCTCCCGCAGGCCCTCCTCACCCTGCCCCGAACCGTACTGCAGCGCCACCGCGCCCCGTTCGGCGAGCAGTCGCTCGGTGCCGCGCGCGATCTCCTCCAGGGGAAGTGAGGCCAGGTTCGGCATCCCCCCGGCCAGCGAGACCACCTCGGGCCGGTTGGCTACCGCGAACAGCGCGCGGATCTCCGAGGCCCGCATACCGTGCGTACGTTGGGCGTAACTGGACAACCACGGGTCGAGCCGGGTCCCCCCACCCGCTGCACCGGCCGGTTCGGCTGCCGGGGTGATGCCCGGAGGGTCGGCCTGTCCCGACTCGCTCATCTGCTCTCCGATCGGTGCGAACGTCAGTGCAGGAACTCCTGCAACTCCGAGAGGAAGGCCTGTTTGGGGCGTGAGCCCACGATCGACTTCTTCAACTCGCCATTCTCGTACACGTTGATGGTCGGGATCGACACTACGCCGTAGGCGGCGGCAACGGCCTGGTTGGTCTCGACATCCACCTTGGTCACCTTGAGCCGGCCCTGCAGCTCCGCGGCAACCTCCTCGAGGATCGGTGCGAACTGGACGCACGGACCGCACCACGCTGCCCAGAAGTCGACGACCACCGGCCCCTGGGCCTGCAGGACCTCCTCCTTGAAGGTGTCGTCGGTGACGTGGGTGATGGTGCTCATCGATACTCCTGGCAAGGCTTGTGCGGTCGGCACCGGCGCTGGCCGCCGGTGGGGGCGGGGTGGTGTGGACACTGGGGGCGTCGCCGGGTAGGCCGAGGCCTGCTTCCGGTGGGCAGCCCCTGGTTCGCTTCGGGCTGCGCGGGGTTGCTCGTTGAGGTGCGAGGCTCAGGTCGCGGCGACGGCGACCGGGTCGGCCTCGGGAGTCTGCGAGGCGGTCCGGTCCGGGGTGCCGGCCGCCTCGAGGTCGGCCAGGTAGCGTTCGGCGTCCAGGGCGGCGGCGCATCCGGTACCGGCTGCGGTGATGGCCTGGCGGTAGTGGTGGTCCACCACGTCGCCGCAGGCGAAGACTCCGGGCAGGTTGGTCCGGGTGGAGGGGTGCTCCACGTCGATATATCCCTCGGAGTTCAGTTCGACCTGTCCGCTGACCAGTTCGGTGCGAGGCAGATGCCCGATCGCCACGAAGATGCCGGTGGCTTCCACCTCACGGGTCTCACCGGTGACGGTGTCGCGCAGGGTTGCGCCGGTGACCTTGTCGGTGCCGTGGATGGCGGCGACCTCACTGTTCCACGCGAAGGTGATCTTGTCCGAGGCCATTGCCCGGTCGGCCATGATCTTGGAGGCACGCAACTCGTCCCGGCGGTGCACCACGGTCACGGTCTTGCCGAACCGGGTCAGGAACAGGGCCTCCTCCATCGCCGAGTCCCCGCCGCCGATCACGAGGATGTCCTGGTCCCTGAAGAAGAAGCCGTCGCAGGTGGCGCACCAGGACACCCCGCGGCCGGACAGTTCCTTCTCCGCCGGAAGGCCCAACTCCTTGTACGCCGAGCCGGTCGCCAGGATCACGGCGTGGGCCGAGATGGTCTCATCGTCGGTAGCGACGGTCTTGACGGGACCGGTCAGGTCCACGTCCGTGACGTCCTCCCAGCGGATGTCGGCGCCGAACCGCTCGGCCTGGGCCTGCATCTTCTCCATCAGCTCGGGACCGAGCACGCCGTCGGGGAACCCGGGGTAGTTCTCCACGTCGGTGGTGTTCATCAGCGCGCCACCGGCGGTCAGGGCCCCGGCGAACACGATGGGCTCCAGTCCCGCCCGCGCGGCATAGACCGCTGCGGTGTAGCCAGCGGGGCCGGATCCGATGATGACGACCTGGTGGATGTTCTGTGACATGTTCTTCCTTCACTGGCGATCTGGGTCTGCCTGCTGCAACGCCCGATGTGCGCCGGATTGTTCCCGCCTCAGCGCACGCTGACTTCGGCCAACTCGATCCGGTTGCGCCCGTCGGAGTCTGCTACGGGCAGTTCGGGGAACCACAGCACCACAACGTCGGTCTCGGTGGGCTCGGATAGTTCATAGGTGACCTCGGGACCCATCGCACCCTCGGCCAGCACCGGGCCCTCGTCAGGGTTGTCGGCGTCACCGGCCCGGATCTGCACGATTCCACCCTCACCCTGGACGTCCAGGGTGACCCTGCTGACGACGGCGGTCTCCTCCAACTCGATGACGAATCCGAGCCCGGGCTTCATCCCGTAGTTGGGATCGTTGTAGCGCAACGACCGCCAGATCGTGTCGGGATTGCCGTCCGCGGCCAGGTAGGCCAGGTCCGGGTTGTCATCCAGGGACCGGACGTCCGCCACCGCGGGGTCGGGGCCCTCGGGGGTCTCCTCTTCCTCCGGTTCGGTTTCCTCCTCGGTCTCCTCCTCGACGGGCTCGGTGGTCTCCTCTTCCTCGGTGGGCGTGGCGACCGGCGCCGGGCGGGCGGCATCATCGGGATCGAAGGAGGTCCTGGCCTCACGCAAGGTGCCCAGCGCGAGGGTGCCCGCGACGACGACGGCGGCGATCATGGTCAGGATCACCACCGGGGTGGGGTTGAAGCGCTCCGTCTCGTCCTGCGACTCCCAGAGATCGTCGTCGTCGTCGAAGTCCTCGGGTGGTTCCATCCCGGCGGGGGCGGTGGGGTGCGCCACGGGGTAGATGGCGGCCTCATCCTGCTCCTGCACTCCACTGCTGCCCTGCCCGCTCAGTCGCGCGGTGGCACCAGCGGCGCCGGCGGAGTCGCCCCAGGACTCTTCGGAACGTGCGGCCCAGGCTTCTTCCCGGTCCGTCTCGGCGTCGGAACCGGAGGCCCAGGTGCCGGTGAGTTCCCGGGCCGAGTCGGCGAACCGACGGGACATCTCCGCGGTCTTGCCGGCGAAGGACCGCAGGGCCTTACCGGTGGCCGCCGATGCCGCGCCGATCGCCGAACCCGCCGATGCCGCGCCGATCGCCGAACCCGCCGATGCCGCGCCGGCGCCGATTCCGGCGGTTGCCGCCGAGAGCGCCCCCTTGGCGCCGGAAGCGCCCGTGCCGGCACTACCGGCCGCGGCGCCGGCAGCGCCCACACCGGTTCCGCCGGCGCTCGCCGCTGCGCCCCTGGTGACGGCCGCCGCTCCCGGTGTTCCGGCTGCCGGCGAGCCCGGTGGGTACACACCCGGGGGCAGATCAGCGGTGGGAGGAAGATCGGTCAAGGGCTCATCGGGCCGTGGCAACGCTGTTGCACCGGTCGCGGTTCTCGTCGGCGCTTCCCCAGGAGTCTCGAGGGCCGCGGGGTCGGCGGTGTCTCCCGGCGGCGAGCCCTCGGGGTGGTGCGCGGCCTGCAGTTGCGGTTCGAAAGCGGCCCGTTCGTGGCGCGCCACGTAGGTGTCGAGCACATGGGCCGGTGGCGCCTCATCCGGGGCGATCAGGGCCTCGAACTCGGGCAGGTCGACGACCGGGGGCGGCGGCTGCGGCGCCCATCGGGACGTGTCGAACGTCCTGGGTTCGGCTGGCCCGTCCTCGCCCGGGGCTGAGGCGGGGTCGGGCCGATCGGCGCCGGGGCCTGTGCCGCCGTCTTCGTCGTGCTGTCCCGCACCGGCGGCCGCGGCCATGGATCCGGCCACGCCGGCCACACCGACGCCCGCGAGGCCGGTCCCACCAGCCTCATCAGCGGCACCTGCTGCCCCGGTATCGTGCGGATCGGCCACAGGGCCGGGTAGATGCACACGGCCCTCACCCGGCTCCGTCCAGGGCGCCAAGTCGCGCACCAGCTCCCCAGGTGTGAAGGGACCGTCCCGGTGCGGTCCGAAGGTCACCGCGCACAAGGTGTCCAGATCCTCCGGGATGCCCTGCAGCAATTCGGCCGGGGGCACGGGTTGGTCGTTGTACCGCTGGGCCAGCGGGACCGTGCCCGCCAGATCCGCCGCGCCGGGCCAGTGTCCGGTCAGGGCGGTGTAGAGCAACGCCACCAGGTCCACGGTGTCGGTTCGGGCAGCCTCACGCGCGGATTCGGCCGAGACCCCCGCCGCGGCCGCATCGATCGCCAGGCCGGTGACGAGCACCTGCCCCGAGGGTGTCCGGTACAGCGATTCTGGCCCGAGCCGCAGGTGTCGCACGCCGCGTCGGCGGGCCACCTCCAGGGCGGCTGCCGCCTCCCCGATCAGGGTGCGCGCCTGGTCCGGGTCCACCCGGCCGGCGCCGACCAGTTCTGCCAGGCTGCGTCCCTGGAGTATTTCGGTGACGATGAAGCCGGTGCCCTCATGGGTCCCCACGCGCAGGATCCGCAGCAGCCGGTCGTCAGCAACCAGCGCCGCCCTGCGCGCTCCATCCAGGGCTTCCTCACGGTGCGTGCCCGCAACGGTGGAGATGTACACCTGTTTGTCCAGGATCGTGTCGGCGCCCAGCCAGCCCTCGGCGCCCTCCTGCGGTGAGATCAACCGGTACCGCCCGGCCAGGACATCACCAGCCTTCAGGGAGGCAGCCGCGGGCACAGTCATCTGCGTTGCCCTCCCGTTGTCGACGCCGGTGATCCTGCCCCATATCGTACGCACCCCCGAGGACCCCGGGATGCGCGCCATCAGCGGCGCTACCCGGGTGGTCAACGGCGCGGCCAGGGTCCCGATCCGCACCATGAGGTCATCGAGTTCGCTGACCCGCAACCGGCGCAGCGCGATGAAGTACAGCAGCGCCATCAGGGTCCCGAGGACGAGGACCCGTAGCAGCGCCCCGGCGAAGTTGGTCTGCACCCCCCACAGGTGCACCAGCCCCCAGCCCACCCCGGTGGGAATGATCAGCGCCAGGGTCAGCCGTACGTAGGTGCGCAGGATCCTCGCCCCGTCCAGGGTGCGCAGCTTGCGGCGCAACGCCAGGTAGGAGACCAGCGCACCGAACATCAGCGAGACGGAGTTGGCCACGGCCGATCCCACCACCCACCAATGAACGGGCAGCAGCAGATAGGCGAGAACGCAGCCAACGATCTGGATCAGGGCCATCGGGATCTGGAAGAAGAACAGTGCCTTGGTGTCCTCGTAGGCGAAGTAGACCCGCTGGGTCATGGTCCAGATTGCGATCGCCGGCAACCCGATCACCATGGCCACCAGGACCGCCCCGACGGCCTGGTAGGCCTCGAAGGTTGCCACGTCGAACTGGACCACCTGGATCACCGGGATCGCCAGGACCGCCAGCGCGCCGGCAGCGAACACGGTGAACACTCCGAGCGTGCGCAGCCCCATCGACAGGTCCTCGCGCACCTGTGTGGCGTCCCCAGCGGCGGCGTTGGCGGACAGGCGCGTGAAGATCGCGGTGACCAGGGAAACCGTGATCAACGACTGCGGCAGCATGAAGACCAGGAACGCGGCGTCGTGGGCGGCGTTACCGGCGGCGTAGGTACCGGCTTGCTCCGCGGCGGTGGAGGCCGCGGCGGCCAGGTTGGAGATGGCCAGGAATCCGACCTGTCCGGCCAGCAGCGCCAGGAATGCCCACCAGGCCACCCGTCCGGCGCTGCCGAGACCGGAGCCGCGGATGCCCCAGCGGAACCGGAACTTGAAGCCCGAACGCGTCAGTGGGATCACCAGGATCGCCGCCTGGGCCACCACGCCCAGGGTGGCCGAACCGGCCAACAGGGCGATCCGTCCGGCGGTGAAGGCCGCCGCCGGGTCGGGGTCGGCCGGGTCGAAGGAGCCGAAGACCACCAGGTAGATGATCAGCCCGATGATGGCGAACAAGTTGTTCACCGCCGGTGCCCACATGTACGGGCCGAACACCGACCGGGCGTTCAGCACCTGCCCCAGCAGGGTGTACATGCCGTAGAAGAACAGTTGCGGTAGGCACCACATCGCGAACGCGACCGCTACCGAGGCCCACGGACCGGAGCGGAACTCTGCGGCGTACAGCGTCACCAGAACGGGTGCGGCCAGGGTGAGGAGCACCGTCACCGCGGCCAGCACGGTGCCGGCCAGGGTGAGCAACCGGTTGACGTAGTCCTGCCCACCATCGTGCTGGCGCATCGCCCGGACGATCTGCGGCACCAGGACTGCGTTCAGCACACCGCCAGCGATGAGCATGTAGATGATGTTCGGGATCTTGTTCGCCACCGCGAAGGAGTCCGCGGCGCCACCGAGGGTGTAGATCGCGGCGATCAGCAGCGCCGAACGCACCAGCCCCAGCACCCGGGAGGTCAGGGTGCCGGCGAACATCACCGCGGCTGATCCGGCCAGCCCGCCTCGTCTGCTCATCGCCTCTTCTCTTCGCTACTGGCCCCTCCGGGCACGGATGATGATGTGCTCCCGGCTCCGGAAGCCCCGTGGGCACCGGGGTTCTGAGCACCCGAGTCCCTCTTCCTGGGAGCAGATGCGGCCGGGTCGGCCGGGTCGAACCGGCGCTGACCGGAGCGGATGGTGCGCACCAACCCGATCAGGAACGCCACGGCGAGCAGCACCGCCACCACGGCGGTGCCGATGTCCTCCCAGTCCGCGCGCACCCGGACCACGAAGGAGGCACCCTGCCCCACGACCTCGCCCTCGGGTTCGGTGAGCAACTGCACATCCAGTTCCACGTTGCCGTTGGCCACCGCCTGGATCGGCACCCTGACGGTGGTGATCGTCTCCGGGTCCAGCACCGCGGTAATGGGTTCGGAGGCCCGCAGCCGAGGATCCTGGGGCTGCAGCGCCACCGTGACCCGTGCGGGCACGGGCAGGTCGTTGGCCACCGCGACCGGCAGTTCTCCGCTGTGGTTGATCAGCAGCACCGAACTGCCCGGTTCCACCCGGACCGCGCCGGTCAGTTCGGCACCGAGGTCCGCGACCCGTTCCAGCAACTCATCCCGCGCCCCGGCCTCGTCCGCCCATGACGCACTGAGGGAGGTCAGCAGCCCCGGTTGCACCTGGTCGAGCAACCCCTGCCGATCGGGCAGGGTGGCGGCGAGGTTCGCCACGTCGTCGTGCATCTGCTTCAGGTCCAGCACCTCCTCCGGCGCCAGCCGGTGCGGGTCGGGCAAGGTGGCCGTGGCGGCCGTGCGCGGCTCGCTCCCGCTCCCGGGAGTGCGTCCGAGCAACTCGCGCAGGTTGGCCAGGTCCATCCAGGGCGCATCAGCCAGTTCCCGGAGGTGACCGCCAAGGTCCGCTTCGGACACATCCCGGGGGAGGGTGGCGAGGAAACCGGGCCCGTCCTCGCCGGACTCGCGCAGCGCCGCAGCGGTGTCGGCCAGGAGCAGTTGGCGGGCGGTGAGGGAGTCCAGTTCGGCGCCGGAGGCGTCGTGGCCGGTCAGCAGGGCCGAGATGCGTTCATCAGGAACGACGGCGCGCACCTCCCCGGCGGTGGTGCTCACCTGCGTGGGACTGCCGGGCAGGCCTGCCGGGGCGTCGGGGGCCAGGGTGTACTCGGGGGTCACCACCACCTGGGCGTCCTCCCCGGCCAGGGCGGCCAGGGTGGTGCCATCGATCCGGCCGCCCGGCCAGTGCACGTCCATCAGTGGCGCGATCCGGGCCTGGTTCAGCAGCGCTGCACCGCGCTGTTGCCCCAGGCGCCACAGGTTGAGGTCGCCGGCGTGGGCCAGTGCCGGCAGGTCGGTGTCGGCGTAGTCCAGCCCCACCACGTCGCGCCTGGCGGTGTGCTCGATCAAGTGGGTGGCCAACTCGTTCGGGTCGGCGCCGGGACCACCCGCGCCGGCGCCGGGGGCCACGTCGGTGGTGTCCTCGCCGGCGGCGCCGTCGTCATTCTGGTCGCCATTGGCGCCGTCGTCCTGACCTTCACCATCGGTGCCGCCCCCGCCAGGGGCGTCGTCGTCCGTGCCTTCGGGAGCCTCCGGCGCATCCTGGTCGGTGGGACTCGACGGGGGGTCATTGTCATCGGACCCGGGGTCGGTGTCGCTCCTGTCGGCCGGCTCGGCCTGGTCCGGATCGGGGTCGCCGGCCTCCTCCGCGCCCAGTTCCAAGGGCGTGGCCGGCACCGGGGGTGCCGATTCCAGCAGCGCCGGATCCAATGCCCAGGACATCTCCGCCCCCGAGGTCGCGCGGAGCACCGGCAACAGCCGTGTCGCTGCCACCTCGCCGACCGGGCGGCCCTCGCTGGCCGCCTGGTGCCACTCTGCGCCGGTGGGCGTCAGCGGGGTGAGCACGCTCAGTTCGGCCGGGGACCGCAACGGTGACTCACTCGGGAACCACAGCAGCAGGCTACGGGCCGATCCGGTGGTGGGCGCGGCCTCCAGGATGCCGGTCACGTCCACCTCGATCCCGCGCGGGCCCCAGGCCGAGGTTTCTGCGAAGGTCGGTGACGAGGGCATCGTGATCGTGAACGCGGTGGTCGAGTGTGGCTCGAGGTCCTCCTCCAGTTCCGCGGTGAACGGGGTCGCCGTGGCGATCAAGGCGGAAGTGGTGCCGTCCTGCCAGGCGTCGACGGCTGCCCGGGTGGTGAGGACATGGCGCTGCATGATCAGTTTCACCGAGGGATCGGTGACCGTCTCGGAGGAGTCGTTGTGCACCGTGGCCCGGACCGTCAGTTCACCCTCTGGTCGCAACACCGCCGGGGACATCGAGGTCAGTTCCACCCGCAGGGGTTCGGTTCCCTCCTGCGGGTTCGCGGCAGCGGGCGGTGCGGTGAGCGCCAGACCGAGCCACAACACCAGCACCAGCACACACCCGGCCGTGGAACGGGCGCAGGACGGGATGTTCATCCGGCTCCGGCCGGTGCGCCGTGGATGTTCACGACCGCCCGGCCAGCACGTCCCGGGCGGTGGCCACGATCCTGCGCTCGTTGGGGTAGGCAAGGCGTGAGCCTACTTCGTCCAGGAGCACCCAGGCGACGTCCTCGGCCTCCTGGTCCGGGTCGTTCTCGATCGTGAGTTCCCCGCTCACGGCGCACAGCAGGTAGTGGTGGACCACCTTGTGCACGCGCCGGTCGGTTCCGGCGAACCAGTAGTCGATGGTGTCCAGGTGTCGCAGTACCTGACCGTGGATCCCGGTCTCCTCAGCGATCTCCCGGACTGCGGCCTCGGCGGCGGTCTCCCGGCCTTCCAGGTGGCCCTTGGGCAGGCACCACTCCAGCCGTCCGGCCCGGTTTCGGCGCGCGATGATCGCGGTGACCGCCAGCCCGTCGATCACGTCGACCACCACTCCACCGGCCGAGGTCTCGTCGACCACCGGCAACCGGTGCCGGACCGGCGCACGGCGCCGCACCGGGCCCGGTTTCGGGACCCGTCGCCCGGGAGTGGGAACGGCGGCTGACATATCAATACTCTAACGAGAGTGCCCGCGCCCGGGGCGCTGCCGGGGTCTGCGGCCACGTCGCGGTGCCTGGCGTGGCCCCGCTCTGCACTGTTCCCAGTGTCCGGAACGGCGCGGTGGTGAGCCAGAACATACCCCGGACCGAGCGCGAACGGGCCCCGGCGTGGCACCCTTGGTGCTCGTGTCACCGAACCCTCAGGATTCCTCCATGGCAACCCCCCAGGCTCCGGCACAGTTATTGCACACGGCGTTGAGCACGATCACCGAGATGGCTCCGGAGGCGATCGAACTGGGCCGCGCCTTCGCCGGTGCCGGGCACGAACTCGCTCTGGTCGGTGGGCCGGTCCGGGACGCCTTCCTGGGCAAGGCCTCCTCGGACCTGGACTTCGCCACCTCTGCTCGCCCGGAACAGACCGAGGAGATCCTGCGCGCCTGGGGCACCGGGCTGTGGGACATGGGACGGGACTTCGGTACCCTCGGCGCGCGCCGGGGGGACACCGTGGTGGAGGTGACCACCTATCGAACTGAGAGTTATGACCCCGGGTCGCGCAAGCCCGCGGTGGCCTACGGCGACAACCTCGACGGGGATCTGTCCCGGCGTGACTTCACCGTCAACGCGATGGCACTGCGGTTGCCGGATCTGGTGTTCGTCGACCCCTTCGACGGCCTGAGTGCCATGGCCGACCGCGAACTGCGCACCCCGGTGCGCCCGGAGCAGTCCTTCGACGACGACCCGCTGCGGATGATGCGCGCGGCACGGTTCGCCGCCCAGCTCTCCTTCGACGTCGAGCCCGGCGTGCTGGCAGCGATCTCGGCGATGGCGGACCGGCTCAGCATCGTCTCGACCGAGCGGATCCAAGCCGAACTCGTGAAGCTGCTGATGGCCCCGGCGCCCCGGCGCGGGCTGGAACTGATGGCCTACACAGGAATCGCCGACGTGGTGCTCCCGGAGTTGCCGGCCCTGCAGATGACCATCGATGAGCATCACCGGCACAAGGACGTCTACGAGCACTCCCTGACGGTGCTGGACCAGGCGATCGATCTGGAGACCGGCCCGGATGGGCCCGTACCCGGTCCGGACCTGGTGCTACGCCTGGCCGCGTTGCTGCACGACATCGGCAAACCCGCCACCCGCCGGATGGAGCCGGGCGGTGGGGTGAGCTTCCACCATCACGAGATCGTCGGCGCGAAGATGACCACCAAGCGCCTGCGTGCGTTGCGCTTCGACAAGGCCACGATCTCGGCGGTGGCGAAGCTGGTGGCCCTGCACCTGCGCTTCCACGGGTACGGGGAGGCGAAATGGTCCGACTCGGCGGTGCGGCGCTACGTCACCGACGCCGGCGACCAGCTCGAACGGTTGCACCGCCTGACCCGGGCCGACTGCACCACCCGGAACAAGCGCAAGGCCGCACGGCTGGCGGCGGCGTATGACGATCTGGAGGAACGGATCGCACAGTTGGCGCAGGAGGAGGAACTCAAGGCGATCCGCCCGGACCTGGACGGCCGGGAGATCATGGCGCTCCTCGGGATCGCACCGGGGCCCGCGGTGGGCAGGGCCTACCAGTACCTGCTGGGGCTGCGGATGGAGCACGGCCCGCTCGGACCGGAGCGTGCCGAGTCCGAACTGCGTGCCTGGTGGGCCGAGCAGGGCGAGGCCGAGGGCGGCTAGCACCCGCGACCCGTCCCCGCTGGGAGCGCAGCGGTGCCCACGATCCCCACTCCGAACGTGAGCACGGTGTAACCGCTGACGAAGGTCACCACCGAACCGGTGTGGTCGATCGCGGCGATGGCACTGATCCCGGTGCGGGCGTTGGCCGGCGCAGGCCACTAGCGCTCGACGGCGGGCTGCGGCGCGGTAGGCACACGCCGGTAGGCCAGCACCAGCAACAGGTAGACCGCGCCGAGTGCGGCGAAGGTGACCCGGGAGTACCCGGTGTCCGGCAGCACCGCGGCAGCGAGGGCCGCGGCCCCCACGAACGCGGCGTTGTAGAGGACGTCGTAGAGGGCGAAGGCCCGTCCGCGCACATTGTCGTGGGTATCGCGGTGCACGATCGTATCGACCGCGATCTTGGCTCCCTGCACGCTGAATCCCAGCAGCAGCGCCGCGGTGGCGATGACCCACTGCACCGGGGCGGTGGCCAGCACCCCCTGACTGAGCGCCCCGATGCCCAGGCACATCAGCACCCACCGGGCGGGGCTGACCAATCGGCGCGCCGCCGGCGTCAGGACGATAGCCAGACCATTGCCGGCGAAGGAGATGCCGACCAGCAGCCCGAACATCGCCAGCCCTGCCGAGGCGTTCGCCGGATCCACCAGCAGGTTCCGGGAGATCAGGATCAGGGCGATGAAGTTCAGCCCGTACAGGAAGCGGTGCCCGGCCATCACGCCCAGCCCCGCACCCGGGGTGCCCCGGGCGATCAGGTACCGCGCGCCGTCGACCATCTCGGTGACGGTGGCACCTACATCCCGCCCCACCTGCGCCCACGTGGTGGCCCTGATCCGGGACCGTTCCGGACCCAACCGGTCACGGCCCAGCCGAAGCGCGAGCAGGGCGGCGGCGAGGAAGAACAGCGCCGCGCCGGTCAGGGCAGCGGCGTCCAACGCTGGGCCCTGCCGCATCACCAGACCGAGAGCGAAGCCCACGGCGGCACCGACGACGGCGGAGACCGCGCCCAGGGTGGGGGTTAGGGAGTTGGCGATCAGGAGTTGTTCCCGGGGAACAACCCGCGGCAGCCCGGCCGAGAGTGCAGCGAGCAGGAACCTGTTCACCCCCAGGGTCACCAGCGCGAGCACATACACAGCCGGCCCCACCCCGACGGTGACCATCAGCACGGCGAGCGCTCCCGCGAGCAGCACCCGAACCGCGTTTCCCACCAACAGCACCTGACGGCGACGCCACCGGTCCAGCAACGGGCCCACGAACGGCCCGACCACCGTGAACGGCAGCAGCAGCACCGTGAACGCTGCCGCAACCGCTCCCGCCGTGGCCAGGTTCTCGGGGTTGAAGAAGAACAAGGTGGCGAGCCCGGCCTGGAACAACCCGTCGCCGCACTGGGAGACCAGCCGGACGGTGAAGAGTTTGCGGAAGTCGGCGTATCGCAGCAGCGTGCGCAGATCCTGCACCACCTGGAGGCCAGCCACGGGGCCCCACAATAGTGCCCACCCAGGGCCCCGGCCGCCGACCCCGCAGCACGCGGAGGCAGCCCGGATACGCCACCATGGGCAGATGGACTCACTTACCCCGCGGCAATTGGCAGACCGCTATGTGCACCGCCTCGCTGAATTGAACCCGATCGTCAACACCGGCCTGGGCCTGTTCCCGCACGACGACGGTCTCCCGGACTTCTCACCGGCCGGCCACGACGAGCGCACGGCCCTGGCCAGTGAGACCCTCGCCGAACTGGACCGGATGGACTCCACCGGCTGGGACGACCTGGAACGGCGCTGCGCCACGCTCCTGCGGGAGCGTCTGGGTGTGATCATCGAGTCCCACGACGCCGGGGAGCACCTGCGCGAGATCCGGAACATCTTCGGTCCGCCGCAAGCGGTACGGCAGGTATTCTCCCTGATGCCCACCGGCACCGATGAGGACTGGGCGGTGATCGCCCGCCGGATGGCCAGGGTCCCCCGGGCCTACACCTCCTGGCAGGCGAGCCTGGATGAGGGGCGATCCCGCGGTCTGATGGCCGCACCCCGCCAGGCGCTGGCCCTGGCGGACCTGATCGACCAGTGGGTGCAGACCGGGTGGTTCGCGGACTTCGTCTCCGCCGGTCCGGAGCACCTACGTGCGGATCTGGATGATGCCGCCCGGGCCGCCAGCGAGGTCGCCGCCCACCTGGCTCAGTACCTGCGCACCACGTACGCGCCGGAAGCCGAGGGCACGCCCGATGCCGTCGGTGAGGAGCGCTACCGGCTGAACGCGCGCCGTGTGATGGGAGCCGACGTCGACCCGGCCGAGGCCTACTCCTGGGGCTGGGCGGAGTACCAGCAGATCGACGCCCAGATGCGCGAACTGGCCGAGAGGATCCTGCCCGGCTCCACCCCGGTGGAGTGCATGCGGCACCTCGATGAACACGGCACGGTGATCCACGGCGAGGACGAGGTCCGCCGGCGCTTGCAGCAGATGATGGACGAGGCGATCACCGAACTCGACGGCACGCACTTCGACATCGCCGAGCCGATCAGACGCGTGGAGGCGATGATCGCCCCGGCCGGTTCGGCCGCGGCTCCCTACTACACCCGCCCGTCCCAGGACTTCGCCCGCCCGGGCCGCACCTGGCTACCGACGCTCGGCCGGAAGTCCTTCCCGATGTATGACCTGGTCAGCACCTGGTACCACGAGGGCGTACCGGGCCACCATCTGCAGTTGGCGCAGTGGGCCTATATGGCGCCGCAGTTGTCCACATTCCAGACCTCGGTGGGCTCCTCATCCGGTGTCACCGAGGGATGGGCGTTGTACTCCGAACGGTTGATGGACGAGTTGGGCTATCTCGATGACGAGGCGCGGATGGGGTACCTGGATGGCCAGATGATGCGAGCGGTCCGGGTGGTCATCGACCTGGGGATGCACCTGGAACTGACGATCCCGGCCGACTCCCCGATCGCCCCGGGACAGACCTGGACGCCCGAACTCGCCGAGCGATTCTTCGCCGCGCACTCCGGACGCTCGAGGGACTTCATCTCCTCGGAGGTCGTGCGGTACCTGGGCTGGCCCGGTCAGGCGATCAGTTACAAACTCGGCGAACGTGCCTGGCTGGCCGGGCGGGAAGCCGCTCGGGCCGCCCACGCCGAGCGCGGCGAGGAGTTCGATCTGAAGTCCTGGCACATGAAGGCGCTATCCCTGGGCGCCCTCGGCCTGGACGATCTGGAGGCCGAACTCGCCCGGCTCTGATCGGCCGGCTGCGGGAGTCTCCAGTCCGGAGGCAGCCCGGGTGAGGGTCCACTACTCCACCGCGGCCGAAGCGGTGGCGGCCTGGAGCACACCATCGAAGGCCGCCACCAGCCGCTGCACGGCCGCAGTGTCACCGGTGACCTCCATGACGTCGAGGCCGAAACCCTGGTAGAGCACCCCGGTCCAGGCCGAGGAGTCCCCGGTCACCGTGGCCTGCGGGTCCTGGGCGGAGCCGCGTTCGATCGACAGGTCCTGCGCCCACCGGAGTCGATAGGCATAGCGAATGGCGCTGCCACCGACGCGGCCATCGGCCAGGTGCAGGGCAAGGTCCAGAGGTGGGTCCATCCTCTCCCGGGGTGCCATCGTCAGCATCGACTGCACGATGGCATCGGGCGTCAGGCCGCACCCGGTGACATCACGCACCGGTGACTTCAGTGCCCACCGTGCCAAGGCCTCGAAGACCGGTCGCAACTCTGCCGCCCACTCGGTGATGGCGTAGGCGGTGCTGCTCGCGGGGGCGGGCAGCGTGACCCGCTGCACCAGACCGGACCGCTCGAGTTCACGGACTCTGGTGGTCAGGACGGCGGGAGTGATGCCGCGGAGCGCGGTCTGCAGTTCCGAGAAGCGTTTCGGTCCGAGCATGAGTTCGCGGATCGCTGGGTAGGTCCACCGGTCACCGAGCAGTTCCATGGCATGCGAGGTGGAACAGGCGTCGCCGTGGGAGGCGTAGGTCCGCTTGATCGGCATACTTGCCATTCTCTGGGTATGGACAACGAAGTGCAACCTCTGTTAAACATAGCGAAGCACAGGGATATTCATCCTCACACGCAAGGAGTGCTCATGACCGCCACCTCCGAACAGTTCGAGGGGACCAGCACCGGCGTCGTCGAGTCCGCCGACGGGACGCCGATCACGTGGAGCCGTACCGGCTCCGGGCCCGACCTGGTCATGGTCCACTGCGTGGGCGTATCGCGCGTGACAACCCCACAACCGACCCTGCCCGATGCCCTGTCCGCACACTTCACCGTGTGGACCTATGACCGGCGGGGGACGGGCGACAGCGGCAACAGTCAAACGTACGACGTTCAACGCGAGGTGGAGGACCTGATTGCCGTGATCGGCCTGGCTGACGGTCCGGTCACCGTCTACGGATTCTCCTCCGGCGCCACCCTCGCCCTCATTGCGGCCGAATCCGGTGCGCCGGTTGAGCGACTGGCCCTGCTGGAACCCCCGCTATTCGACGAACCTGATCCCGACCATCACTTCAGGTCCGAGGGCGAGCGCCGTCTCGCTGAGGGACCCGAGGTGCTGCACCGGTGGTTCCAGACCGAGGTCGTCGGCGTTCCCGAGGAGGTGCTGGCCGAACTGGGGCCCCCCTCGGAGGCGAACCTGAGGGACGCGCCGTCGCTGCTGCACGAACTGACCTTCCTGCCCGGGACGCCGGCACGGCGGTTCGCGTCGGTGGCCCAGCCCACGTTGATCGTGGCCTCGAGCGCCACCGCACCCGAAATGTATGAGTACGCCAACGCGTTGGAGGAGGCGATGCCGCACGCGCAGGTGGAGATACTGCCGGGTGAGTGGCATGGCGTGGACGACACGACCCTGACCCGCTCGATCAGCCGGTTCGCCGGCGATGCGGGGTAGTTTCGCGCCCGCCTCGCCCCGGCACCGCAAAGAGCACCCACCGCAGGGCACGCGACGGCACCACACCGCGGCGGACCGCACGCTCGACAACGGCCACCGTCAACGGCGGATCTGCAACACGGCCGCGTCCACCGACGGCGGCACCACGAACGCCGCCCCGGGAAGATGTCGACCCACCCTGACCGTCCATGGCCGACCGCGCCGTTGCCCGGAGTGCCGCCCCGACCGCTCCGGAACCGGCGGGCGCCGGCTCAGCCCGCGGGCCGCGCCGCGCTGCAGGACCAGGTCCGCCGAACGCAGACCGCGAGCGGCGAGCAGGGAGCGCACGAGGTGGGTGGTCAGGGCGAACGGGGGATTCGCCACCACCCGGAAGGGACGGCCGGGGACGTAGAACCCTCGCAGGTCGGCGTGGACCACCCTGGCCCGGCCCGCCACCCGGGCACGCAGATCCTGCACCCGCTCCGGGTGCAGTTCGATCGCGACCACCTCGGCGCCGGAGGCGATCAGCGGTAGCGTCAGCGCACCGGTGCCGGCGCCCAGATCGAACACCAGATCCCCGGCGCCGACGCCGGACTCGGCCACGATCCGCCGGGCCCAGTCAGGCCGTAGTGGATGCCATCCCCACGCACCGCGGCGCCCGTTCCCGGACACGACGCACCATCAAGAACATACTCATGGGCATCACAGTAGGAACGAAGCGTGCCGCAGCGCCACGTGTTTTTCCTTGCCCCGGGGCCGTGTGCGCCGCGTCGACCGCGGCTAGCGCTCGGCGTCGCCGGCGATGAAGGCCTCCACCATCGCCCGGCCGGTCTCGTCGTTGTACTGCTGCGGCGGGGACTTCATGAAGTACGCAGAGGCCGAGGTGATCGGCCCACCGACACCCCGGTCCAGGGCGATCTTGGCCGCCCGGATCGCATCGATGATGATGCCGGCCGAGTTCGGGGAGTCCCACACCTCGAGTTTGTATTCCAGGTTCACCGGCACCTCACCGAAGGCGCGACCCTCCAGGCGCACGTAGGCCCACTTGCGGTCATCGAGCCACTGCACGTAGTCGGATGGGCCGATGTGCACGTTCCGCTCACCCAGATCGTGCTCCACATTGGAGGTCACCGCCTGCGTCTTCGAGGTCTTCTTCGACTCCAGCCGGTCCCGCTCCAGCATGTTCTTGAAGTCCATGTTGCCGCCGATGTTGAGCTGGTAGGTGCGGTCCAGCACCACCCCGCGGTCCTCGAGGAGTTTGGCCAGCACCCGGTGCGTGATCGTGGCGCCGACCTGGGACTTGATGTCATCACCGACGATCGGCAGGCCGGCGTCGGCGAACTTGCTCGCCCAGTGCGGGTCGGAGGCGATGAACACCGGCAACGCGTTCACGAACGCCACTCCGGCCTCCAGCGCCGCCCGGGCGTAGTAGCGGGCCGCATCCTCCGACCCCACCGGCAGGTAGCACACCAGCACATCGGCGCGTGCTTGCCGTAAGGCGGCCACCACGTCCACCGGTTCGGCGTCGGACTCCACGATCGTCTCGCGGTAGTACCGGCCGAGCCCGTCCAGGGTGTCCCCGCGTTGCACCGGCACGTTCAGCGGCGGCACATCGCAGAGCGAGATGGTGTTGTTCTCACTGGTGCCGATCGCCTCGGCCAGATCCATCCCGACCTTCTTGGCGTCGACGTCGAAGGCGGCCACGAACTCCACGTCCCGCACGTGGTAGTCGCCGAACTGGACGTGCATCAGGCCCGGCACGGTCTGATCCGGATCAGCATCGGCGTAGAAGTGCACGCCCTGGACCAGTGACGCGGCACAGTTGCCCACACCGGCGATCGCTACCCGAACTGAACTCACTGTTGCTCCCTATGGTCGTGCCGGGCCCGAGGACCGGCGGTCGGCTCGCCTTGCAGGTTAATGCCAGATGTGGGCCCGGTCACGGTGGGCGGGCAGATCGTGTGAGCTGGCGGTGAAGACCGTCACGCTCCGCTGTCCAGCCAAGTCCGATCAGCGCATACTGGGTGAAGCCCTCGGCAGCGAGGGCTCGCCCGTGCGCGGGCGCAGGAGTTGAGGACGAGGAGTCGCCGGTGCCGCCAGAGCACGGCAGGGACGCAGGGCCCGCACGCCGCAGCGTGCACGAACGCGGCGCGCGCCCGGCGGGAAAGCCCGCGTGGCGATCCACCGCCGGCTCGGCCGGCGCAGGGACGACGGCGACGATGGGCGCAGCCGGGAGCGGCACTGCGCGAGGTGGTGGTTCGGTCAGGAGTGGCGCGAGCACCACCACCAAGGCACGGACCGGGGCGGCAACGACGAGCAAGAGTTCGGCTGGTTCCGGGGGCCGGGGCAGCGGCGGATCCGGTGGCGGCCGGGGCGGTGGCCGCGGCGGCGGTGGTTCCGGCAACGGTCGTGCCGGCGGCAGTGGGAGCGGCCGCGGCAGGGGCGGATTCTGGAACTATCCCCGCCGCGGCAAAGGGCCGGTGCTGCGCTGGTTGCCGGGATGGCGATTCCTGGTGGGTGCCTTCCTGACTTTGATGGCCCTGGGCGTGGGCGTCTTCGTGGCCGCCTACCTGACCATCGACATCCCCGAACCCGAAGAGTTCGCGATGTCGGAGAGCTCCACCGTCTTCTACGCCGACGGCGAGACCCCGATGGGCTCCTTCGCCGAGGTGGACCGCCAGATCATCGATCCCGACACGCTGCCCGAGCACGTCGGCCAGGCGGTGGTGGCCTCGGAGGACCGACGGTTCTACTCCAACGTGGGCGTGGATCCCATGGGCATCCTGCGCGCGCTGTGGAACAACCTGCGCGGTAACCCCACCCAGGGTGGCTCCACGATTACCCAGCAGTACGTGGAGCGCTACTACGTGGGTCAGACCACCAGTTATGCGGGTAAGTTCCAGGAGGCGATCCTGGCCCTGAAGATCGACCGGGAGCAGTCCAAGGACGAGATCCTCGGCAACTACCTCAATACGATCTATTTCGGCCGGGGTGCCTATGGGATCGAGCGCGCCGCCCAGGAGTACTTCGACAAGCCCGCCGAGGAATTGACTCTGGAAGAGTCGGCCGTGCTGGCCGGCATCATCCCGGCACCCTCGCTCTGGGACCCGGACGTCAACCCCGATCAGGCGCAGGGACGGTTTGACCGCACCCTGCGGTACATGGCGGACACGGGCTTCATCACCCAGGAGGAGGCGGATGCGGCCGAGTACCCCGAGGTGGCCGAACCCGTACGAACCAACGTCTACGCCGGCCCGAACGGACACCTGCTGGCCATGGTGCGCCTCGAACTGGTCGCGGCCGAGTTCACCGAGGCGGAGATCGACGGCGGCGGGATGCAGATCACCACCACCATCGATCAGACCATGCAGGACGCCGCGGTCGAGTCGGCCCAGGACCTGCCCGAGGACGCCCCGGAGGAGTTACGGGTGGCCCTGAGTTCGGTGGACAACGAAACCGGTGCGATCCTGGCGTTGTATGGGGGCCGGGACTATCTGGAGGTCCAGCGCAACGCCGCCACCCAGGACACCGCCCAGGGCGGGTCCACGTTCAAGGTCTTCACCCTGTTGGCTGCCCTGGAGAACGACATCACCCTGGAACAGCGCTACCCCAGTTACTCCCCCATGGAGATCGACGGGTATGACGCCCCGGTGCGAAACTTCGACTCCCCACGCAACCGCGGCAACATCGACCTGGTCCACGCCACCTACGACTCGGTGAACACCTACTACGTGCAGCTCAACCAGGAGGTGGGACCGGAACACACCGTGGATATGGCCCACCGCCTCGGGCTCCCCGAAGATACCGCGGGCCTGGAGCCGGTGATCTCCAACGTGCTCGGGAGCGCCTCCCCGCGCAATATCGACATGGCCAGGGCCTTCGCCACCATCGCCTCCGGTGGCGAGCGGCACCAGAACTACCTGGTGGCCGAAGCCACCGGCCCCCAGGGCAATGTGATCTACACCGGTGAAAGTTCCGCCGAACAGGTCGTCGACCCCCAGGTCACCGCCGATGCCACCTACGCGATGAGCCAGGTGGTCGAGCGCGGTACCGGTTCCACCGCCAACCAGCTGGGCCGTCCCGCCGCGGGCAAGACCGGGTCGTCCAACGACTACCGGTCCGCGTGGTTCGTGGGCTTCGTCCCGCAGATCACCACCGCGGTCTCGATGTATCAGGTGGGTGAGGACGGCTCGGAGGAGGCGATGGGCGGCTGGGGCGGCCAGAACGTGATCTCCGGCGGCAGTTTCCCCACCCAGATCTGGACCGACTTCATGACCGTGGCGGTGGCGGACCTGGACGTGGAGCAGTTCCCCGAGCGCTCCCAGCCGGTCGCCCCGCCTGCTCCGCAGCCCACCCGGCAGCCCACCCAGGAGGAGACGGAGGAGCCGGAGGAGGAGGAGACCGAGGAGCCCGAGGAGGAGGAGCCCGAGGAGCCGGAGGAGGAGGAGACCGAGGAGTCCGAGGAGGAGCCCGAGGAGTCCGAGGAGTCCGAGGAGGAGGAGACCGAGGAGTCCGAGGAGGAGACCGACGAGTCCACCGATGACCCCGGCAACGGCAACGGCAACGGCGGCGACGGCAACGGCGGCAGTGGCGGCGGCAACGGTGGGGGAGACGGCGACGGCGGCGGCGACGCCGATGGGGACACCGACGCGGAGGGCCTCTCGGTACCCCCGTTGTTCGGCCGGGACAACGACTGACGCCGTGGAGCAAGCCCGCTGACATCGCGGCACCTGCCCTGACCTCGGTGGAGGCCCCTCGCGAACTCGAGACCCTTGCCGCGAAGTCAGCGTTCAACCCTTAGGTGAGGAATGCCACGCCCGCAGGGCCGCCGTCGTCGGCTATCCTCGGGGGTGGCCTCCGTGCGCCCTGCGCACGTCCGGGCCTTCGCATCACCCTCCTGTCACGGAGAGACCGTGACCGCCAAGTCCAGAGGAGGTGGGTTGAAAGCATGCGCAATTACGAAATGATGGTGATCCTCGACCCCGAGGTCGATGAACGCACCGTGGCTCCGTCGTTGGAGAAGTTTCTCAACGTGATCACCAGCGGTGGTGGCACCATCGAGAAGGTGGACATCTGGGGCCGGCGTCGCCTGGCCTTCGAGATCGACCGCCGTTCCGAGGGCATCTACGCCGTGATCGACATGATCGCCACGCCCGAGCTCGCTCAGGAGCTCGACCGCCAGCTCGGCCTGAACGAGTCCGTGCTGCGCACCAAGCTCATCCGCCCGGAGACGCGCAGCAAGCGCGCCGAGGACTAAGGAGCGCCGCATGGCTGGAGAAACCGTCATCACCGTGGTCGGCAACCTGACCGCGGATCCCGAACTCCGCTTCACCCCCTCGGGTGCAGCCGTTGCCAACTTCACGGTCGCCTCGACCCCGCGGCAGTTCGACCGCCAGTCGAATGAGTGGAAGGACGGCGAGACGCTGTTCCTGCGCTGCTCGATCTGGCGCGAAGCCGCCGAGAACGTGGCCGAGTCCCTGACCAAGGGGATGCGCGTCATCGCCCAGGGCCGCCTCGTGCAGCGCTCCTTCGAGACCCGTGAGGGCGAGAAGCGCACCGTGGTGGAACTACAGGTCGACGAGGTCGGCCCGTCCATGCGGTACGCCACCGCGAAGGTCACCCGCGCCCAGCGTGGCGGCGGAGGTGGTGGCTACGGCGGCGGAGGCGGCGGTGGCTACGGCGGCGGTGGCGGTGGCGGAGGCCAGCAGAGTTCCGGCGGTGGCAACCAGCCCGACGACCCGTGGGCATCCGGCGGCTCCACCTTCGGTGACGAGCCCCCGTTCTGATACGAACCATTCATTCTTGCCGGGCCCGTGCCCGGCACCCGCACATCAAGGAGTACCCCCATGGCTAAGCAGCCGCCCCGCACCAAACCGGTGGTGAAGAAGAAGGCCAACCCGCTCAAGGCAGCCAAACTCGAGAACGGGATCGACTACAAGGACACTGCGCTGCTGCGCAAGTTCATCTCCGACCGCGGCAAGATCCGAGCCCGCCGGGTCACCGGTGTCACCACCCAGGAGCAGCGCCAGATCGCTCGGGCCGTCAAGAACGCGCGCGAGATGGCCCTGCTGCCGTACTCGAGCTCGGCTCGCTGAGGCTGAGGAGAAGAAGACTATGGCGACCAAACTGATCCTCACCCATGAGGTGACCGGCCTGGGCGCACCAGGCGACGTGATCGAGGTGAAGGACGGGTACGCACGCAACTACCTGCTGCCCCGTGGACTGGCCACCGGCTGGACCAAGGGCGCCGAGCGCCAGATCGAACAGATCCGCCGGGCCCGCACCAAGCGGGAGATCGCGACCGTGGAGGACGCCCGCGCAGTGCGTGACGCACTGCAGGCCAAGACCGTGGTGGTCCCCGTCAACGCCGGCGCCGGCGGGCGCCTGTACGGCGCGGTGACCACATCCGAGATCGCCGAGGCCATCTCGGCCGCCGGTGGTCCGAGCGTGGACAAGCGCAAGGTGGAGGTCGATCAGCCGATCAAGTCCTTGGGCGAGCACACCGTGCAGGTGCGCCTGCACGCCGATGTGTCCGCGACCGTGGAGGTCCACGTCGTTCCGGCGTCCTGATCACGCCTAATCGCGCGTAGCGCGCAACCACCCGGCCCGGTGCCCCCTGCGGGTGCCGGGCCGCGTGCTGTGCGGGTGCGTTGGCGCACCACCAATCCGTCAGGCTGCCTCACGGTCGCCCCAGCACCTCCTCCGCACCGACGCCGTGCACCCGGGCTCGCCTCCCCGGGGCAGTTCTGCCCATGGCCCGGGCGGCGCGCGCCCGGCAGAGTGGACCCGAGACGAAACTCCTGATGAAAGGTCATCATGCTCAAGAAGTTCAGCGCCGTCCTCCTGGCCGGCCTCCTCCTCCTGACCGCGTGCAGCAATGCCGTAGGGCAGTCCGAGGTCGAGGACACCACGGCGAACAGCCTGGAGGAGCTGATCGGAGAGCGCCCTCAGGTGGAGTGCCCTGGTGACCTGGATGCCGAGATCGGTACCGAGATGACGTGCGTGGCCTCGCTGGACGGGGACCCGGATGAGTACGAGGTCTACCTGGTGGTCACCGAGGTGGACAACGGCACCGCCTACTTCGACATCGAGGTCGACGAACAGCCGATCGGCTGAGTTCCGCACCGGCTGAGCGCGACCCATCCGCCCGCACTCGGCCTCCCCGGCTCAGGCCGACTCGCGTACCAGGAGGCGGTGCGACACCTGCCGCGCGGTGCCTTCGGTTTCACCGGGGCCGGTCCTGCCGTCGAAGATCTCGATCGCCAGGTCCACCGCGTGCTCGGCCACCTCGTCGAGGTCCAGTGCCAGGGTGGTCAGTTCCGGAGAGACCACCGTGCCCAGGCTCAGCCCGTCGATTCCGGCGACCCGCACCTGATCCGGCACCGCGACCCCGGCCCGGCGGAATCCCTTGAGCAACCCGCACGCGGTGAGGTCGTTGAAACCCAGCACCGCATCGGTCGCGGCGGCGCCGGACTGGATCTCTCGCACCAGTGCGGCTGCCACGCTGATCCCTCCGTCCAGGTCCTCACCGCCGGAGCGGGTGGGGTCCCCATCGGCCCCTGCTCCGTGCTCCGGGTAGGTCAGCACCCGCACCGGCACCTGGTGCCGGGCCATCGCGGCGGCGAACTCCCGGGCCCGCGCGTTCCCGGACCCGGGCACCGCCATCACCGGGTGGCGCACCCCTGCCCCAGCCAGGTGGCCGGCCAGATCTGCCATCGCCGCGGCGGCATCGAAACGCACCACCGCATGGCCGGATCCCGCATCGCCGTCGATCACCACCAGTGGAAGCAGGTCACCCCGGTGGTCGGGCGGGATGGCACCCAGATAGCCGACGACGACGTCCGCCTGCTCACCGAGATCGGCGAGCAGTTGCTTCGGGCTGCTGGCATGACGGGAGTCGGCCAGCACCACGTTCCAGCCGCACCGGGCCGCCGCCCCCACCACGGCCGAGGCCAGTTCTGGGTAATACGGGTTGATCAGGCTGTGCACCACCAGGGCGATGGTGCGGCGCCGCCCGCTGACCAGGTCCCGGCCGAACCGCGAGGGCCGGTACCGCAACTCCCGGGCCACCTGCAGCACCCGCTCCCTGGTGGCCGGAGCGATCTCGGCCATATCGTTCATCGCCCGGGTCACCGTCTGGCGGGACACCCCGGCCGCAGCCGCCACATCGAGGATCGTGACCCTGCCGCGCGCGGCCATCGGCTCAGGCACCCGCGCGCGGAGCGCCTCCGCGCGACTCCCCGGCCCCCGCCTCCGGTCCCGGGCCGGAAACTGCCTCCTCCTGGTCACGCAGGTCCAGCCAGGCCACGTCCTCGGCGCTCAGTTCCACCTGCAGGGCCAGCATCGAGGAACGGAACTCGGCCAGCGAACGTGGCCCGATCAGGGCGAAGGTGGGGAAGGACTGGGCGAGCACGTAGGCCAGGGCGATCGCCGTCGTCGGGACGTCCCGTTCGGCGGCCATCTGCGATGCGCGGTGCAGCCGCTCGAAGTTGTCCTCGGAGTAGTAGCAGCGCACCAACTCGGCATCGGAGCGATCCTGCGGGTGTGCCCGGCCGGTGAAGAAGCCACGCGCCTGCGCCGACCACGGCAACAGCGGGAACCGCTGCTCCTCGAGCCAGCGCCGGCTCTGCGGGTCGGACACGTGCTCGCATCCGGACCAGGGCACATCGAGGGCACGGGCTAGGGAGAAGTGGTTGCTCAGGGCGGCGAAGCCCTGCATCTGGTGCTCCTGCGCCCAGGTGTTGGCCTCCTGCAGGCGCGCCAGTGACCAGTTGGAACCACCGAAGGCGCGGATCCGACCGGCGCTGATCTGTTCGTCCAGGGCCTGGACGAACTCACCGACCGGTACCTGGGGGTTGTCCCGGTGCATCAGGTACAGGTCGGCGTGGTCGGTGCCCAGACGCTCCAGGGACTCGGTGAGCTGGCGCCCGATCGACTCCGGGTCGCAATGCGGGGTGTGGGCGCCCTTGACGATGAGGCGGACCTGATCGCGCAGTCCCCGGTTGCGCAGCCACTGCCCGACCAGGCGTTCCTGCAGCCCGCCACCATAGATGTAAGCGGTGTCGAAGGTGGTGCCGCCGCTGGCGAAGAACGCATCGAACAGGGCCGAGGCGTGTGCCAGGTCGGGCTGGTTGTCACAACCCAGCACCAGGCGGGAGAACTCGCCGGCACCCTCGATCGGTGCGCTCGGGATGCCCCCGGTGGTGGGGGCGCTGACCTCCCGCAGTGGTGGGATGTCGGCGGTGTCGGTCTCGAAGGGGTAGCGCAGCCCGAGTGCGGCCCGCCAGCGGTCCAGGCCCTGGGATAGTTCCAGGGAGTGGTCGAGTGGGAGTTCGGGCACCTCACCGGTACCCGCCGCAGCGGCCCGGGCCAGCGCGTCGGCCTCCAGGGCGTAGGTGTGTGCCTCCCCGGCGGCCACCACCTCCGGTTCGCTGCCGAGTAGGGCGATGGTGGCCGCGGCGTCACCGGGTTGCAGCAGCCATGGGTCGGTGATGGTCACGGTGCCGGCGGTGCCGTGTACCGCGATGGTGGAGGGGGTGTGCATCCGGATGCCGGTGCGGATGGTGGCGGTGAGGCCGCCGGTGAAGCCGAGCGTGGCCAGTGCCCACTCATCGACGCCCCCGCGCACCTGCCCGCCGGCGTGGAAACGTTCGGGGACACCGCTGACGCCGCTCGCGCGGGCGACCGCCTGGGCGAAGGAGAAGGGGTACCCGCCCACGTCCAGGATGCCGCCGCCGGCGACGTCCGGGTCGAACAGCCGCCCGGTGCCGCCGGCCCGGAAGGAGAATGCTGCGTCCACGTGGTGGACCTCTCCCAGCGTGCCGTGGCGCACCAGGTCCAGCACGTGGGTGATCAGCGGGTGGAAGCGGTACATGTACGCCTCCAGCAGCACCTTTCCGCTACTGCGTGCCGCATCGACCACCGCCATCGCCGTGCCGTGGTTGGGTGCCAGCGGCTTCTCACACAGCACGTGCTTGCCCGCCGCCAACGCCCTCAGGGTCAGTTCGGCGTGTGTGGTGTGCACGGTGGAGACGTAGACGGCATCCACCTCCGGGTCGGCCAGGACCTGCTCGTAGGTTCCGGTGCTGCCTGCCCCGAACTCCTCGGCGAAGGTCTGCGCCCGGCTGGCGTCGGTACTGCCGACGGCGGTCAGCCGCCCGTGCCGGCTGTGCGGGAGTTGGGAGGCGAACCGCCTCGCGATCCGGCCCGGTCCCAGGACCGCCCAACGGACTGTGGTGGGCATCGGTGCTCCGTTTCCTACTGCGTCATGGCCTTCCGTGAACGTTCACGGACCAGCGTAGACCCACCCGCCGCCACTCCGGACGGCAGGGTCGCCCTCCAACGGCGCGCGGGCCGAGCGGTGCCTGCAGGCGCTCCCAGCACTCACGGCCGATGCCTGACCTACTCGCGTGCCGCCGTCGTCGGGTTGTTACGTCGCGCCCAGCACCATCCAGGCGCTGCCGCGGGCGCGGATGCCGGTGGTGATCGCCCGGGCCAGCATGAAGGCACCGGCGAAGGCGATCCACAGCCAGATCAGGCCGGGCACGCCCGGGGGTGCGAAGTACCACACCAGCCCGAGCAACGGCAGGTAGGCCACCAGCGTGACCACACCGGCCCAGGCCAGGAAGCGTCCGTCGCCGGCCCCGATGAGCACGCCGTCGAGCACGAACACCCATCCGGCGATCGGCATCAGCACCCCGATCACCACCAGCCCCCAGGCGCCGGCCTGCTGCACCTGGGGGTCGGCGTTGAAGAGGGGCGTGATCAACCAGCCGGTCCCGGCGAAGATCAGGCCGAGCACCGCCCCGGCGGCAGTGCCCCACTGCAGCGACCGGCGCATGATGCGCCGAACCGACTCCACGTCGCGCCGGCCCAGGCCGTGCCCGATCAGCGCCTGCGCGGCGATCGCGAGGGCGTCCAGGCCGAACGCGGCCAGGCCCCACATGGCGTTGACGATCTGGTGGGCGGCCATCGTGACCGCCCCGAGGTGAGTGGCCGCGGCGACGGTCAGCAGCACCGCGATGCGCAACGTCAGGGTACGGATCAGCAGCGGCATCCCCGCGCGGGCGTTGGCCCGTATCCCGCCGAAGGCTGGCTTGACCGAGACCCCGTGCGCGCGGGCTCCGCGCACCACCACCACGGCCAGCACCACACCCATCCCGATCTGGGTCAGGGCGGTGGCCAGGCCCGACCCCGCGATACCCAGCCCAGCCCCGTGCACCAGGCCGATGGAGCCGATGGTGTTCACGATGGCCCCGGCGACGGCGACGACGAAGGGGGTGCGGGTGTCCTGCAACCCACGCAGGGCGCCGGTGGCGGCCAGCACCACGAGCATGCCGGGGACGCCGGGAAGGGAGTAGCGCAGGTAGTCGATGGCGTGCGGGGCCACCGGGGCCGGGGCGCCCATCAGGTTCACCACCCAGGGCGCGGTGACGAACCCGATGGTCATGGTGATCAGGCCGAGTGCGAGCGCCAGCCACATCCCGTCCATCCCCATGGCCAGTGCCTTGGGGGTGTTCCCGGCGCCGAGTTGGCGGGCAACCGCACCCGTGGTGGCGTAGGCGAGGAAGACGAAGATCGCCACCGCGGTGACCAGCAGCGTCGAGGCCAGGGTGAGGCCGGCGAGTTCGTTCACGCCCAGGCGGCCGACCACGGCGGAGTCGATCAGGACGAAGAGTGGCTCGGCGACCAGTGCGCCCAGCGCCGGCCAAGCCAGGGACAGGATGCGACGATCCAGTGCCCGGCCCCGGTCGGCGTGTTGGGCGGGCGTGTCGTCCACGGATCCTCCGACTTCTTTCCATGCACAGCATCCACAGGGACTTTTCGTTGTGACGGCACGCTTCTGAGGAGTTATCCACACCGGTGTCCCCGCCCTGTGCACAACGAGGGGCCGCACTGTCCACACCGTGTCCACAGCCTAGATGGTCTTCGTGCACAGGGCGGGAACGCCGGGGTTTGGCGATCGGCCGGTGGGGCCCTAGCCTCGCGCTGGGTGGGTATCCAGGCGTCGCAGGGAAGACGGCGCCGGGATGGTCGCCGGGCAGGGCGGGAGTGCACCCGGGAAGTCCGACGACGCCAGGCCGGGTCACGTGGGCGCCGCACCGGTGCGGCCCGACCCGTGTCAGTGGTCGGATGTAGAACATGAGTACGGAATTTCAGCGAGGACGGCGAGGCGCACTGTGAGACGTAACCAGGGGGTGGGCCGATGAGCCTGGCGGAGATGGCTCCCCCGGGGGAGTCCTTCGACAAGACCCCACCGCAGGACGTGGCGGCCGAACAGAGCGTGCTGGGCGGCATGCTGATGTCCAAGGACGCCATTGCGGACGTGCTGGAGGTGGTGCGGGGCACCGACTTCTATCGCCCGGCGCACGAGGCGATCTACGAGGCGATCCTGGACCTGTACGGCCGGGGCGAGCCGGCGGATGCGGTGACGGTCTCGGCGGAGTTGACCAAACGCGGTGAACTCGGCCGGATCGGCGGGGCGCCCTATCTGCACACGTTGCTGTCGTCGGTGCCCACCGCAGCGAACGCCGGGTACTACGCCCGGATCGTGCGTGAGCGTGCGGTGCTGCGCCGACTGGTGGACGCGGGCACCCGGATCGTGCAGTTGGGCTATGCCACCGATGGCGGGGACGTCGACGATCTGGTGAACACCGCCCAGGCCGAGGTCTACGCGGTCACCGAACGTCGCACCAGCGAGGACTACGTCCCGCTGAAGGACATCATCAACTCCACCATGGAGGAGATCGACGCCGCCTCCCACCACGGGGACGGCATGGTGGGGGTGCCCACCGGCTTCGTCGACTTCGACGCCCTGACCAACGGCCTGCACGCCGGGCAGATGGTCGTGGTGGCGGCCAGGCCCGCTGTGGGCAAGTCAACCCTAGGATTGGATTTCGCGCGGGCGGCCTCGATCAAGCACGGGATGACGTCGGTGATCTTCTCCCTGGAGATGAGCCGCAACGAGATCTCCATGCGGATGCTCTCGGCGGAGTCCCAGGTGCCGTTGAACAACATGCGCAAGGGCACGATGCGCGACGAGGACTGGACTCGGCTGGCCCGCACGATGAGCCGGGTCTCCGATGCCCCGCTGTTCATCGACGACTCCCCGAACATGTCACTGATGGAGATCCGGGCGAAGTGTCGCCGGCTCAAGCAGCGCCACGACCTCAAGCTCGTGGTGATCGACTACCTGCAGTTGATGAGTTCGGGTAAGCGGGTGGAGTCACGCCAGCAGGAGGTCTCGGAGTTCTCGCGTGCGCTGAAGTTGCTGGCCAAGGAACTGGAGGTGCCGGTGATCGCGATCTCCCAGCTCAACCGCGGCTCGGAGCAGCGCACCGACAAGCGTCCCCAGATGAGCGACCTTCGCGAATCGGGCAGTATCGAACAGGACGCCGACGTCGTGATCCTGCTGCACCGCGATGACATGTACGAGAAGGAGTCCCCCCGCGCCGGTGAGGCGGACATGATCGTGGCCAAGCACCGCAACGGTCCCACCGACACCATCGTGGTGGCCTTCCAGGGCCACTACACGCGCTTCGTCGACATGGCGCAGTGACCGTGCCGTCGCGATTGTCGAGAGATACGGCGACGCGGGCACATCCATCCCCACCCGCACAGGGAGCTGCCGCAGTTCTGGTCTCGACGCCTTTGGGACCCTCCTCGATCTGAGGCATGCCGCTTGACCACCCAGCAGGATCCACTGAGGTCCGCCGGCGGCACGTATTACCATCGAGGGTGAGAGGCTCGGTGGAGGACTTGAGCGCAACTCTGGTGACGGCAGCGCGGACGGCTTACCAGCGCCGTGACTGGCATGCTGCCCGCGACCGCTTCGCCGAGGCAGAGGCTCAGAATGACCTGGCCGCTGAAGACACGTTCATGCTCGCGGACGCTGCCTGGTGGCTGGGTGAGGTCGAGGAGTCCTTGGCTGCCGCAGAACGCGCCTATCGCCGCTACCTCGAGGGCGACCTACCCGCGCGGGCTGCGATGGCCGCGATTCACATCGCGGTCGATTTGTTGCTCCGCGGCGATACGGTGCTGGGCTCCGGATGGCTGAGCCGCGCCCAGCGGCTGCTCGAGGATCACCCCGACTGCGCTGAGCGTGGCTACCTGATGTACATGCTCGAGGTGGAGGCAGGTCTGGGCGGGCCGGTCGACGATGACGTGGTGGCGAGCGCGGCCGGCGTAGCCGAGCTCGGCCGGCGACACAACGACGCCAACCTGGTGGCCCTGAGCATCGTTGGGCACGGACGAGCGCTGGTCAAGCAGGGCCGCACCACCGAGGGGCTCTCGCTTCTGGACGAGGCGATGGTCGCGGTGCTCACCGAGGATCTTCATCCGACGTGGGCGGGAAACATCTATTGCCACCTGATGGCTGCCTGCCACGAACTGGGAGACGTGCGCCGGCTGGTTTCCTGGACCGGCGCCACCACGCAGTGGCTCGACAGCCTGCCCGCGGCCGTGCTGTTCACCGGGATCTGCCGGGTGCACCGCTCCCAAGTCCTGCAGGCCAGTGGCGGATGGTCTGAGGCCGAAACGGAGGCGGCCAAGGTGTGCGCGGATCTGGAGCACCTGCACGTCGCGAGCGCCGCCGAAGCGCACTACCAGATCGCCGAACTGCGGCGGCTGCGCGGGGAGTATGACGACGCAGACGTTGCCTATGAGCAGGCTCGTGCCCGGGGGCGCGATCCCCAGCCCGGCCTGGCTCTGCTCCAGTGCGCGCGCGGCCAGCACGATGCAGCCTTGGCCGGCCTCACCATCGCCGTCGGGTCCGCCGTGGACGCGCTGCGGCGTCTGCCGCTGCGGGTCGCCCAGGTCGAGGTCGCGCTGGCCGCTGGTGAGGTGCAGGTCGCGGAGCAGGCAGCCACGGATGTGGCCGGCATCGCGGCTCGTTACGCAACCTCGGGGTTCACTGCCACCGCACACGCCACCCGAGGCGCGGTCTACCTGGCCCAGGACCGCCTGGAGGGGGCGGTGAGCGAGTTGCGCGAAGCGCACCGGCTGTGGAGCGAACTCGGTGTGCCGTATGAGTTGGCCCGGGTGCAGGCTCTGCTCGGGCGTACCTGTCAGGCCCTGGGAGACCTCGACGGCGCCCGCCGGGAACGCGCGGCCGCGCAACGGCTGTTCGCCGAACTCGGCGCAGTCGGTGACCTCGAGCAGGTGACAGCCCTGGATGGGACGAGCCGAGGCGCCGGCAAACTCACGCCGCGCGAGGTGGAGGTGCTGGCCGTGGTCGCCCTGGGGGGCACCAACCGGGAGGTCGCGGCGGAGCTGTTCATCAGCAGGAAGACCGTGGCCCGGCACCTGTCCAGCATCTTCGCCAAACTCGGCTGCTCCTCCCGCACAGCGGCCACCGCCTACGCCTTCGAGCAGGGCCTCGTGCCGCGCTCACCGCGCTGAACGCCCGACCGCGTCCTGAACGCCCGACCGCGTCCCGACCGCCCGACCGTGTCCTGACGGCACTGACCGCGCACGCCTGCCCGGCGCCGACCGGCGCCGACCGGGTGACCCCGCCGGTGCTGTGGGTCAGATGACCCATGACCGGAGCGAGATTGGGCAATCGGGCCGATGCGCGTTGTCGATGTCGGCTCCTAGCGTGAGGCAATCGGTCACGAGAAGGGACTCCTCATGTTGGATCTGCGGCAACGACTCCGGGGCGAGGTCATCGACGCCGATGACGCTCGCTATGACATCACCCGCGCCCTCTACAACGGCATGATTGACAAGAAACCCCGCATGATCATCCGCTGCACCAGTGCCGCGGACGTGATCAACGCCGTTGCCTACGGGCGCGGGAGCGGGCTGCCGATCGCCGTCCGTGGCGGCGGGCACAACGGTGCCGGCTTCGCCAGTTGCGACGACGGCCTGATGATCGACCTCTCGCCGATGAAGGAGGTGCGGGTCGATCCGGCGACCCGCACAGTCACCGCCGAACCCGGGTGCACGCAGGGCGACGTCGACCACGCCACCCACCCGTTCGGGCTGGCCGTGCCCGCCGGCATCGTCTCCTCGACCGGGGTCGGGGGCCTGACCCTCGGCGGTGGGCACGGGTACCTGACCCGCCAGCACGGGCTCACCATCGACAATCTGCTCGAGGTCGACGTCGTCCTCGCCGACGGCCGATTGGTGACCGCCAACCCGGAGGAGCACCCGGACCTGTTCTGGGCGGTTCGCGGTGGTGGCGGGAACTTCGGGGTGGTGACCAGGTTCCTGTTCCGCGCACACCCGGTGGCCACCGTGTTCGCAGGGCCGATCTTCTTCGACATCGCCCACGCCCGGGAGGTGATGGCCTGGTACCGCGACTTCCTGCCCAGGGCCGCACCCCGGTTCTCCCCCTTCCTGGGACTCAAGCGGGTGCCGTCGGTGCCGCCGTTCCCGACGGAGATCCGGGGAAGGCAGTCATGCGTCCTGGTGTGCTGCTACGACGGGCCGGAGGACGAAGCGCGTGAGGCGATGCGCCCGATCCGTGACGAACTGCCCACGCCGTTGCTGGACGGCTGCACCCAGATGCCCTACCCGGCGCTGCAGTCCATGTTCGACCCGCTGCTCCCGCCCGGACTTCAGTGGTACTGGAAGGGCGATGTGGTCAAGGAATTGCCCGACGACGCGATCGATGCCCACTTGGAGCACTCCGCCCGGGCACCGGGTGAGAAGTCCCTGATGCACCTGTACCCCATCGACGGGGCGGTGCACGACGTCGATCCCGCCGACACCGCGTGGCAATTCCGGGATGCCACCTGGTCCATGGTCATTGCTGCCATCGACCCGGATCCCCAGCTCGCGGAGCCACTGACCCGCTGGGCCCGCGCGTACTGGGAGGCGATCCACCCGTTCACCGTCGGCGGGGCGTACGTGAACTTCATGATGGATGAGGGTCCGGATCGGGTGCGCGCCACCTACGGCGACAACTACGGCCGGCTCCTGCAGGTCAAGTCCGCCTACGACCCGAGCAACCTGTTCCATGTCAACCAGAACATCCAGGGGTGAGGGTCATGCCGAGCAGAGTCAACGCGATCGAAGCCGCTCCTGGAGGTCCGGACTCCGCGGGTGCCGCACCGTCCGGAGTTGCGTCGGCGTCGACCCCGGACTCCGACCGGCTGCAAGCGTTCATCGAACGCTACGGCGCCGACCAGGCCGCCACGATGCACGCCGCCACCGTGGTGCTGGGCGACCGGCTCGGGCTCTATGCCGCACTCGCTGCCCATGGTCCCTGCCCACCCGAAGACCTTGCGGAGGCGACCGGCTGCCACCCGCGGCTGCTGCGGGAGTGGCTCAACGCCCAGGTGGCCAGCGGGTACACCGAGCATGACCCCGCGGGCGGTACCTACTGGCTGACCCCTGAACAGGCGGCGTGCCTGGCGGATGCGGCCAGCCCGAACTACCTGATCGGTGGAATGCTCGCGGCCAGTTCCAACCACAAGGACGTCGACGCCCTCGCCCGCGCCTTTACCTCCGACGGCGGCCTCGGGTGGGGCGGGCACCACCCCGACCTGTACGTGGGCACACAGCGTCTCTTCGGGCCGGTCTATCGCGCCAACCTGGTGCCCAATTGGATCCCCGCCCTGGAGGGCATGCAGGCCCGGCTCGAGTCCGGCGCGCGAGTGGTCGACGTCGGATGCGGTCATGGCGAGGCCCTGATCCGGCTGGCCGAGGCATACCCGGCCTCCCGGTTCGCCGGATTCGACAATCACGTCGCCTCGATCGAGGCGGCACGCACCGCGGCAGCCGAGGCCGGGGTCAGCGACCGCGTCACCTTCGAGGTGGCCACCGCGGAGGACTTCCCCGGCCGCGACTACGACCTGGTCTGCGTCTTCAATGCCCTGCACGAGTGGGGCGACCCGGTCGGTGCAGCGCGGCACATTCGTCGCACCCTCGCACCGTCTGGGACGTGGATGTTCACCGAACCGCGCGCCGACGACGACCCGGCCGAGAGCGTGCGGGCCCGCACCTTCTACTCCGTCTCGACCATGGTGTGCACTCCGAGCGCGCTCGCCCAGGGCGCTGAGGCGGCCCTGGGCGCCCAAGCGGGGCAGGCGAAACTTGAGCAGGTTGCCGGTCAAGCCGGGTTCACCCGGTTCCGGCGTGCGGCCCAGACCCCGATGTTCATGGTGCTGGAAGCCCGGCCCTGAGGTGATGGTGCGTGGGTGCGCTTGTGTGGTCAGCGAGGCGCAGCGGGTGGATCGGTGGTGTGCCGTTCCGCCTCGGCGATGTCCTTGATCGCCGCGAGGGTGCGGGGGATGCCTTGGTGTGCGGCGCGGGTGCGTTCCTCGATCTGGGCCGGCGCCTCCGCGCCATACCGCCTTGCGAACATCTCCAGCCCGGCTGGCAGGAATTCCCAGTGCTCGGTGACCTCGGTCCCGCCGTCGACCGGTCGCAGCACGTAGCCCCACCGAACGTAGCCCTCGCCTACTTCCCAGGCGAACGCCCGGCCTGGCTCCGCGGCGACCACCGTTGACCGGGTCTGCCAGGAGCGCTGCGGTGTCTCATTGAAACCGGTGAACTGCGCGCCGACACCGGTGTTGTCGGGGTCTTCCCACTCACAGCGACGGCAGATCGGGCTCCATTCACCCGTGCGGGAGACGTCGCTGACCAGGGCATAGATGGACTCCGGTGAAGCGGCGATGGTGATCGACTCGGCGTAACTTCGCTGCATAGCCTCCATCGTCTCTTAAGTAGCGACCGCTTCGAGGATGGCGGCGGCTGCTGCCGTGCTCGATACCGGCTGGTAGTCGGCGAAGAGAGAGGCGCTCTGACGGAGTCCACGTAGGTCTTGCCGGCGGGCAGTTCAATGCCGGATGTACGGGCGTGGGCGGCGGTGTCAGTGCACCTGGGACGCCCCCTCCGCTAGCCGGTCGGCGAGGTCGGTGCCCCAGGACCGGGCGCGGTCGAGCTCATCGGCAAGGAGCGGCCCCTCGTATCCGTGGACGTAGAAGCTCTCGGGTTCGACGAGGAGCGTGGCGCCGTGCCGACGGAGCAGCTTGGCGGCCTTCTTGCTGGCGGCGCCCGGCAGGTTCGGGTGGCGGACGTGGGTGTCGAAGGCCGCCACAGGCGGCCGGATCTTGCCGGCCGCCTCGATCCATTCTCGCAGCCCGGCGTCGCCTGGGTGGCCTCCGCGTCGGGCGGCGTCCTCGCGGGTCTGCGGGCGACTCAGGCCGAAAGCGTGTGTCGGGGCGCCGACGACGAGAAGGTGGGTATCCAGGGTGTCGGCGGGCGGTGCCGCACCGACGTCGAGGACCGTGACGTTGACGCCGGCTTGCGTAGTCACGCCGAGGGCAACCGCCTCAGCGACGGCCTTGGTGTTCCCCCAGGCAGATTCGTAGACGATGGTGACATCCATGGTCGGTGTGCTCCTCTCGTACAGAAAGCCGACCTGCACGAGCACCACAGCCTCGCCGGCCCTCCTTGAGGTCGAGCGTCGTGTGGTGCCGGTAGCCCGCTGGCTCGGTCAGAGTGTTCACTGGACTCCTCGGTCACTCCCACTCTCCTCCGCGGGCGCGCAGACGCAACCGACTAAAGTCCTTGGACATGCAGACGTCGCCGGTAATCCCGGCGCGCGGGCGCGCCGCCATCGGCGTAGAGCGTAGGTATGAACCACGGTCCTGCTCGCAGGGCCGTCGACCGTGGTTCACTGGCGTCGCGCCGACATCGGTGCTCCGGGACCCGATCGGGCCCCGGGACCCGAGAGGAGCAACGATGTCAGACAACATGGAAACTGCAGTGGTCTCCGCGGAGGACATCGCCGAGCAGTACGCGGTCGCCATGGGGCTGAACGGCCGACGGCACCTGAGACGAGGGCACTCATGAGCGTGATAGCCAGCGCCGTCTACGTCGACGGCCTACCGGTCGCGACACCGGACAGCCTGGAGCAGACCCTCGAACTGCTTCATCAACATGGTGGCATGGCCTGGGTGGAGCTCTACCGGCCCACCTCCCAGGAGGTCAGTTTCATCGCGGGCGAGTTCGGCCTGCATGGGTTGGTCGCGGAGGACACCGACAAGGCGCACCAACGGCCCAAGTTGGAAAGATATGGCCACACCCTGTTCACGGTGCTGCACCCTGCTCGATACCTCGAGGATGTCGAACAGGTCGAGTTCAGTGAGTTGCACGTATTCACCCGTCCTGGTCTCGTCGTCACCGTCAGGCGACAGGCGAAACCTGACCTCGGCCGGGTCAGGCACCGTCTCGAGACCGACCCGGACGTTCTCCGTCTTGGTCCCGAGGCGGTGCTCTACGCGATCCTGGACGAGGTCGTGGACCAGTACGGCCCGGTGGTGGTCGGCCTGGAGAACGACATCGACGAGATCGAGGATCAGCTCTTCGACAGCGACCCGGCGGTCTCACGCCGAATCTACGAACTCTCCCGTGAGGTCATGGCTTTCCAGCGCGCCACCCACCCCCTGGTGGGCATGCTCGAAGGGCTCGAGCAGGGCTTCGTCAATGACGACGTGGACGTGGAACTGCGTCACCGGCTTCGTGACGTCCACGACCACACGTTGCATGTGGTCGAACGTGCCGACGCGTTTCGGAGCCTGCTGCAGAACGCCCTGGCAGTCAACGCCACCCTGGTGGCCCAGCAGCAGAGCGAAGAGACGCGCCGAGTCACTGAGGCCACCTACCAACAAAGCGAGCAGGTCAAACGGATCTCCTCATGGGGGGCCATCCTCCTCGCCCCCACCCTGGTCGGCACCATCTACGGCATGAACTTCCACCACATGCCAGAGCTCGACTGGGCCTACGGCTACCCCCTCGCCCTGCTCGGGATGGTCGCTCTCGGTGCGGTCCTGTACGCCGTGTTCAAGAGGCACCACTGGCTATGAGTCCGCTTGCTTGCGGGCCGTGGCTGTATGAGCGTTGAGAGTTGACACCCATAGGTGAAACGCCTGGGTAGGGCCTCGGCTGCATGCTCGTCCTCCAGTTGAGCCCTTCGCACGACAATCGCGGTCGTGACGCGAGTTCCCGTGACGGGGATGTCAGGTGCGGGGAGATCGACCCTGCTAGAAGAGTTACGTTCCCCGACGGGAGTCATGCACGGAGCAGGAGAACCACGCCGACCAGCATGAATGCTGCTGTTGTCCCGTGAATGCCCCATGCCGCACCGGCGCTTCCCCGCGATGCGACCACTGTTGCGGCATCGCCTACCGGAACAAGAGTGAATGCAAGGAGCGCCCAGCCGACGACGGTGGGTGGCGCCGCGAGGATAAGCGTGCCGGCCACTACGCCGGTCGCGAGGTCGCGAATCCCTTTGAGTCGGAGCCAAGGCGTCGCCTCCTCATGTGGGACGACCGGCAGGCCGAAGGTGGCAGCCATCATCCGGGGCTTCACGAGGTATAAGACTCCAACCGCGGTGATCGCCAACCCGGCGAGAGCGGCAAGCATTAGCCCAGCGAGTTCCATGCGTGTCCTGTCGAAAGTGCCAGCAACTTCGATATCCAGCGACCCTAATGGGAGACACGAGGTCATAGGAGGCCTCTTCTGGCGACCTTATAAACTGGTTACCGCAAGTGGATGGGCGATCGGGTCGTCTTGCTTCGGGATCATTCTCGACCGGACGCATTGCGCCCGCAGGTCGGACCCAGGCAGGCCACCGATTCCGCCTTAGCAGTCGCGTGGGGCCCGGCCAACAGGTGTTGATCCTCCACGGGCATCATTGATTCATGATGTTGCCTGCTGATAGTCACGTTCATAGCGAGTGGTCATGGGATACCGGTGGCCCCACGTCGCGCGCGACTGGACGTATGCGAGCCACGTGCGCCTATGCAGTGAGGATCGGTCTCGAAGCGATCTACTTCACCGAGCACCTCGACATCCCCGACACTTGGCGGGCAGAGCCAGAGGACTTGATGCCCCATCAACGGGGGTTCCTGAACAGTGCGGGCAGAGTCGACTTCGCACCATTCGACACGGTCGGCTACTTCGAGGCCATCGATCGTGTGCGCCACGAGTTTCCTGGCCTGCGCATCCACACCGGAGTCGAGTTCGGCCAGCCGCACCTCTTCGGCCGCGAGGCGGCAGAGGTGATTGACCTAGATCTCATAGATCGCGTTCTCGGTTCCCTGCACTCACTCGACCTCGGAAACGGCCGCGCGGAGCCGGGCACACTGTTCCGCGAGCACAACCCGACTGTGGTCATGAACGCCTACCTCGAACAGATTCCTGTCATGGTCAACGGTTCCGACGTGTTCGAAGTGCTTGCGCACATCGACTACGCGATTCGGACGTGGCCCACCGCCACGGTGGGACCTTTCGATCCGCGCCCATTTGAGGACGCATTCAGGGGCGCAATGCGGTCGATCGCGGACGGCGACCGGGCACTGGAGATGAACACGCGCCGCCTCTGGTCCTGGATTCCCGAGTGGTGGGCAGAAGCAGGCGGCAAGGCGGTCAGCTTCGGTAGTGACGCCCACACCCCCGACGCAGTCGCCGCCAACTTCCCTGAGGCGACCGCCATGCTGGAACACTTCGGCTTCCAACCCGGGAGAACTCCAGAAGACCTGTGGGTCCGGTCGAGAGCGACAGCGGTCTTCACTGGCGACGTTCTGTAGGCCGATCCCCCACCGGGACGGAGGTCGGGCTCACTACGGAAGCCCTGCGCATATGCGGCGACGGCGCACCCTGTTGGTCCAGTCCGACCGTTGCGGTACCGCTGCTGACGGCTAGGACTGGCACGGCGTTCGCGACGCTCCTGCAGACCGTTTCGACCCCGGTAGGTCCTAGCGAGCACTCCACAGTGGCCACGTGGGCGTGGTCGTCGCCCGGCCCGTATTGCATGTGGTGGATGGTGACGCGTCGCGAGTGCAGCACCGAGAGGACCTTGAGGAGGCCAGCGGTGCGGTAAAGCGGGTCGAGGCGGATGACGAGCGTGTACCTCGGCTCTAGGGGGTGGGCCGGGGCGTGAGGGGACTTCATCATGGAGGTCCAAGGAGTTTGATCCGTGGGGAAAGCGGGAACTGATCCCGCTCGGAGTGTGCGCGAATCGAACTCCGAAACTGAGCACTCCATGAGGAAGTTCATGCGCTTGCGGCCTGAACGGTGGTGTTCGTAGCCGGCGCGGGCCGCAGGACGGCACGGCGAAGGGCGAGGAAGAAGACGATCATTCCGGCGGTGATGAGCATGTGGCCCAGGCCGGCGATACCGGCGATCATCTTGTTCGACTCCTGGCCCAGGACGGTGAGGGATCCGTGCGCGATGAGCATCGCGGAGGTGAGGATCACTCCGGCGTTGTAGAGCCCGAAGAACCAGTCAAACAGCTTCTTGCTGCTGGAGATCGTGAACGCCTTCTCGAGGGCAAGCACGATGAGCAGCACGATGAATCCGAGGGTGAGCAGGTGAGTGTGGGCGAGGCCGAGCTGGGTGAACTGGCCTTCGGGAAAGTCGTTGAGTTTGGTGAACTCGCGGTAGAACAGGCCGGAGCCGACGCCGACGAGCATGTAGGCGAACGAGGCGTAGAAGAGCTTCTTCACGGGGTGGGGTCCTTCAGTTGGAGATGTCGTCGGGCGCTAGATGAGCCCGGTTTGTTGTGCCAGGTGAACGGCTCGGGAGCGGCTGTCGACGTCGAGTTTGGTGAAGATGTGGTTGAGGTGGCTCTTGACGGTGGCCTCGGTGACGAACAAGGCGCGGGAGATCTCTTTGTTCGTGGAGCCGGTGGCCAGGAGTTTGAGTACGTCGATCTCGCGCGCCGTGAGCCTGGGCAGCGGGTTGCGCATGCCGCGCAGCACGCGTGAGGCCAGGTCGGGAGCCAGAACCATGTCGCCGGCGGCTGCGCGCTGGATGCCGTCGATGATGACGTCGGGTGCGACGTCCTTGAGGAGGTAGCCCGCGGCGCCGGCTTCGATGGCGCCGAGGATCTCGGCGTCCCGGTCGAAGGTCGTGAGGATGAGGACGGCTGGGGCCGGGTCGAGTGCGCGCAGGGCTGCGGTGGTCGCGATGCCGTCGATCCCCTTACCCAGGCGTAGGTCGCACATGACGACGTCGGGGTGGAGGTGTGCGGCGAGGGTGATCGCCTCTTCGCCGGTGGCAGCCTCACCGACGATCTGCACGGCCTCACCGCTGTCGAGGACGGCGCGCAGTCCGCTGCGGACGACCGGATGGTCATCGACGAGCAAGACGGTGGTCGTCATGGCTTCTCCTGGGTCGGGTGGTGGATGGGGAGGTGCACGGAGATGGCAGTGCCCTCGCCGGTGGTGCTCTCGACGTCCAGGCCACCGCCGAGCTCGCGCAGGCGGGAGCGCATGAACTGCAGCCCGTAGCTCGAGGAGGGCCGGTCGCTGGCCTGTTCCCAGGCGGTGACGTCGAAGCCGGTGCCGTCGTCGATGAAGTCGAGGCGCACGGAGTCCTCGGCGTCGATGAGGCTCATGACCACCCGGGATGCCGAGGCGTGCAGACGGACGTTGCCCAGGGCCGACTGCGCGGTGCGCAGCAGCGCGACCTCGACCACGGTCGGCAGGGTCGGCAACGTGTCATCGACATGGAGCTCGGCCTGCATCCCGGTCTCCCCGCGGAGCCGGTCGAGCATGCGCTGCAGCGCAGCGGCCAGCGGGTCCTCCTCCAGCTCGGCCGGTGTGAGGGCTGCGACGATCCTGCGTACGTCGACGAGGCTGTCGCCGGCGAGTGTCTCGACCTGGCCGAGCGTGCGCGTGGCCGAGGGGTCCTCGGTGCGGTTGGCTTCAGCGTGGGCGAGCAGCCGGATCGAGGACAGCCCCTGAGCGACGGTGTCGTGGATGTCTCGGGAAATCCGGGTGCGTTCGGCGATTGCTCCGGAGTGGCGCTGGGCCAGGGCCAACTCGTCCTGCAACTCGGCCATCTCCCGCTGCGCACGCGTGAGCGAGGCGACGAGCTCCTCCCGCTCGTCCGCATCATGCAGGAGCTGGAGGTAACCGCGGGAGATGCCAAAGGCAAAGATCCCGCCGATAAGCGGACCGAAGACGTCGGCGTAACTCGTCGTGCCGTAGTGGAGGATCGGGGCAGTCACGACGACGACGAAGACGACGAGGGAGAACACCAGGCCCCAGCGGAGGGGCAGGAGGTGCCCGGCCAGCAGCCACAGCAGAAACGACACCCAGACGAACTCGGCCGACACGGCAACGGCCGCGGCCCACACGAGGGCGAACCCGATGAGCCACCCAACGACCAGAGGCCACGAGCGCACCTTGGACGGCAGGATCGTGCCGGCGACGTGCCAGACCAGGATCGCCACGCCCGCGCTGACCGCCGCCGCGGGCATGACTCCCACACCGATCGCGCGGATGACACCGATCACGGTCAGGACACCGGCAATGAGGTGCTGGCCAACCTCCATAGCCCGCACGGTGCTCGCCGCGGGCGCCGATCCGGCCGGCTCAGTGCGCGACAGCGGTGAACTCACGAGACTCATGCGCCGATTCTCCACTTAACTTGAGATGGCCAGGCCACCAGATGCGCTCGCCCACGAGGCTGAAGATCGCTGGAACGATGACCGTACGGACAATCAGCGTGTCAACGAGCACTCCCAGCCCCACGATCAGGCCCAGCTGGCTGAGTGTCACCAGAGGCAACACTCTTAGCGCGGCGAAGACGGCCGCCAGGACGATCCCGGCACTGGTGATGACGCTACCGGTGTTGGTGACGGCCTCGACCATCCCAGCGCGGGTGCCGAGCCTCTCGGCCTCTGCCCGGGCACGGTGCACGAGGAAGATCGTGTAGTCAATCCCCAGAGCGACCAGGAACAGGAACGCGAGCAGCGGGACCTGCAGGTCCAGTGCCGGCTGGTCAAACAGCGCCCGGCTCAGGAATGCTCCAGCGCCGATCGCGGCAACGGCGCTGACAAGGTTCACCACGAGCAGCAGCACCGGTGCCACGACGGAGCGCAGGAGCAGCACCAGGACCAAGAAGCTCACCGTGAGCACCAGCGGCGCGACGAGCACGAGGTCCTGCTCGTTACCTACCCGGGCGTCAAGGTCCTCGGCAACGGCTCCACCGACCAGGGCATCGGCGTCGGGCACACCGTGGACGGCCCCGCGCAGTTGCTCGACCTGGTCGAGGCTCTGGTCGGTGCTCGGCGTGTACGCGCCGGTCACCATGAGGCTCGTCAACTCCCCGTCGGCGGTCGTGCCGGCCGGGTGGGCACGTACGACACCCTCGACGCCGTTGACCGCGGTCAGCACGTCGTCGGTGGACTTGCTGTCGGTGACGACGAAGATCGGCTGGGCCTCGCCGGGCGGGAAGTGCTCCGACAGGACCTCCAGGCCGGTGGCCGACTCGGACTCCACGCGGAACTTCTCGAACTGGTCCAGCCCGATCGAGGTACCGAACAGACCGGTGGCCATCACGGCGAGCAGCGCGAGAGCAGCCAGCATGCTCGTGCCCGGGCGCCGCACCACGTGCGAGGCCACCGCCCGCCAGGCCCGGCCCTGTCGAGGAGTCACGCCGGGACGGGGGACGAAAGGCCAGAAGATCTTGCGGCCGAGGACCGCGAGCAGAGGTGGGAGGGCGAACAGCACGGCCACCAACGCCACCAGCAGACCCAGCGCGGCGGGGATGCCCAGCCCGCGGGTCATCGGGATGGCTGCCAGGACGAGCGTCAGCAGCGCGAGGACCACCGTGATGTTGGAGGCCAGGATCGCCGGGACCGTCTTGCGCCACGCCCTGCTCAGAGCCAACCGGTGGCTCTCCGTTGTCAGGAGCTCCTCGCGGTAGCGAGAGATCAGGAGCAGCGCATAGTTCGTGCCGGCACCGAACACCAGCACGCTGACGATGCCCGCATCGAACGCCAAGCCCCACGCCGAGCCAGCAGCGGCCGTCAGCCGGCCGGCGAGCCCATCGGCAAGCGCGATCACGATCAGCGGAACAAGCCACAGGACGGGTGAGCGGTAGGTGACGATCAGCAGCACCGCCACGATGGCGATCGTCACCAGCAGGAGAGTGACATCCGCCCCCTCGAACGCCGAGGCCACATCCGCCCCGAACACCCGACCACCAGTCACCTGGAGATCCAGGCCAGCAGGAGCCTCACCGGCGATGTCCGAACGCAGCTCCTCGACGATCTCCGCCGTCTGCGAACCGCTCTCACCCACGGTGATCGGCACAACGATGACAGCGGCCTGTCCGTCCTCGCTCACCATCGGCCCGTTGGCCTCAGCACCGGCCGACGAGCTCAGGACGGGCACAAGGGACTCAAGGGCCTCGACATCGGCCGCCGTCAGCACTCCGGTGTCCGCGCGCGAGCCGACCACCAGGACGGACTGCACATCCGCATCGGGGAACGTGGCCAGGAGCTCACCCACCTGGTGTGACTCGGAGTCGACAGGTGCATGTGCAGTGCGCTGGGGAGCCTCAGCCCCACCGAAGAGACCGAAGAGCGCCACCAGCACCATCACGACCACGCCGAGAGCAATCCGAGCCCCACGACGCGAGGTCAACAACTCGGAGAAGCGCGGGCAAACGAGGGAATCCGTCATACCGTCGAGTCCACCAAGTACGGCGCCGGCAATCATCGGGAGCAGGACCGAAGGAAAGATCAACCAAACGATCGAGACGGGCCGTGGCCGCGACGTTCGATGAGCATCCTCCGGTCGGCTCGGCACGGCGGGTTGGGCTTGCGGGACGGAGTTCATCGCCGATGGACTCCGTCCCGCAAGCGGTGCAGCACCCCGCCGGCGTCGGGGCGGTGATCGGGGCGCCGTCGTTCGCTGGGTCCGGCCGGGTGTGCTCATTGCAACCGGAGCTGGTCAAGGGCTTGGAGTTCGACCTGGTGGTACTGGTCGACCCGCAGCACTTGGGCACCGGCACACCGGTGGCGGTTGACCGTTACGTCGCGATGACCCGGGCCACCCAGCAACTGGCGATCCTCACCGGCACTGACGCAGCGGTGCACTGGTAGCGTCGACGCCGACCCCTCGGGAGCCCCGACGCACGGGCTGAGAGACGGCTGACGCGGCCGCCAGACCGATCGAACCTGTCCGGGTAATGCCGGCGTAGGAAAGGTGGCACCATCTCGATGTCCTTCTTCGCTGAACTCAAGGCGGCGAACGCCAGTGAGTGGAACGACTACATCGATCATGCATTCGTGCGGCATCTGGACGCCGGCACGCTGCCCTTGGCGAACTTCCAGGATTACCTGGTGCAGGACTACCACTTCCTGGTGCACTTCGCGCGCGCCTACGCACTCGCGGCCTTCAAGAGCCGCACCCTGCACGACATCCGGAACGCACACGAGGGACTCGCGCTGATCGTGCGCGAGACCGAATTGCACGTCGGGCTCACCGAACGCTGGGGGCTGACCCGGGGGGAGGTGGAGAGCACCCCGGAGAAGCCCGGGACTGTCGCCTACACCCGCTATGTGCTGGATACCGGTCTCGCCGGGGATCTGCTGGACCTGCACGTTGCCCTGGCCCCCTGTGTGATCGGCTACGCCGAGATCGGCCGTCGGCTGGAGCCCAGTCTCGACGAGGTCGCCGACCACCCCTACCGGGAGTGGATCGAGACCTACGCCTCGGACGGATTCCAGGCCGGCGCACAGGCCGAGATCAGGGTGATCGACACACTCGCCGAGCGGTTCCTGACCGATTCCCGGCGTGCTGTGATCAGCCGGATCTTCGCCACTGCCACGCGCATGGAGTCGGCATTCTGGCAACAGGCCCTGCACGAGGCAGGAGCCTCATCGCATGCATGACGCCGCCGGTGACTACTGACCGTCCTCACTGGGCCGGCGGTGCCAGCGCGTTGGTCCGTGCCGGGACGAACTCCCAGCCCTGCTGGGGCCGCATCAGCCCACGGACCGGTGTGCCGCAGTGCGATCCTCCTGCGGCCCTGCTGGGCGTTTCGCACCATGAGAACGCCCCTGGCGACTAGGGCTTCGTGAAGGACACGTCGGTGAGGTATCCGTCTTCGGGATGGTCCAGGGCCATGGCAATCAGCTTTGCTGCGCTGAACGCGCTGACGCACTGGTCTGGGTGGTACTGGCCGCCACGACCCTCACGGACCTGTCTCAATAGGTCGGTCGCGACGGCTCCGGGGAACACCGTCGTCACTTTGACCCCCGAATTCCGCTCCTCATGTCGAAGCGAGTCGGCAAGGTCTTTCAGTGCCGACTTGCTGCCCATGTAGCCGGACCAGCCGGGAACTCCGCGCAGGCCCGGAGAACTGCTCACAAAGACGACGTGACCACGGACGGCCCGGAGTGCGCCCAGGAGGGCCGCTGTCAGGGCTGCCGCGGAGATCAGGTTCACCGACATGATGTGGGCCAGCCCCGTCGTGGTCGTGTCGGCCACCGTCCTGATGGGCGCGATCCCCGCGTTGTGCACCAGAACATCGACCCGGGTCAGGGACGAGAGCTCCTGCGGCACCTCGCCATCCTGGCCCTGGTCCCACTGAACGACCCGGAGCTGGCGGTGCGATTCGACCTCCGCGAACTTCTCCAGGTTCCGTCCGATGGCGACCACGGAGAAGTCCCGTCCCAGGAGCTCAGCCACTAGCGCACTACCGATTCCACCCGTTGCTCCGGTGACCACAGCGATCTTCCCTTGATCGAACACCCAGCCAGTCTGGCACCGAAAGGTCACGGACGGTGAGACGCTCATCGTCACGGCGACGGCAAGGACGGCGAAGCGTTGCCGAACAGGTGGCCGAGCCCCTTATCGGAACATGTCGCACCCTCCCGGTTGAAGAACCAGTCGCGCTCCGGCCGTAGGGCTCGCCAGCCTCCTCGGCGCAGAGGCAAGCCACGTTCCGCAAGGGATCGGCTTACGGTGTAGTGACTGTGCAGCGCAGGCCGGGTGCGCGGCCGATCCGACGGTCAAGTGTGACGATCGGGGTGCCAAGAAGTTCGGCGAGGGCGACGTAACTGGCATCGTAGGTCGTCAGGTTCTTGCGAAGTTGCCAGGCCCTGGGTGTGAGGAGGTCGTACGGCCATTGCTCGATGGCCAGGTCCAGAAGGTCGGAATGCGCCTGCGCAGCCTGGTCAGGGGTGATGAGCCCGGCGCGTTCGTGGCGGCGGATGATGTTGGCTGTCTCGAACGGGAGCAGGCTGGGAGCGGCGAGGTCGGTTCCGGTGAGAGCGTCAGTGGCCCAGCGACCATCGGGACCTGCATCCAACAGGACCGCTACCACCGCGGAGGCGTCGCAAACGACGCGTGGCCTCATCGCCGATCGGCGTCGCGAGCGGCGAGGATCGATTCGGCGTCGACTCGGACGCCGGTGGCCTCAACGCGGGAGCGAGCACGAGCGAGAACGTCGTCGACCGCAGGCCGCCCGGCGCTCTGGATGAGCATGCCGCGCAGGTACTCCTGCAGGGACATCCCCGCGCGGGCAGCACGCGCCGCCAGTTCGTCCCGAACGTTGTCCGGCACCTCGCGTACCGTGATAGCAACCATGCAGTCATTTTAACAGCATTGCCAGCACAGCATCGGCACCCGTCCGGTTGAGGATCGGCCATCGGGACCGAGCGCGCATCAGCCGTGGGTGCCACCTGGGTGCCGCTGGCCCTAGCTGTACCTAGCCGGCGGGTATCTGGGCTCCCGGTACGGCTCCCGGACCGCCGCCACGAAGAGCAACTACCGCTTGCTCGGGCTGGTGCTGATCATCGCGGCCGTGAAACTGATCCTGACCCTCACGGGCTAGACGGTGTGACGTGACCGCCTCATGTGCGTGGGCTGTTCAGGCGCCGACCCCCTGGGGACTACGGCAGCCCAGTTCAGCCCTTACTACACGTCATCAACGTGGTTCTTCACAATGCAGGGTGTGCGCGTCGACGGCGAGTGGTGCTCCTGTGTCAGCGCCCGGTTTCCGCAACGGTGCCTCGTCTCGGGAGTCCATGCAGCATCAGCCCCATTGCGCTGAGCAGTGCGACCGCGGCGGTGAGGACGAGCAGCGTCCCCAGCCCGAGGTTGGGGATAGCTGCACCGGCGAGGGCCGGGGCTGCCACCGAGCTGACGGCTCCCACGACCAGGCAGGCCGTGAATGCCGCGCCTGCGCGGTCGGGCACCAGCTCGGCGGTCCAGACAGCGAGTATCGCCGACCCGGTCATGTATCCCATGCCGAAGATGCACGCTGAGGTCGCGGTCGCGGCCGGGGAATCGCTGGCCAGCCCGAGCAGCGCCAGCGCCGCAGCCAGCGTCACGAGGCACAGCGCCGCGACCCTGAGGCTGCCCAGTCGCTGCGCGAGGGCACCGGTCGTCACTCCCACCATGCCGGTGAGGCCGATGGCGGCGTACAGCGCCGGGATGGCTGCGGTCGGGAGGGCGCTGGCGTCGAGGGCGTCCGCCGCGTAGGTGAAGTAGATGACGACGACCGCGAAGTAGACCACGGAGTAGGCGGCCGGGACGCGCAGCGCTCTAGCGAGCGAGGGCCCGCCGCGCTGTCCGTCCGCGCGTGGGCCCGGCCGGGTCCGCGGCACCAGGCGCAGGTTGAGGACGGCGGCGGCCGTGGCGGCCAGGGCGATGCCGGCCCAGACCAGCCGCCATGATCCCAGGGCGGCGAGGACGGCGAAGCCACCGAGCATAACCAGTCCACCGCTGGTGCCGGTCGTGATGATCGCCAACGTTTTGGGCTGTTGCCGCGAGGACACCGTCCGCGTCACGATGTCGGAGTACGGTGCCCAGACCCAGCCACCCGCGCTGCCGGCCAGGACGGCACCGACTGCCAGCAGCCAGGGGGACTGCGCGACCGTCACGATCAGCGCCCCCAGGGCGCCGCAGGTCCCGCCCACGGTCGTGGGAGCGCGCGAGCCGCGGCGAGCGGCGAGCGGGCCTGCGAGGAGCAGGCCAGCCAGGTAGCCGGCGAACGTGGCGCTGGCGACAAGGCCGAGCACCAGCTCGGACAGCCCCAACTCCTGCCGGATGTCGGGGAGCGTCAGGCCGTAGGCGTAACGGGCCATGCCGAAGGCGACCCCGACAACCGCCGCTCCGGCCAGGCCGACCCGGCCGCCCGCGGTGAGCGTCATGAATGCTCCTCATCCTCTGGCATGCGCTGGTGCCGCTGGCCCCCGCGACAGCCTGACTGCTCACCTACTGCGGCAGAAACCCGCCCATGGCCACGATCGATGCCGCCGACGTTTTCGGCAAGTCATCCACGGCCACCGCGGGCGGAAAGACTGACCCGCTCTGCTCCACCCGATGAACGCTGCACACCGGTGCCGCCCGGGAGCCCAGGATCGTAGCGGCGCGGAGGGCTGTGTTGGCGCCACCGGTGTTCACGCCGATGGCCAGATGGCCGTCGCGAGCGCGAGCCCGGCCCAGGCGGCGCCCAGGCCGGCGGCGAGCCTGAGCAGGATGTTGACCAGGGCGTAGAGGCGGGAGCCCCTCTCGGACAGGCGCATGGTCTCGTAGCCGAACGTGCTGTCAGGACGAGCGTCATGCCGGCTCCGTGGGGGTGTCGCCGAAGTGGCGCACGACCTCGACGTCGTCGATCACGGCGATGCCCTCGGTGATGATCCCGTTGAGCTGCGGCAGGAACGCGCGGATCTTGTCCGCCTCGTCGATGAGGACGATGCTCAGGGGCAGGTCCTCGCTGAGGCTGGGGACAACCGCCGAACTCGGTCAGGAGAACCATCAGGACGCCGATCACCACACACCTGCCCACGTTGGCGACAAAGGTCGCCCACGGAAACGAACCTGCCCTGTGGGGCACCCACAGGGGATCCCCCTGCGGAGCGTCACCACGGCAGTTCCCCGAGCCATGTGCAACGCACGTGCAACTCATGCGCCTAGCACCCGCTGGAAGAAGCGAGTAGCAAATGAGGGCGGTGGTCCGTTCGCAAGCATGTTCCTCCGCGTCAGCCATGGGTCGAATCCGAGTGGAGTTTGTTTTCCGCGGTCCGGGTCGTCACCCCATCGCGCGGTCCAGTAACCCAGGTGTCGCACGTACTCATGGGCGTTCTCCCACCACACCGGGTCAAGCTCCGCGAGTGGCTTCCGCGCGTGCTCCGGGAAGCGATGTGACCACCCGACCGCCCCGAAGTGCGTCCCTAGTGCTTGCATCAGTTCACGGTCGAAGTGGGGCCACCCCTCGGGAAGACGATGCGATTGTCGTTCCCACGCACGCTGGAAACGGGCGGTCGCCTGGGAGACCTCGGTCGGTCGCACCTCCGCGGACCTGGAGCGTTTGATGACGTCTCGGAGAGCGTGCAATTCCTCGACGATCTCGGTCGCCGCTACCTGAGCCGCTGTCCTCCTCTTCAGCTCGATGTCGCGTCGAAGTGCACTTCGGGCCCCGATGTACCCCGCCCCCAGAGCCCCGGCGAGGCTCGCTATCCCGGCGACGACCGCGCTGATCCAGCCACTATCCATGCGGACCACCATCCATGTGGCGGAGCATGGCATGTCCTTCCGACATCGCGATCAGCTTCAGCCGAAGTGCTTCCGCCGGCTCGCTGGCATAGAGACAGGCGACGATCGGGAGGTGCGGTGGTGACGTCCCGCAGGGGATCGTCCTACGGGGGAAGCAATCGGTCCGGCGAGTCCTGGGGCGCTGCTGCGGTTCAGCCTCGGGCAGCGTCGTGGGCAATGCTGTACGCATGGAGTACGTGTCCAGGACGCTGCGACCGCCGCTCGACGGCCTGGTCCACGACATCTACTACCTGGCGGGCGAGCCGCCGTACCGCCGGTTGACGCTGCCAGCGGCGCCGGCACCGCTGCTCATCGTGAATCTCGGGGCGCCGTTCCACATCCGGGCGGGCAACGCCGTCGAGGCGGCCGAGTACGCAGACGGCTGTGTGGTCAGCACGCCCACCCGTGCGTGGGACTTCAGCTACCCGATTCCCAGCCGGTCGGTCGGCGTGCATTTCAAGCCATGGGGGCTGGCACCGTTCCTGCCGATGGCCGCGGACGAACTGCGTGACCGGCCGGCGACCATCGAGCAGGTGTGGGGTCGGCCGACCATCGCCGAGTTGCGGAACCAGGTGGCCGCAGTGGCCGAACCCGACCAGATGCTGACGCTGCTCGAGGAGGCGCTGACGCGTCACCTGCGGGAGATCCCCGGCCTGGATCTGGTTCGCCACGTGAGCGCCGCCATCGCGGCGTCCGGTGGGACGGTGCCGATCGGCGATCTGATCGCGGCGCGAGGTGTCAGCAGCACCCATCTGGCACGACGTTTCAAGCAGGTCATCGGCGTCACGCCGAAGCGGCTGGCCCGAGCCCACCGCTTCTCTACCACCGTGCTCGCTCTCGACCCCGCCGACCCGATCGACTGGGCAGACCTTGCCGCTCGCGCCGGCTATTTCGACCAGGCGCACTTCGCTCACGAGTTCCGAGAGTTCACCGGCTTCACGCCGACCCGGTACGTCGAGGTCCGGAGACGTTTCCTGCGCGAGCATCCCGGCCACGTGCTCGACGGCTGGCCGTTGCCGGCCGATTGATTTCGTACAAGAGCGAACAGCTTGACGCGCCGCAGACTTCAGGGGCAGAGCCCCATCGAAGGAGTCCCCATGAGCAAGGTAGTCATGTACGCGTCGGTGTCGGTCGACGGCTTCATCGCAGCCCAGAACGACGACCCCGGGCCGTTGTTCGAGTGGCTGGTCAGCGGTGAGGTGGCGCTGGATGAGACCGGCGTGCTGAAGGTGTCGCAGGCGTCTTACGACTACGTCCGACCCTACTGGGACGAGATTGCGGTGACGATCGCCGGGCGCCACGTCTTCGACATCACCAACGGCTGGGACGGGACGCCGCCGGCTGGGGTTGACCACGTCGTCGTCGTCAGCCACCGCCCGCCCCCGGATCGGTGGGACCTCGAGGCGCCGTTCCACTTCGTCGACGGTATCGAGGCAGCGGTGGCCAAGGCGCGGGAACTCGCGGGTGACCGCACCGTCGAGGTCGCGGCCGGAGACGTCGGCGGCCAGTTCCTCGCCGCGGGCTTCGTTGACGAGGTGCGGATGGACGTCGTCCCCGTCGTGCTCGGCTCCGGCAAGCGCTTCTTCGGGTCGGTCGATGCTCAGCACCTGTTGGACGATCCCGACCTGATCATTCAGGGCATCCGAGTGCTCCACCTGCGCTATGGCGTACGGCGGTTGCCGAGCTGATCACGTCACGTGCATTCGTAGAGGCCGAGAGCCTCAGCCAGCCATGTCCGGACGTCCCGTAGCCGGAACGTTCAACGCAGAAGCGCTCCGCTGACCTGCGCTAACGTCCGTGCTCGTTCCGGTCCGTCCCGTAAGACCAGTCCGGTGATGTGTCCGGTGAGGGGGCGTTATCTGAACGCCCTCTCGGTGACGCCGCAAGAAGCGGGCGTGCCAGGCGCTGTCAGCATCGACTGGGCCAAGTTGGGCCTGCGGGACCGGGTACAACTGGCGATTCTCGCCTACGAGAGCGGCCTGGTCCGGGTAGGCGGCAGTTGACTTCTGGCGGTCCGCTCGGACGGGGAGAACGCCAGAGTCGGCCATGCCCGCTGAGGCAACCACACCTGCGGTGATCGACCAGCCGATGTCGGGCGCCAGTTCCGGCATGCGGTGGCTAGACCCGAGCAGGGCTAGCAGGAGTCGACGTCATCGGCTTGGCGGCCGAGCCCTCCAGATATTCAGTGTCGGCGTTGGCCAACTCAGAAGTGCACCAACGCACCGATCGCGAACACCGACGCCGCCAACGACGCGCAGATGAACTCGATGATCATCCCCAGCCCCATCGACTTCATCGCCTCCACGGATGAACGCAGCGCGGCCCGGAGGTCGCGCCGGCGGTACCACTCCGCGGCCAGCAGCCCGATGGCGAAGCCGAGGAACAGCCCGACGACCGGAATGACGAACATGCCCACGATGGCGCCGGCCACGCCGACCAGGACCGGAGTGTTCGGGATGCGCTCTCGACGCATCTTCCGGCCGGTCAGGATCAAGGAAGCGCTCATCCCCGCCAGGGCGAGCACCGCGCCGATGATGCCGGCCGTCCACGAGGCACCCGACCCCAGGATCCAGGCCCAGCCGACGACGGTGATAAGAGTCAACGCTGATCCGGGCAGGATCGGGAAGATCGTGCCCAGAACCGCCACCGCGAGCAGCAGCGCAGCCACGACGGTGACAATCACGTCCAGTGTGGTGGGATCCATCGTTCAGGTCGTCCGCGCGGTGGCGGGAGCCTGGGTGGTGCCATAGGTGGCGCCCCAATGGTCCATTTGCTGCACCACCGCACGCAGCGTGGTGCCCAGTTCGGTGAGTGCGTACTCCACCTTCGGGGGCACCTGCGGGTGGACCGTGCGTTGAATGATGCCGTCCTCTTCCAGTTCCCGCAGTTGACGGGTCAGCGTGCGTTCGCTGGCGGTGGGCAGGCGTCGGTGCAACTCGTGGGTGCGGTGCACGCCGTGCTCCAGCAGGTGTTTGACGATGGTGAGTTTCCAGGCTCCCCCGAGGACCGCGACCGCGATCTCCACCGGACACACCTGCGCGGCTCGCTGGACCGATGCTCGCACGCTTCCTCCTCTCGGCCACGAATGGCCGTACCGGCACAGAATTTCGGTACTTCCGCCGTCGACGTCGGGCTGTGACAGTAGCAGCATGACGACGACGCCTCCCCACACGTTTCTCTGGGTCAGCGCCCATCCGGAGCCGGCTTCGCTGAACGGGCACCTGAGGCGCGATGCCACGACGCACCTGCAGGGACGCGGCCACGAGGTGCTGCAGTCCGATCTGTACGCCATGGGCTGGAACCCCGTCCTCGGACCGGATGCCGTGATCTCACGCCCAAGCCGGTTCAACCCCTCCGACGACGTACGACGGGCCTACCTCACCGGGGGCCTCGCCCCGGACATCGTGGCCGAACAGGAGAAACTGCTCGCCGCGGACGCCGTCGTGCTTCAGTTCCCCCTGTGGTGGTACGGCATGCCCGCCATCCTCAAGGGGTGGTTCGACAGGGTGTTCCACTCCGGCTTCGCGTTCGGGAAGGACCCGGCCACGGGCCGCCGGCTGCGTTTCGAACAGGGGCCCTTCGCCGGCAAACGCGCCCTCGTCGTCGTCACGCTGGGCGATCGGCCGCGCTCGATCGGGCCACGGGGCAAGAGCGGGGAACTGCAGGAGATGCTCTTCGGCCTGCTGCACGGGACCCTCGCCTACACCGGGATGGAGGTACTGCAGCCGCTGCCCGTCCCGAGTGCCGACTTCCTCGACAGCCACGGGTACGGCCAGGTCAGGGCGCAACTGCGCACCCGGTTGGACGCCTTCTTCACCGACGCGCCCATCGCCTACCGGCCGCAGTTCACCGGCCAGTACACCCGTGAGTGGGAGCTGAGCGACCACATCCGGCCGGGCGAGACCGGGTTGTCGGTGCACGTGCTGGACCCTGGCGAGGCCGTTGACGCCGAACGCCAGGTGGCAGTCGATGGGTGCTACGCGGCGGCCTCGACGTAGACGAAATCGCCGACCTCCGCGAGCCCGACCTGCCACACATCCAGGGTGTAGGGCGCCCAGACGCAGTCCACATCGGCGTCCCACTCGATCTCGATCCACACCCGGGTGGGGTCGGCGTCCAGGTCGGCCTGGACGATGCTGCGCTCGGTACAACTGTGGTAGCCGGTGACCAGCAGAAGGGCCGTGCTCGGATCCGCGTCCTGGACCGCCAGGAGTCCGGGGCCGGACTCGCCGAAGTCGGCCAGGGCAGCGGCCAGGCCGTCAAAGGAGTTCTGGTGCCGCACCGGCCCGGAGAAGTGCGAGGCCACCGCCTCCATCGCATCACGGTCGACGGTGTTCTCATCCCAGGTAGCCAGGAAGTCACCGACCGCCGTCGGTCGCGCCGGCTCCGGTGCCGTGGTGCTGGAGCCGGTGCCGGAGGTGATCGGAACCGAGCCGGGGACCTCGCCGCCGGTGAGGCTGAGGGGTACGGCCCACACGTCGAGGGTGTAGGGCGACCAGTCACACACCGTGTCGGGATCGGGCGAGGCGACCTCGAAAACGACGCGGACGTCGTCGTCCTCGGTGATCACGATGATCGAACTGGTCTCGGTGCACTGGTGGTAGCCACCGATGACGAGGAAGTGCTCGGTCAGGTCAACCTCATCCAACTCCACGAACTCGGCCGGATCGGCACCGGGCAACGTGCTCACCCAGTTGTCGACATCGACGTCGGAACCCAGCACCACCGCCTCGGCCAGGTTCACCTGCCCGACCCACTCCCGGCCCTGGCCGGCCTCGGAGTAGGTCGCGATCAGTTCGCCGGCCTCCTGGTGTTCCGCGCCCGCCGCACCGCAACCGGTGGCCACGCCCAGCACGACAGCGAGCGCTGCTGCGGATCTGATTCGATGCATTGCTCCACCCTCCCTGCCTCCCCTGTGTGCCGGGGGTGGCGATTGTGACGGCAGGATTCGAAACGCGCTCCGCGCTTATGCCGCAAGGGGTGTGTACGTGGCGGCAATACCAGACCGTCCGCCTAGTGAGGACTGAAGTCAGGCTGCCGTCCGGCTTGTTCGCGTGAATCGGTCCGCCCACAACTTCCACTGCCACAACGTGAGTGCCATCGACATCCCGGTGCCAGCGATCGCGCCGGTCATGTTACGCCGATGGGCGGCCATCATCGCGCCGACGAGCGAACCGCTGACCACGGCTGTCAGGGCCAGGATCATCGGCTCCGACCTGGGGTCCCGGGTCCAGGACTCTTCACCCAGAATGGCCCGCGTCGCGAACGAGGACGTGTCGTGAGCCGGCGGGGTTATCACCGGGTTGACCGCCATCCAGGCGCCGATGGGCGCGTACAACCACCAGCGCCGCGTCCACAGGGGAACCAACAACAGTGGGGTGCTCAGGAGCCTCGACCAGGCGCTGATCGGATGAGCGTGCCGCTGGAACAGCCAGGCGTAGAACGTCTCCTCGGGCGGCACAGGTCCAGCCTGATCGTCACTCGGCTGTGCCGCAAGCACCTCGTTCCACGAGTTTCTGACATATCCGGCTGAAACGTCCGGAACGTTACCACTTCGTGACTCCTCGTCCCCTTGACTTATGAACTTAAGCGGTTAAGCATGGGGCCTGACGGGTCACCCCCGTCGGCGGTAGCGATGTGGCCGTGACTTACGAGGAAGTGAGGATCCAGAACGATGAGAAGACGTGGACATGGGGCAATTGCCCTGGTTGCTGCCTCGGCCTTGGTGCTGGCAGCATGCGCGGGGGAGGCCGACGACGTCGATCCGACTCCCGAAGGGGATGGCGGCGCGGGCGCCGAGGTCGATGAGGACACCGACGAGGAAACCGAAGGCCTGGCCGAGGTTGAGGAACTGGTCAGCGAGTACCCGCGGGATGAGACCGTGTTCACCAGTGGGCAGCAATGGGGGCCGCCGTCCAGCTGGAACCCGATTACCCAGTCCGGTGAGGCCACCGGTGTGCGCGGCTTGCTGTACGAGCCGCTGTTCATGTTCCACCCCAACTCCCTGGAACTCGAGCCATGGTTGGCCGAAAGTGGGGAGTGGGTCTCCGACGACGTCTTCGAGATCAACCTGCGCGAGGGCCTGACCTGGTCCGACGGCGAGGCGCTCACCGCTGACGACGTGGTCTTCACCATCGAACTCGGCGAGTACCCCCAGGTTCCCTGGTCGAACCTGTGGAACTGGCTCGATGAGGCCGAGGCCGTGGACGACACCACGGTGCGGTACACCTTCTCCGACCCCCGGTATGAGGAGTGGGACAACTTCCTCTACACCAACAACATCGTGCCCGAGCACATCTTCGGGGACTGGAGCGAGGACGACTACATCTCCAGCCAGAACGAGGACCCGGTGGGTTCTGGTGCCTATCTGTACTCCACCCACGGCCCGGACCGCATGGTGTGGGAACGCAACGACGACTGGTGGGGAATCGACGCGCTCGGGATGGAGATGCCGGCCCAGTACATCGTCGACATCGTCAACCCCTCCAACGAGGTCGCCCTCGGTCTGCTGCTGCAGGGCAACCTGGACCTGAGCAACAACTTCCTGCCCGGGATCAACACCCTGGCCGACAGCGGCCAGGTGGAAACCTACTTCCCCGAAGCGCCCTACATGCTCTCGGAGAACACGGCAGCCCTGTTCCCGAACACCCTGCGTGAGCCGATGGACGACGCCGCGTTCCGGCAGGCGCTGGCGCACGCTATCAACGTGGACCAGATCGTGACCGGTGCCTACGGCAACATCGTCGAAGCCGCACACCCCTCCGGGATGTTGCCGGCGTACGAGGAGTTCTACGCCGAGGACGTCACCTCCGAACACGGTTTCGGTTACGACCCCGACACCGCCCGGAGCATCTTGTCCGACGCCGGCTATGAGGACAGTGACGGTGACGGGTACGTCGAAACACCTGATGGTGAACCGATCGAACTGTCCCTGATCGTGCCGGCCGGGTGGACCGACTGGATGGAGGCGGCCCGGGTCATTGCTGAAGGTGCCCAGGAAGCCGGCATCAACGTCGTCGCGGACTTCCCGGACGCCGGAGCGCTGGACGATGCCCGTGCCACGGGCGAGTTCGACCTGCTGCTGAACAACTTCTCGGGTGTGTCCAACACCCCCTGGACCTGGTTCAACTACGTGTTCCACCAGCCCATCCAGGAGCAGATGTTCCCCGGCAACTTCGGCCGGTACGAGAACGACGAGGCCTGGGATCTGGTACAGGAACTGGCCCGTACCGCTCAGGACGACCCCGCCTACATGGACATCATGGCCGATCTGCAGGAGATCACCATGACCGAGTTGCCGATGATCCCGCTCTGGTACAACGGGATGTGGGCGCAGTACAACACGGAGGTGTGGACCAACTGGCCCAACTCCGAGTCCGGCCCGGACTACTTCCCCAACACCTGGGGCGGCGGCTTCCACCAGGGCGGACTGCACACCCTGGCTGAGATCGAGCCGGCAGGCTGATCCGTCGGCGGTGCCCCACCATGAGCGGTGGGGCACCGCCACGGCTGTGGCGCGCTGAAGCGTAGGCGGCGCCGGCACCGGTTGGTGCCGGCGCATCTACCGGCGCTGCCGCCGGAACGTCGCCAGTCCAATCCACCTGAGACGAGGGAACGTGGGACGCTATCTCGTACGGAAGCTCGCGATCTACCTCGCCACGTTCGTCGTGGCGGTCAGCGTCAACTGGGCCATTCCACGACTGATGCCCGGCAACCCGGTGGATCGCATGATCGCGCGGGCCTCGGTGGCCCACCCGGAGGCCATCGGGCCGATGCGGGCGTACTACGAGGGGATCTTCGGGCTCGACCTACCCGCCTGGCGCCAGTACATCAACTACTGGGCCGAACTCCTGCAGGGAAACCTGGGCGTCAGCGTCTGGCTCTTCCCCGCCCAGGTCAGCGACGTGCTGTGGCAGGCAGTCCCGTACACGTTGAGCCTGATGATCCCGGCGATCCTGCTCAGTTGGCTGATCGGCAACAAGGTGGGTGCGCTGACCGCACGCCGCAAGATCCTGGACAACACCATCCTGCCGCTGGGCTACCTGCTCAGCGCCACCCCGTACATGTGGGTCGCGATCCTGCTGGTGTGGGTGCTGGGCATCAATCTGGACTGGTTCCCGGTGGCCGGTGGCTATGACTTCTCCCTCCGGCCCACATGGTCGGTCGGATTCGTGCTCAACCTGCTCACGCACTGGTTCCTGCCATTTCTGTCCCTGTTCCTCGTCGCCCTGGGCGGCTGGGCGATCGGGATGCGCAACGTCATCATCTACGAACTCGAAGCGGACTACGCCAACTACCTCGAAGCCCTCGGCGCCCCGCACCGCCTGGTGCGCCGCTACGCCTACCGCAACGCCCTGCTGCCGCAGATCACCGGGTTGGCGTTGCAACTGGGCACGGTCCTGGGTGGCGCGTTGGTCACCGAGGTGGTCTTCGCCTACCCCGGGTTGGGCTACCTGATCCTGCAGGCGATCCAGAACCAGGACTTCTTCCTGCTTCAAGGTGCCCTGTTGTTCGTGGTGGTCGGCGTGCTCGTCGCGAACTTCATCATCGACCTGGCCTACGTGGTGGTCGACCCACGAACCCGAACCGGAATGCAGGAGGCGAACGCATGAGCACCACACCTCCACCCGTTGCCGGCGCCGCACCGGAACCTACCAAGGAACTTCCCGGCGATGCCCTTGAGGCACCCGACACCGCAGCGGCCACCCCCGGGACGGGGCGAGCACGCAAGGGCAAGCGCAACGAGACGCTGTACTTCGCTCTGCGCAACCCCAAGGTGGTCGGCGCCCTCGTCGTCGTGCTCGGGCTCTTCGGCCTGGGCATGATCGCCCCGCTCACCTTCGATCACGGCCCGATGGACTACGTCGGCGCAGCCATCGAACCCCCCTCGGCGCAGCACTGGTTCGGCACCACGATGTTCGGCCAGGACGTGTTCACCCAGTTCGTGGCCGGTCTGCGGTCCACCTACATGGTGGGTGTCCTGGCGGCCAGCCTGGCCGCAGTGGTGGGGATGACGATCGGGTTCGTAGCCGGTTACCGCGGGGGCTGGATCGACGAAATCCTCAACATGCTCACCAACGTGGTGCTGGTCATCCCCGGCTTCGTGGTGCTCATCGTCATCAACGCCTACCTGGGCGTGCGCAGCGTGCCGCTGCAGGCGCTGTACATCGGATTGTTCTCCTGGCCATGGGTGGCCCGGGCGGTACGCGCCCAGACGTTCTCGCTACGCGCCCGGGAGTTCGTGGACCTGGCCAAGCTCTCCGGCCTGTCCACCGGCGCGATCATCCGCCGCGAGATCGCCCCGAACATGTACTCCTACCTGTTCATGACCTTCGTGCTGCTGTTCGGCGGATCGATCCTGACCGCTGCGTCGCTGGACTTCATCGGGCTGGGCCCCACGAACGCGATGTCACTGGGCCTGATGATGAACCAGGCCGTGCAGTGGAGCGCGCTGCACCTGGGCATGTGGTGGTGGTTCGTGCCGCCGGGAATCGGTATCACCGCGATCGTCGGATCGCTGTACATCATGAATGTGGGCCTGGATGAGGTCTTCAACCCGAAGTTGAGGGAGACCTGAGATGAGTCTGGACGTCGACGACCTGAGGGTCTATTACCGCACCCTGTCCGGGGACGTCAAAGCCCTCGACGGAGTCACCTTCTCCATCGCCGACGGCGAGATCATGGGGATCGCCGGGGAGTCCGGCTGCGGCAAGTCCACCCTCGGCAAGTCCCTGATCCGGTTCGACACCCGGATGCGCCACATCGGCGGCAGCGCGCAACTGGACGGGGAGAAACTGCCGGTCGGCGACGACAAGGCGATGCGGCCCTACCGGTTCCACGAGATCTCGCTCATCCCGCAGTACGCGATGAGCGCGATGAACCCCACCCGCAAGATCGGCCGGATGATCCGGGAACTGGTCCGCTCCCGCGGGATCTCCTACGAGCAGCTCCTACCCGAACTGCACCGCCGGCTGGAACTGGTGGGGCTGGACACCGAGGTGCTCGCGCGCTACCCGATCGAACTCTCCGGCGGGATGAAGCAGCGCATGGTGCTGGTGCTGTCCACCCTGCTGGACCCGTCCCTGCTGATCGGTGACGAGGTGACCTCCGCGCTGGATGTGTCCAGCCAGAAGGCGGTGGCACGGGCACTGGTGGAGTTCCGCGACCGCGGCTTCGTGCGCTCGATGATCGTCATCACCCACGATATCTCGGTGCTCTACCAGATCGCCGACACCATCATGGTGATGTACGCCGGGCAACTGGCGGAGAAGGCCTCGGCAGAGACGATCATCCACAACCCCAAGCACCCCTACACCAAGTTGCTCATCGGGGCGCTGCCGGAGGTGGGCGAGCGGTACGACGGCACCCAGCTCGAGGGCATACCCGGACGCCCGCCGGCGCTGCTGGACCCACCGGCCGGTTGCCGGTTCCGGGACAGGTGCCCACTCGCGCACGACCGATGCGTGAAGACCCCTCCCTTCGTGGAGATCGAACCGGGCCACCAGGTGGCCTGCTGGGCGGTGACGCACTGATGTTGAGCATGCGCGATGTGAACAAGGTCTACAGCGTCGGCACCTTCGGCACCGGCAGCCTGCACGCGGTGAAGAACGTCAGTTTCGACGTCGGTCAGGGTGAAGTGGTCTCGCTGATCGGGGAGTCCGGGTCCGGCAAGTCCACCCTGGGCAAGATGGCGCTGCGTCTGACCTCGACCACCTCCGGTGGGATCACCTTCGCCGGAACCGACGTGCTGGGCCTGAACCGCCGCGACCTCCGCGGCTACTACCGCCGCGCACAGGGGGTGTTCCAGGACCCCTTCAGTTCCTACAACCCGATCTTCCCCATCGATCGCACCTTCGATGCCCTGCGGCGAACCAACTTCGCCTCCATGTCCAACAAGGAATGGCAGGGCAAGGTCGACGACGCGATCAACGCCGTCGGCCTCGAGCCCGCGACCGTGCGCGGCAAGTACCCTCATCAACTCTCCGGCGGCCAGTTGCAGCGGCTGCTGATCGCCCGCGCGCTGTTGCTGGACATCGAGTTCCTGGTGGCAGATGAGATCATCTCGATGCTGGACGCCTCCACCCGGATCGACGTGCTGAATCTGCTCGGAGACCTGAAGCAACGCGGACTGAGCATCCTGTTCATCACCCACGACCTCTCCCTGGGCAACTACGTCAGCGACCGGGTGGTGATCCTGCACCGCGGCCGGATCGTGGAGCAGGGCGTGACGAGCGCGGTCTTCAGCGAACCGTTGCACCCCTACACCCGCAACCTGCTCGCCTCGGTGCCGCAACTGAACCGGCGCTGGGACGAGGTGGAGGCCGAGGAGGCCGAGCGCTCCGCGGTGCTGGCCGGCCGCTGCCTGTTCCACGAGCACGACGACGCCGCCTCCGCGCCAAACTACGGCACCGTCGAGGTGGCCCCCGGTCATCAGGTGGGCTGCTTCAGCCTCGACGCCGACGAGGTGTGCCCGATGACCGAAGCGAGACGTTCAATGACCGGAGCCGACCGATGACCACCACCCAGTCCGAGCCGACCACCACGGCGCTGGCCGCACGATTCCCCAGGGATTTCGCCTTCGGCGCCGCCACCGCGTCCTACCAGATCGAGGGCGCAGCCCGCGAGGACGGCCGCGGCGCGAGCATCTGGGACACCTTCGCCCAGGTGCCCGGGAAGGTGCTCGGCCAGCAGAACGGTGAGGTGGCGGTGGACCACTATCACCGGTTCGCCGAGGACGTCGCGATCATGGCGGACCTGGGATTGACCTCCTACCGATTCTCGATCGCCTGGCCCCGCATCATCCCCGAGGGCACCGGCGCGGTGGAACAGCGCGGGCTGGACTTCTACCGCCGGCTGCTGCAGACCGTTCGGGAGGCCGGCATCGAACCGGTGGCCACCCTGTACCACTGGGACCTTCCGCAATCGCTGCAGGACCGCGGCGGCTGGGCGAACCGGGACACCGTGGCCGCCTTCTCCCGGTACGCCGAGGTGGTCCATGGCGAGTTGGGTGACCTGGTGGACACCTGGATGACCATCAACGAACCGTGGTGCGCCGCCTTCCTCGGCTACGGCTACGGAGTACACGCCCCCGGCCTGACCGACCCGCGGGCCGCGCTGCGCGCCGCGCACCATCTGCTGCTGGCCCACGGCCGGGCGGTACAGACCATGCGTGCCCAGGACCAGGACCACCGGTACGGCATCGTGCCGAACCTCTACGGGGTGGTCACCGGTGACTCCGGGGATCCCGAGGCGGACCGGCGCGCGGCGGACACCGCCGATGTGCTGCAGAACCGGCTCTGGCTCGATGCCACCCTGCTCGGGACCTACCCCGAGGAGGTGGTGGCCCTGCAGGAGCGCTTCGGGGCCGCGGACGCGGTGCAGCACGGCGACCTGGAGGTAATCGCACAGCCACTGGATGTGCTCGGGGTGAACTACTACAGCCAGCACCACGTGATCGGCACCGAACCGGTGCCGGCCACCGAGCCGGGACAGGCGGGCCAGGAGCACGTGGAGCAGTTGCCGCCACCGCACCCGCGTACCGCGATGGGCTGGAGCATCGAGCCGCACGGTCTGCGGGACCTCCTGATCCGGCTGAAGCGGGACTGGCCGGTGCCCCCGATCATGATCACCGAGAACGGGGCCGCCTTCGATGACGAACTCATCGGCGGCGCCGTGCACGATCACGACCGGCGCGACTACCTGTCCTCGCACATCGAGGCGGTGGCCGAGGCGGTCGAAGCGGGCGTGGACGTGCGCGGCTACTTCGCCTGGTCGCTGCTGGACAACTACGAGTGGGCCTTCGGCTACGACAAACGGTTCGGCATCGTGCACGTGGACTACGCAACCCAGGCCCGCACCATCAAGGACAGCGGCCACTGGTACCGCGATCTGACCACCGCCCACCGCGCCCACCACGCGGGCACCTGATCACCCAGCCACCACCCACTGCCCACCATCCCGCCCCCATGACCTGACGTGGACGCCGCCGGCGCGTGCCGGCCTGCACGTCGGTGCGATCGCCGGAGCACATCGGAGGAATACCCGTGACCTACCCAGACCCCGCCCGCCGGCGCGCCCCGTTGCACTGCGGCTGGCAGTTGCACCTGCGCCACGGCGCCCCGGGCGCCCCGGCGGACCTGCAGAACCAGGCCATCGATGCCGTCGTGCCGGGGACCGTGCACACCGACCTCATCGCCACCGGTCACCTGGCGGACCCGAACGTGGGCACCCGAGAGGACGAGCAGCACTGGATCGGGGCCTCGACCTGGTCCTACGCCACCACGATCGCGGCCCCGGCCGAGCAGGGTGAGCGCACCGAGTTGCTGTTCGAGGGCCTGGACACCCACGCCGAGGTGTTCCTGGACGGGGCGCGCCTGGGTGAGACCAAGAACATGCACCGCCGGTTCCGGTTCGATGTGACCGGGTTGCTCAGCCACGCCGAACACCGCCTGGAGGTGGTGTTCCACCCGATCATGGCCGAGGTGGACCGGGTCCGCGAGGACGTCGGTGTCATGCCGGCGGTGGAGGCCACCCACTATCCGTACGTGCGCAAGATGGCCTGCAACTTCGGCTGGGACTGGGGCCCGGTCTTCATCACCGCCGGGATCTGGCGACCGGTGCTGCTGGACACCTGGTCGGTGGCCGCGCTGGACGATCCGGTGCTGCTGGCCACCCTCGACGGCGACGACGGGGTGCTCCGGCTGGCGGCGACCGTGCGGTCCACCGGAGCCGAGGCAGATCTGCTGGTGCGGGTCCGGGTCGAGGACCACCCGCACAGCGGGGGCGGGGATTTTCCGGGGGACGGGGCCGGGGGGCACGACGACGGCGCCCACCCGGGTGCCTACCGCACCACCGCGCAGGTCCGGGGGGGCCGCGTGGAGGCCGAGGTGCGGATACCCCAGGTGCGTCCCTGGTGGCCGGTGGGGATGGGGGAGGCGACCCGCTACCCGGTCACCCTCGAGTTGTGCACGGCCGACGGTCAGGTCCTGGACCGGGTCGAACGCCGGGTGGGCTTTCGCACTGTGGAACTGGTGCAGGAGCCGGACGCCCACGGCGTGGGTTTCCAGACCGTGATCAACGGCCGGGCCGTCAACGCGCGCGGCTTCAACTGGATCCCGGACCTGCCCTTCGCGTCGGCCATCGGCGCCGAGCGGTACCGGCGGCGGCTGGACCAGGCGCGCGCAGCCAACGCGAACACGCTGCGGGTGTGGGGCGGGGGGATTTTCGAACCGGCGGAGTTCTACGACGCGTGCGACGAGCGCGGCCTGATGGTATGGCAGGACTTCCTGTTCAGTTGCGCCGCCTACCCCGAGACCCCGTGGTTCCGCGAGGAGATCGAGGCCGAGGCCCGCCAGGCCATCACCGACCTGTCCCACCACCCGTCGCTGATCCTGTGGAACGCCAACAACGAGTGCCTGATGGGGTACGACGAGTGGGGCTGGAAGGAGATCCTGGACGGGCGGCCCTGGGGCGCGCACTACTACGGCGAACTGCTGCCGTCGCTGGTGGCCGAACTGGACCCCTCCCGGCCCTACATCCCCGGCAGTCCGAACTCGGGGGACCTGACCACCTCCCCGAACGCCGACGAACGCGGCCCCTCGCACCTGTGGGACGTGTGGAACGAATTGGACATGGTGGCCTACCGGGACCGCACCCCGCCCTTCGCCGCGGAGTTCGGGTTCTGCGGACCGCCCACCCACGCCACCCTGCGCGCAGCCGTCCCCGAGGGGGAGCTGACACTGGACAACCCGGTGGTGCGCCACCACCTGCGCGCGGAGAACGGGGTGCACAAGCTGAACAGCCGCATCGGTGCGCACTTCCCCGCCGTGGCTACCGACGACGACTGGTTGTGGATCGCCCAGCTGCACCAGGCCCGCGCGCTGATCCTGGGCGTGGACCACCTACGTTCGTTGCCGCGGTGCACCGGGGCGTTGGTGTGGCAGCTCAACGACTGCTGGCCGGTGATCTCCTGGGCCGCGGTGGACTCGCAGGAGCGGCTCAAGCCGCTGTGGTACGCCCTCCGCTCGGCCTTCGCGCCGCAACGCCTGAGCGTGCAGCCACGCGTTGGGGCTCTGGTCCTGGCTGCAGTGAACGACTCCGGGCAGCCCTGGAGCGTCACTGCGACGGTGCGCCGGGTGGCCTTCGACGGCACCGAGCACGCCAGCACCGAGGTTGCCCTCGAGGTTCCCGTCGCCGGTACGGCGCAGGTGGCCCTGCCGGCCCGGGTCGCCACACCCGGGGACGAGCGCGCCGAGCTGCTGGTGATCGAGGCCCCGGGTGCGGAGCGCACCACGTGGTTCTGGGCCCGTGACACCGAACTGGCTTACCCGCGCGCCGGCTGGGACACCCAGGTGCACCAGGCGCAGGACGGGGTCGACCTGGTGGTGACCGCCGAAACGCTGGTGCGGGACCTGACCGTCTTCCCCGACCGGCTGCTCAACGCCGACGGCGACCCGCTGCCGGCGTCGGCGGTGGCCTCCCGCGCGCTCATCACGCTGCTACCGGGAGAGTCCACCCGGATCCGCATCCCCGGCGCCGGCCCCGAGCACGCCGAGGCGCTGATGACCCGCCCGGTGCTGCGCGCGGCCAACGACATCGAGGAACTGGCCCCTGCTCGCTGATCGGCTGGGCCGGCAGGGAAGCCGGAGTGGGTGTCGGGGCGAATCGCAACAGGACGGTCCCGGCGCTAACCGCCCAGGTTGTGGGCCGGCACCCAACCCGGTGCCGGCCCGGTGGTCCCGCGCAGCACCATCTGGCTGGGCGTGAGTTCCTCGGTGGTGTCGGTACCGCCGCGAATCAGGTGCAGCAGGGCCTGCGCCGTGCGGATCCCGTACTCCACCGGGTGCCGGTCCACCGCGGTAATCGCCGGACGCGAGACCGAGCACAGCAGCGAGTCATCCCAACTGATCAGGGACAGGTCCCCGGGCACGCTGACCCGCGCCTCCTCGGCCGCCTGGAGCGTGCCGACGGACATCAGATCGTTGGAGCAGGTGATCGCGCTCGGCACCGGCCCGGTGCGCAACTGTTCCGAGATCAGGGCATGCGCCCCGGCCATCGTGTAGTCACCCTCGATCACCTCGATGCTCATCCCCCGCCGCTCCGCCTGCGCACGAACCTGGGCCAGACGGTGCCGCTCGTGCATCATGCGCAACGGTCCGGTGAGGTAGGTCAGGTATCGGTGCCCCAGGGCGGCGAACGCGTCCACGATAAGTTCCGCGACCGCCCGGTCATCGGTCTCGATGCTGCGGATGGTCGAACTGGTCGCCGGACCACCCTGCAGCACCGCCGGCAGGCCGAGGCGGGTCAGCAGCGGCAACCGGGGATCGTCCACGTGCTCATCGAAGAGAATCACGCCGTCCACCCGGCGTTCGGCCGCCCAACGCGAGTAGATGGCCAGGTCCGCACCGGACTGCGGGCTGACCATCCGCAGCGTCAGGGACATGTCCGCCTCGATCAGCACATGCTCGACCCCGGCGATGATCTGCATGTAGTAGGGCTCGGTGCCGATCATCTCCGGGTCACGGGAGAGCACCATCCCGATCGAACCGGTGCGCGCCTTGGACAGCGCTCGCGCCGATGAACTCGGGTACCACCCGAGGTCCCGGGCCAGGGCCTGCACCCGGTCACGCGTCTCCTGGCTCACCCCCGGCCGGTTGTTCAAGGCGTAGGAGACCGCTGCCGGCGACAGGTCCAGCCGGCGGGCCAGATCGGCGATCGTCAGGCGGTTGCCGTTGCTCACTCGGTTACTGTCCCACGGCCGGGCGCGAGGATGCTCGGGATCGGCTGGATGACAGTAGTCATGGCGCCGGCTGGGACCCGCTCGTTACGCTGGGGGAGTGAATGTCTGGGAGTTCATCGGCTCGTACTGGTGGCTGGTCTTCCCGCTCGGCGGGATCCTCACCGGGGTGGCGGGGGGCTGGGCCCGAGCCGTGCGCCGTTGGGATGAACGCCGGCGCAAGCACAAGTTGGAACTCGCCAGGATCAAGTACGGGAACCGGCCGCCCGTCGCCGACGGCGCACCGGGCCGCGGCCGCGGCCGCGACCGCGCGGCCAGGGCGGAGCAGGCGGCCGCCCGGCGCAGCGAGGCCCAGCGGTTGATCGCCGAGCATCAGGAGATCGACCAGCGCTGGCTGTCCTACGAGCTCGACCTGGCCAAGTTGATCGACTTCCCGGTGATGAGTGATATGCGTGAACCGGTGACCGTGGAGTTCCACCGGGCCAAGCGCACCGCCGACGGCCTGCGGCCCGACGATCCGGCCCGATTGGGCGAGGAGCAAGCCCTGGCCGACTACCGGGAGGCCGTGCGGGAGTACGCCATCAGTTTCGAGATCGCAGAGCGGGAGGCCAAGCGGCGCCGGTCCACCGACTTCTCCCCCGAGGAACGGCGCACCCTGGAACGGGCGAAGCAGTTCCTGGCCCTGGCCGAGGACTCCGCCGCCACCAGTGCAGAACGGCAGCAGGCCTACCGACGCACTCAGCACGAGCTGCTGGGTCTGATCGCCATCCCCGATGCCACCGACGACGCGGTCCGCCAGCGCATCGCCGGTGCACTCGATGCGCCCTCCCGGCCCGCCCGGGACGCCCAGCAAGCCTGAGGTGGGGTCAGAGCGCGGCCTTGGCCTGCACCTGCCGCTTGATCCGCCACAACATCCCGGCCATGCCGCGCAGGCGCAGTGGACTGACCGCCTCACCCAGGCCCAGCTGGTCCGAGACGTCGGCCGGCACGTCCAGGACCTCGGCCACAGTGAGCCCGTCCAGACCTTCCTGCAAGATCCCGGCGAAGCCGCGCGTGGTGGGTGCTTCGGGAGGTGCGGAGAAGAACAACCGGACCACGCCGTCGTCCCCGGTTCCGTCCACCTCGGCGACCAGGAACAGCGGTGACTGACACTCCGGAACCGGTTCGAGCAGTTCCGGATGGTCGCTGTAGCGCTCGGGCAGCGGCGGCAAACCGCCGGAGAACTCCAGCAGCAGTTGCAGCCGGTCCGGGACGGTGAGCGCGTTGAAGTCGTCCACGATCTGGGCCATGGCGGGAGGCAATGACACGGGCGTTCCTTCGATCAGACGGGAAAGGTGGCCACGTCCGATCATCTCACCTGTGCGCCCCCGGGCGCTCCCGGGCTGGTGCGCTCCCGGGCTGGTGCGCTCCCGGGCTGGTGCGCTCGCGGGCCGGCTCAGCGACCGGGGACCTGGCCCGGTTCGGACCCGACCGCGATCGGCACCCGCACGGCATTGCCCCACTCGGTCCAGGACCCGTCGTAGTTGCGCACGTCGGGGAACCCGAGCAGGTACTGCAGCACGAACCAGGTGTGCGCCGAGCGCTCCCCGATGCGGCAGTAGGCGATCACCGGCTCCTGTGGGTTCAGGCCCTTCTCGCCCCGGTAGATCTCCTCGAGTTCGGAGCGGGTGCGGAAGGTGCCGTCCTCGTTGGCCGCGCGTGCCCACGGAACCGACTCCGCACCCGGGATGTGCCCACCACGCAGGCTGCCCTCCTGCGGGTAATCGGGCATGTGGGTCTTCTCCCCGGTGTACTCCGGCAGCGAGCGCACATCGACCAGTTGCCCACCGAGGAAGTCCAGCACGTCCTCCTTGTAGGCCCGGATCGCCGAGTCGTCGCGCTCGATCACCGGGTAGTCCACGGGTTCGGGGCTGGGCACCTCGGTGGTGGACTCCCGCTCCTGCGCCACCCATGCGGCCCGTCCGCCGTCGAGCAGGCGCACGTCCTGATGACCGAACAGGGTGAACACCCACAGGGCGTAGGCCGCCCACCAGTTGTTCTTGTCGCCGTAGATCACCACGGTGTCCTCGCGGCTGATGCCGTTGCGGCCGAGCAGGTCGGCGAAGCCCCGCCCGTCCACGTAGTCACGGGTCACCGGGTCGTTCAGGTCGGTGTGCCAGTCGATCTTGACGGCGCCGGGAATGTGACCGGTGTCGTAGAGGAGGACGTCCTCATCGCTCTCCACCACCGCCAGGCCCGGCCGGCCCAGATTGTCGGCGAGCCACTGGGTGGACACCAGTTTCTCGGGGTGGGCGTAGGCGGCGAACTTGGGGTGGTCGTCAAAGGGCAGAGCCATGGGTGCCTCCTGGAATGGACGTGGTCTGCACCGATCCTCTCATCCACGCCGCCGCCCCGGGAACGTGTGGGCGGCGGTGCTCACGTGCTGGACACCAGCGCCTTGCGGTACAGGTGCAACCGGCAGGGCGTTGCGAGCCGTTCGGCCAGCCCGGGATAGCGGGCGGTCACCTCGACCTCCCCGGAACGGGCATAGCCCAGGCGCTCGTACCAGCGGCCCAGTTCGGCCTTGCCGGCGTGCGGCCGGTCGGTGGGGGTGAGCACCTCGATCTGCATCGAGGTGGCGCCCGACTCCCGCGCCAGGTGCTCCACCGTCTGCACGAGCCGGCGGCCCAGCCCCACGCCGCGGGCCGTCGGTGCCACCGCGAGCATGGCGAAGGAGGCGACCTGACCCTGGGTGCTGGAGTGCACGGCGGCGACGATGCGCCCGCCGTCGACCGGCTGGGCCACGACGAGCGAGCCGGCGGCTATCGCGGTGGTGACCTGCCCAGCGTCGGTGCGGGTGGCACCCTGCCGCCAGAACCCGGCCTCGGCCTCGGCGTAGACCTGGTTGGTCAGGGCCGTGACGGCCTGCACGAGACCGCGATCGCGGGCCTCGGCCGGCACGAGCGGGCGGATCAGCACGTCCGGGCGCGGGGCTGAACTGGTGGCCACACCCGAACGGTACGCCACCGTCGGGCCCGGTGCCCGAGCGCCGGAAGATGCGCTCCGGCCGCACCCGTGCACAGAATGGCGACCATCTATGACGTCGGATTCATCGTGGGAAGCCTGTCCGAGGAATCGATCAACCGGAGGCTGGCCGCCGCCCTCGGGCACGTGGCCGGGGACCGGATGAGATTGACCGAGATCGAGATCGGTGACCTGCCCGTGTACAACCGCGATCTTGATGATGACCTGCCCGGCCCCGCGAAGCGGCTGAAGGATCAGATCGAGGGCGCCGACGCGGTGCTGTTCATCACCCCGGAGTACAACCGGTCGGTGCCCGCGGCGCTGACCAACGCGATCGAGTGGGCGTCCCGTCCCTTCGGGGAGAACTCCCTGACCGGCAAGCCCACCGCCGTCTGTGGCGCCTCCCCGGGCGCCGTCGGCACCGCGGTGGCACAGCAGGACCTGCGCTCGATGCTCACCTACTCCGACTCCCCGCAACTGCAAGCCCCGGAGATGTACTTCCAGTACACCGAGGGAACGATCGACGAGGACGGCACCATCCATGACGATGGTGTGCGGCACGTGATCAGCGAGTTCGTCGACGCGTTCGCGCAGTTCCTGGACGAGCAGCGCTCGAGCTCCTGACCTGAGCCGGCTGAGCACCTCCTTCCGCTCAGGCCGCCACCGACTCCAGCGCCAGCAGCCTCTCCTTCGCCGGCAATCCACCGCGGTAGCCACCCAGGGAGCCGTCGGAGCGCACCACCCGGTGGCAGGGCACCACCACCGGCACCGGGTTGGTCGCGCAGGCGCTCGCGGTTGCACGCACCGCCCGTGCCCGTCCGGACCGCGCGGCCAGGGTGGTGTAGGTGACGCGCTCCCCGAACTCCACCGCCCGCAGTTCATCGAGCACCTCCCGGCGGAACCCCTTGGTCAGGGACAGGTCCACCTCGACGCTGAACTGCCGCCGTCGGCCCTCGAAGTACTCGGCGACCTGTGTCCGCACCGGTGCCAGCCGCCCGGGTGCGCGCAGGATCCGGGGGCTGATCCGTGCGGCCAGGTTCGTCAGCACCGCCTCGTACCCCTCGGACTCGAACGCCACGCGCACCAGACCCCGTGGTGTGGCAGCCAGTAGCAGGCCCCCGATCGGGGTGTCCACCACGTCGTAGCCCACGTCCAGCGATCCGTCGTGATCGGCACGCTCGGCCAGGTCGTCGAGCAGCCGCGCCAGTGTGGCCGGTTCCACGGTTCCCCGGATCGCCTCATCCAGAGCGCGAACGCCGGTGCGCTCCGGAGGCCTCTCGGGACCGGCGGGCCGGGCGCCATTGTTGATGTGGTGGGTGGTCATTGTGCCTCCTCGAGGTAGTGCCTGCGCAGCGCGGCGACTCCGTCGGCGCAGGCGCGTCGCGCCGCGGCCGGGCTGCCGCCGAGGATCGCGGCGACCTCGGCATGGGGCAGCCCGGCGATGTGGTGATAGACGACGGCGTGGCGCTGCTTGTCCGGGAGGTCACCCAGTGCCTCCCACAGGTCGCGCTCCCACCCGCCGGGCCGGTAGTGGGCACCGGGGCGTTCGGGGATGACGGCGGTGGGACGGGCCTGGCGGGACGTGCGCCGGATGTGGTCGATCGCCTTGCGGCGAGCGATCGTGACCAGCCACGCCTCGAGGTTGGCCCCCTCGTCCAGGTCGGGGTAGGCACCCAATGCGGCCAGGAACGTCTCGGACCAGGCGTCCTGGGCGTGATCGGGGCCGAGCAGCGCGGTGCACACGCGCAGCACGGTGGCCCCGTGGCGAGTCACCACCTGCTCGAACGGAACAGTCGTCATACCCGGTAGACGCACCCGGCGGCGTGGATGTGAGGTTGCCGGTCGTGCGGGGCCTCAGCCATGCCGAGGCTCGAGCAGGTCGGCGGGGTCGGCGAGGACGGGCACCTCGGCATCGGGCCTGGAGGAGTCGGCCACGGCGCGCTCACCCAGGGGCGCGTCCAGGCGCACGGTGTAGAACATGGCGGTGACCACGTCGGGGCAGTTCAGCCCGCCCCACCGGGTGGCGTTCGGGCTGGTGGTGCGGGCGGTCAGGGTCACGGTGTTGCGGGACTCACGTACCTCGATCCCGGTCAGTTCGTCGCATTCGGTCACCTCGGCGCGCACCATCAGGTCCCGACCGTTCTCCTGTGTGGGCGCCACCGAGGCGATCGTGCCCGTGCCGGGTACGGCGAAGCCGACCACCAGCGCGTAGGTGATGATCGCGACCACGAACAGGATCACCACGCCGATCGTCGAGAGGGTGAAAGCTCGAACGCGGCGTCGCTGCTCGTCCTGCAGCCGGGGAACGGCGGTAGCCATGCCCCCATGATCTCACCCGACCTCAAGGACAGGCGGGTCAGCGGTGCGGGTCAGGCCGATTCCCAGGGGTAGTCGTGGCGCAGGAACGCCTCGCGCAGTGCGTCCTTGGATCCCTCGACCTCGCCGTGGAAGAGTTCGCGGCCGGTGGCGCTGAGGATCACGATGTTGCTCCCCTTGCGGCGCACGCCGTCCACCTTTTCCCGCTCGATCACGGTCACCTCATCACCGGCGCGGATCTCGATGCGCTCATCGGTGAGGGTGAGCACCGGTGACACCCGGAGCACGAACAGCGCCACCAGGAGGCCCAGCACGGCTCCGATAGCGGGCCGGCCCCAGGTGAGCCAGTCGTGGTCGAAGGAGCCGATCAACTGCAGCGGACCCTGGAAGGGCATCCACGGCACCTCGGCTGCCCAGTTCGCCAGCAACGGCACCAGCAGGCCCACGCTCAACCCGAGGGCACCGAAGAGCAGCACGGTGAGCCAGCGGTCAGCCGGCCCCAGCCCGCCCACCCGGGTCGCGCCGTCGGGAACGGAGGAATCCTCGGAACTCACCCCCGCATGCTAGTGGTGCGCGGGGACGGGCTCCCAGCGGATACCTACAGGTGGATCATGTTCCCCTCGGCGATGCCGTGCATCACCTCGTGGATCGCCTCGCTCAGGGTCGGGTGGGCGAACACGTTGCGCGCCACCTCATCGGCAGTCAGGTCCCACCGCTGCGCCAGGGTCAGGGCCGGGAGTAGTTCGGTCACGTCCGGTCCGATCATGTGCGCGCCGATGATCTCGTTGTACTTGGCATCGGCGACCACCTTGATGAACCCGGAGGTGTCGCCCAGGCCGGCGGCCTTGCCGTTGGCGGAGAACGGGAACTTGGAGGTCTTGACCTCGTATCCCTTTTCCTTGGCCTGTTCCTCGGAGTAGCCGAAGGAGGCGATCTGGGGCTGGGAGTAGGTGGCCCGGGGGATGAAGTCGAAGTCGACCTCCATCGTCTCGGCATCCGCGATCGTCTCCGCGGCCACGATTCCCATCGCCGAGGCGGTGTGGGCCAGCATCAGTTTGCCGGTTACGTCGCCCACGGCGTAGACGTTCTCCACGTTCGTGCGGCCGCGGGAGTCCACCACGATCGCACCACGCTCGGTGGCCACGTCGATGTTCTCCAGGCCGTAACCCTCCAGGCGGGGGGCGAACCCGGTCGCCGAGAGCAGCCGGTCAGCCTCCAGTACCTGGGCCTCTCCGCCGTCGGCGGGGGAGACGGTGACCTGCACGCCGTCGCCGGTGTCGGTGACCGACTCCACCTTGGTGGACAGCATCACCTTCACGCCGAGTCGCTTGTAGTGCTTGAGCAGTTCCTTGGAGACCTCGGCGTCCTCGGTGGGCACCATCCGGTCCAGGAACTCCACGATGGTCACGTCCACCCCGAAGTTGGTCATGATGTAGGCGAACTCCACGCCGATCGCGCCGGAACCGGCGATCACGATCGACTTGGGCAACTCGGCGTCGAGGATCTGCTCCTCGTAGGTGACCACGTTCTCGCTGAGCTCGATGCCGGGAACCAGCTTGCTGGTCGCGCCGGTGGCGATGATGAGGTTGTCGAAGGTCAGATCGGTCTTGCCGTCGTCACCCTCCACGGTCATCGAGGTAGCCGACGTCAGCGTGCCCCAACCGTCCACCTCGGTGATCTTGTTCTTCTTCATCAGGAAGTGCACGCCCTTGACGATCCCGTCGGAGACCTGTCGGGAGCGCTTGTGCGTGGGTTCGTAGGACATCGTGGCGTCGCCCTCGATGCCGAACTTCTTCTTCTCCTTGGTCAGCACGTGGGAGAGTTCGGCATTGCGCAACAGCGCCTTGGAGGGGATGCAGCCCACGTTCAGGCACACACCGCCCCAGTACTGCTTCTCGACCACGGCAACCTTCTTGCCCAGTTGCGCCGCGCGGATCGCTGCGACGTACCCACCGGGACCGGCTCCCAGAACAACGACGTCATAGTGTGAACTCACAGCATCAGACTCTATCGTTGCTTGCGCCGAGGTACATCACCGGATGAGGAGTGATCGTGGATACCAGCGTGGTGGAGGGCACCGTGGACGCGGTTGGTCCCCTGGTCCTGGCCTTCGACGTCGGCTCCTCCGGCACCCGCGGGGGAGTGTTCGACGCCACCGGCACCGAGGTTCCCGGCCTGAGCGGCAAGTCCGGCCACGCCTTCATCGCCGACGCCTCCGGCACCGCGGTGATCGATGCCGATGAGGTGGTCGCCGAGGTCGCCGCGATCACCGATGAGATCCTCGGCGCGCTCCCGGCGGGGCGGGGCGTGGCCGGGGTGGCGATGGACACCTTCTCCTCCTCCCTGGTGGGTGTGGATGCCGACGGCGCCGCGGTCACCCCGTGCTTCACCTACGCCGACACGCGGTGCCATGAGCAGGTGCTGGACCTGCGCCGGGAGCTGGACGAGGAACAGGTTCACCAGCGCACCGGTACCCGGTTGCACACCTCCTACACGCCGGCCCGGCTGCGGTGGCTGGCACAGGACCACCCGCAGATGTTCACCGCCGCCACCCGGTGGCTGACGCTGGGGGAGTACGTCTACCTGCACCTGCTGGGGACCACGGCGGTGGGCAGTGCGGCGGCGTCGTGGTCCGGGATGCTGGACCGCGTGACCGGCACCTGGGACGAGGAGATGCTGGCGGCGGCCCGGATCACCGCTGATCAACTCAGTCCGGTGCACGAGCCGGACGAGCCGATCCGGCCGCTGCCGGGAAGCGCCGCCGCGACCGCCCTGGCCCGGCGCTGGCCGGCGCTGGCGGAGGCGGACTGGTACCCGGTGATCGGGGACGGGCTGGCCGCCAACATCGGAGCCGATGCGGCCACACCCGGTGTGGTGGGGGTATCGGCGGCAACCTCGGGGGCGATGCGCACCATCGTGCCCACCGCGGCCGGGCGGTTACCGAGCGGCCTGTGGTCCTACCGCATCAGCACCGAGCGCACCCTGCTCGGTGGTGCGGTGAGCGATGTGGGCCGGGTGTCCAGCTGGGCCGAGAGCATCCTGCGGGTCGGAGGTCCGACGGCGGATGCCGGTGGACGCCCGGACGGTGCCCTCCTGGATGCGGTGCTGTCCGCCGAACCCGGTGAGGGCACACCGCTGATGCTGCCGTTCCTCAGCGGGGAGCGCTCCACCGGGTGGGCCACCGGGGCCCGGGCGCACATCCTGGACCTGGGCGCGGCCACCACCGCCGATCAGATCTACCGCGGAGCGATGGAGGCCACCGCCCTTTCGCTGGGCCGGATCGCCGAACAGTTGCGCACCGTCACCGGCCCGCCCGCCCGGATCGCCGTGGGCGGTGGGATGGCCAAGGGGCTGCCCGGCTGGCTGCAGATCCTGGCCGACGTGCTGGGCACCGAGGTGGTGCACGTGCGGCACAAGCGCTCCACCCTGCGTGGCACCGCGCTCCTCGCTCTGGAACACCTGGCCCCCGGGGTGGCGCGCAGCCGCGCCCGGACCGGTTCCCGCTACCGGCCCGACCCGGCCCGAGCGGACTACTACGCCCACCGCAAGGCGCGGTTCGAGGTGGCCTACCAGGCGCTCATCGCCGGTCCGGTGGGGTGAACCGGCGGCGCCGTGCGCCGGCGGCTCCCGCGGGGCACGTTCGCTCATCGATGGCAGGATCGGATCATGACGACTGACGACGACGCCCGGGTACCACCGCTGCGGGCAGGTGTGATCGGCCTGGGCTGGGCGGGGCAGCAGCACGTGGCCGCCTACGCCGGGACCCCCGGTGTGGATCTGGTGGCCCTGGCCGCGCAGGAGGAGCACCTGCTCGCCGAGTACGGCGAAGCGCACCAGGTGCCGATCCGCACCACCGACTGGCGGGAACTCCTCGACGCTGACCTGGACGTGCTCAGCATCGCCACCCCCACGTTCCTGCACGCCCCGATGACCATCAGCGCGTTGCAGTCCGGGATCCACGTGTTGTGCGAGAAGCCGATGGCCGAGCATGCCGAGGCGGCCGAGCGGATGGTGCGGGCCGCCGAGCAGGCCGGACGGGTGCTGGACGTCGCGTTCAACCACCGCCAGCGCGGTGAGGTGCAGGCGTTGAAGCAGGTGATCGACTCCGGGGTGCTCGGCCGCATCTACTACGCCAAGACGGGCTGGTTGCGGCGCGCCGGGATCCCGGGACTGGGCACCTGGTTCACCAAGAACGAACGGGCCGGTGGCGGGGCGTTGATGGACATCGGCGTACACATGCTGGACATGACGCTGCACCTGATGGGCGAACCCGAGGTGATCACGGCCTCGGCAGCCACGCACGCCGAGTTCGGGCCGCTGGGGCGGGGTGGTTCCGGCTTCGGGGTGAGCGAACTGGAGGAGGGCACCCCGTTCGAGGTGGAGGACTTGGCCACGGCGTTCCTGCGCCTGGACGGTGGGGCCACGTTGCTGCTGGAATCCAGTTGGGCGCAGTGGATCCCGTATGACCAGTGCTACGTGATGCTCTACGGCTCCGAGGGCGGGGCCAGCATCGAGTGGGGTGGCACTGGGCGCGATCCCTACGAGCGGTTGAACGTGTGGACCGAGGTGTCCGGGGTGCCGGCCGAGCTCGCCCCGCACGTGGGCCCGCACGGACGCCACGCGGCGGCGGTGACCGGCTTCCTGGCCAAGGTCCGCTCCGGGGCGCACCAGCAGTACACCGGCCGGGACGCGCTGCACCGGGCCCGGGTGCTCGATGCCTGCTACGCCTCGGCCGGTACCGGCACCGAAGTGAGGCTGGGTAGCGCCGTGCCCGCAACCGCCGCGGCCTCGAGGACATCGACGATCCAGGAGACCCCATGAGCACACCCACCCCACCCCTTCGCGTCACCGTCTGGGGGGAGAACCGGCACGAACGCACCGACGCCTCGGTGGCGAAGATCTACCCCGACGGCATGCACACCGTCGTGGCCCACGCCATCACCGAGCACGTGGGTGAGGGCGCACAGGTGCGCACCGCCACCCTGGATGAACCCGAGCACGGCTTGAGCGAGGAGGTGCTGGCCGCCACCGACGTGCTCACCTGGTGGGGCCACGCCGCCCACGAGGAGGTCGCCGATGACGTGGTCGAGCGGGTCTACCAGCACGTGCTCTCCGGGATGGGCCTGGTGGCGCTGCACTCGGCCCACCACGCCAAGGTCTTCCGCAAACTCATGGGCACCACCGCCAACCTGCGCTGGCGCAGTGCCGAGGACCAGGAACTGATCTGGACCGTCGACCCCACCCACCCGATCGCCGAGGGCCTGCCCCAGCCGGTGCGGGTACCCGCCGATGAGATGTACGGGGAGTACTTCGATGTGCCCACCCCGGATGAATTGGTGTTCATCTCCAACTTCTCCGGCGGCGAGGTGTTCCGGTCCGGGTGCTGCTGGCGTCGCGGGCACGGCCGGGTGTTCTACTTCCGCTCCGGCGATCAGGAGTACCCGGTGTACTACCAGGACGAGATCCGCCGGATCATCGCCAACGGGGTGGTCTGGGCGCGCCCGCGGGTGACCCGGGAACTACCGGCGGTGTTCCAGGCCGATCGTGCCTGACCGGCACCGCCCGCCGGACCCGAACCGACTGCCCGATACGGGGCGCCCGCCGGACGCGTACAGCCTGCCCGGCCCTGATGGCCCACCGGATCCGGTACCGAGGATCCCCGCCTACTCCGGCCCTGGCCACGTGGACCCGGCGCGGCTGGCTCCGTTCGACGGTGTGCTGCGCCCGCACCGGGGGCACCTGCTGACCGGCCTGCTCGCGGTGGCGGGCGCGACGGTGCTGGCCGTGTTTCTCCCTCTGGGCGGATTGGGCATCGTGATGAGCGTCGTCCTCGGCATCAGCGCAGGCGTTGGGGTGGTCCTGGTCGCGCTGTCCTGGCGGCGGGTCCGGTTCGAGGTGCACGGCCAGGAGGTGCACTACCACCCAGCACTGGGCCGGATGCGACGGTTCGGCCCCTCGAACGTTGCCGAGGTGGTCCACCTCAACCTCCGCTCGCCCGGGAGCAAGGCCTCCGAGTGGACCACCCTGCTGGCCGACCACGACGGCCGGCGGCGACTGAGCGTGGGCACCCCGTTGTGGCCACCGGCCCACCTGGCGCCGGTCCTGGACCCGCTGGTGAGCGCTGGTGCCACCCTCACGGTGGTCGAGGAGCCGACGCGGGTGGCCGACCTGCGGCCCCGTTACGCCGCCATGCTGCCCTGGTCCCGGCGTCACCCCGGTGCCGTCGTCGCGATCCTGCTCATCGTCGTCCTGGTCCTCATGGTGATCTCCTCCATCGTGGGATGAGATCGTTTGGGCGGACCGAGCGCGGTCAGGTCCCGGCGGCGGTAGGCCAGGCGCTGCGCCGCTGCTCCCACTCCTCGCGCAGGAGTCCCATGACCACCGAATCGTGCACGCCACCGGCCCACCGGCGGGCACGGCGGAACCGTGCCTCCTCGACGAAACCCAGGGTAAGGCCGATGGCGATCATGCCGGGGTTGCCCGAGTAGGTGGCGAAATCCAACCGGAGCGCGTCGGTGCTGCCGAACAGGTAGGAGGTCCACAGCGCCATCGCCTCGGTGCCCAGACCCCGGCCCCAGTACGCCTCGTCCTGGAGGACGACGCCCATCCGGCGCCAGTCGGTCTCCTGTGACTCCCAGTACCAGGTCACCGCTCCGATGAGCACCCCGCCGGCCTCGATGGCCAACATGGTGCGCGGGGTGGGCAGGCCGGTGCCCGGGGTTGCGGCCAGGGCGGAGAACCGGCGCAGTTCCTCCTGGGTTTGTGCCGCCGTCGGGGTGCCGAAGTAGGGGCCGTTCGTGGTGTGCCAGGGCCGGGCGGGATCGAGCAGGTCCGCCAGCCGGGGCAGATCTGCGGGCCGCCAATCCCGCAACTGCAGGCGTGGGCCCTGGATCGGGGGTGTGGGTGAGGCTGCGGGCACAGGGTTGAGGCTAGATCAGCCGGGTGGCACCCATCCAGGGGATCGCGGTGGAGTGCCGCACCGCACGGGTGTTCCGCTGCCGGTGGTGACCGGACCGGTGGCCCGTCGCCCCGGCCGGGCGGGTGGCCCCACGCCCGGCCGGGTAGCGTAACCACATGCCCAGGACCCTGACCGAAGCGGCCCACGATGTGGTCGCCGAGGTCCAGCGGAATCCGGTCCGCGCCCTGGACGGGTTCTTCTTCTTCCTGGCGGCCGTCGCGGCGGCGTGGCTGGCGTTCCTGCTCCTGCACCAGTTCATCACCGACGGGTGGCGCCACCTGTGGACGTTCATCCCGTTCTGGCTGCTCATCACCTACTTCCTGTTGCCCCGGGTACACCGGCTGCTGACCCGGTTGTACGTGCCGGACTACTTCATCGGCCGCTCCCGCACCCGGGAGGGTCTGCTGGGGGACCCGATCAACGTCGGTCTGCGCGGCACCGAGGAGCAGATCCACCAGGCGATGATCAACGCCGGCTGGCACCGCGCGGATGAGTTGAACCTGCGCAGCGGCCTGGGCATCGTCACGGCGACGCTGCTGCGCCGCTCCTACCCCGACGCACCGGTGAGCCCGCTGTACCTGTTCGGGCGCCGGATGGCCTTCACCTACCAGCAGGAGGTGGAGGGCAACCCGAAGAAGCGTCACCACGTTCGGTTCTGGCCCTGCCCGCCGGGATGGCGCCTGCCCGGCGGACGCAAGGTGGACTGGCTGGCCGCCGGCACCTATGACACCGCGGTCGGCCTGAACTGGTTCACGCTGCAGGTCACCCACCGCATCGACGCCGAGGTGGACGCCGAACGCGACCACATCCTGGCCACCCTGACCGCCCCGGAGGCGGGTAACGCCGGGGTCGGCGTGCGCTGGCTGCGCAACTTCTCCTCCGGGTACCACCACCGCAACGGGGGTGGGGACCGGATCCGCACCGACGGGGACCTGCCGATCGTGGATCTGCGCGACAGTGCGGACCCGAGCCCGCAGATGCGGGCTCGTATCGCCGCCGAGCAGAAGGAGGCGATGTCTCCGCGTGCGGTGCCGCTGACGGTCGCGTTCGTCCTGGCCACGATCGCGGCGCGGGTGGCGGTCGGGGTGTGGTCACTGGTGCAGGCGATGCGGACCGGCGAGGCCGAGGTGATCTACCAGGACGTCCTCGCCCCGCTGCTGCCGTGGGACTGGACGGCCCGTAACGTGCTCTGGCTGGTGGGAGCCTTCCTGCTGGCTTACCTGGTGCTGGGAGTCCTCGTGGCGCTGCGGCACAACTGGGCGCGCATCGTGGTGCTGGTGATGAGCGCGGCCAGCGTGATCGGTTGGGCCGCGCTGTGGCTGACCGGTGCCCCCGAGCAGGCGCTCGCACTGAACCTGTTCGGGAATGCCGTGGAGATCCTGGTGCTGATCACCCTGTCCGGCAGCACCGCCCGGGTCTACACCCTGGGTTCGCGGCGCAGGCAAGGTGAACCGGCGCTCACCTGAGCACCCGCGTCAGCGCGAACCGTTGCCGACGGCGTAGCGCAACCGGACCACCCCGTTGCCGAACCGGTGCTGCTCCAGGAGCCGTAGGTCCAGCCGCTGACGGGGTAGGAAGGCCAGACCACCACCGAGGCTGACCGGGCAGATGTACATGGCGATCTCATCGACCAGGCCGTGCTCCAGCCCCGCCGAAGCCAGGGTGGGCCCGTCGATGCTCAGGTCCGCCGAACTGGTCTCCTTCAGTGTCCGCACCTGCTCGGGGTCGAAGATGCCGTGCACCCGGGTCCGTTCGGTGACCGGCTGGGTCAGCGTGGTGGAGTAGACGACCTTGTCCGCCTGTTGCCAGAGGCGGGCGAAGTCCTCCGACGCCGGCGAGTCCGCGGTGAGGGAGGGGTCACTCTCCCAGACCGCCATCAACTCGTACATGCGCCGTCCGTACAGGTAGGTGCCGAGCCGGGCGATGTCGTCGTTGAGGGCGGCCAGCACCTCCTCATCGGGCTGGGCCCACGAACCGAAGTCGCCCTCGGCGTCGGCGACGTAGCCGTCCAGGGAGGTGATCATCGAGTAGATCAGTCGCGCCATCGGTAGGCCTCCAAGCGAGTGCTGATTGCGACATGCAACCGGTGGGAAGTTATCGTAATCTGGTTGCGTGACGCAATCGGAAACCGGGACCGGCGACGTGCTTCCCGTGCCCGCCGGCCGCTCCGGCTGCCCGATCAACATGACCACAGAACTGCTGGGCGACAAATGGTCGATGGTGGTGCTGCGCGACATCATCTTCAGCGGCAACCGCCGGTTCCGGGAGTTGCTGACCAAATCGGTGGAGGGCATCGCCTCGAACATCCTGGCCGCGCGCCTGAGTAAACTCACCGAGGCCGGCCTGCTCACCCGGCACGATGACCCGAGCCATCGGCAGAAGGTGGACTACCGCCTCACCGAGGCCGCGATCCAGTTGGTCCCGCTGATCGCCCACATGGGGGCCTGGGGCGCGCGCTGGCTGCCCACCACCCCGGAGTTGTCCATCCGCGCGCAGTTGCTCGCCGAGGGCGGCCCCCCGATGTGGGAGCGCTTCATGGACGAATTACGCGGTTCCCATCTGCACGGAACAGCGATGCCCGACGACGGCGTACTGGCGGAGTTGACCCGTGCCCATGCCAGGGTGCGGGCGGCTTCGGATGGGTCGGGCGGCACCTGAGCCCGGCCGGCGCGAAGGGCCCCGGGGCACCCGAGCCGGCTCAACCGAACAGGAAGTAGGCCAGCAGCACCAGAACCGCCAGGCTGAATATCCCGGACAGAACCCCGGGCAGCACCGACGGCTTCGTCGGCGCAGCGTCCTGCGGGGAGTGAGCCTCTCGGGGGGCGGTGTCGCCGGAGGTGGTGCCGACGGCGTTCGCGGTCTCACTGCTGCCCCGCCCCGCAGCGCTGTTGGAGGCAGCGATGCCGGGTTGCTCGGCACTGGATACGCCGTCCCCGGTAACGTCGACAGCGGCCGGCGCGCTCCCGGCCGGGTCGGGAGCGTCATCGTCGGGCGTCCCGGCGGCACCGGTGCTGTCGGCGCTACCCACGGCCGAACTGTCGGTGCCGCGAGCAGTTCCCACCGGAGCGGATTCGCGCAGCAGAGCCGATCCGCGCCACGGCTCGTGGGGGTCCAGTTCGAAGCCGGGTAGTGCCGCGGCGAGGGCGTCGGCAGCCTCCTGGGACAGGCGGATCCCGTCCACCACCGCACCGAAGTGGCCGGGCTCGGTCAGCGGCACCGCGACCACGCCGGCGTTGGCGTCCTCGTCCGCACGATCGTCGGTGCGGCCGGGTGCCGCCCCGGAGTCCACGTCGGCCACCACCACGGTGACATTGTCCCGGGTGGAGGCGCGCAGCGCGGCGTCGATGAGCGCCTCCACCGCCTCGCTGCGCGCCTCGGTGGCCAGGGCCCGGCCGATCTGTTCGGCGGAGAGATAGTCCGAGAGCCCGTCGCTGCACAGCAGCAGCCGGTCCCCGGGTTCCAGGCTTACCTCGATCAGGTCCAGGTCCGGACCGGGGCAGTGGTCGTCGAGCGACTTCAACAGCATCGCCCGGTAGGGGTGGGTGCGGGCCTTGTCCGGGCTCAGTTGACCCTGCTCGACCAGTCGCTGCACATGGGTGTGATCGGTGGTGATCTGGTACATCGAGCCATCGCGGAGCACGTACATCCGCGAGTCGCCGATGTGGCCGATCAGCACCCTGGATCCATCGGTGACCACCGTGATCAGGGTGGTGCCCAGCGACTCCAGCACCGGGTCTGCGTCGGACATCGCCACCAGTGCCCGGCGAGCCCGGCGGCCGGCCTCGAGCAGCGCGGTGTCCAGGTCCGCTCCCGGGCCGTGGTCCACCTCACTGAACACGCGCACCGCCAGCACCGAGGCGATCTCACCGGCGGCGTGCCCGCCCATCCCGTCGGCGAGGATCAGCAACTGGTCGGAGACGACGGCGGAGTCCTCGTTGTTCATCCGCACGGTGCCCAGGTGGGTGCCGGCCGCAGCACGGAACCTCACCGTCATGTGCACCGCCTCGCCGGTCGTGTCGGTCCGCCTTCACCGGCGGATCGCCATTGCGTGACCACCCTATCGTTGCCGCGGGCCCGGTGCGTGCAGCGCAGGTCACTCACGCTTACAGATCCTCCTTGCGCTGCAGGTACCGCCAGGCCGCCCAGCCCAGCGGAACCCGCAGCCAGAAGGTGAGCACCCGGAACAGCACCGCGGCCGAAGCGGCCGCCGCTGTGGCCAGGCCCACCGTGCGCAGACCGGCGGACAGGGCCAACTCCACCGTCCCCATCCCGCCCGGGGTGGGGGCGGCCGAACCGATCGTGTTCCCGGTCAGGTACACGATCGTCAAGGTGGTGATCGGAACCGACTGGCCCAGCGCGACCAGGGTGGCCATGAACGCAGCCAGGAAGCCTGCAGTGACCAGGAGTCCGCCCGCCAAGCCCAGCACCAGCCGCTGCGGCTGCCCGATCACCCACACCAGCCGGGGCCAGATCTGCCGCCAGGTGGGAAGCGCCCGGCGTGCCAACCATGCCCTGACCCGCGGCACCAGCAGCACGATCCCGGCTACTGCGGCCACCACGACCAGGGTGATCACCACCACCAGGGAGGGCAGTTGCCGCAGCGGTCCGGCGGTGCCCAGGGCCAGGGCCAGGACCACCAGCAGTAGCACTGTGGTGACGAACTGGGCCAACTGCACCAGCCCCACCGTGGCCAGGGCCAACGAGGTACGAACCCCGCGGCGCTGCATGAACCTCACGCTCAGCGCAGCCGGACCCAGACCGGCCGGCGTGACCAAGGTCAGCACCGAGGCGGCCACCTGGACCAGGATGGTGCGCCACAGGCCCAGTCGCTCCGGGCAGAACGCCACCAGCGCCAGCGCGCCACCCAGGTAACTGACCAGGCCCAGGCCGAACGCGATGAGCATCCACGCCGGGTTGGCCCCGGCCACCACCTCGCGGACCTGGTCGAAGTTCAGGGTGGTCACCAGGATCCACAGCGCCACCACCAGGACGGTGAGCGTCACCACGGTGCGGGCCGAGAAGCGGTTCAGCCGGATCGGTTCGGCCCCCGCCCCCTCGGGCAGGTAGGACAGCAGCGCAGCGCGTAGGGCGTCCATGGTGGGCTTGTCCGAACGCGCAGCGGTGCGGGTGATCGGCGGGAAGGCCACCGGCTGCAGCAACGGGGCCAGTTCGGCCAGTTCCTCGGCGCTCAGCACCTGTCGCGCACCCTCGATGGCGGTGGAGACGTCGGTGTGCAGGGCGAACGCGGTGAGCAACTGGGCCCGGTCCACCCGCTGGGCCAGTGCAGAGGCAGCGATCTCGCCCTGCTCCCACCCGGTCAGCCACACCTGAGAGGCATCATCCTCGCTGGTCCCGATCAGCACGGTCTCCACCGAGAGGTTGCGGTGGGCGATCCCGGCTTGGTGGGCCGTGGCCAGCTGCTCCCAGGCGCGCGCCATCTCCTCCAAGGTGAGGGAGCCGGGGGGCAGGTCGTGGACGCTGCGGGCACCGCTGACGTGCTCACCCACCAGCAGCGTGGATTCCGCGGCCTTGGCGATACCGCGCAGGTTCGGACTCCGCACGCCGGCGGCGGTCGCGGCGTAGTGCATCAACGCGGCGCGCTCGGTGGCCTGGCGCAGCGAGACCGCGGTACGCCGCGCCAGCCCGCGCAGGCGCAGGGCGGTCCAGACCGAGGCGAGCATGCCGATCACCTGGCGGTCGTCGTCGAGCACCACCACGTCCCATCGGGTGCCGTCCACCGCGATGACGGCGTAAACCCGGTTGCGCCCATCCCGTTCGGTGGCCACCGTCGCCGCCGCCGGAACCGGCTGTCCGGCACGGAACCGCGACAGCATGCGGGCGCGCTGACTGCGGCCCGGTGGCACCTCCCCGGGCGTGGCGGGGTCCACGCGGACGGAAGCCTGCGCGCGCACCGGGCTGGCCACCGACCGGCCCCTGTCGTCGATCATCACGGTCTGAGGCTGCAGGTCGGGATGCTGCGCGTTGTCCCCGAGCCGTACCAGCGCCAGCGGCTCGATCCCGGTGCGCCGAACTCCCTGCACCAGGTCGGCGCCATGGGCGCGATCGCTGCGTACCCCGGATCCGTACCGCATGGCCATGCCGGCGATCCGGCCCAGCAGAACCGTGACGATCGCCCCGACCAGGGTGGTGTCACCGGTGATCACCGAGATACCCAGGGCGATCCACAGCAGGTTCCACGAGAGGCCCACCACGGGCAACCGCCCGCGGCGCCCGACGGCGGTGAGCAGCCCGGCCAGGGCCGTCACCGTGGGCGTGATGGTGATGATCCACTCCCCGCCACGCCAGCGCAGTAGCGCCCGGGCCGCCTCGGTGCCGGCCGCGAACTCATTGACCGCCCACATGGCCGCGATCGCCAGCAGGTAGGCGACCGCCGAGGCCACCACGGCCTCACCGACGCCCCGCAGGTCGCGGCGCAGCACCTGGGTCACGATCACCATCACTGGCAGCACCAGGATCAGGAAACCCTCGATCACCGTGACCGGGACCAGCAACAGGCTACGGACCGTCTGGGCCAGGGCGGACTGGACGTCCTGGGTGACACCGGCGGTGGTGGAGTGTGCGTAGACCGACAGGATGAGGACCACGGCGATGCCGATCGCGGAGGCGATCAGGTGCAGCAGGTCCGCCGGTCGGCGCACCCGCTGGCTGGGCAGGTCCAGTACCTGCACAGTACGCGGGCCCTCGCCGGGTGGCTGCTCGCCGGGCTCACCGGCGAACTCGCGGTGCTCGGGCTGTTCATCCGGCTCCGTCGAGGCAGCCTCCGCCGTCAGGCTCGCCGCCTTCGCGGGGCGAAAGCCCCCCCGGGCTTCGACAGGCCCGGGCCGGCGGGGTGAACTCATGGTGTCGATAGTAGGAGGTGGGTCTATCGCATTGTGGCTGCTCAGCCCACACCCAGGGTGTCCAGCCATTGTGCGGGTAGGTAGGCATACCCCACGAAGGCCACCACATCCAGCAGGGTGTGGGCGATCACCAGCGGCATCACCCGTCGCCTGCGCAGGTAGAACCAGGTGAAGATCAGGCCCATGATCGCGTTGCCCACGAACGGGCCCCAGCCCTGATACAGGTGGTATCCGGCCCGGATCAATGCCGAGGTGACCAGCACCGCCCAGACCCGCCAGCCCAGTTCCTCCAGCCGCTCCACGAGGTAACCCACCACCAGCACCTCCTCCAGCAGACCGTTCTTGAGCGCGGCGAGGATGAGCACCGGGATGGTCCACCAGTACTCCGCCAGGGCCGAGGCCTGCACGGCCACCGTGACACCCAGCGCCCGCCCGGCAACGTACAGGCCCAGGCCGGGGATGCCGATGAGTGCGCCCAGGCCGAGACCCCAGGCCATGTCCTTACCCGGTTCGCGCAGGTCGAGTCCGATGCGGTGGACCGCGCTACGCCCGTGGGCGCTGAGCAGGTACAGGGCCAGCGCGACGGGTACCAGGGCGAAGGTCAGGGAGAGCATCTGGTAGGTCAGGTCCAGATACGGCCGCACCGACTGGGAGGGGTTCAGCGTGGCGGTCTGCTCCCCCAGCGGCCCACGGCTCACCCGGTCGATGATGTTGACCGCCGCGTATACCGCCGAGCGTCCCAGCGACAGGCCCATCACGATCCACACCTCGAGGCCGAGCCGGCGCCGCTGGGTGACTGGTGTGCTCATGGGGTCGTTATAGCGCATCGATCATAGGGGCACGTGCGCGAGCGGCGGCTCCGCCGTGATCGCAATGCGGGGCGCCCGGGTTTCGGGTTCGGGTGCTCGGCGCCCGGACCTGCTGGGGGCGCCGGTGCGTGCGACGATGGCGGGATGAAATCGCCGGTATCAGATTACTTGGACGAGGTCCTGAACGAGTGTGCCGATATCGCCGTCGGGCACGTGGCCGACTACATCCCGCAACTGTCGGAAGTGGATCCGTCGCTGTATGCGTTGGCGGTGTGCACGGTGGACGGGCATCTCTACCACGTGGGCGACGCCGGGACGGAGTTCACGATGCAGTCGATCGCCAAGCCGTTCACCTATGCGTTGGCGTTGCACGACCAGGGCTTGGAGGGGGTCCTGGAGAAGGTGGACGTGGAGCCGAGCGGGGAGGCCTACAACGAGATCTCCCTGGAGCCGGACTCCGGCCGCCCCCGCAACCCGATGATCAATGCCGGAGCGCTGGCCACCTACGCGCTGGTGCACGGCTCCGATGCTCAGCACCGCCGGCAGCGGGTCCTGGACTTCTACGGCGCCGTGGCCGGACGGGACCTGGAACTGAACAGGGACGTGCTGGACTCCGAACTGGAGACCGCCTTCCGCAACCGGGCCATCGCCTACCTGCTGCGCAATGCCGAGATCATCGGTGGCGACCCCGATGAGGCGGTCGACGGCTACAGCGCCCAGTGCTCGGTCTCGGTGACCGTGGACGATCTGGCGGTGATGGCCGCGACCCTGGCCAACGGGGGGGTGAACCCCGTGACGCACGCACACGTGGTCGAACCCGGGGCGGTGCGCCAGACGCTGAGCGTGATGCTCACCTGCGGCATGTACGACTCCGCCGGCGACTGGGTCACCTCGGTGGGCATCCCGGCCAAGAGCGGGGTCTCGGGGGCGATCCTGGGCGTACTACCGGGCCAGGTGGGCATCGCGGTGTACTCCCCGCCGCTGGACAAGCACGGGAACAGCGTGCGCGGCGTGGTCACCTTCGAACGACTCTCCGCGGACATGGGGCTGCACATCATGTCCGGACCCAAGGCCACCTCGGGGGTGATGTCGGAGGCCTACGTGGCCGACCTCGCCGATGTGGCGGGTCAGGTGAGCGTGTATGAGATCCAGGGCGACATCCGCTTTGCCGGGGCGGAACTGATCGCGCGGGAGTTCATCGACAACCCGCCGCAGACGTCCCGGGTGATGATCGACGTGTCCCGGGCCGGGGGGTTCGACGACGTCGCACGCCGGATCGTTCGGGAGGTGCTGCGGCGCCTGATGAGCCAGCAGGACCGGGAGGTGTACCTGGTGGACCCGGATGAGTACCTGGGCGCCTACTCCGAGGAGGAGGAACCGGGGGATGGTGCAGACGTGCCGGAGATGTTGGCGGTGGCCGGCGATCTGATCAACGAGTAAACCTCCGGCGATACCGCACGGACGGATCCCTCAGGACCGCACCATGCGGGCGATCGCGGCGGTGGCCTCAGCCACCTTCTCCCTGCCCTCTTCGGGGGATGAGCGTGCGGCGTCGACCACGCAGTGCTCCATGTGGTCCTCCAGCAGGCCCAGACCCACCGCCTGCAGCGCCTTGGTCACCGCGGAGATCTGGGTCAGCACGTCGATGCAGTACGTGTCGGACTCCACCATCCGGGCGATCCCGCGGACCTGGCCCTCGACCCGGCGCAACCGCCTGAGGTAGGCGTCCTTCTGCGCGTCATACCCGTGCGGGGCCGTGGGTTCGGCTGCGGCGCCTGCGTTCGAGGTCTCGACAGTGTGAGTCATAGCGCACATCCCTCCAGGTCAGCGCAATGCATATACCCCCATAGGGTACCACGCGTGATCCTCGCCACGCCTCCGGCTACGGAAAGGTCACGATCGGTCCACCGGCGGTCTCAATCCGGTATCAGGCCGCGCCGTCCTCGCGGAATGCGCTTAACGTACCGTGCATGTGCCCACCGCTGACGCCGCTACGACGAGTCGTCGTGGCGACCCTCGTCACGATGCTGCTGGCGGCGCTGCTGGTCCTGGTGCCGGGTGCAGCGCGGGCATGTGCGTGCGGGGCGTTCGTGAGCGCCGAGGACGCCGAGGTGCAGGTGCAGCGCGAGGTCGCCGCGATCAGTTGGGACGGCCAGACCGAACGGATCGTGCTGTCGCTGTCGGCGCTGTCGAACTCGGGTGAAGCCGCGCTGCTGGTGCCAACCCCGGCCCCCGCGCAGGTGGCACTGGCCGAGGAAGGGCTCTTCGAGGCGCTGGAGGAGGTCATCGCCCCGGAGGTAGAGGTGAGTTACTACTGGTGGCCGCGCTCGGATGAGGGCGATGGCAGTCCGACGTCCGGCTCCGACGTGGCGGTGCTGGAGCAGGTGGATCTGGGCCCGGTGGAGGCCAGCGTGCTCAGTGCCTCCGATCCCGACGAACTGGCCCGGTGGCTGGCCGAGCACGAGTACGTCATGGACGACGCTCTCGCCGCCGCGGTGGCACCGTACGTGAGTGAAGGCTGGTACTACGTGGCGGTGCGGATGACGGCGGATCAGAGCCTCTCCGGGCAACTGCCTCCGCTGGACATCACCTTCGACTCCTCCTCGGTGGTCTATCCGATGCGGATGTCCGCCGCAGCAACCACCCCCCAGCACGTGCGCACCTACCTCTTCGCCGACCAGCGCATGACACGCGCCGATGCCAGCGCCCAGAGCACCACCGTGAACCTGCGCTACGCCGGCTCCCCGGAACCGGCCGCTGTGACCAACGGCACCCTGTCCGAACTGCTTGAGGCCGGACCGTACCTGACCGTGGTGGACCAGTCGTTCTACGCCCCGGGCGCGCAGGTGGTTTCCGACTTCGTGTTCGAGCGCTCCAGCAACGGGGGCGACCACCGGGAGGTGGTGGTCGAGGAGCGGCTGCTGCTCATCGCCGGGCTGCCCGCCGGGCCCCTCGCCCTCGGTGCCGGGCTGGTCGTGCTGGTTGTGGGGGCCCTGGGCTTGGTGTGGTGGCGACGACGCTCCGCCGGCCCCGCCCCGCAGCGGGCACCGAACTGCGCTACCGAGACCCCCGCCCCCGTCGAGACCTGACCGGCGGCCCCGCCTGGTCCTGCTGGGTCCGCCTGGCCCTGCCGGCCCGTGCGGAGCAACTGAGCGCCCACTCCAGGGGTGCGACCAACGGCGCACTCATTCCAGGTGCGCGACCAACTGCGCGGCCAGGCCGGTGTAGGTGGCGGGGGTGAGGTCCAGCAACCGGGCCTCCACCTCTTCGGGCAGACCGAGATCGGCGATGAAGGCCCGCATCGCCGCGCCGTCCACCCGCCGCCCCCGCGTCAGGTCCTTCAGGCGCTCGTACGGGTCGGCCATGCCCTGGGCACCGGCCACCGAGGCAGCCCGCATCGCCGACTGCACCGCCTCGCCGAGCACCTCCCAGTTGCCGTTCAGGTCCTGCACCATCGCCTCGGCGGACACGTCCAGCCCGGCCAACCCGCGGCGCACGTTATCCAGCGCGAGCATCGAGTGCCCCAGCCCCACCCCGATGTTGCGCTGGGTGGTGGAGTCGGTCAGGTCTCGCTGCAGGCGCGAGGTGACCAGGGTCGCGGACAGGGTGTCCAGCAGCGCACAGGAGATCTCCAGGTTCGCTTCGGCGTTCTCGAACCGTATCGGGTTGACCTTGTGCGGCATCGTGGAGGATCCGGTGGAACCCTGGGCGGAGAGGCGTTGGGTGAAGTAGCCCAGCGAGATGTAGGTCCACACGTCGGTGGCCAGGTTGTGCAGCACCCGGTTGAACCGCGCGATGTCGCCATAGAGTTCGGCCTGCCAGTCGTGGCTCTCGATCTGAGTCGTCAGCGGGTTCCAGGTCAGGCCCAGGTGCTCCACGAACATCTTGGCCACCCGCTCCCAGTCCGTCTGGGGCACCGAGATCACGTGAGCGCCGTAGGTGCCGGTGGCGCCGTTGATCTTGCCCAGGTACTGGGCGGAGTCCACGCGGCTCAATTGGCGGCGTAGCCGGTGGGTCAGCACGGCCAGCTCCTTCCCGAGGGTCACCGGGGTGGCGGCCTGGCCATGGGTACGGGCCAGCATGGGCACGTTGGCATGCTCGCGGGCCATCTGCGCGAGGTCGTCGGTCACTTGGCGCGCGGCGGGCAGCCACACCGCACTGATCGCGCTGCGCACGGTGAGGGCGTAGGCGAGGTTGTTGATGTCCTCGCTGGTGCAGAAGATGTGCACGATCTCGCTGGTGTCCGGGAGTACCGTCTCCGGTCCGAGGTGCTCCGGGGAGGCGGCCAGGCGCCGCTTGAGGAAGTACTCCACAGCCTTGACGTCGTGACGGGTCTCGGCCTCGATACCGGCCAGTTCGGAAACCTCGGCAGCGCCGAAGCCGGCGGGGATGGCCCGCAGGTAGTCCACCTCCGCCGCACTCAGGTGCGGTGCCCCCGGTAGTGCACCGACGGCGCCCAGGTGGATCAACCACTCCACCTCCACGTGCACCCTGGCCCGGTTCAGCGCCGCCTCGGACAGGTGGTCCACCAGGGGAGCGGCGGCGGCGCGGTAGCGTCCGTCCAGGGGCCCGAGGGCGATCGAGGGTTCCAGGTCGGCCAGTCGCACGGAGAAGTCCATGGACACATCTTCCCAGAGGGGGTGCACGGCGGTGCAACGGCGTGGCGAAGCCGACCACATGGGTCGGCCGACCGGGAGAATGCCGGGGGCGCGGGCGGCTGGCGCCGGTGGTCGGTGCGTGCCGTCGACGGTGCCCGCCCCGGCGTGGAGGACCGATGCTTGGTGCGCCTCAGGCGTAGGGCCGCGCCGCCGACACCGCGGCTTCGGCGTACCCACCACCGAACAGCACCGTGTGCACCAGCAGCGGGTTCAACTGGTGCAGCGACACCCGCTCCTGCCACCCCGGGGCCAGAGCCGAGACCTCCTGGTAGCCGGTGAGCACCCGCTCCAGGTGAGCGAGCCCGAAAAGGTCCAGCATCGCCAGGTCGGTCTCGGCGTGCCCACCGTGGGCGGTGGGATCGATCAGCACCGCCGACCCGTCGCGGGCATCCCAGAGCACGTTGCCGTTCCACAGGTCCCCGTGCAGGCGCGCGGCACCCTGCACGAGGTCGGGCTGGTCATGGTCGAGGTCACCGGCGACCAGCCGCTCGACGACCCGCTCGATCACCGCCGCACCGTCCGAACCGATCCTGCCCTGCTCCACGGCTCTGCGCAGGAAGGGCAACACCCGGTGGTGGGCGTAGAACTCACCCCACCCGGTGGCCTCGGCCGGCCCGGGCGCCGGCGGCAGCGGGGCCTGACCCATGTAACCGGGGGTGTCGCCGGGGATGAACCCGAAGTACGGCGCACCCGCGGCATGGGTGCGAGCCAGGTTCGCACCGAAGTCGGCCGCGGCCTCCGGTGCGGCCGGCCCGGAGTCGATCCGTTCCAACTCCAGCCGGCCCGGGCCCACCGAGACCACCTGCGCCACCCGCACCCCGTCCTCGGCCCGGCCCAGCCACCGGAGCCCGTCGGCCTCGAAGCAGGCCGCGTGCGGGGCGGGGAAGCGGGTCTTGGTCCAGGTCACGGTAGCTGGCCGCGCACGTACTCCACCACACCGGGCACCGCGGCTGTGACCGCCTGGTAGGTCAGGGTGAAGTCCCGCTCGTCGCCGTAGTAGGGGTCGGCCAGGTTCAGGTCCTCATCGACGCGGGCCTGCTCATCGAAACTACGGAACAGGTGCACCCGCTCTGCGGCCTGCTCATCGGGGGCCATCGCGACCAGGTCCCGGTAGTGGCCCACGTCCGCGGCCAGGATCAGATCGGAGTCGGTGAACGCCTCGGCCTGGAACTGGCGGGCGGAGTGCACCGGGAAGGAGTGCCCGGCACCCTCCAGGACCGCGCGGGCACGATGATCCATGTCGTGCCCCAGGTGCCAGTCGCCGGTCCCGGCGGAGTCCACCTGGACGCGGTCATCCAACCCGGTTTCGGAGAAGGCTTCGCGCAGCAGGACCTCCGCGATCGGGGAGCGGCAGATGTTTCCCGTGCAGACGACGGTCACGGTGTAGGGCTCGTACATACCCCCATTGTGCTCCTCCGGACGCCGATGTCGACGCCCCGGGTGGCTCTGCGTGTCCTGCGCACGGCATCCGCAGGCCCGCGTGGGGCGAGTCGGTATCCACAGGGCGCGGCGGGCAAGCACGTTCGGGTGATCCGGCGTTCTAGCCTGCCGGCACCGGATCAGCGAAAACCGAGGGGGCCCTGGTGGGAGGTCTGCAGCCGTTACCGTCGGCGACATGGTTGCTGCGCGCGGCCGGGCACCATGCCGAGCAGGCGAGGCAGTTGCTGACGCTCGCCGGCACCGGTGACTGGCGCGGTCATGCCGCCATCGCTTACGCCTACCGGTTGTCCTCGCTGGCGCGAGCGGTGACGGCCCTGGCCGATGAACTGGCCACTGCGGGGTGGTCGGCCGGCGCGCACGAGAATGAGTTGCGCGTCGTGCAGGCGCAGTACGGGCACGCACGATGACCATCGTGTCCGTCGGCACCGGTGGTGCCGCGTGAGGATCGAGCCGGTGGCCGATGTGCCGCTGTGGGATTCCACGGCCGCGCATGCCAGCGAGCAACTGACGGTGCACGGGGTTCGGGTGCAGGTGGATCCGGGCGAATTGCGCGCTCTGGCACACCAGATCACCCGCGCGCAGGCCGAACTCGACCAGGCCCTGAACCACGCACGGAGGGCGGGGGCGACGCTGGAGTCCACGATCCCGTACGCGCCGGTGAGTGGGAAGCGCGCGGCGGAGGCGGTGTGGACGGCGCTGGCCCGGCGCCCCGCGCTCAGTTCGGCGCTGACCAGCCTGGCCGGGGATCTGCGTACCGCTGCCCGGGAGTACCTGGACCGTGAGCAGCGGGTGCGCCACTACATCAGCACCTACCAGGTGCCGCACCGGGGTCCGATGTGCCGGGCGCCGCGTCCCCTCGGCGTCCGGGGCGCCTTCGGGGACCTGTTCGCCTACCCGGGTCGGGTGCTGGGGGCGATCCAGGGCACCGTGGTGGAGTCGGTGGTGAACCGACGTTGGTCGCCGTCGGGGGCCCAGACCGGGTACCTGTTGCGCGAACTGACCTCCATCTACGACGTCGGCGGTGCACTGCAGGGGGGAAGTTCGATCCAGGTCTTCGCCTCGGTGGTGAACCACGTCACCACCGCCGGGGTGAGCACTCGGGTGGCGAGTCGCAAGGTTGCGCCACCGCCGATCCGGGCCGGGGCGTCCCCGAACCAGGGTTCGGCACCACGGGCCGGGGAGCATCCACCGCCGACCACCACCGTCACCGGCTTGGTCCGCAACATCGGTGCCCTCTACCCCGAGCGCGGCGCTGAGCCGGGCACCGTGCGCGTGGACCGGCTGGTGGCCCCCGACGGCACCGTGAGCTGGCAGGTGCTCGTTCCGGGAACCCAGTCCCGGCACAGTTTCTGGAACGGGCCCTTTCCCAACGACTGGGCCTCCAACGTGCAGGTATTCGCGCGGCAGGACTCGGCGGCGAGTGCGGCGGTGATCGCTGCGATGCGCGCCGCCGGGGTCGGGGCAGGTGAGGAGGTGCTGATCGCTGGTCACTCCCAGGGTGGTCTGGTGGCGGCGGACCTGGCCGCCCGCGAGGAGGTACGCGGAGAGTTCGCGATCTCCTCGGTCCTGACCATCGGCGCCCCGGTGAACCACATCGAGATCCCCGAGGGTGTGGCCGTCCTGCAACTGGAACACACCGACGATCTCGTCACGGGCCCGGACGGTAGGCCCGCTCCCATCACGCCCGAGCGAACCACCGTGACCCGGGACGTCACCGCCGCATCGCCGTGGTACCGGGTAGGGGGTGTGACGCAGGCCCACGACATCCCGGCCTATGCCGAGACGGCGCACCTGGTCGATGCGAGCACCGACCCGGCGGTGCGGAACTGGCGGGCCGCCAGTTCCGGCATGCTCGATCCCCGCACCGAGGTCACCTCGACCTACGTCCAGTCCGTGCGGGTGCCCTGAGTCAACCCGGTTGCTTGCCTGTCTGCGCGGGTGCGCCGAACGGGCACCGCACCGGCCTCAGCGACGCCCGTTGGAGCTTCCCGACCCCGGGATCACCAGGCTCAGGATCAGGGTGATCACCGCGATCAGGAGCGCGCCCAACACGGCCGTACCGAACCCGTCCACGTCCAGGCCCACCCCGACCAGTCCGCTGAGCCAGCTGGTCAACATCAGCATCAGCGCGTTGACCACCAGGAAGAACAACCCCAGCGTGAGGATGTACAGCGGCAGCGAGATGATCTTCACCAAGGGCTTCACCAGGGTGTTCACCACCGTGAAGATCAGCGCGACCACGGCGACCACGAACAGGGTGTGCTGCCAGGAGCCGTCGCTTTCCACCTCGATCCCGTTGATCCACAGGGAGGCCACCCAGATGGCGAAACCGGAGATGATCAGTCGCAGGATGAAACGCATGGGCCCATTGTGGCACCGCGTGTTGCCGTGAGCACAGCACCTGGGCGAATCCACGGCGAGCCGTCCCGCAGCCCGTGCCGGCCTGGCATGCTGGGCCCATGCCGGAGAAACCACCCAGTCCAGTGACTTCGGAGATCGGCGGGGTGCGGCTGCGTGCCGCGCTGGAGGATCTGCCGCACTACGTGCCCGGGGCCGGCGGATCCAACGCCTCGGTATTCAAACTCTCCTCCAACGAACTCCCGGGGCACATGCTGCCGGCGGTGACCGCAGCGGTGATCGATGCCGCCGAGGACGCGAACCGGTACCCGCAGATGTACGCCGACCGGCTCACCGAGGCGATCGCGGACCGGCACGACCTGATGGTCGATCAGGTGCTGGTGGGGAACGGCTCAGTGGCGCTGATCGAACTCCTGCTGCGATCCATGTGCGCCGACGGCGATCAGGTGGTCTATCCCTGGCGCTCCTTCGAGGCCTACCCGATCCTGGTGCAGGTCACCGGGGCCGATGGGGTGCAGGTGCCGCTGCGAGCCGACGGCGGTCATGACCTGGCCGCGATGGCGGAGGCCATCACCGGGAGTACCCGGGTGGTGCTGCTGTGCAGCCCGAACAACCCCACCTCCGTGGCGATGTCCCACGCCGACCTGGTCGCCTTCCTGGACCGGGTCCCCAGGAACATCATGGTGATCCTGGATGAGGCCTACGTCGACTTCGTACGCAGTCCCGACCCGATCGACTCCGTCCCGCTGCTGGAGAGATACAAGAACCTCGTCGTTCTCCGTACGTTCTCGAAAGCCTACGGGCTCGCCGGCTTGCGCGTCGGGTACGCCCTGGCCCGGCGCCGGCTCGTGCGCGCCCTGCGCACCGCGTCCACCCCGTTCGGGGTGAACAGTCTGGCTCAGGTCGCGGCGGTGGCCGCGCTGAACCAGCGCGAGGCCGTCTCGGCCGCGGTGGACGAGATCGTCTCCGAGCGGGACCGGGTCGTCTCGGCGTTGCGGGAGCAGGGCTGGCAGATCCCTGAGCCCCAGGGGAACTTCTACTGGTTGCCGGTGGGGGACCGGGCGCTGGCACTGGCTGAGGACGCCGCGGCGTCGGGCGTGATGGTGCGCCCCTTCGCCGGCCACGGGGTCCGGGTCACCGTGGCGGAGGCCGAGGCCAACGACATTGCGCTGTCCGTGGCATCGCGCTGGGTCTCTGCGGCAGTCCGGCGCTGACTCCACACAGACCATCTGGCTGTTAGAGGAAACCTACAAATCTCTGCTACCCGATTGGGGAGAGTCGCACAGCATCAACCTACGGTTGCGTAGCCTACGCTTGCGTAGGTTGCTGAGGCCGGATGCCTGGTGTGACCCACCAACCCGGCTGATGTACACCACTCACACCCCGGATGCGCCACACCCAGGCGCCCCGGGGTGTGTGTACAACAGCTTCCTCGATCAAGGAGAACCTGTGGTCGCCAGCAGTGAGACCTCTCCGGCACCGGTACCGCATCACACCGAGGACGCCTTCGGCGGCGCCGGCAACCTCGATGCCTCCTCGCACACCGTGCAACTGCTCACCCCAACCGGGGAGCGCGTGTCCGACCACCGCTACGACCCCCTGGTGGAGCACCTCGACAGGGACGCGCTCGCCGGTCTGTACCGGGACATGGTGCTGGTGCGGCGCTTCGATGCCGAGGCCACCTCGCTGCAGCGACAGGGCGAACTCGGCCTGTGGCCGCCCTCGCTCGGCCAGGAAGCCGCGCAGGTCGGGTCCGGTCGGGCGATGAACCCACGCGATTACGCCTTCCCCTCCTACCGCGAGCACGGGGTGGCCTACACCCGCGGACTGGATCTGACCGAGTTGCTGCACCTGTTCCGGGGTCAGGACCACGGCGGCTGGGATCCGGCCCGGCACAACTTCCACCTCTACACGTTGGTGATCGGCTCGCACACCCTGCACGCCACCGGCTATGCGATGGCGATGCAGCGGGATGGGGACGTGGGCACCGGGGATCCGGACCGCGACCGGGCCGCGGTCGCCTACTTCGGCGACGGCGCGACCTCCCAGGGCGATGTGTACGAGGCGATGGTCTTCGCCGCCGTCAACGATGCCCCGGTGGTGTTCTTCTGCCAGAACAACCAGTGGGCGATCTCCGAGCCGTCCACCCGCCAGTCCACGGTGCCACTGGCCCAGCGGGCCACCGGCGTGGGCATCCCCTCGGTGCGCGTGGACGGTAACGATGTGCTGGCATGCCACGCCGTCACCCTCGAGGCGCTGCGCCGGGCCAGGGCAGGTGGCGGGCCCACGATGATTGAGGCGGTCACCTACCGGATGGGCGCCCACACCACCTCCGACGATCCCACGCGCTACCGCAGCCGCGCAGAGGAGGACCTGTGGCGCAGCCGCGACCCGATCGACCGGCTCCGCCTCCTGCTGGAGGCTGAGGGCATCGGTGCGGACTTCTTCACCGAACTGGACCGGGAGGCCGAGGAACTGGGAGAGCGGTTGCGGGACTACTGCCGATCCCTCGCCCCACCGCCGCCCAGCGCGATGTTCGAGCACGTCTACGCGACCGAGCACCACCTGGTCACCGCCGACCGGGAGTGGTTCGACACCTACCAGGCCGGATTCGAGGAGGGTCAGTGAGCACCGGACCCACGTCCCCGCCGGCCGCGGGCACCGAGCAGCTCCCGCTGGCCAAGGCGATCAACCTCGGCCTGCGCCATGCCTTGGAGCGCGACCCGAAGGTGCTGCTGATGGGTGAGGACATCGGCGCCCTGGGCGGGGTGTTCCGGGTGACCGACGGGTTGTTGAAGGACTTCGGCGCCAGCCGGGTGGTGGATACCCCGTTGGCCGAGTCCGGGATCGTGGGGACCGCGATCGGGATGGCGATGGCCGGCTACCGGCCGGTGGTCGAGATCCAGTTCGACGGGTTCGTCTTCCCCGCCTTCGACCAGATCACCACCCAGTTGGCCAAGATGTCCTACCGCTCCCGTGGGGCCGTGCAGGTTCCGGTGGTGATCCGGATTCCCTATGGCGGTGGGATCGGGGCGGTGGAACACCACAGCGAATCGCCGGAGGCGCTGTTCGCCCACACTCCCGGGCTGCGGGTGATCAGTCCGGCAACCGCCGAGGACGCCTACGCCATGATCCAGGACGCGATCGCCTGCCCCGACCCGGTGATCTTCCTCGAACCCAAGGCCCGGTACTGGGAGAAGGGCCCGGTGCGCGTGCGTCCACCGGGCCGGACCGGCCCGGGCGGCCAGGATGTCGGCACCGAGCCGTACGGCCCGGGTGCGCACTCCGCGCAGCACGAGCAGCCGCCGTCGGTCTTCGACCCGGGCGCCATCCAGAACGCAACCGTGGTACGCGAGGGCACCGACATCACCCTGGCCGGGTACGGGCCGACGATGCGCACCATCGTGGCCGCCGCCCAGGCGGCGCAGGAGGAAGGCACCAGCGCCGAGGTGATCGATCTGCGCTCGGTCTCCCCACTGGACATCGACACGGTGGCCTCGAGTGTGCGCAAGACGGGGCGCCTGGTGGTGGTCCACGAGGCCCCGACCTACTTCGGGGCAGGGGCCGAACTGGCCGCGAGCGTCTCGGCCGAGTGCTTCTACCACCTGCAGGCGCCGGTGCTGCGGGTCGGTGGTTTCCACACCCCCTACCCGGTGGCCAACCTCGAGGAGGACTACCTGCCCGACCTCGACCGTGTCATGCATGCCATCGACGACTCCCTGAGCCACTGAACCTGAACGCTGAACCTGAACACCGAACCAGGAGCCCCGATGCCCCAGTACGTGACATTCGCCCTCCCCGACGTCGGTGAAGGCCTGACCGAGGCCGACATCGTGGAGTGGAAGGTCGCCGCCGGTGACCGTGTTCAGGTCAACCAGGACATCGTGGAGATCGAGACCGCCAAGTCGCTGGTCGATCTGCCCTGCCCCTACACCGGCGTGGTCAGCGAGTTGCTGGTGGAGGTGGGGCAGACCGTGGAGGTCGGCGCCGCGATCATCGTGATCGACACCGACCCGGACGGGGAGGCGGCTTCCGACGACGGCGGTGCCCAGGAAGGGAGCGCTGCGCCTGGTGACGACGCTGGCGCGAGCCGGGGGGTCGGCGAGGCTATCGACCCAGCCGCTGCGCCCGGCGAGGGCACCGGCACGAACGCTGGGGCCGGCGAGGACGCGGCCTCCGGCCAGGGGGCCGGCCAAGACACGGACTCCGACAGACCGGACGCCAGCGGCACCGAGGAGCCCAGCGGCGACGTCCTGGTGGGTTACGGCACCAAAGGCGTGCGCACCCGCCGTCGCCGCCGTGCCACCCCCACTCCCGCCACGCCGTCCACCCCCACCCCTCCCACCCCCGCGAGACCGGTCAAGCGCGATGAGACCGGCCGCGCACCCGACCGGTCTCAGGGGCGTTCGGCCGGTTTCACGGGGGCCAGCGCCGGTCTCACGGGACCGAGCGCCGCGGGCGGTGAGCAGACCGGCCGCGTGCTGGCGAAACCGCCGGTGCGCAAACTCGCCAAGGACTTGGGGATCGACCTGGCCCGGGTCCCGGGCACCGGCCCGGGCGGAATCATCACGCGCGAGGACGTCGTGGCCGCCCAGGCTCAGGAGGAGGCGCGGAGCCTGGCCACCTATCCCGGCGATGACCAGCCCTGGCTGGATGGGAGCACTGTCTCCGAGGACGGCCGCCAGTCCCGCGTGCCGGTACGCAGCGTGCGCCGGCGCACCGCCGAGGCGATGGTGACCTCAGCGTTCACCGCCCCGCACGTGACGGTGTTCACCACCGTGGATGTGACCAAGACGATGAAACTCGTGGAACGGCTGCGCTCCGACGCAGAGTTCGACGGTGTCCGGGTAACACCGCTGCTCATCGCTGCCAAGGCACTGATCCTGGCGATCCAGCGCAACCCCGCGATCAGCGCCGCCTGGGACGAGCAGGCCCAGGAGATCGTCTACAAGCACTACATCAACCTCGGCATCGCCGCGGCCACACCGCGCGGGCTGGTGGTGCCCAACATCAAGGACGCCCACCGGATGAACCTGCACGAGTTGGCGGTGGCGATCGGTGACCTCACCGGCACCGCCCGGGCCGGGAAGACCACCCCGCAGGCGATGAGCGACGGCACGGTCACCATCACCAATGTGGGTGTCTTCGGCATCGACACCGGAACCCCGATCCTGAACCCGGGGGAGTCGGCGATCCTGGCCTTCGGCGCGATCGGTCAGCGCCCCTGGGTGCACAAGGGCAAGCTCAAGGCCCGCTGGGTGACGCAACTGGCGTTGTCGTTTGACCACCGCCTGGTGGACGGTGAACTGGGTTCACGCGTCCTGGCCGATGTCGCCCGGGTGATGGCGGACCCCACGCAGGGTCTGGTCTGGGGCTGAGCGGCCTCGCCCGCGCGGGCAAGCCCGCCCGAGGGTGACCGGGCCGGGTGGTTCGCACGCGCGTGCACGCCTGGATCGGTCCGACTGACCGGCGATCCGGCCAAGGCGCCGGCCGGCGCCTTGGCCGGACTCACCAGTTCTGCCCGGAGCCGTCGCCGCCGCCCTCCTGCTGCTCCTGCTCCTCACGGTCCTGCTGGGCCTGGCGGTTGCGCTCCTCCAGCTCCTCCTCGCGCGGGTCGCCCGGCTCCTCGGTCTCGGTCTCGGTCGGGTCCCCGTTGTCACCGTTGTCGGTCTCGGTCTCGGTCTCGGTCTCGGTCGGGTCCCCGTTCTCGCCGTCGTCGGTCTCGGTGGGATCCTCGTCCGCACCGCCCTCGGGAGCCTCCTGTTCCTGCTCCCCCTGACTGCCGTCCTGCTGGTCCTGCTGTTGTTGCTGTTGTTGCTCCTCGGCCTGCTCCTGGCTCTCCTGTTGACGCTCGTCGGCCTCCTCGGCCTCCTCACCGCCGCCGCCGCCGTCGACGCAATCGGCCAGCATCTCCTGCGCCTGCTCGTAGTAATCCAGCGCGGTGCCGGGGTCCTCAGCCATCAGGGCCTCATCGCCCAGGCCCTCCAAGGACAGCGAGTAGTTGGTGCGCACCGCGCACTCCAGTTCCCCGCGTGGTTCCTCCTCGGGCGCCTTGGGCACCAGGTCCAGGGCCATGCCCAGCGGCACGGTGGCCCCGAAGAAGTCACCGGCGGCGTACACCGCAGTGCCGGCGTTGAAGTAGGGCTTCCACGGCTCCACCACGTTGAAGAACTCCAGATGGCCGAACCGCGTGGCCGCGGTGTTGTGGTTCTCGTTGTGGTAGGCGCTGATTCCGGCGGTGTTGATGAGCACCGCGGAGAGGAACTTCAACGCCACCAGGAACGCCAGCAGCACCACCGGCGCGGACCACCACAGGAGCAGGCGCCGCCGACGACGCAGTGTCTCGGCGAAGCGCGCGTCCCGGATCTCCTCGGTGGTCTTGAACTCACCGGGAGGTGGCAGGGTCTGCGTACTCATACTGCGCCCACCTTCCTGGCGCCGTCGGCGGCGTTCGAACCAGTACTCGCACCGGAAGCCGAGCCGGATCCCGGACCCGAGCCGGAGCGACGCCGGTCCCGCTCCGCCACGTCGTGACCTCGCCGGTTCTTGGGCATCGCCCGGGTCAACTCCCACGCCTCCCAGGCCAGCAACAGGGCCAGCAGGGCAGCGGCGGGCCAGTACACGTCGGCGTAGTGGCGCACGTCACGGCGCCCGTCCTCGGCGATCTCGGCGACGTCGATCCCCGAGACCAGGTGGTCCACATCGTCCGGGCTGATCCGGTGATCGTAGTCCAGGCCCAGGTCTGCCGCAATGGTGCGCAACTGGTCCTCATCGATCACCGAGACCGCGGGCTCACCCGTGGCCGGGTCGATGATGTAGGGCGCGTCGGTGCCCGGACCGGAGTTGGCGGTGCCGTCGTAGGAGCGCATGGTGCCTCCCTGGGGGGTGCCGTACCCCAGCACCGCTCCGCCGTCGACCAACTCCGCCAGGGGTGCGTAGGAGGCCGCCTCACCGCCGTCGGCCTCGTTGGTGTTCTCTCCATCGGAGAGGAAGAACACCAGCCGCACGTTCGCGGGGTTCCGTTCGGCGGCGGCACTCAGGGAGTCACCCAGTGTCTCCAGCGGCCGGTCGACCGCGGTGCCGGCCGAGTAGGCGGTGATCTCCTGATTCAGCGTCTCCGCCCAGGATCGAACCGCCCGGGCGTCGGTGGTCAGTGGCAGCTGCTGGGTTGCTTGGGAGTCGAACCCGATGATCGTGTAGCGCGCCCCGGGCATCGCCTCGGTCAGGGCCACCAGATCATGACGCACCCCTTCCAGGCGAGGGTGGGTCCCGTTGTAGTCCTCCGCAGCCATCGAGCCGGTGCGGTCGACGACGAAGAACAGTTCGGCGTTCGACGTCACCTGGGTGCTCTGAGTGCTCGGCACCGCCGGGGTCAGCGCGATCACGATCAGGGCCAGCACCATCGCCCCGCGGCGCAGCCAATGCAGCCGGCGCTGCCCGCGGCTGCGCACCGACTGCCAGATCGTCAGCGCCAGCAGCGGGGCGAAGACGATCACGGTGACCCACAACGGCCACATCATCCGCAGCGTCATGAGCGCAACCTCCACACGCCCAACTGGTACAGCACCAACAGGACCACCAGGATGCCGAAATAGCGCTCCGGGGTGTCGGTGACGATCACCTCGGGGGTCGCGTCCAGGTCCACCGCCTGCTGGGCGGAGATCTCATCGATGATCCGCGGCACGGCATCGGCGTCGCTGGCGTGGTAGAACAAACCGCCGTGGCGTTCCACCGCCTCGCGGTACTCGGCCTCCTCCTCGGCCTGGCGGGGATTGGTGGTGGGGGCGTAGATCCCGTGCAAGGTGATGTCGCGTTCGTGCACCAGGTCCACGGCCTCATCCAGCGTGAACACGCCCTCGCCGAACACCTCGTTGTCCCCGGCCAGGATGATCGTGCGGGAACGCTCGGTGTCGGCCTCATCGAAATTCAGCGCGCAACTGGCCAGGCCGTCACCGATGAGGGAGGAGGCATCCCCGGTGCCGCCCTCGGTGCCGGTGATGAACCGGATCAGCCGGTCCACCTTGGCCGAGTTCAGGTTGTCGATGGGGGAGTAGATGTCGAAGTCCAACGCCTCGGCGGCCTCGGTGAGTTCGGCCTCCACCAGGTCATAGTCATCGGTGAGGGGGAACACGGTGCGGGAGGTGGAGTTCCAGATCGACAGCGCGATCCGTTCCCCTTCGAACTCCGGCAGCATGGTGAGGAACTTCTCGGCGATCTCGGTGCCGTACTCGATCATCGAACCGGACACGTCCAGGCACAGCACGATGTCGCGGTAGGCCATCTCCTCCGCGCGCAGGTCCCGCTCCACCGGGCGCGCGGCCAGGATCCCGGTCAGTACCGTGGCGCCCAGCAGCAGCACCCCCATGAACCCCAGCGCCGTGCGGTAGCGGCTGAGCCGGGACCGGTAGGAGCGCAACGTGGTCAGGTAACCGGCGTTGGCCACCCAGCGCACGTCCTGGTGCTCGGTGGGGCGGCGCCGGGCGAACCAGCCCAGGATGCCCAGGATCACCACGGCGAGCACAACGGCTGCGATCGCCCAGGGGTGCATCGTCACCACTCGGAGATCACCGCCCGCGCGTTGTTCGTGGCGGACAGCGCCTCGGCGTCGGAGTCGATCGCGAAGGCCGGCTCCTCGTAGTCACTGAGCAGGTCGGTGAGCCGTTCGGTGCCCTCCAGCCGGGCCAGTTCGCTCACGGTCAGGGAACTGGTGTCCATCCGCAGCCGGCTGTTGGCGAAAGTGCGCAGGATGTGGTTCAGGTCCAGGTGCAGGCTGCGCAGGTCCGTCTCACCCTCACGGTAGCGTTCCTCGGCGGCGTCGACCTCCTCCAGCGTGGTGCTGCGCAGCGAGGCCCACTGATCGCGGCGGCCACGGCGTTCCGTGGTGGCCGGGCGCTCGCGGGTGTACCGGAACACGAACACGTACCAGGCCGCGATCAGCACCAGTAGCGCGATTCCGATGATCAGCACCCAGGGTGCGAACGCGAACGGGTCCACCGGGTCGTGGATGGACACCGCGGAGATCTCGGCGGCGATCACGTCAGCGGCGGACACGCTTCTGCCTCCGCAACAACTCGATCATCCGGTCCACCAACTCGTCCTCGCTGTTCGCGGTCACCCCTTCCACGCCCTGTCGGCGCAGCATCGCCTCCACGTCCAGGCGCCGCTGCGCAGCGGCCTGGGCTGCCTCGGCCGCCAGGTCGCTCCGCGAGCGCAGGAACTCCGGGATCTCCAGCGGCACGTCCACGTCCTGCACGGGTTGATCCACCTCGTCGGTGGGCAGCGCGTCCCCTACCCGGAACACCATCACCTCGTGCCGGGTGCGCAGTCGTTTGATCGACAGTTCATGGTCCGGTTCGGGCCGGGCCTCATCGGTGATCACCACCACCAGCGACCGGCGCGGGAACCAGGTGAGCACCCGGTCGAGCACCCGCTGCAGGTCCGAGGGCGGGGAGGCCAGGTCCAGCATCGCCTCGTAGCGGCGCAGCAGCATCTCCATGTGCAGGTTGCCGCCGCGGGCCGGGATCTGCTGGATGCGTTCGGAGTCCCCGGCCACCATCGCCACGGTGTCGCCGCGGGCACGGGCCAGGAAACAGACCACCTCGGCCGCGAACATCGCCACGTCCGACTTCGGCCCGCCCGAGGGCGCGGTGGCTGCCATGTTCCGCCCGGTGTCCAGGGCCAGCACCATCGCCAGGTTCGAGTCGCGCACGAACCGGCGGATCACCGGGATCGCGTTGGATGCCGAGGCCTTCCAGTCGATGTCCCCGACGTCGTCACCGAACTGGTACAACGCCATCTCGTCGAAGTCCTGGCCGTGCCCGGAGTAGATCGACCGGTGCCGCCCCTCCAGCAGCCCCGAGGCCCGCCGGACGGTGGGCAGGTCGAGGCGTGCCCGGATCTTGGCCAGCCGGGACGTGGTCCGGGACGCCGGGGTCGTCACGGGCTGGGCACCGCCGCGAACACCGCGTCGATCAACGACTCCGGGGCCACGTTGTTCGCCAGCGCGTCGTAGGTGCGCACGATCCGGTGCCGCAGGATGGAGTGCCGCAGTGCCTTGACGTCATCGGGCACCACGTAGGCGCGGCCGGCTTGGATGGCCAGGGCCTGGGCGATGCGCATGAGTGCGATCCCCCCGCGGGGGCTGGCCCCCACCCGCACGTGCTGGTTCAGGTTCGGCAGCGGCCGCGGGCCGCCGCCACGGGTGGTGTTGATCAGCGCCACGATGTACTGCTTGATCGAGGTGTCCACGTACACCTTCGCGGCCAGGGTCTGCATGAACTCCACATCGGCCAACGACACCGGCTCGGCGGTGATCGGCGCCGCCATCGAGCCGTCGTTGATGCGCACCAGGATGTCCACTTCCTCATCCGGGCCCGGGTAGGTCAGCACCTCCTTCATCAGGAACCGGTCCATCTGCGCCTCGGGCAGGACGTACGTGCCCTCCTCCTCGATCGGGTTCTGCGTGGCCAGCACCATGAAGGGCTTGGGCAGCGGGAAGATCTCACCGCCGATGGAGGTCTGCTTCTCCTGCATGGCCTCCAGCATCGCCGACTGTGTCTTGGCGCTGGAACGGTTGATCTCATCGAGCAGCACCAGGTTGGCGTGCACCGGACCGAGCTGGGTGGAGAACTCGCCCGTGGCGTAGTTGTAGATCTGGGTCCCGACGATGTCGTTGGGCATCAGGTCCGGGGTGCACTGGATCCGGTGGAAGGACCCGCCGACAGCCTGCGCCAGTGTGTGCGCCGCGGTGGTTTTGGCCAGGCCCGGCACCGACTCCAGCAGCACGTGCCCCCCGGCCAACAAGGACGAGACCAGCGCGGTCCGCAGCGCCTGCTGACCCACGATCCGCTGATCGAACACGCGGGTGATCCGGCCGAGCAGTTCGGTGGCCCGCGCCGTCTCGTCGTAGGAGATCGGGGAGGTTCTCGGCGCCAGGTGCGACGCAGCGGTGCTGGACATGGTCTCCACTCACGTATCGGGGCTGCTCATCGGCGGGGCGAGACAGGATCTCGGTTCGGAAAATCGGTCGGGTATCAATCGGTGCCGCCACGGCGATTATGCCAGCCGAATCTGGTAGTGACGCGGGACCGTGATGGGCAGCACTGCCCATCGACCCCGGCCCGAGCACGACGCAACAATGTGGTCAGGGGACGGGAATGGCCCACCTCGGGCCGGTTGCCATGGCACCAGCGGTGGTGCGCCACGCGGGTCACCGCACGTGCGCATCACCGCTGCCCCGGCAGCCACGACCAGGCCGCTCCTGCGTCCGTGCCCGCCGATTAGGCTCGGTGTGTGAGCACTCCCCTGGCGCCTGGGGCCCGCCTCGTGCTGGCGGTGGTCCCGGTCGCGGTCCTGGCCGCCCTGGCGGCACTGGCGCTGTCCGGATCTGCGCGGGCAGAACTTCTCGGGGATCCCGGCGCGTGGGTGCGCTGGGGTGGGCCGGTCCTGGGAGCGGCTAATCACCTCGCTGCCGCGGTGGTGCTGGGCTCGCTCGTGCTGCTGCTGGGGGTGCTGCCCTGCCGGGGTGGCGAGGCACCTGTGTGGCGCCGGGCGATGACGATGCTGGCGTGGGCGGCCCCGGTGTGGGCGGTGCTGAACCTGGCCGACGTGCTGCTGCGGTACGCCCGCGCGGCCGGGCGCCCGATGGGCGGCGCGGAGTTCGGGCAGGAACTGGCCTATTACCTCACTGAACTGTCTGCCGGCCGCGCCTCGCTGGTGGCCACCGTGCTGATCGCCTTGGCGGCTGTGGTTTCGGTGGGCATCACCTCCTACCGCGGGGTGGCGGTAGCCGCCGTGCCGGCCTTCGCGGTGCTGGTGCCGTGGTCGGTGCGGGGGCACGCCGGTTCGGCTGCCGACCACGAGTCGGCGATCTCGGCGATGTGGTTGCACTTGGTGGCAGTGTCGGTGTGGGTGGGTGGCCTGGTGGTGCTGTGCCTGCTCGCCCGGTCTCTCGGGGAGCACACCGCCGACGTGGTGCGCCGATACTCCCGGATGGCGCTGTGGTGCTTCGTGCTGGTGGGTGTCTCCGGGGTGGCCAGCGGGTGGCTGCGGCTGAACGATCCCGGCGACCTGACCGGCCGTTACGGCGGTTTGCTGGTGGCCAAGGCCGTGATGTTCACCGGCCTGGGGTTGCTGGGCTGGTGGCACCGGCGCCGCACCGTCAGCGCGCTGTCCAACGGTGGTTCCCGGGTCGGGGCGTTCTGGCGTCTGGCCGGCGGTGAGGTGCTGCTGATGGGGACGGTGATCGGGGTGGCCGCGGCGCTGGCGGTCACCCCCACCCCGGTGCCCGACACTTTGCCCTACGTCCCCGTCCCGGCGGAGGAACTCTCCGGGCGGCCCGTACCCCCGCCACCGCAGATCGGAACGTGGCTGACGCAGGCGGACCCCGACGTGCTGTTCGCCACCGGTGTCGTCGCGCTCGCGGTGGTGTACCTGACCGGGGCGCGCCGGGTGGGCCGGCAGGCGCCGGATCAGCCGTGGCCGCGCCGACGCACGGGCGCCTTCCTTACCGGGGTGGCAGTGCTGGGTTGGGTGATCCTGGGAGGTCCGGCCGTGTATGGCCAGGTGATGTTCTCGGCGCATCTGGTGGTGCTGGTGACCATCACTTTCGTGGTCCCGGCCTTGTGGGCACTGGGTGCGCCGGTGAGCCTGGCGTTGCAAGCACTGCCGCCACGACCGGATGACTCCCGCGGCCCGCGCGAGTACCTGCTGGCGCTGACCGGCTCACGTGCGGGCCGATTCTGGGCGCGTCCAGTGGTGACCACCGCCACCGTGGCGCTGTCGTGGGTGGTCCTGCACGCCACCGGGTTGTTCCACCTCGCGCTGACCACCCGGATCGGGCTGGTGCTCATGCTGGTCCACTTCAGCGTCCTGGGATACCTCTTCGTCACCATCTTCCTCCCCACCGACCCGGCGCTGCGGCACGCCGCCGGCGGGCGGCCCACCACCGTGCCCGTGGTGGCACTGGGACTGGGGGCGGCAGCACTGCTCGCGGTCGGGGTGGTGGTGCTGGCGAGGACGGACCGGTTGCTGGCCGCCGACTACTTCGGTGCGCTCGGTCTTCCCTGGGGTGTGGATGCGCTGGCCGACCAACGTGCTGGAGCGCTCGTGCTGGGGCTGCTGGGCGGGATCGCGATGCTGGCGCTCGTCGCCGTGGCCGCCCGGGCCCAGCGGGCTGGTTCGCGCGAACTCCCACTCGTCGGCAAGCGCAAGGTGCTTGGGTCAAGGACAGCGCACGACGACGGCGGTACCCGCCCGCAGGACTTCTCGCCGTCCGCGGTTCTCCCGGAGGTGCCAACTCCCGAGGACCAACCGGATGACGCTGAGGCCCGCGCCTACGCCCGAATGCTCGCCCGACGTGACGGCGATCGACGGTGAGGCGTCGTCGCTGGCAGATCGCCGGCGTCCTGGTTGCACCCGGCGACGGTGCGGTACCCCCGGGAACTGCCCGCCGTCGATCAGCCCTATCCGCGGTGCAGGTCAGCCACGGGTGGCGGTCACCGGGTTGGGCTCCGGGCGAGCGACTCCGTCGGGTACGCCGGCTTCGATGTCCTCCAGCCGGTACCGCACTTCCCGGGTTCCGAACAGGTTCAGGTCGAACGGTGCCTCATCGGCGCCCAGTTCGGTGTCGATCAGGGCCAGGAGTTTGTCCAGCATGCGCTGCAGCACCTGCTCGTCGTAGTCCGGGTGGGCCGGATCGCCGATGTTGTGCATCTCCCCGGGGTCAGCCACCAGATCGTACAGCGCCGCGTCGGAGGTCTCGTGCAACTCCTCGACCGTGCGCGGGGTGGGGTACTGGCTCGGGGAGAACCAGCGCACCAGTTTGTACCGGCCATCGGATACGGCGCGGAAGAAGGTGCGTTTGTCCATATCCGGAGCTCCGTACTTCTCCCCGGCCGCCCGGCAGTCCGCCATCGTCTTGGGTGGCCCGTCTCCCAATTGAGCCAACTCACCCAGGGCACCTTGGATCGCCCATTCGGGATCGAGCATGTTCAGCCCGTCCCAGCTGATCAGGGCGCCGTCACCGGGTTCGGAGGTGGAGCCTCGCGGCGGCGTGGAGGCGTCCGGGGCTTCGAACACCTCGCGCAGGTTCCGGCCGGTCAGGGAGGGGTAACGCTGCCGGATCTCCTGCTCCTGGAGCCCGGCCCAGGACAGGAGTGTGGTGGCCAGATCCAGGTGGGACCCCACAGCGTCGGAGTGCACGCCGCTGGGCCCGTTGGGGGCGACCACGGTCATGTTCACCAGGGAGGCCTCTTGGAAGGGGATGGCACCTTTCTGGGTGAGTCCGTGGGCCCCGTTCATCTCCCCGTGGTCGGCGGTGAGCACCACGACAGTGTCACGCCACAGATCGAGGCGGTCCAGTTCATCGAGGATCTTCTGGAACTCCTGGTCCACCATCCGCAGACAGTTGATGAGGTAGTTCCGGCGGGCCTTCCACAGGTCCTCCCGGCCGGGTGGGATACCCCCGAAGTTCCACTCGGTGGTGCGTTTGTAGGAGCGCACCCCGTAGGGCTGGGCATCGAGGTCGTCGTCGAAGTTCGCGGGCAGTTCAACCTCCCACTCGCGCATGAACCCCAAGTCCTGCGGGGGGTGGGTCAGAGCCTGCATAGCACCGCTGGGATGGGCCTTCTCATCGGCTCCGGCGCGCAGGAACATGATGTCGTGCGGGTTGACCATCGAGGAGATGAGGAGCCAGGGCTGGTCCTGGGGGCGCTTGTGGCGCAGCCAGTCGGCAGTCTCGAACGCGACGGCGCCGTCGACCATCTCCCCCTCCAGCGGGCGGCCCCAGTTGTCTCCCCAGGACTGGTAGTCGGAGAACCCGTAGTCCTCCAGCGCATCAGGGGAACGCTCCGGCTCGGACAGGTGCCATTTGCCCTTGAACGCCGTGTAGTAGCCCTGCTCGCGCAGCATGGTCCCGATGGTGGGGATGCTGGTATCCATCACATCGGTCCAGGCGAAGTTGGTGTTGTCCCACAATCCGATGTTCTTGGCGTGCTGCCCGGTCCACATGGTGGCCCGGGAAGGGGTGCACTGCGGGACCGTGCAGTACTGGTTGCGCAGGCTCACCCCGGCACCCACCAGGCGTTGGATTGCTGGAAGGTCCACCCCGGGGGGCAGGTCCATATGCACATCCCACTGGTCCATGCACAGCACCAGGATGTTGGGGCGTGGCCGTTGTTCGGTACTCATTGATCTGGCTCCTCTCGAGTCGTGCCGGCGTCATTGCCGCGCCGTCGCGGTTTCGTCGATACTGTCCTCTCCCGGTACGTCTGCCGCAGCCGGGATCAGGAAGGCGAAACTGTTCTCCCGGCTCATTAACTTCGCTGCGCCGATGAGCATCACCACACCGAGGGTGTTCAGCAGGGTGATCACCACGAGTACGCGCGGGTCGTCGAAGTTCTGCTGAGCCACGATCAACGCGGCGGCCGTGTTGCGTTGAGCGGTGGCCAGCCCGCCCACTTCCTGCAGGTGGCCGTGCCCATCACCCATCGTCCAGCCCAGGAACAAGGCGAGGAACAGCACTGCAAGCCCCACCCCGATTGCCTTCCACAGGGCCGGATCGCTCATCGACGGCAGGTAACCGATGATGATCGCCACGATGAGCACGTACAGGGCGATATTGGACAGGGCCGCCACCCACGGTTGGATCACGGCGACGAGCCGCTCAGCGATCTGCAGCAGCGCCATCCCGACGGCCAACGGCAGGATCATCTGGACGATCAGACTCTGAGCAATCTGCCATGTATCGACCGTGATGCCCTCGATCACCTGCGGAAGCGCCAGGGGAAGGATGACGACGGTGCCCACCATGAGCATCAGCAGCACGGTGGTGGCCAAGGCAATATCGGACTGGGAAACCGTGGTGAGTTTGATGACGAACGGGGCCCCTGCCGCCAGGGAGAACAGCAATATCCCGGCGGCGTAGACCGGTTCCAGGTCCACGAGGTAGACCGCTGCGATCATCAGGGCGGGCACCACCACGAAATTCACCAGCACCATCCGGAGCAGGAACGCCCGGTTGTCCAGGTGCGCCAGCAGGCGCGAGGGCTTCTGCGTCAACCCCACGTTCAGCATGGAGGTGACCACGAAGACGGTCACCCCCCAGGAGCCGACCGTCTGGAAGAACTCGTACAACCGGGCTCCTTCGGGCTCCTCGCGACCGAATCGGTCCGTCGATCAGACCACGTCAACGAGTCCGATCGGGACCGGTCGGTCAGTGCGTGCAGGCTGCTTGCCGACCTGGCTTCAGCCGGATCAGCACCGGCGTCTCCTACTGACGGTAACGGCTGGGATCGTTACTGTCCTGTCGACGTCGACGTCGACACCGACACCGACAGCGACATCGCCGCCGGCACGTAGGGCGGCTACCGTGGCGGCTGAACCGGCGACCCGGACGCCGGCCTGAGGGTCAGGAGGAATGGGTGCCGGAGACAACCGCCGATGAGCCCGGTCCGCGCTCCCGCCTGCGGAGCCTGGCGTCCGATGCCCTGGCAGGATTGACCACTGCGGTGGTCAGTGTGCCCTCGGGGATGGCAACGGCGGCACTGGCTGGGGTGAACCCGGTCTATGGGCTGTACGCCACCGTGGTCTCCCCCACGGTCGGTGGGTTGTTCGCCAGTTCGCAACTGATGCAGATCGCCACCACCGGTGCTTCCGCGCTCACCGCCGGTCAGGCGATCGCCGCCTACCCGGAGGAACAGCGCGGACCGGCGCTGTTCCTGCTGGTGGGATTGGCTGGACTGTTTCTCATCGGTTTCGGTGTGGTGGGGGCCGGCCGGCTGGTGCGGTACATCTCCTACCCGGTGATGACGGCATTCCTGTCCGGGGTAGCGGCGGCCTTGCTCATGGATCAGGCCGCGCAGTTCGCCGGGTACTCCTCGGACTGGTCCATCACGCTCGGTGCGTTCGTGGACCTGCTGGTGAGTCTGCACGAGGTGAGTTGGACCACGGTGGCGGTCGGCGCCATCGCCCTGGCCCTGATGGTTGCCCTGGCGCGGACGCCACTGGCCAACGGCGCCTCCTTGGTGGCGTTGGTCGTTCCCACGGTGGTGGCGTTCTGGTGGCGACCCGAAGGGGTGGAACTGGTCCGCGACGTCAGCGACATCCCGACCGGGCTGCCCCCGTTCGCGCTCCCGGATCTGACGTTGCTCACCCCGGGCCTGGTGGCGTCGGCGTTCGCGCTGGCGGTGGTCGTCGCCGTGCAGGGCGCCGGTGTCAGCCAGGCGGCGCGCAACCCCGACGGCTCGCAACCGAACACCTCCCGGGATATGTTCGCCCAAGGTCTGGGGAACACCGCGGCGAGTTTCTTCCACGGCATGCCCACCGGTGCCTCGGTGGGTCAAAGTGCGCTCAACCGCCAGGTGGGGGCACGCAGCCGGTTCGCGATGGTCTTCCATGGTCTGGGCATGCTGGTGATCCTCCTGGTCGCCTCCCAGTTGGTGGGTTTGGTGCCGATGACGGTGCTCGCCGCGATCCTGATGGTGGCTGCGTTCCAGGCGATCGAGTTCGGTGCCATGGCATCCATCTGGCGCGTCGGTGGTAGCGGCCGGTGGGCGATGGCGGTGACGTTCCTGGCCACGCTGTTGACGTCGGTCCCGATGGCGGTGGCCATCGGGGTGGTGCTGACGTTGGTGTTGTTCATCCTGCGCGCCGGGGAGACGGTGCAGGTCCACGGCCTGCGAATCGATGACGACGACCGCATCCACGTGGTCGATCCCCCGGAGGAACTCTCCTCCCACGGGGTGAGCGTGATCGATGTGGACGGATCGCTGTACTTCGCGGCGGCCCGCACGCTACGTGAACGGCTACCCCCGGCAAGTTCGGGTGAGGGCGCCGCCGTCGTCCTGCGGGTGCGGGGCAACACCCAGATCGGGTCGACGTTCATCGAGGAGATCAACGACTACGCCCAGCAGCTCGCTCGCAACGGTGGCCGGTTGTACCTGTGCGGACTGACCACACGGTTCACGCAACAGATCGTGCGCTCCGAACGAGTGGCACTGGACGATCAGGTAGTCCTGGTGCCGGGCGAGGAGATCCTGGGCGCCTCACTGCGGGCGGCGATCCGCTTGGCTGAGGAGTGGGTGCGGGCGCAGGGCCACTAGGTGTACCCGGCCGTTAGGTTGGTGACACTCGGCTGATGGGGGTGAGGCCGCCGAGTGCGCTGTGGCGTCGTTCAGTGTTGTAGGTGTGCAGCCAGGGCGCAAGGGCGTTGCGGCGGTGCTGGTTGCTGGTGAAGAGGTGGCGGTAGGCCCACTCGGTTTGCAGGGTGCGGTTGAACCGCTCCACTTTGCCGTTTTGCCAGGGGCAGTGGGGTCGGATGAACTTTGCGCCGCACCCAACTCGGTGACCGCGGCGATGAACGCACGGCCGTGGCGGTAGGCGAAGGCGTTGTCGGTCATCACCCGCTCGATGCGTCCGATGCCCATGGTGGCGAAGTAGGCCGCGGCTCGGCGCAGGAACCCCGCACAGGTCTCGGCTTTCTCATCGTCGTGGATCTCGGAGTAGGCCAGGCGGGTGTGGTCATCGACCATGGAGTGAACGTAGTCATAGCCAATGCGCTTCTTGCGGTCCCGGTTACCCGCGGCTCGGCCGTGGGCTCGCCAGCCCCCACCGTGGGGGATCTTGCCCAGTTTCTTCACATCCACGTGGACCAGCTCCCCGGGCCGGGAGCGCTCATACCGCGTGGCGGTGGCCTTGGAGGAGCGGATCTGCTCACCGGTCATCGGGTCCAACTCACGCAGGTAAGGCACCCCGGCGCGGCGCAGCACCCGGGACACGGTACGGGCCGGCACGCCCAGTTCGGCGCCGATCCAGTCCGGCCCGCGGCGGTGGCTGCGCCGGCAGGCCACGACCCGATCGACCAGTTCTGGCGGCGTCCGATGGGGGCTGTGGTGGGGCCGGCTGGAACGGCCCTGCAGGCCTTCTTCGCCGTGCTCGTCGTAGCGTTTGAGCCAGCGATGGGCGCACTGACGGGAAATGCCCATCGCCTTAGCGGCGTGGGCCACCGCCCACCCCTGCTGGCGCACACGCTGCACCAGCAGCAGGCGTCCCTGGAACGTCAGACGGGCATTACGGTGGGACACGAGGACCTCCGGGATGTAGATGTGACTGTCGACAAGCCACACCTCACCCGGAGGTCCTCCTCACGTCAACGAACCAAGCCGGCGAGTGTCACCAACGTCCTGGCTGGGTACAACTAGGCCGGCGCAGACCGCGGGTTGGCGCCACCCTGCCCGCGGAGCCCGTCGGCACAACGGTCCCGACGACGGCCCGGCACGGAATGCCCCATGAGTCCTCAGCGCGCGGCGATACCGTCGACGTCATCGATGAAAGCCTGAACGCGGCATCCCCAGGCCGCCAGCTGCTCCGCATCCCCGGGGAATTGCGCGTGCCCGGCGGTGAAGATGAACTCCTGGGCTTGGGGAAGAGCATTCTGCACTGCGAATTGACCGGGCGGCGGCACCGCCGGGTCCCACAGAGCGCAGCCGAGCAACATAGGGATGTCCAGGAACGTCGCCGCAGCGGAGGCGTCGAAGAACGCCAGTACCTCCCGTGCCCCGGGATGCGCGGCCACATGGGCGCGCACCGCCTCCCCACTGCCAGTACACGGCATCTGCAGGCGCAGGTCATACTGACCGAAACTGGGCACGCGCAGGGCGCCGGAGACGAACCGGTCATCCCAGGGCAGCGCCAACGCCCCGATCCCACCACCGAAACTGGCACCGACGAAGTGCAACGGCACCTGCCCTACGGTGTTCAGCAGCGCCGTGGCGGCGCACCAGATATCCTCGGCGCACCCACCCAGGATGTAGGTGTCGACCGAGTCGATGCCGACCAGCACATGCTCGGCGGCCAGGGCCGGCAGGTCCGGCATCAGGCTCGCCGTCGGCAGGCCCCGGGCCACCGGCCACAACACCGCTGTGCCCGGGCTCAGAATGCCCGGCTCGGGTCCGCTCCGGCCGCCGTACCCGTGCGATTGCACCACACCGCGGTGCACCCGACCGTCCCGCGGCAGGGCGAGCCAGCCACCCAGCCGCCGGTCATCGGTGCCGGGAAAGTCGATGCGGTACAACTCATGGGCGCCGAGAGGGCCGAGCGCGGCCCTTCGCATCGTGCCGTGCACCGCACGGGCCCGCTGGTACCGTGCGCGCCAGTGCTCGGCGAACCCCGGAGGCCCCGGACAGGGGCGCACACCGCGGAGCGCGGCGAGGTCATAGCCATAGGTGGCATCGAAGGCGTCCGGGCCGAACCACGCGGCGAAATCTGCGGCGCCGGTCACAGATCCTCGATGTTCACATCAGTGCCGGTCACACGCAGGGCCACGCCGCCGGGGCGAACCTCGAGGTGGTCCAGCAGCAATGGTTCGGGTAGGTCGCTCAGTTCCACCTCCAGGTCGCTGAGCCATCCCGTCATGGCGTCGGGCAGGTCGGCGGCCTCGATGCGGGTACCACCCAGTTCGATCGTGCCCACCGTGATGGCGATGGACCGACCGCGTGCCTCCGGAATGAGGACCGCGGCCAGCGGTACCCCGAGCAACTGCGACCGGGCGGTCAGATCGGTGCCGTCCAGGTCGATGCGGACCCCGTCGGGAACTCCCGCCGCCGTGAGCAGCGCCTGCAGCGTCTGGGCCGGGGCGACGGCATCCACGTGCAAGTGCTCCACCCGGTAGGGCTCACGCAGGTGTATCCCACGCAGGTACACGTGGGTGTCGTGGGCGGAGAACGCGTCGATCTGGAGTTCGGAGGCGCTCACCTGCGCCGACCCGACCCTCCCGGTGATCAACTGCGGTAGGAAGAGCGCACCGTCGATCTGCACCTGCAGATCGTCGGAGACTTCCGGTAGCGCCTGGCGAAGTTCTGATGCCAGGTGCGACTGCGCCCTTGCCCGTAGTAGGTGATCGGCGCCGTACAGCACTGCGGCGACCAGTGCCAGGGCCAGCAGCAGCGCAACCACGCTGCGCGGGCCACGTGGCCGATGGGGGTTCTTCCTTGCGCTCACGAGTGTCGGCGAATCCGCTCAGGTGGCGCGCAGGTGCCCGGAAAGGAACTCCAGGGTGCGCGGCCACGCCAGCGCACTGGCCCCAGGGTGGTGGAACGCCGGTGCGGGGTTGTCGAAGGCGTGCCCGGCGCCGTCATAGGTCTCGAACTGCGCGGGCGCCGGGGCGGCGGTGACGGCCCGGCGGATGAGGGCCACCTGTTCCATCGGGATGTAGGCGTCAGCGGTGCCGAAGTGGTGCAGGCTGGGGCAGGTGATGGACTCGGCCAGATCGATCAGCCCGGGCAGCGCCGAGCCGTAGTAACTGACCAGCGCGCCCGGTGAGTCCTCGGCCGCCACCTGGAAGGCCACCCCACCGCCGTAGCAGAAGCCCAGCAGTCCGACCCTGCCGTTCACCGCCGGATCGGCACGCAGCGCCGCCAGCGCCGCACGCGTGTCAGAAGTGGCGTCGGCCCACTCCAGCTGCCCGGCCAGCGACATCGCCTGCTCCAGGACCGCCGGGTCGGACTCATCCAGATGGGCCCGCGGCAGCCGCCAGTACAACTGCGGCACCAGCACCACGAAACCGGCCTCGGCCAGGTCCGCGGCACGGCGCCGGATGTAGGTGCTCACGCCGAAGATCTCCTGCACCACCACCACGCCCGGGCCCTGCCCCTGCGCGGGCAGCCATCGGTAGGCCGGCATCGCGCCGGCGGACGTGGGGACCTCGAACAGTTCGCCATCAGTGCTCATGTCCCCAAGTCTGCCCTGTCCGCGCCATGGGCACCGTCGGGTCCGCTCCGGTTCCGGCGCGGCCGGGCGAGCCGAGAGCGGCAGCACTGGCAGGGTGAAGGGCATGGCAAGTCTGAGATCCGTGCTGGACGGTATGGCCGAACCCTGCGATGACGCCCGCCCGATGGTGCGTTGGTGGTGGTTCGGTCCGCAGGTGGACCGGTCCGGGATCGCCCGCCAACTGCACGCCATGCGTGCGGCCGGACTGGGCGGTGCCGAACTCTCCTTCGTCTACCCCCTCACCGAGGAGTCGGAGGAGTTCGGATCCCCGGAGTTCCTGGACCACCTGGACTACGCCGCCGCCACGGCGGCCGAGCTGGGGTTGCGCCTGGACCTCACGCTGGGCAGCGGGTGGTCATACGGAGGCGGGCACATCGGCCCCGAACACGCCGCCCGGGGCTTGCGCTGGGAGGTACGCGAGATCGGCCCGGCGGCACACCGGGCCGCCCGCAGCGCCTCGTGGCCCGGTGATGAACTGCTCGCCGCCTTCCTCGCCCCCGGCGCCCCCGGGGAGGCGGCACCGGGAGGTTACGAACCGGTTCCGGTCGGGCCTGCCGGGGCAGCCATCCCACCCGGAGCCGGGCCCAGGACGGTGCTGCTGGTCTGGTCGGTGCTGACCGGACAGCAGGTCAAGCGGGCAGCCAAGGGCGCCGAGGGCCCGGTGCTGGACCACTACAGCGCCGCGGCCACCCGCGCGCACCTGAGCGCGGTGGCCGACCCACTCCTGGCGGCGGCCGGCCCGGACCGGATCGGCGCGGTGTTCTGCGATTCACTGGAGGTCTACGGCTCCGACTTCACCGTGCACCTGCCCGAGGAGTTCAGCCGACGCCGTGGGTACGACCCGTTGCCGTATCTGTACCTGCTCCGGGTGGAGGGGCCGGGCCACGCGACCTTCCGCGCCGACTACTACCGCACCCTGTCGGAACTGTACGAGGAGAACTTCGTCGCGGTGCTGGGACGCTGGTCCCAGGACGCCGGAGTTGACCTGCGGATCCAGAACTACGGGGAGCCGCCGGCCACCATCAGTTCCTACCGTCACGCCCAGGCCTTCGAAGGGGAGGGCTGGGGCTGGCTGGGCCTGCCCGAAACCCGGTGGGCCGCGGCCGCCGCGCACCGGTACGAGCGCCCGGTGGTCTCGGCCGAGGCATTCACCTGGATCCACTCCCCGTCCCTGCGCGCCACCCCACTGGATCTGAAGGGAGAGGCACATGAGCACTTCCTGTCCGGGGTGAACCAGTTCTATTTGCACGGCTGGCCCTACTCCGGCGAGGACGCGCCCGGCGTGGGGAATCTGTTCTACGCCGCCGGGGCGCTCGATGATCGCAACCCTTGGTGGCCGGTCATGCCGGAACTGAGCCGGTACCTGACCCGGCTGGGGTGGCTGCTGCGCCAGGGCCGCGCGGTGGCGGACGTTGCCGTCCTGGTCCCATCCGCGGCGATCTACGCCGGGATGGGCACCGGCGGACCGTACGGGTGCAACCTGTGGCGCGGCACCGCGCGTGCGCTGGGTGACATCCCGGCCCGGATCCGCACCGCGGGGCTGGACTTCGACCTGCTCGACGACGACGCCCTGGCAGGACTGGACCCGGACACCTTCCGCGCCGTCGTCGTCCCCTGGCGCAGCCCCCTCGGATCGCGGGCACGGGCGTTCCTGCGGGCTGCCCGGAACGCCGGGGTGGCCGTGCTAACGATCGACGACGATCCCGGGCAGGTGCAGCCGGCACCTGAACGCTGGGCCGGCCCGCGCGGTGTGGACCTGCGCGGAGATTCCGTGCCCGGGGATGCCATGCCAAACCATGCCGTGCCCGACGGCGCCGAACTCGGCGAGGTGGTCCCGGCCGACCGGTTGGCGCAGGTGCTCATCGGGCGGATCGGGGCGGACTGTGCGGTGCGCACCGGTGCCGACGTGGTCGGTGTGGTGCACCGCGACCTCGGCCCGGTGCAGGTCTACCTGGTCGTCAACACCGGCGCCGAGCAGGTCCGCACCGGACTGCGCCCGCGCGCCGGCTACTCCCGTTGGGCCCTGGCCGATCCGGCCCACGGCACCGTGCTGGACGCACGGACGCTCGAGCGAACCGATGAGGCCCCGCCCTGGATCGAGGTGGAACTGGCGCCCTATGGCGCCCAGGTGCTCATCACCGGCGTCGCCGACGAACCGTGGCCGGCGCCCGGTGAGCAGGGGGTGCGTCCCCGGGAGGAGGAGATGGAGGTCGGTGGCTGGTCGGCCGGACCCGCGGAGGGCCCGCTGCGGCCGGTGCGGCTGCCGCACGTGTGGGAGGGCGACGGCGAGGTACCGGCCCACCTGGGCAGCCTGCGTTATGAGGCGGTGGTCACCATCCCCGAGCGGGTCTGGGCCGGGGAGCCGGCTTCGACGGCGCAGGTGCTACTGGACCTGGGACCCACGCAGCCCATCGACCCCGCGGCGTTGGCCGAGCGCGGGTTGCCGCCGCAGTCCTTCCGTGCCGAGGTCGACACCCCGGTAGGTGAGGTCGCCGAGGTGATCATCGACGGCTCGCCGGTGGGGCACCTGTGGGCACCGCCCTACTGGATCGACATCACCGAGGCACTGCGTGCGGCGTCCGGGCCGAACGGGCCCGACGGCGGTGGGCCGGGGGTGACCGAACACCGCATCGAGTTGATCGTGCACTCGGTGGGCTCGCGCGCCGTGGCCGCCGATGCCGGACTGCCCGACCGCATCGAGGCGACCAGGCGCCGCCACGGCGTCCGGTTCCGGATGCAGGACCTGCAGCACGCCACCACTACGGTGGTGAGCGGACTCCGGGCAGCGCCCCGCCTCGTCGTCCGGCACCGGTAGGCCACTGCCCGGTGGCGGTGCGGTAGCGACGGACTCGCACCACCGTGGCGGGCGCGACGCCTCGACGTAGGTGACCTACGGCCCCGCGCCGGCCGCGGTCGGGCGCGATGGGTCCTCGGGCCGGCGTCCACAGCCATGACGTGCCAACTCACATCCTGTGCACACAGCTGTGGATGAAGGCTGTGGATAAGTCGGATCGGTAGTATCGCTTGGATGACCGCTCCCCGAGCCCTGGTCGCCGCAGCGGCGATTCTGGACGATCTGCGCCACCCCACCCGATTGCTGGCGGCGCGGCGCAGCGCGCCCAAGACCCTCGCCGGGCGCTGGGAGTTCCCTGGCGGGAAGGTCGAGCCCGGGGAGGCCGACCACGACGCCGTGCATCGGGAACTGCACGAGGAGCTCGGCATCCGGATCCACCTGGGTGAGCAGATCGCCGGCCCGGCGGGGGCGGACTGGCCGATCCTGCACGGTCACCGGATGCGGGTGTGGTTCGCCCAGATCGTCACCGGCGATCCGGCGCCGCTGGCCGATCACGACGATCTGCGCTGGCTCCCCCTGGGGGAGTTGCGCACGGTGGCCTGGCTCGATCCCGATCTGCCGATCGTGCGCGCGATCCAGTCCCGGCTCGGCGTCGTCGGCGCGGGTGAGACCGCTCCCAACCGTTTTGCGACAGAATAGGTCCCGTCGTCAGCATGTGAGATGATGTCGGGGTGCCCAAGATCATCGGAGGCTCCCTGGCGGAGCATCGCGAGAAGGTGCGCGGCAAGTTGTTCGCCGCGCTGTCGGACCTGATGGAACGTTCCGGCTTCGACGCTGTCAGCCTGGCCGAGATCGCCCAGCAGGCCGGGGTGGGCCGGACCTCGGTGTACAACCACTTCCCGGACAAGGAATCGTTGCTGATCGGATTCATCGAGCACGAGACCGAGCGGTTCCTGGACGACCTGCGCCAGGCCCTGGTGCAGGTGCAGGACCCGCAGGAACAGTTGCGGGTCTACGTCCGGGAGCAGATCAACCTGCGCCGCTCCTACCACCTGGCCCCCGCGGCGCTGCGCGCCGTGGTCTCCCGGCACACCCTCACCCGGCTGCGCGACCACGTGGTGCTGGTGGAGAGCATGCTGCACGAGATCCTCGCGGCCGGCATCGACTCCGGGCGGCTGCCCGCCCAGGACCTGGACTCGGTGGTGCCGCTGATCAACTCCTGCCTTTCCGCTCGCGCGGTGCCCGAATCCGGGCCGGAGCGGCAGCGGGCCATCATCGCCACCGAGGCGTTCGTGATGCGGGCGGTCGGCGTGCCCGAGCAGGCGGTAGCCGCCGATAGGATTCCGGTCGAGGTCTGAGGACCGCCGGCCGGCGTCATCCACAAATCCTGTGCACAGGCCTGTGCATGAACAGCGTTCTCCCAGGTCGTGCTGTGGACGAACCTGTGCACGAGTTGGGGATAGAAAAGTCGTGGGCGAAACCCCTTGTTAATCCCATGTTCGGGTACTAGACATTACTTATCGACAACAGCACAGAGGTTCCCCGAAGGAAGGAGATCCTTACGGATCGCCCAACGGAGGGGAAAGCGTCAACCAAGGGTTTGGTTTACCAAACCTGCGGGGCCATCGGCTGGGGAGACCCGGGCGATGGTCAGCCCGACCGGTCCGGTTCTCCGGATCGAGCAGGTCTGTGACCCAACCGCCGGGGTTACCCGGTGAAGGTGCACAGGACGACGTTGTTGACGACGCCATGTGGAAAACGGCAGTGGCCGAGCCGGAGCCCTCGGGTTCGCGGCTCGGATGGTCTTCGATGGGACCGCACCGCTGAACGGACCGCATGGGATCGTCGACGAGGTGACTCGGTCGCTTCGGCGGCCGGAGTCGGCGGATGGTCATCGCATCGGCAACCCTCGACGACGAAGCAAGGCCCCTCGAATCCCTAGTTCGAGGGGCCTTTGCTTTGTGCCCGTAATCCTTGCCGGGCACACCGGCCCATCCTGGCAGCGACACGCCCGCGCCGCCGAATCGGCCAAGCGGCGGCCGCGGCGGCCGCGGGTAGGCTGGAGGCGTGATCGAACTGAAGACGCCCGCCGAGATTGACCAGATGCGGCCCGCCGGCCGGCTCGTGGCCAAGGTGCTCGCCGCGATACGCGAGCACGCCGCCGTGGGCGTGAACCTGCTGGACCTGGACGCCATGGCGCACCAGATGATCCGCGCCGCCGGAGCGGAGTCCTGTTACATCGAATACCACCCCTCATTCGGGGCGAGCCCGTTCGGCAAGGTGTTGTGCACCTCGGTCAATGACGCGGTGCTGCACGGACTGCCGCACGACTACGCACTGGCCGACGGCGACCTACTCTCGGTGGACTTCGCGGTCTCCGTGGACGGTTGGGTCGGCGACGCCGCCACCAGCATGATCGTCGGCACCCCCGATCACGAGGACGAGCGGCTGATCGGGGCCACCGAGACCGCGCTGCAGGCGGCGATCGAGGTCGCCGTGGTGGGCAACCGGATCGGGGATATCTCAGCCGCCATCGGCGCGGTGGCGGCTAACCACGGCTACAAGGTGAACACCCAGTTCGGTGGGCACGGGGTCGGCCGCAGCATGCACGGAGAGCCCCACGTGCCCAACGACGGCCGGGCCCGCCGCGGGATGCCGCTGCGCCCCGGTCTGGTGATCGCCATCGAGCCGTGGTTCATGGCCGGTACCGATGAGATCTACACCGACCCGGACGGATGGACCATCCGCTCCGCGGACGGCTCCCGGGGCGCGCACAGCGAGCACACCGTGGCGATCACCCCCGATGGCCCGGTGGTGCTGACCGCACGCGACTGAGGCCCGGCGGGCCGCCCGCTCCGTCGGCGGGTTAGTGGTGGCTGGGCATCGGGACTTCCCGACTCAGTCGCTCCGCGCGTACCGGGGCGGCGCCCCGGGCGGCCCGCACGCTGGCCTCGGGACGCAGGTCCAGGCGTCGCAGGAACTGGGCGTTCATGGCCACCACCACGGTGGACAGCGACATCAGCAGCGCACCGACCGCCATCGGCATCACGAATCCGATCGGGGCGAGCACGCCAGCGGCCAACGGCACCGCCGCGAGGTTGTACCCGGCGGCCCACCACAGGTTCTGCTTCATCTTGCGGTAGGCCGCACGGGAGAGTTGGATCACCGACAGCACCGACCGGGGATCGTCGGAGGCCAGGATCACCCCGGCCGAGGCAATCGCGACGTCGGTGCCGGCGCCGATCGCGATGCCGACATCTGCCTGGGCCAGGGCCGGGGCGTCGTTGACGCCGTCGCCGACCATCGCCACCACCCGACCCTGCTCCTGCAACTCGGCGACCGTGCTGCTCTTGTCCTCGGGCCGCACTTCGGCGAAGAGTTGATCGATTCCGAGTTCCTCGGCCACCGCGCGGGCGACCGGCTCGGCGTCGCCGGTGATCATCACCACGTGGATGCCGAGGTCATGCAAGGCGCGGACCGCCTCGCGCGACTCGGGGCGGATCTCATCGGCCAGGGCGAGCGCACCCGCGACCTCGCCGTCGAGGAGTACGTGCAGCACGGTGGCACCGCGGCCGGACCACCCCTCGGTGGCGGACAGCGCAGAGCGGTCCGACGTCGCCAGCAGGGCAGGACCCCCGACGGCGACGGTGCGGCCCTGCACGGTGGCCCGGACACCGACGCCGGTGGCCGAGGAGAAGTCGCCGGCCACCGGAACGGTCAGTCCCTTCTGTGCGGCCGCCTCGCGAATGGCCCGTGCGAGCGGGTGCTCACTGTCACCCTCGGCACTGGCAGCCAGTAACAGCAAGTCCTCCTCGGTCGTGTCGCCGGCGGTGGTGATGCCGGTGACCACCGGTGCGCCGGCGGTCAGGGTGCCGGTCTTGTCGAACAGCACCGCGTCCACGGTGCGCATCTGTTCCAGCGCCATCCGGTCCTTGACCAGCACCCCACCCTTGGCGGCACGTTCGGTGGCGATGGAGACCACCAGCGGGATCGCCAGGCCCAGGGCGTGCGGGCAGGCGATCACGAGTACGGTGATGACTCGCATCAAGGCCTGGTCGGGGGTGCCGAGCAGCATCCAGGCCACCAGGGTGACGGCTGCGGCGCCGAGCGCGAACCAGAACAACCATCCGGCTGCCTTGTCCGCCAGCCGCTGTGCCCGGGTGGCCGAGGACTGCGCCTGGGCGACCAGGCGCTGGATGCCGGCCAGTGCGGTGTCCTCGCCGACGGCGGCTATCCGGACCCGCAGCGCATTGTCGGTGGCCACGGTGCCGGCCACGACCCGGTCACCTGCGGAACGGGGCACCGGCCTGGACTCCCCGGTGATCATCGACTCGTTGACGTCGGCACTGCCCTCGGCCACGACTCCATCGGCTGGAACGCGCCCACCCGGGCGCACGATGACGACATCGCCCACGACCAGGTCCGAAGGCGCGACCGTGGTGACCTGGTCGCCGTCGACCCGCTCGGCCTCGTCGGGGAGCAAGGCGGCCAGCGAGTCCAGTGCCGAGGAGGTCTGTTCCAGGGAGCGCATCTCGATCCAGTGCCCCAGCAGCATGATCACCACCAGCAGCGCCAGTTCCCACCAGAACTCCAGCTCGTGGGACAGCAGGCCCAGGCCGGCGCCCCACGAGGAGATGAAGGCAACGGTGATCGCCATCGCGATCAGCAGCATCATTCCGGGCTTGCGTGCCTTGAGCTCACCGACGGCGCCGGTGAGGAAGGGCCGGCCACCCCAGAGGTAGATGATCGTGCCCAGCACCGGCGAGACCCAGGTGAGCCAGCCGGCCTCGGGCAGGTCATAGCCGATGATGTGCGCGAACATCGGGCTCAGCAGCACCGTCGGCAGGCCGAGGAGGAGCATGATCCAGAACAACCGGCGGAACTGGCCCACGTGGTCACCGTGGTCGTGGCCTCCGTGGTCGTGGCCGCCGTGACCGTGGCCGCCGTGACCGTGGTGGGCGTGCTCGCTGTGCTCGCCGTCGCCCTCGGGAGCGTGGCCGCGAGGATCCTGAGCCTGTTGGATGCCCGGGTCGCTGTGGTGGTGAGGTCCTGAGATGCTCATAACGACAATCTCCCATTCGCTATATACCCCCGTAGGGTATCAGGGTGGCCCACGATATACGATTGCCCCGGCCCGATCGCGTCGATTGACACCGATACCCACCCTGGGTATACGATCAGACGGAACCTATACCCCCTATGGGTACCGTATCGACTAAGGAGGACGCATGGACCGGCACGAGTACCAGGTGACTGGCATGACCTGCTCGCACTGTGAGAACGCCGTCCGCGAGGAGGTCGGGCAGATCTCCGGCGTGGAAGCGGTCGAGGTCAGTGCACAGACGGGCACCCTCGTGCTCAGCGTGAACGGGCCGGTCGATGACGCCGCCGTGGTGGCTGCGGTGGACGAGGCCGGATACGAGGCGGTGCGCGCCTGATGAGGGTTCCCCTCCGGCTCGGCCTCTACGGGGCAGGCCTCGTGGTGGTCTTCGTCGCGGCGGCCGCGGTCGGTAACGTCGCGGTGCCGGAGGAGACCGTGCAGGACTGGGTACAGACCGTGGAGGATATCCGTCACGAGGAACCCGGCCACCCGGGCACCGGACCCGACGATGACGACGAGAGCACGGAGACGGACCCCGCCGAGGACCCCGCCGACCACTGAGGCGGTCACGCACAAGCCAGCAGTACGAAGGAGACGCACCGATGTCCACCTCCCCCGCCCGGCAGCAGGGCGCCGGCAGCGCCGTGGAACTGGCGATCGGCGGGATGACCTGTGCCTCGTGTGCCATGCGGGTGGAGAAGAAACTCAACAAACTCGACGGCGTCGAGGCCTCGGTGAACTACGCCACCGAGAAGGCCCGCGTGACCATCGCCGACGGCATCCAGATCGACTCCCTGATCGACGTCGTGGCCCGCACCGGTTACACCGCCACGCTCCCCGAACCCCCGCAGTCCGGTGCGGAGGAGGACCAGACCGGCGGTGAGGTCGATCCCGAACTGGTCACGCTGCGCCAGCGCCTGATCGGCTCGGTGCTGCTATCGGTGCCGGTGATCGCGATGGCGATGATCCCGGCGTTGCAGTTCATCTACTGGCAGTGGGCCTCCCTGGCCCTGACCGCGCCGGTGATCGTGTGGGCCGGCTGGCCCTTCCACAAGGCGGCGTGGACGAACCTGCGTCACGGTGCGGCCACGATGGACACCCTGGTGTCCCTGGGCACCAGCGCGGCGTTCGTGTGGTCGCTGTACGCGCTCTTCCTCGGTACCGCCGGAGTGCCGGGGATGACTCACGCCTTCGAACTGAGCATCGCCCCGACCGACGGCGCCGCGAACATCTACCTCGAGGTGGCTGCCGGGGTGACGATGTTCATCCTGCTGGGTCGCTACTTCGAGAAGCGCTCCAAGCGCCGGGCCGGTGCGGCGCTGCGCGCACTGATGGAGATGGGCGCCAAGGACGTGGCCGTGCTGCGCGGCGGGGTGGAGACCAGGATCCCCACTGCCGAGCTCGCGGTGGGCGATGAGTTCATCGTGCGCCCGGGGGAGAAGGTCGCGACCGACGGCGTCATCGTCTCGGGCACCTCGGCAGTAGACGCCTCGATGCTCACCGGCGAATCGGTGCCGGTGGAGGTCTCCGAGGGCGATGCCGTCACCGGGGCCACCGTGAACGCCGGGGGGCGGTTGGTGGTGCGCGCCACGCGTGTGGGCGCCGACACCCAACTGGCGCAGATGGCCAGGATGGTCGAGGACGCGCAGTCCGGGAAGGCCGAGATCCAGCGCCTGGCAGACAAGGTCTCGGGGATCTTCGTCCCGATTGCCATCGCGATCGCGGTAGCGGCCCTGGGCGCCTGGATCGGGGCGGGCTTCCCGCTCAGCGCCGCCTTCACCGCTGCGGTGGCGGTGCTCATCATCGCCTGCCCGTGCGCACTCGGCCTGGCCACCCCCACCGCGTTGCTGGTGGGCACCGGGCGCGGCGCCCAGATGGGGATCCTGATCAAGGGCCCGGAGGTGCTGGAGTCCACCCGAAGGTCCGACACCGTCGTGCTCGACAAGACCGGCACGGTCACCACCGGCACGATGGCCCTGACCGGGGTCCATCCGGGCGACGGAGTGGACCGTGCCGAACTCCTCCGCCTGGCCGGGGCGCTGGAGAACTCCTCCGAGCACCCCATCGCCCGGGCCATCACCACCGGCGCCACCGATGAGGTGGGCCAGTTGCCGCAGGCCCACGACTTCGCCAACCTCGAGGGCAGGGGCGTGCGCGGCGTGGTGCAGGGCCGCACCGTCATCGTCGGTCGCGAGAGCCTGCTGGGAGAGATCTCCCAGGACCTGCCCGCGGGTCTGGCCACGGTCAAGGCCGCCGCCGAGTCGCAGGGCACGACCGCCGTCGTCGTCGCGTGGGACGGCGCGGCCCGGGGTGTGCTGACGGTGGCCGACACGGTCAAGCCCACCAGCGCCGAGGCGATCCGGCAGTTGCGGGCACTCGGTCTGACGCCGGTACTGCTCACCGGCGACAACAAGACCGTTGCGGAGCAGATCGCCGCCGAGGTGGGCATCGAGACGGTCGTTGCCGAGGTGCTGCCGAAGGACAAGGTGGACGTGGTGGCCCGCCTGCAGAGTGAGGGCAAGGTGGTCGCGATGGTCGGCGACGGCGTGAACGACGCCGCCGCGCTGGCCCAGGCCGACCTGGGCCTGGCGATGGGCACCGGCACCGACGTCGCCATCCAGGCCGCCGACATCACCCTGGTCCGGGGGGACCTGCGCAGCGCGGCCGATGCGATCCGGCTGTCCCGCAGAACGCTGGGCACCATCAAGGGGAACCTGTTCTGGGCCTTTGCCTACAACACCGCCGCGATCCCGCTGGCCGCCTTCGGCCTGCTCAACCCGATGCTCGCCGGCGCCGCGATGGCCTTCTCCAGCGTGTTCGTGGTGGGCAACAGCCTGCGGCTGCGGTCCTTCAAGTCCCGGGCGCACACACCCGCCCCGCAGGTAGCCCCGGTGACCGCCTCGTAGGATCGCCCCTACGTGCTCCACCATCGATCGGGTGCGGGCGGTGATGCGGAGGTGGCGCAATGACCGAGGTCGAAGCCGGCTCGGAGGCACAGGTGCGCACCCTGCTGGTGCTCGGTGCCAGTGGCGACCTGGCCGGCCGGCTCCTGCTGCCGGGCGTGGGGCGCCTGCTCGCCGGCGGCGCGGCGCCGGACCTGAACCTCGTCGGAGCGGGTGCGGAGGACTGGGATGACACCCGGTGGCGGACCCGGCTGCGCGAGGCGTTCGCGGCCACGCCCAGTATTGAGGTCGCGTCCTGGGAGGAGATGGCCGCGCCCACCCTGTCCGATCCCGGTGCGGCAACCCTGCGCCGGCTGGAGCGCGAGTCGGTCTACGTGCGCGCCGACGCCGCCAGCCCCGATGACCTGCGGCGCGCCCTGCAGGTATGCACCGGCCCGGTGGCCATCTACTTCGCACTCCCCCCGGCGGTGACCGAGCAGGCCTGCCGGGCGCTGGGTGCGATCGGCGTGCCCGAGGGCACCCGGTTGATCATGGAGAAGCCGTTCGGGTCCGACGCGGCGTCGGCCCGGTCGCTGAATGAGACCGTGCGCGCCCTCGTGCCGGAGGAGCAGATCCACCGGGTCGATCACTTCCTGGGCAAGTCCACCGTGCTGAACATCCTGGGATTCCGGTTCGCCAACCGGATCTTCGAACCGCTGTGGAGCGCGGCGCATATCGACGCGGTGGACATCGTCTACGACGAGGACCTGGCCCTGGAGGACCGGGCCCGCTACTACGACTCCGCCGGTGCGCTGCGGGACATGATCCAGAGCCACTTGCTGCAGGTGCTGGCGCTGATCGCGATGGACCCGCCCGCCACGATGGGCGAACGCGACGTGCGCGACCGGATCGCCGAGGTGCTGCGTGCCACCAGGGCGGCAGACCCGTCCCGGCACAGCGTGCGAGCGCGCTACGGCGTCGGGCGGATCGGGGAGCGGGAGGTGATCGCCTACGCCGATGAACCCGGCGTGGATTCCGGGGCCGGCACCGAGACCCTGGCCGAGGTCACCTGCTTCATCGACAACTGGCGCTGGAAGGCAGTGCCGTTCCGGCTCCGGTCCGGCAAGGCGCTGGGGCGGCCCCGCAAGGAGGCACTGATCACCTTCAAACCGGTCCCGCATCTGCCCACCGGTTTGCTCGGGACCTCCCAGCCGGCGCGGTTGCGGCTCGGCCTGGGCCCGGAGTGCCTCGATCTGGAACTGGACGTCAACGGCTCCGGTGACCCGTGGGAACTGGACCGGGTGGTGATGTCCACCGCCTTTGCCAGAGGGGAGTTGCCCGCCTACGGGGAGGTGCTCTCCGGAGTTCTGGAGGGGGACCCCCTGCTGTCGGTACGTGGTGACGTGGTGGAGCAGTGCTGGCGGGTGGTGGAGCCGGTGCTGGCTGCCTGGGCCGCGGGCACGGTGCCGCTACGGACCTACCCCGCCGGAAGCGCGGGCCCCGCCCGATGACCACCGGCTGAATCAACCATCCCCGCCCAGCTCCTGGCGAACCTGGGCCACGGTCGCCTCCACCTGATCGGCCTCGATCGGCCACAGGTCCACCGCCACCTCCAGGGTGGAGCCGGACCCCTCGGTGAACACGATCCCCCGTAGCGGGGAGACGTCCCCGTAGTCACGGCCCCAGCCGAGTTGGACGTAGCGGCTGTCGATGAACTGGTCATTGGTCGGGTCGATGTGCAACCACCCGCCGCCGGGGAGCCACAGCGCGGCCCAGGCGTGGGAGGCGTCCACGCCCCGCAGTTTCGGCCGGCCCGGGGGTGGTTGGGTCTCGATGTACCCCGAGACGTACCGGGCCGCCAGCCCCATCGAGCGCGCGCACCCGATGAGCAGGTGGGCGAAGTGCTGGCAGACCCCCACGCGCCGCTTGAGTACCTCCGAGAGCCGGGTGTCCACCCGGGTGGCCCCGGAGACGAAGTCGAAGTCGGTGAAGATCCGGTTGCTCAGGTCCGCCACCACATCCACCATGGGGCGCCCCGGGACGAAGGAGGGGGCGGCGTAGGCCCGCACCTCCTCGATCACGTCGATCATCGGGGAGGCGGCGCGCGCCTCGGCGATGGCCAGCGCGGTGGTGGCTCCCCCCACACTCGAGTGTTCACCGGTGCGGCACACCGCGTCGACGGCGCGGCCGACCTCCTCCCATGCCACCGCGGGCAGGGCGTCGGGTTCGACCCGGCGCCGTTTGGTGGTGACCACCGAGCGGGCGGTGACCTCCAGGCGCCGGTGCGGCCGGGTCACGTGGAAGTAGGTGGAGCGGTTCCCGGCGAAGTCGTGGTGCTGCCCGCTGTGGTCGGCGCCGGGATCCACGCTCAGCCCGGCGATGTGCACCTGCTGGCCGGATCCGGTCCGGGGCAGCAGGGTCGCCCGCCCGTAGGAGGAGGTGACGTCGGCCGGGTAGGTGTAGGTGGTGGCGTGGGTGAGCCGGTAGTGGCGCACGGACGTCTCGGATGTGCTCATCGCGCGCCACCCCCGTTCCCCCAGGCCCAGACCGGGGGCTCGGTGGCCTCGTCGGCAGCGGGTACCCGGATGCCCACCGCGTCCAGCCACTGGCTGGGCACCGGGTGGATGAAGTGCACCCGGGCGATCTCGTTGGCCAGTTCGGCCAGCCGCCAGTGCAACGACTCCAGGAAGCCCGCCAGGTGGGCGCGGTGGCCGTCGTCGTCGGGGTCGGCCAGCACCGTCGTCTCCGCCTCGGCGAGCAGGTCACGCAGATCCGCCAACAACTGGTCCCTGGAACTGGCGTCCCGCACCGGGGTGGGCACCTGCCCGAGCAGCGTGCTGATCGCCTCCACCTGGTAGGCCAGTGCCCGCGGATTGCGCCGGTCCAGCAGCACCAGATCCAGGAAGGTGTCCACCCGGGCGTGCCGTTGGAAGCGGCGCCGGTAGGTGATGGCGGACTCGTGCGCGATCAACAGCGCCTCCAGCACCCCGGCCTCCACCGCGGGGGGCTGCTGGTGCGGCAGGCATGCCCGCAGCGTCATCACCAGGTGCTGGGCGCGTTCGATCCGGCGCCCGATCTCCATCAGCGACCATCCCACGTCCCGCATCATCGACTCGGCGCTGATCCCGGCCAGCGCCAGCATCCCCTCGGTGACCCGGGTGACGGCCCGGGTCAGGTCCACTGCCCCACCCTCTCGTTGCTGGGCGCGGGCCCGATCCAGCGCGCGGTTCACCGTGGCCAGCGCCTGCCAGGTGTCGGAGGAGAGTTGGTCGCGCACCGCCATGGCGGCGCGCAGGATGCGGTCCACGGCGAAGGCCACCGAGCCCGGTCCCTCCCCGATGAGGACCTGCAGCGGGGTGCCGCCGGCGGTCGTCTCGGCGAGGACGCGTTCCAGCACGCCCAGGTAGCGCCCGCCCGGGGAGTTCGGGCTGGTGTGGTGGTCGGCCCAGAGGTCTACGACCACCTGCAGCAGGCGGACCGTGGCCTCGGCCCGTTCGCCGTAGCGGCCGAACCAGAACAGGTTCTCGGCGGCTCCTGCGGAGATGGTCTCGGGCCCTCCCGGGCCGGCCCCCTCCGGTGCCGCACCTGCTGCACCCACCGGTGCGTCGTCGTCGGCCCTGCCCGGCTCCCAGGGCTCCAGGACCGGTTGCGGTTCGGTGGACAGCACCCACAGGTCCTTGGCGATGGCACCGGCTGCCGCGCCGCCCGCGGCTGCGTCGTTGGCGAAGGCGCTGGGAACGTCGGAGGCACGGGTCTGCGGGCCGCTTACCTGCGCGAGCCCGCCGGACATCACCTGGTAGCCACCGGGCCGGGACAGCGCGAAGGTGCGCAGCGTGGTGGGCCGGGCCACCAGCGCATCGGCTCCGGCGGTGGGGGTCGTGGAGGCTGCGACCGGCTCCTGGCCCACCCACTGGCGCGGCTGGGCGGCGATCACCGCGGACAGGCTCGCGCGTGCGTCGGCGTCCAGTTCCCAGCCGTGGATCGGTGGGGCACCCGGGGCGGTGTGCCGGATCACCAGGCTGCCCAGGTTGGCGATCACATGGGAGCACATGGCCCGATCCCCGCACCAGTACGTCTCGGTGGAGGGCAGCGCCAGGTCCTCGTCGCGCAGCGCCCGGCACAGTTGCGGCAGGTAGGCCAGCAGGGCCGGATTCTCCAGCACCCCGCTACCCAGGGTGTTCACCACGGTCAGGTTGCCCTCCCGCGCCGTCTGCACCAGGCCGGCAGCACCGAGACGGGAGTCGCCGCGAAGGTCCAGCGGGTCGCAGTACTCCGCGTCCACCCGGCGCAGCAGGACGTCCACCGGTTCGGCGCCGTGGAGGGAACGCATCCACAACCGACCCCCGTGCACCTCCAAGTCCTCACCCTGCACCAACGCCAGCCCCAGCATCGAGGCCAGATACCCCTGGTCGAAGGCGGTCTCGGAGTACGGCCCGGGCGTGAGCATCGCGATGCGTGGGGAATCACCAGCCGACGGCGGAGCCACCTCCCGAAGCGCGGTGGCCAGGGCGTGGAAGAACGGGCCGATCCGCCGGATCCGGGCCTGGCGGTACAACCCGGCCATCACCTGGGCCACCGCCCGCCGGTCGGCCATCGCGAAGCCCAGCCCGGAGGGGGCCTGGGTGCGGTCGGCCAGCACCCGCCAGCCGCCGTCGTCCTCCCTGGCCACATCGGCGGCGTGCAGGAACAACTGGCGCGGGCCCGGGATGGTGATCCCGTCCACGGCGCGCAGGAATCCGGGATGGGGCAGCACCAGGTCGGCCGGGATGAGGCCCTCGGTGATCAGCCGGCGGGGTCCGTAGACGTCGGTGAGGATCTCATCGAGCAGTTCGGCGCGCTGGCCCAGTGCGGTCTCCACCACGGCCCACTCCACCTCATCGAGGATCACTGGGAACGGATCGAGATCCCAGGGCGCCTCCTCGGTGTCGCTGCCGTGGCGGACCCACTGGTCGGACAGCATGGTGGCGATCTCCGCCCGGGCGTCCTCGATCTGGTGCCAGGCGTGCAGATCCGCAAGATCGGCCATCTGATCCCAGGCGGCCCGGGCCGTGCCGGTGGCGTGCACCATCTCATCCCGGCCCGGGCCGGGCGCGCCATAGGAATCGAGCAGGTCACTCACTCGCTCGCGCCTCTCCTCCCGTGGGTGCCCGAACGCCCCCGGGGGACGCACGCGCGATGCAGCGCACATCGTATGTCAATCGTTGCGTGGGCGCAGGCCGGTGCAGTAGGTCTGCGCGGCCCCGCCGATGGGCGCGGTTAGGGTGACTGCGTGAATGTCCCGTCCTGGTCCCAGATCTCCGAGCGCATCGTCCCGGTTCCGGCGAGCCAGGCCGGTCAGGTCGAACCCGAGCACCTGCTGATCAGCGCGGGTATCGCCCTGGCGTTGGTTGCCGTGGGTCCGCTGTGGCGGATCGTCCGGTTGGCGGTGACGCTGGTGCACGAACTCGGGCATGCTCTGGTGGGCCTGGCGACCGGGCGCACGTTCACAGGTTTCGTGCTCCGGGCGGACATGTCCGGGCACGCCGTAACCAGGGGTAAACCGCGCGGTGCCGCCCTGGTGGCGACCACCTGGGCCGGCTATCCGGCTCCGGCGATCCTGGGCGCGGTGCTGGTGTGGACCGCCACGCGGGGGCTGGGGCCACCGGTGCTGACGGCGGTGCTGGTGATCCTGCTGATCTCCTGGGTCCGGGTTCGATCGGTGCTGACCGCGCTGGTGATGCTGGCCGTCAGCGCCGGGGCACTGTGGCTGTGGTGGGCGGGGTCGGTGGTGTTGCAGATGCAGGTGCTGGTGGCCACCGGACTGCTGCTGCTGATCGGGGCTTGGCGGCACCTGGGTTCGGTCTGGCGGGGCCGGGATCGCGGCTCGGATCCGGCGGTACTGGCGCGCCTGACGCCGCTACCTCGGGTGGTGTGGTTGCTGACGTTCGCGCTGGTGCTGGCCGCGGCCACCGCACTGGTGGTGACCGAGGCCCAGCGGCTACTGCTGTGAGCCCAGCCCGAGCGCACCGGTCACGCCCGGCCGGAAGTAGTCCGGGCCCTTGAGCACCCGCCTGCGCCGAAGTTGCGAGGTCACGGCGGGAGCGCCGCAGCCGCCTGGGTAATACGGTGAGGGCAGGTATCAGTTTTCGAAGGAGCTCCACCGTGAATACCCCGATCGATGTCACCGCCACCGACGCCTGGCGTTCCCTGCAGGCCGACGCCGAGTCGTTCGAGCCGGACCTGCGCGGCTGGTTCGCCCGGGACCCCGGCCGCGCCGAACGCTACAGCCACACCGTGGGGGACCTCTATGTGGACCTGTCCAAGAACCTCATCACCGACGAGACCCTCAGGCTGCTGACCAAGGTCGCCGAAGAGGTCGACCTGCCCGGGCGGATCGCCGCGATGTTCGCCGGGGAGCGCATCAACGCCACGGAGAACCGGGCCGTGCTGCACACCGCGTTGCGCCGGCCCAGGGATCAGTGTCCGGCGCTGGTCGTGGACGGCCAGGACATCGACGCCGACGTGCACGAGGTGCTGGAGCGGATGTATACCTTCGCCGACCAGGTGCGCTCGGGGGAGTGGACCGGGGTGAGCGGCAAGCGCGTACGTACCGTGGTCAACATCGGCATCGGTGGTTCCGACCTGGGCCCGGTGATGGCCTACGAGGCGTTGCGGTCCTACGTGGCCGAGGACCTCGAGGTGCGATTCATCTCCAACATCGACCCCGCCGACATCGCCGCCACCCTGGCCGGCGTGGACCCCGAGACCACCCTGTTCATCGTGGCCTCCAAGACCTTCGGCACGGTCGAGACCCTCACCAACGCCCGGATGGCCCGCACCTGGTTGTGGGAGCAGCTCGCCCGGCGCGGGGTGATCGGGACCGGGAAGGCCGAGCGTACCGACGCCGTCGCCCGCCACTTCGTGGCGGTCTCCACCGCCCTGGAACGGGTGGCCGACTTCGGCATCGACACCGACAACACGTTCGGCTTCTGGGACTGGGTGGGCGGGCGCTACTCGGTGCCCTCGGCCGTCGGGTTGTCGTTGGTGATCGCGATCGGGCCACAGCGGTTCACCGAGTTCCTCGGCGGCCTCCACGCCGTGGACGAGCACTTCCGCAGCACCGAGATCGCGCACAACGTGCCCGCCCTGATGGGGTTGCTGAACGTCTGGTACGTCAACTTCCTGGGCGCCCACACCCACGCGGTGCTGCCCTATGCCCAGGACCTGCACCGCTTCCCGGCCTACCTGCAGCAACTGACGATGGAGTCCAACGGCAAGGGGGTGCGGTGGGACGGCTCACCCGTGCCCACCGACACCGGTGAGGTGTTCTGGGGTGAGCCGGGCACCAACGGCCAGCACGCCTTCTACCAACTCCTCCATCAGGGCACCCGGTTGATCCCCGCCGACTTCATCGCCGTGGCCAACCCCGCCGACCCCCGCAAGGACGGGCCCGTGGATGTGCACAGCCTGTTCCTGGCAAACTTCTTCGCCCAGACCCGTGCGCTGGCCTTCGGCAAGACCGCCGATGAGGTGCGCGCCGAAGGCACCGACGAGGCGGTGGTGCCCGCCCGCACCTTCCCAGGGAACCGGCCCACCACCTCGATCATGGCTCCGGCGCTGACCCCGTCGGTGCTGGGTCAGTTGATCGCACTGTACGAGCACATCACCTTCACCCAGGGCATCGTCTGGGGCATCGACTCCTTCGACCAGTGGGGGGTGGAGCTGGGTAAGGAGCTGGCCAGCCAGATCGCGCCGGCCGTCACCGGGGATGAGGAGGCGCTCGCGGCCCAGGACGCCTCCACCCAGGCGCTGATCCGGTACTACCGGGACGCCCGGCGCGGGTGATCGAGGTTTCCGTGGGTGGGGCGGGCTCAGCGGTGGTGCAGGTACTTCGCGCGGAATCGCTTCTCGGCGTGCCGATCACCGAGCAGGAGCAACTGGTGCCCCTCGGTGGTGGGGATCCGCTCGGTGTCCTGCAGTAGTGTCCCGTCCGCCTCGGCCACGGCCACGATCTGGCAGCCGGTCTGGTGGTACACCTCCGGGTTCCGGACCGGCAGCCGGGCCAGGGCCGCCGGACGGGGAACCAGGAACAGCTCATTGCCCTCGGCGATCACCATGCGATGCGGCAACTTCGCGCGGTTCCACAATTCAGTTGCTCCGGTGGTGGCGTAGGAGAGCACTCCATCGGCACCGGCCCGGTAGAGGGTGGCAACGTTCTGTTCATGGGTGGCTCGTGAGACCACCTGGATCCCTTCGCGCAGCCGGCGGCAATACAGGGAGAGGTAGACGTTCAGGTCATCGTCGTGGGTGGTGACCAGCACCGCCGGTGCTGCGTCGAACCCCGCAGACCGCAGCACCTCCAAGTCTGCGGCGTCACCCTCGACGCACCGGGTGATCGATCCGGCCCGCCCCGGCACCTGCTCGACGATCGTGGCGGCCAGACCGGTGTCGGTGAGTGCGCGGGCGGCTGCCCGGCCCACGCGACCGCCACCGATGATCAGCACCGGCTCGTCGTGGGTCTGTGCGACCTGGAACTGCGCGTCGTACTGCCTGAGTTGCTCGGCTGTGCCGGCCAGTATCAGCACGGTGTCTTCCGTGATCACCTGATTAGCGTCCAGCGGTCGTAGCCTGCCCTTCCGCATGACCGCCAGGATCATGCAGCGCACCGCGGTGCGTGCTTCGAGCAAGGACCTTCCGACCAGGTCGGTGTGCCGGGCCGCGGCCTCGGCGATGATGGTCCGACCGAACGCACCGATGCGATGGGTGCGTCCCGTGGTGCCCAGCACCCTTTCGGCCATCGCCGCGCCCAACTGCTTGGCGAGTTCCAGGACGTGGTCGGCCCCGGCCAGTTCCAGCACGTCCACCGAGGCGGCCTTGTCCGCGGTCACCGCAATGGTCACGTCCTTGGCGACCTGGCGCACGGTGAAGACCACGTTGGTGCTCGTGGTGTCCGGAAGCATCGAGACCACCATCTTCGCCCGCTCCACACCGGCCTTACGGTAGGTCTCGACCGAGTCCAATGGCCCCACCACGACGTGGTAACCGCGATCGTGCAGCAGCCCGGCCCGTTTGGGGTCGTCCACCACCAGGACGCTGGGGACACGGGAGCGTTTCGCGCGCGCGACCAGCGTCTCGACCACGGTATCCGAGCCCACCAGGATCAGATGGTCACGGATCTGCGCCGGAGCGCGGCGGGGAGCCCGTGCCGCGTCGCGCTTGTCCAGCCACGGGGTCAGGACGTGCTGGATGACGAAGTACGGCAGTAGCACCAGGATGAATATTGCCCCGCTGAGCAGCACCACCATCGAGTAGAGCCTGCCGATGTCGGTGCTGAAGGTCACGTCCCCGTAGCCGAGTGTGGACATCGTGGTGATGGTCCAGTAGACCGCGGTGGCCCAGGAGTGGGATTGGCCCTCGGCGGACATGAGGACCTGGAACAGCGCGCTGAACCCGCCCACAAGCACCAGTGCGATGAGGAGGATCGCAGCGGCGAACTTGCGGCGTCGGCGGCGCGCGGCCGCGCGGGCACGCTGGGCACTGGTCTTACCGTTGTCGTTCATCGGTCCCCTTCAGGACGTCGTGATGTCGTCGCCGACCAGACTTCCCGGCACACCGCTGGTTGAGCGTAGAGCAGCCGGTCATGGATGACAATCGGGGGCGCGGCCGGCTCGTGTGGACGAGTCAGCGGCCAACCCGGTCGTGCCTGTGACCGGCCGGGGTGGGATTGCGGGTATATTGGACATGGTTGCAGTCCCGGTGCTGCGCTCGCGGGTGTAGTTCAATGGTAGAACTTCAGCTTCCCAAGCTGATAGCGCGGGTTCGATTCCCGTCACCCGCTCCATGTGGCCGCCAGGTCCTGGCCTGGCCGGCTCCCGGCCGCGTGCGGGCCGCCCGGAGCGGTACCGTGGCCCCGTGCTCCTCTCCGATCGTGATATCCGCGCCGAACTCGACGCCGGCCGCCTCGGCCTGGACCCGTTCGAGGCCTCGATGGTCCAGCCCTCCAGCGTCGACGTGCGCCTGGACCGGTTCTTCCGGTTGTTCGACAACCACAAGTACCGGGTGATCGACCCCGCCGCCGACCAGCCCGACCTGACCCGGCTCCTGGAGGCCGAGCCGGATGAGCCGTTCGTGCTGCACCCGGGGGAGTTCGTGCTCGGTTCCACCTACGAACTGATCACCGTGCCCGATGACATCGCCGCCCGGTTGGAGGGTAAGTCCAGTCTGGGCCGGTTGGGCCTGCTCACCCACTCCACAGCCGGCTTCATCGACCCGGGTTTCTCCGGTCACGTCACCCTGGAACTGTCCAACACCGCCACCCTGCCGATCCTGCTGTGGCCCGGGATGAAGATCGGCCAGCTCTGCTATTTCCGCCTCTCCAGCCCGGCCGAGCATCCCTACGGCTCGGGCGCCCAGGGCTCGCGCTACCAGGACCAGCGGGGCCCGACGGCATCGCGCTCCTACCTGAACTTCCACCGCACCCGGATCCAGCCGTGAGCATGTCCGCCCCCCAGCAGCACGGCGCGACCGCCCATGGCACCGACCGGGCCGCGCAGGATCCCGCCCGGGCTCACCTCGACCCCGATCTGGCCTGGGGCCATCACCTGCTCCTGGTGGGCCCCGGGATCGACCCGGGTGACGTGGAGGCACTGGCGCTGAGCCGCTTCCCCGGCGCCTCCCGCCGCGACGAGCACACCATCGACCTGATCCCCGGCGCCTGGCTGACCGGCCCGTGGCGCCTCGACGACGATTCCCGCGCCGCGCTGGAGGTGCCGGAGGAAGCCCAGGAGGCCTACCTGGCCCGCGCCCCGGTGCTCCGCGCCGGAGCGGTGCCGCAGGAACTGCGCGGCCTGGGCGGTCTCCTGGACGCCTTCGCCGAGGGCACCCCGGAGGGGGACGAGGCCGAAGTGGTCGAGTTTCTCTTCGCCGTCGCCCGCCGACTGGGTGGTGCGCTGCGTGCCGGGGGCTCCGGCATGGTGCTGGTGCCCGATCCCGCCTCGTTCGTGGACCTGATCGTGCACAGCGCGGTCTGGCTGGAACCCGAGGCACTGCAGGTGGTGCTCGGTGAGGTGCTTCCGGAATTGGAGATCCTTACCAGCACCGGTTTGGCCCCTCTGCCGATGCCCCCCACCGCCCCGGAGGAGTTGAGCGAGGCCGAACGCGCCGAGCGGTCCGAACTGCACGCCCGCGCCGATGCTTTCGACGCCGCGGCCCTGGCCGCCCAGCAGGTGCCCGAGAGTTACGGCGCCCTGTGGCACTTCGGGGACGACGGCGTGATCTCGGTGCAGGTCGAAGCCACCGACGTGGTGCCCCCGGTGTTGTTAGGGGTGGAGTGGGCCGGGCAGGGTCTGCTCAGTTACTACCTGCGTTGGTACCCGGTCGCGGTAGAGGCTGGTGAGGAGGAGCCGGCCGTCCCGGAGCACGTACGCGCCCTGATCGAGGACAGCGCGGCGGCGTTGCTGGCCGCCGTGGGTGGGGTAGTGGCCGACGATGACGGTTTCCTGGTGGACCTGGGACTGGAGGTGGACCCGAGCGAGAGCGACTGAGGGCGAACAGGGTGTGAGGCTGCCCACCGCGAGGGTGGGTCAGGGCCGGAAACTGGTCCCGGAGCCTGTGCCCGAGTCGGGGGTACCGGCGCGCGTTGATAACATGACCGGCGGATTGCACCGCCCGCATGCCCACATCTCCCCGGGGCGAAGACACGGCCATGCCCGGGGTTGATCCGTGCATGATGGGCACAACTTGACCACGCCCACCACCCCCGAGGAGCGGACGTGCTGCAGCTGCTGGCGCTACACCTGGTAGCGGCTCTGGCTGCTCCCACGCTGATGCGTGTGTTCGGCCGGCGCGGCTTCTTCGTGCTGGCACTGGTTCCCCTCTCGGTGGCGGTGTGGGCGCTGGCGCATACCCGTCAGATCCTCGACGGCAACCCGGTCCATGTCCGGGTCGAGTGGATTCCCAGCCTCGGCGCGAGCCTCGACTTCCGGGTGGATGGACTCACCTGGCTGATGCTCCTGCTGGTCGGGGGTATCGGCGCCATGGTGCTGTTCTACTGCGCCTGGTACTTCGCCAGTGGCGCCAAGTACCTGAATCGGTTCGCCGCCACCTTCGTGGCTTTCGCCGGGTCCATGCTGGGCCTGGTCGCCTCGGACAACACCTTGGTGTTGTTCGTGTTCTGGGAACTGACCACCATCACCTCCTACCTGCTGATCGGCCACTATTTCGAACGCAAGGGCTCGCGTCGCTCGGCGATGGAGGCCCTCGTGGTCACCGTCACCGGCGGCTTGGCGATGCTGGCCGGGTTCTTGATCCTCGGGGAGATGCCGGGGGGTTCCTACCGGTTCTCCGAACTGGTGGCCGACCCACCGGCCGGGTCCGCGATGCTGGGCGCGGCGCTGGTGCTGGTGCTGCTTGGTGCGTTGAGCAAGTCGGCGTTGGTGCCCTTCCACTTCTGGCTTCCCGGTGCGATGGCCGCGCCCACGCCGGTCAGCGCCTACTTGCACGCCGCCGCGATGGTCAAGGCCGGCGTGTACCTGGTGGCCCGCCTCGCGCCCGGCTTCGCCGAGAACCCCATCTGGTACTGGATCGTGCTGGTCAGCGGTTCGGTCACGATGCTGCTGGGCGGGTACCGGGCGATGCGCCAGCACGACCTGAAACTGCTGCTCGCATTCGGGACCGTCTCCCAGCTCGGGTTCCTGATCCTGCTGGTGGGGCAGCCGGACCGCGGGATCGCCCTGGCCGGGCTCGCCCTGATCGGCGCGCACGCGATGTTCAAGGCTGCGTTGTTCCTGACCGTGGGGGTGATCGACGCCGCCGCAGGCACCCGCGACCTGCGTGAACTCTCGGGTTTGGCCCGCAACCTCAGGGGCGCTTTCGTCCCGGGCCTGCTCGGAGTTGTCTCCATGGTCGGGTTGCCCCCAGCAGCCGGCTACGTGGGCAAGGAAGCGGTCCTGGAAGCCGTGACCGACGGGGGTGAGCCACGTCACTGGGTGTTAATGGCGGTGGTGGTGATCGGGTCGATCCTGACCTTCGCCTACGGCATGCGGTTCCTCTGGGGTGCTTACGCCCGTAAGCCCGGCGTGGCGGATACCGAACTGGAACCCGAGCACATCGGCCTGTTCATCGCGCCGAACCTACTCGCCGCGGCCGGCATCGTGGCCGGCCTGGTGCCGGCCCTGGGTGAGCACCTGCTCGCGCCCTACGCGCTGACATACCCGGTGGGCCAACCCGGTCACCTGACCCTATGGGCCGGCTTCGGAATCCCGCTGGCACTGACGGTGTTGATCGTCGTCCTCGGTTCGCTGCTGGCGCTGGGCCGCAGCGGCGTGGAACGAGTGCAGGAGCGCATCAGTCCGCCCGTCGATGCCGACCGCACCTACCGGGACTCGATGCGCCAGTTGGACCGGTTCTCCGCAGCCCTGACCCGCTACACCCAGAGTGGTGCGTTACCGGTGTACCTGGGCGTGATCCTGGTGACCACGCTGGTGCTGGTGACCGTGGCGCTGTTCGACGGGGATGTGCGCATCGGGGAATACCGGCTGTGGGACAGCCCGGTCTCCGGGGGCGCCGCCATCGTCATCGTGATCTCCTCCCTGCTGGTGGCCCGCGCCCGTCGACGGATCAAGGCTGTGGTGCTGATGGGGGTGGCCGGCTACGGCGTAGTGCTCCTCTTCGCCCTGCACGGCTCCCCGGATCTGGCGCTGACCCAAGCATTGGTGGAGACCGTCACCATCGTGGTGTTCCTGCTGGTGCTGCGACGCCTGCCGGCCTACTACTCCAACCGGCCCCTCGCCGCCAGCCGGTGGTGGCGGGTAGCGGTAGCGGTCCTGGCCGGGGCGCTGATGTCGTTCCTGGCGCTGGCCATCCCCGGCACCCGGGTGCATGAGGAAGTCTCCCAGCACTTCTTCGCCGAGGGATATCAGTTCGGCTGGGGCAACAACATCGTCAATGTCACGCTGGTCGATATCCGGGCCTGGGACACCATGGGTGAGATCGCGGTGCTGCTGGTGGCCGCAACCGGCGTGGCCTCCCTGGTCTTCTTGCGGATCCGGGACCGTGGCGTGGAGCGCATCCGGGACCGTGACCCCGACGGGGCCCCGGGATGGAGCGTGGGCCCGCGCCCCGACCCGGCGCTGCGCCGTCTCGGTGACCCCGGCATCCCGGCCACCGGGCGCCGCGACCAGCAGTGGCTCCCGGGTGGATCGGCCCTCGCACCCTACCGGCGCTCGGTGATCTTCGAGGTGATCACCCGGATGCTGTTCCACACCATGCTGGTGCTGGCGGTGTGGCTGCTCTTCGCCGGCCATAACGCTCCCGGTGGTGGTTTCATCGCAGGGATGGTCGCCGGTGTCGCACTGATCGTGCGCTATCTGGCCGGTGGGCGATACGAACTCGGTGAGGCACTGCCGGTGCTGCCGGGCACCCTGCTCGGCCTGGGCCTGCTCCTGGCCACCGGAACCGGGATCGCGCCGATCTTCTTCGGCGGGGAGGTGTTGCAGTCCCTCCGGCTCGATCTCAATCTGGGGATCCTCGGTGAGGTCCATCTGATGACCACCCTGTCCTTCGACATCGGCGTCTTCCTGATCGTGGTGGGCCTGGTGCTGGATATCCTGCGTTCGTTGGGTGCTGAGGTGGACCGGCACGGTGAGGCTGAGGGCCGAGCCGCGCCGGACGTGGCCCACGACTCCCCGCGTTCGACGGTTGAGGACACCGATATGCGTGCGGGTGCCACCCTGTCCGGGTCGGCACCGGAGTCACGGGCCGGGGAGGACTCATGATCGAGATCAGTCCCAGCCTGGCGCTCGTTCTGGCGGTCGGGGCGCAGTTCGGCGCCGGGGTGTACCTGCTGTTGGAACGTAGCCTGACCCGCGTGATCGTGGGCCTGTATCTGATCGGCAACGCGATCAACCTACTGTTCCTGCTCTCCGGGGGCGCCGCCGGGGGACCGCCGCTGATCGGGGCCGGGCCGGAGGAGGAGATGGCTGACCCCTTGCCCCAGGCGATGGTTCTGACCGCGATCGTGATCAACCTGGGCCTGACCGCCTTCGTGTTGGCCATGGCCTATCGGACGTGGCAGTTGCACGGTCATGACGAGGTCCAGGACGACTTGGAGGACCGGCGGATCGCGCGGCGGGCCGCGCGCGGTGAGTTCGACGCGCGTGATGACGACGTCGGGGCGAGCCTTGCCCGTGAGGCCGCCGAAGCGCGCGATGAGACCGAGGAGCACCCGGTCATCGCAGATCGCCCGGTGCCGATCGCCGATGCTGAGGAGCAGCGGAAGGGCGGGCCGGGATGAACTTGAGCTGGCTCGTGCCGTTGCCGGTGATCCTGCCGCTGTTCGCGGCCGGATTCGCCCTGGCCATGGCCAAGCGGCCGAAGGCCCAACTGGCCTCGGCGGTGACCGCCCTGACCGTGGTGCTGGGTATGGCCGTCGCGCTGATGGTGATCGCTCACCTGGAAGGCCCGCAGGTCGCCAACCTCGGTGGCTGGTCCGCGCCGGTGGGCATCGCCCTGGTGGCCGACAGGCTCTCGGCGTTGATGCTGGTGGTCTCGGCGGTGGTACTGCTCGGCGTGCTGTTGTACTCGATGGCCCAGGGGCTGGCCGACGGTGACGAGGGCGCTCCGGTGGCGATCTATCACCCGACGTACCTGGTGCTGGCGGCCGGGGTCTCCAACGCCTTTCTGTCCGGGGACCTGTTCAACCTGTTCGTCGGGTTCGAGATGCTCCTGGCCGCCAGTTTCGTGCTGCTCACCCTGGGCGGGACCGGGGCGCGGATGCGGGCGGGGTCGATCTACGTCGTCGTCTCGTTGCTGTCCTCAATGATGTTCCTCGCCGCGATCGCATTGACATACGCGGCCACCGGCACGTTGAGTTTCGCCCAGTTGAGCCTGCGGATACCCGAGATCGATCCGGGTGTGGCGTTGGTGCTGCAGATCCTGTTGCTGATCGCCTTCGGGATCAAGGCCGCCGTCTTCCCGCTCTCGGCTTGGCTGCCTGATTCCTATCCCACCGCCCCGGCCCCGGTCACCGCTGTGTTCGCGGGGCTGCTCACCAAAGTGGGTGTCTACGCGATCATCCGCACCCAGACGCTGCTGTTCACCGACGGCAGGATGGACACCGTGCTCATGGTCGCGGCCATCGTGACCATGATCGTGGGAATCCTGGGCGCGGTGGCTCAGGACGACATCAAACGTCTGCTCTCCTTCACGTTGGTCAGCCACATCGGGTACATGATTTTCGGGATCTCCCTGGCCACCCAGCTGGGGCTGTCCGGGTCGATCTTCTACGTCGTCCATCACATCACTGTGCAGACGGCGTTGTTCCTGGTGGCGGGCTTGATCGAACGGCGCGGCGGCACCACGTCCCTGGAGAGGCTCGGCTCGCTCACCAAGGCTGCCCCGGCATTGGCGGTATTGTTCTTCGTCCCGGCGATGAACCTGGGCGGCATCCCCCCGATGTCAGGCTTCCTGGGAAAGTTGGGTCTGATGCAGGCCGGTGTCCAGCACCAGACCCCCCTGGCATACGTCGCGGTCGGGGCCGGCCTGGTCGCCTCGCTGTTGACCCTCTACGCCATTATCAAGGCGTGGAACAAGGCCTTCTGGCAGGAGGCACCCAAGCCGCTGCCGGACACCACCGTGCCGCGCGGGATGTTCCTCCCGGCTGCGGCGATCGCTGCCGTCGGGGTGGCGTTGGCGGTGATCGCCGGGCCACTGTACGCCTACACCGACGCAGCCTCGCGGGACTTGCGTGCGCAGACAGCCTACGTATCCTCGGTCCTTCCCGACGGTGAACGCGGCGAGGGCGTGTCCGATGAGGTGGTGGAGGAAGAATGACCGCCCCGACCACCACGACGGCGCCAGGCCGGAGCCTGGCCTCCTGGTTCCACCGGTGGCCGATGCTGCTGTGGATGACGGCCCTGTGGGTGCTGTTGTGGGGCGATCTGACCCTGGCGAACGTTCTCGCCGGCGTCGCGATCGCGGCGATCCTGCTGATCGTGGCCCCGATGCCGGCGGTGGGATACGCCGGACGGCCAAGTTTCTTCGGTCTGGTCCACCTGGTCGGGCGGTTCATATTCGACGTTCTGCACGCCTCGGTCCAGGTTTCATGGCTGGCGTTGCATCCCCGCAAGGCTCCCCAGGGTGGTGTGGTCCGGATCCGGTTGCGGTCGGCATCGGACCTGATCCTGACTCTGACCGGCGTGTTCACCTCCCTGGTTCCCGGTTCGATCATTGTGGAGGCGCATCGACTCACCGGAACTCTGTACGTGCACGTGCTGGATCTGGGCATGACCGACGGTGCCGACGGGATGCGCAAAATGGTGCTGGCCCAGGAACGCCGGTTGCTCTATGCCTTGGCCAACCAGGAGGATCTGGCCAAGGCCGGACTACCCCGGCGGCGTTGGTGGGGCGGCGGTCGAGGGGAGGTCGATCAGTGAGCCCGGTGGTGATGTGGATCGCCGGGACGATTCTCCTGGTGGCGGTACTGGTGGCGCTGCGCCGGATGGAGGTCGGCCCGAGCATGCTGGACCGGATTGCCGCGCTCGACGTGGTGGTTGCCGCATTGATCGGGGCCAGCGCGCTGTGGTCGGCCGGCACCGGGCGGGTGGACCTGGTCCCGTTGCTCACGGTCATGGCGATCGTCGGATTCGTGGCCGCAGTGGCCCTGTCCAGGTTCGCGGCCAGCGAGCCCGAGGACGAGGGCAGGATCCTCACCCACGAGGAACTGGCGCAGGTCGAGAGAGCGCGGCTGGCCCGGATGGACGAACAGGAGCCTGAAGGATGAGCTGGGACCTGCTCCGCGAGGTGATGGCCTCGGCGTTCTTCCTCACCGGGACGTTCCTGACCCTGGTGGCCGCCATAGGCGTGAACCGCTTCCCGGATCTGTTATCCCGCATGCACGCGGCCACCAAGCCGCAGGTCCTGGGCATCATTCTGATGATGAACGGCCTCGCCCTGTCACTGGCGTCCTGGCAGGTGGGCTGGAAGGTGCTTCCGGTGATCGTGTTCCAACTCGCTACCGCGCCGGTGGCCGCGCACATGGTGGGCCGGGCGGGCTACCGCACCGACAGGGTCCGGTTCGACCTGCTCGGGGTGGACGAACTTACCGAGGATCTGGAGTCGGTACGTGCCGAGAACGGGGACTCCCAGGCCTGACCTGCTGTGCGACCGCCCTCAGCGAGCGACGTCGCCGCTCGACATCCACTTGTGGGCGCCACGGCTGGCGTAGGCGCGGACCAACGCCACCAGCGCGCTGGAGATCGCCGCGAAGAGCACGATCTCAGCGATGGGCATGCTTCCGTCCTTGTCGTCGGTTGGTGGCTCATGACCGGTGACGCTCTTCCAGGCGGTGCCGAGCACCTTGTTCGCGACGAGGCCGGCGACGATGGTGGCAACGGCGGTGACGACTCGCTCCATGGCAGATCTCCTTTACGACGACTGCACCCAGCGTAGCCGTCCACGATCCTCGCGCACCCGTCGGCCGCACCGGCCGACGGGGTGTAGCCTCGTGGGTGCGACAGGGGAGCGTCGACCGAGTCAGGTGCGGCGCTGAGAGTGCGGCCACCCGCAGACCCTCGAACCTGCTCCGGTTAGCACCGGCGAAGGGAGTCGAGCATCTCTCCCGTGGCGTCGCGCCGCGGACCCCTTCTCACATCACGCTGAGGAGGAAGAATGAATCACCACACCATGTCTCACCGCAGACCTGTACGGATCGGACATCTTGCCGCGTTCACCGCTCTGGCACTGGCCGTGGCCGCCTGCACGGTGGGCACCGGGAACGACAACCCCGACACCACCCCTGACGACGACGCGGACACCACCGCAGTAGAGGAGGGCGAGGCCACCGGAGCCGGAGGCACGGTCCAGGTGGTCACGCACGACTCGTTCCACGTCTCGGAGGACCTGATCAGCCAGTTCGAGTCGGACTCCGGCTACACGCTGTCCTTCAGCGCACCCGGTGACGGTGGAGCCCTGGTGAACCAGTTGATCCTGACCAAGGACGCGCCCCTGGGCGACGTCGCCTACGGCATCGACAACTCCTTCGCCTCCCGCGGTATCGCCGAGAACGTCTTCAGCCCCTACACCTCCGCTGCACTGCCCCCGGCCGCCGAGGACTACCTGATCGACGGCGGAAACGAACTCACTCCGATCGACGTGGGCGATGTGTGCCTGAACATCGACACCGCCTGGTACGCCGAGGCCGGTATCGCCGAGCCGTCCGACCTGGCCGACCTGACCGGGCCTGACTACGCCGACCACGTGGTGGTGACCAACCCGGCCACCTCCTCACCCGGCCTGGCGTTCCTGCTGGCCACGGTCGCCGAGTTCGGGGACGGGTGGACGCAGTACTGGCAGGACCTGGCCGACAACGGCCTGCTCGTCGTCGACTCCTGGTCCACCGCCTACTCCGAGGAGTTCTCCGGCTCGGTCGGACAGGGCCCGCGCCCGGTGGCGTTGTCCTACTCCACCTCGCCGGCCTTCGAGGTCGGACCGGACGGGGAGGACCCGACGACGACGGCGATGCTCGCCTCCTGCTTCCGGCAGGTTGAGTACGCCGGGGTGCTGGCCGGGGCGGACAACCCCGAGGGCGCCGAGGCGTTCATCGACTTCCTGCTCAGCGACGCCGTCCAGGCTGACATTCCCGGACAGATGTACATGTACCCGGTCAACCACGACCTGGAACTCCCGCAGGAGTGGACTCAATGGGCCCCCCTCGCCGAGGAACCGTTGACCGTGGACCCGGCGGAGATCGACGAGAACCGTCAGGACTGGATCCAGGCTTGGACCGACATCGTGATCGGCTGAGGATGGGAGCCAGCACCGCCCGGTCCAGCCCGACCCGGCCCAATCCGACTCGGCCCAATCCGGCCCGGCGCAATCTGACCCGGCCCAATCCGGCCCGGCGCAGCCCGGTACGGCACGGCCCGGCACGCCCCGGCTCGGCCCGGCCCGATCCGGTAGGGCCCGGCCGGGTCCGGGTCTGCGTGGCTCGGCGTTGCGCTGCCGTCCGGGTGGGTCTGCGCACTGCGTCACCCGGTCGGCCGCGGGCCGCCGAGTAGGAGGGGTCCTGGGGATGGCACGGTGGTTGCGAGGCGGGGTGTGGGTGCTCGCGGCCGCCGTGCCGCTGGTGTTCCTGGCCATCTTCTTCGCCTGGCCGGTGACCACCCTGGTGTTGCGTGGTTTCGTGCCGGACGGTTCGTGGGACCTCAGCGGCTTCACCGAGGTGTTCGCCCGCCCGCGCACCTGGCGGATCCTCTTCCTCACGATCGCGCTGGGGGTGCTCGGCACCGTCTTCTCGGTGGTGCTCGGCGTCCCCGGTGCCTATGTGCTGTACCGGCGCACCTTCCGCGGCCAACGGATCCTGAGGGCGCTGATCACGATCCCGTTCGTGCTGCCCACCGTGGTGGTGGGGGTGGCGTTCCGGGCGCTGCTGGCCGCTGACGGCCCGCTCGGGTTCCTCGGCCTGGACCGCACCTTCACCGCGATCGTGCTGGCGCTGGTGTTCTTCAACTACGCGATCGTGGTGCGCACCGTGGGCGGCTTCTGGGAGCGTCTGGACCCGCGCACCGAGCAGAGCGCCCGGGCCCTGGGCGCTTCCCCGGCGCGCGCCTTCTGGTCTGTGACATTGCCGGCGCTCACCCCGGCGATCACCTCCGCCGCCTCGGTGGTGTTCCTGTTCTGCTCCACCGCGTTCGGAGTGGTGCTGGTGCTGGGCGGGATCCGGTTCGGCACCATCGAGACCGAGATCTGGATCCAGACCACCCAGTTCCTCGACCTGCGCACCGCCGCGGTGCTCTCGGTACTGCAACTATCGGTGGTGACCGCCGCGCTCATCACCTTCTCCCGTGCCCGGGCTCGGCGGGAGGCGGCCCTGAAACTACACGGCGCCCAGCACCAGGCACGCCGGCTGCGGCTGTGGCAGCCCGTGCCGCATCGTCGAGAGCGAGGGTTATGGGCGAAGTCGAGTGTCCGCACCGTCGGTCTCGGCCATACGGCTCGAAGTCGAGGCCGGCTTGCCGCCCGCTGGGGCCGCCCGGGGCCTGATCTTCCGGCGGCCGCGGTGACCGCCGTGGTGATCGTGGGCCTGCTCGCGCTACCCCTGGCCACGCTGGTGGTGCGCTCGCTGCGCACGCCGTCGGGCGCGTGGGGGCTGGACAACTATGTGGCCCTGGGCAGCACCGGCGGGCCGAACGCGCTCACCGTGACGGTATGGGACGCGGCCGCGAACTCCCTGCGTGTGGCTGTGGATGCCACCGTGATCGCGGTGGTGGTGGGCGCACTGGTGGCGCTGGTGGTCTCTCGCCGGCCGCGCAACGTGCACGTCCGACGTACGGTCTGGGGACTGGACACCCTCTTCATGCTCCCCTTGGGGGTGTCGGCGGTGACGGTGGGTTTCGGGTTCCTGATCACGTTGAACCGGCCGCCGCTGGACCTGCGCACGTCGATGATCCTGATTCCGATCGCCCAGGCGGTGGTAGCGATCCCGCTCGTGGTGCGCACGGTCCTGCCGGTCCTGCGGGCGATCGACCCGCGCCAGCGCGAGAGCGCCGCGGTGCTGGGCGCCTCTCCGGGCCGGGTGCTTGCCCACGTCGACGGGCCCTTCCTGGTGCGATCGCTCGGGCTGGCGATCGGATTCGCCTTCGCCGTCTCCCTCGGGGAGTTCGGCGCCACCGCCTTCCTGGCCCGCCCCGACGCACCCACCCTGCCGGTGGTCATCTTCCGGCTGATCGGGCGCCCCGGTGCGGAGAACTACGGGATGGCCCTGGCCGCGTCGGTCCTGCTGGCGTTGCTGACCGCCACCATCATGGGAGTGGCCGAACGGTTGCGGTCGGAACGGACGGGTGAGTTCTAGATGTCCTTGACCATCGATGACGCCGTGGTCCGCTACGGCGTCCGGGAACCGCGGACGACGGCGGTGGACCGGGTGAGCCTGCAGGTGGCGCCGGGGGAGGTGGTCGCCCTGCTGGGGCCCTCCGGCTGTGGCAAGTCCTCGCTGTTGCGTGGGGTGGCCGGCCTGGAGCCACTCGATCGCGGCCGGGTGTGCTGGGAGGGGGCGGACCTGAGTGACGTGCCGGTGCATCGGCGCGGGTTCGGGTTGATGTTCCAGGACGGACAGCTCTTCGCCCACCGGGACGTGGCCGGCAACATCGCCTTCGGCCTGCAGATGGAGCGGATGCCGCGGACGCAACGGGCGCAGCGGGTACGCGAACTCCTCGACCTGGTCGGCCTACCGGGTTACCAGGACCGGGCGGTGGCGAGCCTGTCCGGCGGGCAGGCCCAGCGGGTGTCGTTGGCCCGCTCCCTGGCCCCGAAGCCCCGGTTGCTGCTGCTCGATGAACCGCTCTCGGCGCTGGACCGGGCGCTGCGGGAACGGCTCGCCGCGGACCTGCACCACATCCTCCGCCGGGCCGGCACGACCGCCCTGTACGTCACGCACGACCACGACGAGGCGTTCACCGTGGCCGACCGGGTGGCGGTGATGATGGAGGGGCGGATCGTGCAGGTCGGTACCCCCGAGGAGTTGTGGGCGGCTCCGGCCGATGCGCAGGTCGCGGAGTTCCTCGGGTACCGGCTCGTCACCGGAGCCGACGGCGCCAGGTTCGGTCTCTCGCCCCAGGCGCTGCGCCTGGAGCCGGTCGAGAACGGGGAGACTGCGGAGGAGACCGGCGGCACCGGTACCAGGTCCGGGCCAGGGCCGAGCCTGCGCGATGCCGACGATGTCCGCCTCCGCGGCGAGGTGGTCAGCGTGGGTTTTGCCCGCGGTCGCACCACCGCCGTGGTGCAGATACCTGACTGGGGCCTGCAGCGGGCCGTCGCCGAGGGCATCGTGCCCCTCGAACCGGGGGTGCTCGTCACCGTGCGGGTGGACGCCGGCGGCATCATCCGGTTCTGAGTAGGCGGCCGATGCCACGCCCGCGCCGCCAGCGATCGAGCCGGCCGGGACCGCGAATCGAGCAGAATCGTCTCAATCACGTCACAGGTTGGTCTCATCGCACGGAATAGCCCCATGTGCTCCACGTCACTGTGTCACCATGATGCACTCGGGTGCGAGGGTCGCGCCCTGACACGTTCGGGAGAAACAATGAAGCGCTCCACGAAGAGGGCACTCGCACCGGTTGCGGCCGTGCTGCTGCTGGCCGCGGCCTGTAACGGGAATGGAAACGGGGACGCCGGCAACGGCGATGGGGCCGATGTCGAACCGCTGCAGTTCGGCTACGTACTACCCGAGACCGGGCCGTTGGCGTTCCTCGGACCGCCGCAGATCGCCGCGACCGGGTTCGCGATCCAGGAGATCAACGACGCCGGCGGCGTCCTCGGCACGGAACTGCCCGATGCGATCGCCGGTGACGAGGGCGGGGACCAGGCCATCGCCAGCCAGTCCGCGGACCGCGTGCTCGCCGACGGTGCGCACGCGATCATCGGTGCCGCGGCCTCGGGCATGTCCTTGGCGATCATCGACCGGATCACCAGCGACGAGGTGGTGCAGTGCTCCGGGTCGAACACCGCACCGACGTTCACCGACTACGACCACGGCGGCTTCTACATCCGGACCGCGCCCTCCGATGCCCTGCAGGGCCCGGTGCTGGCCGAGACGGTCATCAATGACGGCCACAGCGACGTGGTGATCGTGCACCTGGAGGATGACTACGGCGTCGGCCTGGCCAACGCTACCCAGGAAGCCTTGGAGGGCGGCGGCGCCAACGTCATCTCCAGCGAGGGTTTCGACGGCAACGCCACCGAGTTCACCGGTGTGGTGCAGTCGGTGGTCTCGGCCGATCCGGACGCCGTGGTGATCATCGCCTTCGAGCAGGGCGCCCAGATCGCCCAGGGCATCATCGAGGGCGGGCTGACCCCGCAGGATATCGGGTTCTACGGTGCCGACGGGATGCGCAGCAACGAGTTGCCGAACCTGGTGGACTCCAACGACCCGGGCATCCTGGACGGGATGAAGGGAACCGCCCCGGCTTCCTCGGAGGACGCCGACTTCCTGAACAACCTGCAGGAATTCGCCGACCTGGACGAGACCCAGTTCGCCCCACAGGTCTTCGACTGCGTCACGGTGATCGCGCTGGCCGCCGAGGCCGCCGGTTCGACCAACCCGGCTGACTTCCAGCCCCACCTGATCGACGTCACCCGCGACGGCACGGACTGCTCGTCCTTCGCCGAGTGCCGCGATCTACTCGCCGACGGTGAGGAGATCAACTACAACGGCGTCTCCGGTCCGCTGGACTTCACCGAATCCGGTGAGCCCGGCATTGCGTCGATCGAGGTCTACGGTTACGACTCCGAGGGCACCCTGTCCACCATCGAGGTGGTCGAGTCCGCTCCGGCGGAGTAACAGACCGGTACCGCCTGGCCCGGGCCCAAGGCGGTCCGGGCCAGGCGGTGTGCCGGGACGGGCACGCCGAGGGCCGCCGATGGCCGCAGCGGCCTCGTGGGTCGGGTCCGGGGCGCCTCAGTCGCCGGTACGGCCCAGGGTTCCCAGATACAGTTCGATCACCTTGGGATCGTGCATCAGTTGCTGCCCGGTGCCGGTGTAGGCGTCCCGGCCCTGATCCAGCACGTAGGCCCGGTCGCTCAACTGCAGGCACCGCTGAGCATTCTGCTCCACCATCAGGATGGAGACACCGGCGGAGTTGATCCGCTGCACGGCCTCGAAGACAGTGTCCTGCATGATCGGGGACAACCCCGCCGAGGGCTCGTCCAGGAGGAGTACCTGCGGGTCGGTCATCAGGGCCCGTCCCATGGCGACCACCTGCCGCTCGCCCCCGGACAGCGAGCCGCCGCGCTGGCGGCGACGCTCGTGCAGCACCGGGAACAGGTCCGTCACCACCTGGTACCGCTCCTCGTACTCCCGGGGCCGCAGGTACAGCCCCATCTGGAGGTTCTCCTCGATGGTCAGGGAGGGAAACACGTTGTTGTTCTGGGGCACGTACCCCACGCCCCGATCGACGAGCCGGTAAGTGGGGACCCCCACGATGTTCCGGCCGCGCAGCAGGACCTCGCCGCTGCGCACCGGCACGATCCCGAACATCGTCTTGATCAGGGTGGACTTCCCGGCCCCGTTCGGGCCGATGATGCCCACCAGCTCTCCCTCGCGCAGGTGCACATTGCAACCGTTGAGGATATCCACCTCCGCGATGTACCCGGCCACTAGGCTGCGGCTCTCCAGCAGGATGGCGCCGTCCGGCAGGCTGTTCCGCTCGGTCGAGGTGGCCTCCTGGTCCGTGCCCGCCGGGTCGGTGTCGCCGGCTCGCTCCTGGCTCATCGCTCCTCCTGCACGCCGGTCTCGGCCGGCTCGGCGCGCCTGCCCAGGTAGGCCTCGATCACCGCCGGGTTGGTGCTGATGTCGGCTGGGCGTCCCTCGGCGATCACCGCACCCTGGGCGAAACAGATGATCCAGTCGCTGATGCTCATGATGACGTCCATGTCGTGCTCGACCAGCACGATCGTCTTGCCCTCATCGCGCAGGTTCTGGATGTGCCCCAGCAGGGACTGGGTCAGTGCCGGGTTCACCCCGGCCATCGGCTCATCGAGCATGATCAGGTCCGGGTCCACCATCAGAGCCCGGGCCATCTCCAGCAGTTTGCGCTGCCCGCCGGACATGGTGCCGGCGAACTCATCGCGCATCTGGCTGAGCCGGAAGCGCTCCAGCAACTCATCGGCGCGTGCCTCGATCTGCCGCTCCTGACTGCGCCACAGGAAGGGTAGCTGCGCGGCCAGGATGTTCTCGCCACGCTGGCCGGTGGCGCCCAGCATCACGTTCTCCAGCGTGGTCAGGCGCATCAGGGCCTTGGTGAGTTGGAAGGTGCGCACCATGCCGCGACGGGCGATCTTGTAGGCGGGCAGGCCACGCAGCGACTGTCCGTTGAAGGTCCAGCTTCCGGCGGAGGGTTTGTCGAAGCCGGAGACCAGGTTGAAGAAGGTGGACTTACCGGCACCGTTCGGTCCGATCAGGGCGGTGATGGTGCCGCGCTGCACCTCGAGGTGGTCCACGTCGACGGCTTTGAGTCCGCCGAAGTGACGTGTCATCCCGGTGGCGACCAGAATCGGGTCGGGCTTGGCCACCCCGGGCTCGGGCGCGACGTCGGCCAGTGCCTTTGCCGCGAGTACGGCCCCGGAGGAGGGCCCGGCCTGCTCCCGTGCCTCCTCGTGCTCGACCAGATCCTCCCGCTCGTCCAGGATCTGATCGCGCGCCGCGGCGAGGTCCTCCTCGGTCCGGTCCGGGGCCGGGGAGGACTCGGGGCGTGGCTTATCGGACACTGAGTCGGATCTCCTCTGCGTTGCCGAGTATCCCGGCCGGGCGGAAGGCCATCAACAGCACCAGGAGCAGACCGACGAACACGAATCGCATCGCGCTCACGTCACTGGAGGCCAGGATCGAGGACGGGATGATGCCTTGGGTGGTGGCCTGCCGCAGCAGCGCGTCCAGGAAGGTCAGCAGGAACCAGAAGATGATGCTGCCCACGATCGGTCCCATGATGCGGCTGGCGCCGCCCAGGATCACGATGGCCCACAGGTAGAAGGTCACCGCCGGCATGTAGATATCGGGGTTCACGGTCTGGCCGTGCATCGCCATCATCGCCCCGGCCAGGGCCCCGAGCACACCGCCGAGGATCAGGCTCTGCATCTTGTAGGCGTAGACGTTCTTGCCCAGGCTGCGGGCGGCGAGTTCGTCCTCACGGACCGACTTCAGCACCCGGCCCCACGGGCTGCGCATGAGCAGGAACACCAGGAGGGAGAAGAAGGCGACCAGCCCCCAGGTCACCGTCATCACCCACAGGTTGCGCGCGCTGAAGGAGAACGGTCCCAGCACCAGGGACTGGGTGTAGGGGTTCAGGGCGAAGAAGTCTCCCGCGAACTGACTCAGCCCGTAGACCCCGCCGGTCAGCGGTTCGGCCCAGGAGGAGCGGTACAGATAGCGCAGCACCTCTGCGGCCGCGATCGTGGTGATGGCCAGATAATCCCCGCGCAATCGCAGCGTGGGGATCCCCAGGATCAGGGCCAGGACCACCGCGCACCCGATCCCGATCAGGATGCCCACCCACAGCGGCAGGTCCCAGGTGGCCACGCTGACGGCCACGCCGTAGGCGCCCACCAGCATGAACCCGACCTGGCCGAAGTTCAGCAGCCCGGTGTAGCCGAAGTGCAGGTTGAGCCCCACCGCGGCGAGCGCGTAGATCGCCGCCTCCGGCCCGATCGCCCCGCGCAGTGCGTTGGCAAGAATGTCCATGAACTCCATGTGCGACCTCCCGCGCCTAGCCGGCGCGCTCCGCTCTGCCGAAGATCCCCTGCGGTCGCAGCAACAGCACCAGGATCAGCACGAGCAGCGCCCAGAAGTTCTGCAGCGCCGGCGGGAACCAGAGCGTGGACCACTGCGAGACCAGCCCGATGATCAGGCTGCCGACCATCGCCCCGTAGGCGCTGCCGATCCCACCGAGGATCACCCCGGCGAACATCAGCAGCAACAGATAGAAGCCCATGTCCCAGTACACCGCTGAGGTCAGGCCGTAGAAGACCCCGCCCAGGGCAGCCAGACCACCGCCGAGCACCCACACCATCATGATCACGCGGCTGACGTTGATCCCGGAGGCCTCGGACAGGTCCTTGTTGTCCGAGACCGCGCGCATAGCCTTGCCGATCCGGGTCTTGGACAACATGATCCCGATCCCGACCATGATCGCGAATGCCAGCAGCGTCACAATCAGGTCCCGCGGGGTGATGCGCACCATCCCGATCTCGAGGGCAGCCTGCACGGTGTAGGTGTCGTACTGCCCGCGCCGGGAGCCGAACACCACCAGCAACAGGTAGCGCAGCAGCAGGGACAGCCCGATGGAAATGATGAAGAGCTGGATCAATCCGGTGCCGCGTCTTCGCATCGGCAGCCAGACGGTCTTCTCCAATGCCCCGGCCAGCAGCGCACCGACCACCATCGCCAGCCCCGCGGCCAGGATCAGTGGCACGTTCCCCGGGGAGGTGGACAGGAAGAAGGCGGTGACCGCACCGATTGTGACGAACTCACCGTGGGCGAAGTTGATCAGGCGCGTCGTGCCGAAAACCAGGGACAGGCCCACGGCGGTGATGGCGATGATCGCGCCGAGTTTGATCCCTTCCACGGTCAGTTGCGCGAACCGGGCGGAGAAGGAGGCGCCGCGGGGCTGCTCGGTGGCGATCGCGCCCTCGTCCTCCTCCGGGGTCGCGGCGTCATCGACGGGAGCGTCGTCGTCGGTCTCGGGGGGTTCGGTGCCCGGCGCCGGCTGCTGGGTCTCATCGGCCCCGATCAGCGGGAACGGCACCCTGGTCTGCAGCCGGCCGGGGCGCACCAGGATGTCCTCGCGGCGCTCACCGGCCTCCTGCTGGGGCTGCAGGTCGGCGGGCAGTGTGTCCACGTCCAGGACGACGTCGAAGGTACCCGGGCCGGGCACCTCCAGTTCCCAGGAGCCCTCGCCGTCGGTGACCGTCTCGTCCAGTTCCTCGCCTGCCTGCTCCAGCGTCAGGCCCGCCCCCTCGACCGGTTCGCCGTCGGGGTCGTTGATGGTGCCGAAGAGCACCTGGGCATCGCCGTCCTCGGTACTCATCGGGACCGGACCGCCGCCGGGAAGGATGGAAGCGGCCGCGGCCGCAGGGGTCATGACCAGGAACAGGAACAGGGTCGCCAGCAAGGGGGCGATGCGTCGCTGCACGGCACGCTCCCTCCTTGGCATCGCGCAAAGTCAACCACAACCGGAGGAGCATCAGATGACAAGTGATCAGATTGATACCTGCGCGTGCCCTGCCCCGCTCAAGCAGGCGCCGGGCTCAACTGATCCCCAGTTGCCAGGCACCCCAGATCGAGGCGACGTGATAGCCGAGGGCGACGTTGATGGCGAGCATGTGCTCGTTCTCCTGGGCGTTCCAGGTGTGCACCCGGCGCACCAGCGGCGCTTCGCGGGCGAGCAGGTCCAGGTTCGTCGTCTTCAACAGCATGCCGAGCCGGTGTCCGCGGTGCGGCGTGAGTACCACCGTGTTCTCCTGGTAGGCAACCTGGGGCTTGCGCGCATCGAGATGGATCTCGGTGTAACCGGCCAACTCCCCGGTGCGCGCATGCCTTGCCGCAGTGGTGATCGAGCGCATCCCGGAGGCGGCCAGCACCTGTTCGCCGTGCCGGATCCGATCGCTGTCCCAGTTCTCCTCCTGGTAGTCCAACGCGCCGGTGGGTGCGTCCGTGCTCATCGCCCGCAGCAGGACCGCCATCCCCGCCAGCCAGCGCTGCGGCACCGCGTCGGTCCAGGAGAGGAGTTCGTAGTCCTCGCCCGCGCGGGTTGCGGCGGCCCCGCCCAGCCCGGCGAGCAGGCCGTCGGGCAAGGGCAGGTGCTGCACGGAGTGCCGGTCCACCTGCGCCAGGGTGCAGCCGCGTGCCCGCAGGAATCGCACCCCGGGTTCCCGGGCGTCCACCCGGCCGCTCCCCGTCGGCGCCGCGAGCGCATCGGGGGAGTCGGCTTCGGGTTCGGTGCGCTGGCAGGTCTCCGCGGTGACCACGGCGCGCCCGGCCCCCCGGATGCCGCGCAGCGCCCGGTTCCACAGTGCGGAGCCGATGCCGCGGCGCCGGTGGGTCGAGCGCACGATCACCGAGACGCGGGCCAGATGGGTGTTGTCCGTCGCCGGGAATTCGAGCCAGGCGGCTCCGAGCACCGCGGCCGGATCCTGCCCGTGGTCGGGATCCAGGGCTAGCAGCACCTCCTTGCGGGTGTCGCGCTGGTTGGCCAGGCGTACCGCCATCTGCTCGGCATCCTCGGCGAGATCATCGCTGCCCAGCGCCTCCACGAGATAGTCCCGGTCCAGTTCGGCGATGCCGCGGATCTGCCAGGACGGCTCGGCCCGGGCCCACGTCCCACCGGCGCCTGTTTCGACGCCGGTGTGCGCCCCCTCGGCGTCGTCGGTGGGCAGCCGTGCGTGGGTGATCACGAACCTGGGCATGCACCGCAGCATCCTCCGGTGCCGCCACGTGTGCCAAGCGAATTCGTCCAACCGGGTCCTGCGGCCGGGCCTTGCTATCCTGCCGCAGGAGCACGGAATGGTCGAAGCAGGACCGGCGGGCAGGGCGGCGCTGCCGCTGCCGCCCGGTCTGAGAGCGAAGGGGTGGGGACGGTGGACGTTGCTCCAATCCTGTTCGTCATCGTGGTCGCGGTCGGTGCCGTGATCGTCACCCAGGTCCTGAACCGTAAGCGCCAGGAGAGGATCCGGGCCTATGCCCAGCAGCGTGGCTGGACGTATCAGCCACACTCGAGGGAGATGGTGAACCGCTGGACCAGCCCCCCGTTCGGCGTCGGCCGCGCGCGGCAGGCGAACGAGGTGCTCACCGGGACGTTCCACGGTGAGCAGGCGGTCTCCTTCAGTTACCGGTACACCACCGGCAGCGGTAAGAACAAGACGACCCATCACTTCCACGTGGTGGCCCTGCACCTCCCGGCAGCCCTGCCCTGGCTCCGGCTCAACCCGGAGGGCTTCGGTTCGGCGATCAGCAAGTTCTTCGGCGGGCAGGACATCCGGTTCGAGTCCAAGGCGTTCAACGACACCTGGCGGGTCCAGGGTCCGGAGGGGCAGTTCCCGTTCGACTTCATCCACCCGCGGATGATGGACCGTCTCCTGCAGCCCGACGCGGTCGGGCACAACATCACCGTGGAGGGCCAGGACATCCTGTTGTACGTCCGCGGCCGCCAGGAGGTAGAACGGATCGACTTCTACCTCAACCTGCTCCTGGGCATCATCCAGTTGATCCCCCGGCACCTGTGGCTGCGCGTGGGCCACGATCCGCTGGCCCGGCGCTAGGGGGCTCGCTCCTACGCGCCGGGGGAGTCGCCGTCGGCCCGTTCGGCAGCGGCCACCCGCTGTTGGACCCGACGCACCCGATCCACGTCGAGTTTGACGCCGCGGTCGAACCGGTAGATGCCGTTCTGCTCCTGGAACACGTCGGTGAGCTGGGTGTAGCAGTACCCGAACATGTTCGCGTCATCCAGGAGCACATCGGTCAGGCCGGCGAACCGGACGTGGAACTCCTCCTCATCGGCGACTCGCTGTCCGTACCCCCAGGACTCGGCGCGGTCGGTGCCGTCGGCCTCGGCCGCTTCGTCCGGGTTCCACCAGATGCCGCCGTACTCGCTGACGAAGTAGGGCTGGCCGGCGTAGGGCAGGGAGATGGTCTGCCCGTCGTGGGAATTGACGAACGGGTCACCGGTGACCAGTCCGGCCTGCTGTTCGGCGAACGCCTCCGGATCCTGCTCGTAGGAATGGGAGTCGTAGACGTCGGTCTCGGCCACCCGGTGGGAGTAGCCGGAAGCGTCGATGACCGGGCGGGTCGGATCGGCGGCCTTGGTGGCCAGGAACATCCCGCGGGTGACGTCATCGAGCACGGTGATCTCATCGTGCAGCACCTGCCAGGTCTCGTTCAGCGGGCACCAGCCGATGATCGCGGGGTGGTTGTAGTCGCGCTCGATCACCTCGGTCCACTGGGTGATGTAGGAGGCGTCGGGCCGCTGATGGTCGCTGCGGTGACCCTGGGCGGAGCAGCCCCAGTCGGCGAACTCACCCCAGAGCAGATAGCCGCGGCGGTCGGCGTGGTACAGGAACCGCTCCTCGAAGACCTTCTGGTGCAGACGCGCTCCGTTGAAGCCGGCCGCCAGGGACAACTCGATGTCCTCGACCAGGGCGGCATCGCTGGGTGCGGTCATCAGCCCGTCGGGGTAGTAGCCCTGGTCCAGCACGAGCCGCTGGAACACGACCTCACCATTGAGCCGTACCCGGTTGCCGTCGATGCTGACCGAACGCAGACCTGCGTAGGAGTCGATCGCGTCGACCACGGTGCCGGCTTCGTCCAGTAGTTCCAGGCGCACGTCGTAACAGAAGCCCTCACCCACCTTCCACAACCGGACGCGGTCGGGCGGGATGGGCAGGTGCAGGGCGGGGGCCAGGTCCAGGTCGGCGCGCACCTGGGTGGTGACGACCTCACCGTCGGCGTCGGAGACGACGGCGCGCACGGTCATGCCGCGCCGGTTGGCGCTGAGCGGTGCCACGACGCGGAAGGCCGGTGCGGCCACATCCGGGGTGATCCGCGGACGGCGCAGGTGCACCTGGGGGACCGGCTCGAGCCAGACGGTCTGCCAGATGCCCGTGGTGCGGGTGTAGTGGCACTCGGAGTTGGCGTACTTGGTGGCCTGCTTGCCGCGCGCCTGGGGGATGTGGCGCCGGTCCCGGGCGCGCACCACGATGATGGCCTCCTGCCCGGGCTCGGCGACCCCGTGCAGGTCGGCGGTGAAGGAGGAGAAGCCGCCGCGGTGGCGCCCTACCTGGGTGCCGTTCACCCAGACGGTGGCGTCGTGGTCCACCGCCCCGAAGTGCAGCAGCACCCGCTGGCCGCTCCAGGCCGACGGGATGGTCACGGTGCGCCGGTACCAGACCGCTTCCATGAAGTCGGTGTTGGCGATGCCGGAGAGTTCGGATTCCGGTGCGAACGGAACGGTGATCGTGCCGGAGAGTTCGGCATCGACGAGGCCGCGCTCCAGGCCGGAATCGCCGGAATCGACCTCGAACTGCCAGGTGCCGTTCAGGTTCAGCCAGTCCGGGCGCACCATCTGCGGGCGGGGGTACTCGGGGCGGGGAACGGCGGCGTGGTCGTGGGTCTGGGCGGGCGTGTGCTCGGGCATCGCATGCACCTTTCGGTACGACTTCAGTACAACGACTGCAGTACAACGTTGTAGGGCTGCACGGAAAGCATACTCGTGCCCACGTGAACGTGCAGCCATTTGCCGCCTGGGTGCTCGGTCAACGTGCCGGCGCGGTGCTGTCCCGGATGTGGATCTGATGCGGCAGCACGTGGACCTTGCCGGGACCGGCACTGCCCTCGATCCGGGCGAGCAGGAGGTCCACGGCGAGTTCGGACAGCGCGCTGAGATCGGGCGTGACGCTGGTCAGTCCCGGGTTGGCGAATCGCCCCTCCTCCGACCCGTCCCAACCCAGCACGGCCACATCCTCGGACACGCGCAGCCCGGCCTGGCGCAGTGCTGCCATCGCGCCGATCGCCAGTTGGTCATTGGCGCAGAAGATCGCGTCCAGGCGGTCGGTCCCCGACTCCGTCAGGTAGGTCGAGATACCGTCGTAGCCGGCTGGGCGTGAGTAGACCGACGTCGGCAGGATCGTGGGCGTCATGTCGGTACCGATCGCCTCCAGATAGCCATCGCGCCGCAGGCTTCCCGCGCCGCTGGCGCTGCCCCGCCGCCGGTGATCGGGTGGGCCCGCACCGGGGCGGGGGTCGGCACCCAGGAACACGATCGCTCGCCGACCGGTGTCCAGGAGGTGCTGGGTAGCCTCCCGGGCCGCAGCGACGTTGTCGATCAGCACGCGGTCCAGGGCCAGGTCCCTGGCCAGTTCGGCCAGGCCGTGTTCGCCGAGGACCACGGTGGGCAGCGTGGTGCTCGCCCGGCGGATCTCCTCGGGATCCAGTGACTGGGGGGAGTAGATCAGGCCGTCCAACAGGTGCACTCCGAAGCCGTCGGCGGCGTGGCGTTCCCGTTCCACCTCGGCGAGCGTCTCCTCGATCAGGACGGTGTAATCACGCGTCCCGGCGGCTTCGATCACGGCGTGGGCGAGGTCGGAGAAGTAGGGCAGGCGCAGGTCCGCCACGGCCAGGCCGAGGATCCGGCTGCGACCCTGGCGCAGGTATCGCCCGGAGAGCGTGGGACGGTAACCCAGTTCGGCGATCGCGGCCTGCACCCGTGCCCGGGTCTCCGGGCGCACCGGTGCGCTCTCGTTGACCACGTTGGAGACCGTCTTCCACGAGACACTCGCCAGGGCCGCCACGTCCTTGATTCCGGGGCGGGAGCGGCCCTGCCACGGCGTGGGGGAATCGGCGCGAGACATCTCCACAGTGTGCCGCACGCGGCCGTGGGTGGAGCGGGCACCTGGGGGTCTTGACACGACGGGGCAACCGCGCCACCCTACTTGCAACGTTGTAGTGACCCGTGATGATGCGGACTCAGGGAGGTCGTCGATGACCAGATCCACGCCGCACAACGGCGCGTCGTTGCCACCGCGCCCGGCCACGGCAGGTCGCGGACTCACGGGGCTCTCACGGCGCGGTGTCCTCCAGGGTGCGCTCGGCCTCGGTGCCCTGGCCGCGGCGGGATCCCTGGCCGGCTGCTCGGGCGACGTGCGCACAGCCACGGCCGGGGGCACGCTGGTGCGGGTGTGGGACCTGCTCGGCGGCTCCGACGGGGAACTGATGGACAGCATCCTCAATGACGTGCGCGGGGACTTCTCCGAGACGGTGATCGACCGGACCACGCTGGCCTGGGGTGCCCCCTACTACACCAAACTGGCCATGGCCGCTGCCGGGGGGCGTGCCCCGGAATCGGCGATCGTGCATCTGTCCCGCCTCATCGGTTACGCGCCCGGCGGGCTGCTGGAACCGTTCGATCTGGACATGCTTGCCGAGGTGGGCATCACCGAGGCCGACTTCCCGCCGGCACTGTGGGAGCGCGCCCTGTACGAGGGGGAGTTGTACGCCCTGCCCCTGGACACCCACCCGGTGATCCTGTTCTACGACCCGGCGGTCGCCGAGCAGGCCGGACTGATCGGCGACGACGGGTTGCTCACCGAGATCACCAGCCCCGAGGAGTTCCTCGACGCCGGCCGGGCACTGGCCGAAGTCACCGGGGACACCGGCATCGCCTACGGCTACCTCAACGACAGCGCGCAGGCGTGGCGGCTGTTCTGGGGACTGTACGGGCAGAAGGGTGCCGAGTACGACCTCACGCCCGGGCGCCCCGCCGAACTGGACGTCGACGCAGCCACCGAGGTCCTGGAGTTCATGCAGTCGATGCTGGACGGTACCGTGACCGCACCGAACAGCGATTACGGAAGCGCGATCGCCAACTTCAACACCGGACGTGCCGGCGCCATCATCTCCGGTGACTGGGAGTTGAACAGCCTGCGCGGTGCGGTGCCCGAGGTCTCGGCGGTGCCGCTGCCGATCATCTATGACCAGCCTGCGGCGTTCGGTGACTCCCACGCCTACGTCCTGCCGCGCCAGATCAGCCCCGACCCCGAGCGTCGGCGGGCTACGTATGAGGTCCTGGCCGCGATCCTGCGCGAGGGCAAAGCCTGGGCCGGCGCCGGGCACATCCCCACGCTCACCGAGGTGGTGGAGTCGCAGGAGTACCAGGAGATGCGCCCCCAGGCGAACTACGCCGAGGCCGGTGAGTGGATCTTCCTGGACCCCCCGGTCTGGTTCACCGGATCGGGTTCGGACTTCCAGAACCGGATGTGCCAGGAGATGCAACGCGCGCTGCTCGGCCTGATCTCGGCGGAGGAGGGCGTGCAGAGCATGCTCGATGAGATGAACGTCCTGCTGTCCTCACCGGCGCCGGCCTGACCCGGAGGGATCGATGGTTTCCACAACGACTTCAGCCCCGATGTCCGTCCCCCGCGATGTGCGGCGGGCCCGACGTGAGGCCGAGCGACGTGCCCAGCGCCTGCACTCGGGGGGGAGCGGTTACTGGTTTCTGGCCCCGTTCGCGTTGGCGTTCGTGCTGTTCCTGGTCTGGCCGATCGTCTACGGCATGTGGATGAGTCTGACCGACCGATCCCTGATCGGTCTGGAACCCTCGGTGATCGGCCTGTCCAACTACGTCGAGGCGTTCGCTGACCCCCAGGTCTGGCAGACCCTGTGGCAGACCGTCTTCTTCACGATCATCACCACCATCCCGCTGGTGATCGTGGCGCTGGTGATGGCGTTGCTGGTCTACACCGGGTTGCCCGGGCAATGGTTGTGGCGGTTCGCGTTCTTCGCCTCCTTCCTCTTGCCGGTCGTCGTGGTCACCGATGTGTGGTCATGGTTGTTCAACCCCGAGTTGGGCCTGCTCAATACCTGGCTGACCGCCGTCGGACTCGACCCGGTGGGTTGGCTGACGGACGAACGCGTGGCCATGTGGTCCATCGCGCTGGTGACCGTGTGGTGGACGGTGGGCTTCAACTTCCTGCTCTACCTCTCGGCGTTGCAGGCCATCCCCGAGCATCACTACGAGGCCGCGGCGATCGACGGGGCGGGGGCATGGCGGCGGTTGTGGTCGATCACGCTGCCGCAGGTACGCCGGATCACCGGGGTGGTGCTGGTGTTGCAGATCCTGGCCTCGCTCAAGGTGTTCGACCAGATCTACCTCCTCACCGGTGGTGGTCCGGCGGGCTCGACCCGTTCGGTGCTGGTCTACATCTATGACACCGGCTTCGTGAACTACCGGCTGGGTTACTCGGCGGCGATCTCCTTCATCTTCTTTGCCCTGATCGTTGCGGTGTCACTGACCAGGCTGTTCGCAGCCCGAAGGGAGCCCTGAGATGTCGGCGCAGACCCTCGTCCTACCCGAGGTGGCCCGCCGCCGGGCGCGCGAGCGCAAGGCGATCGCGCGCCGCGCGGAGAGCCGGCGCTCGACCAGCCTGCTGCTCGGCACCAGCACCAGCGGCAGAGTGCTGTCGCTGGCGGCGCTCATCCTGATGACCGTGATCTGGCTGTTGCCGTTCGCCTGGGCCGTGATCACCTCGTTCAAGTCCGAGGTCGACGCGGCCGATCCCGGGCAGATCGTGCCCGAGGGCGGGTGGACCCTCGGCGCTTACATCGGCGTCATTACGCGCGGCGCCCTTCCCCTGTGGATGTTCAACTCCCTGCTCGTGGCCGTACTGGTCACCGCCATCACTCTGATCATCTCGGCGATGGCAGCCTATGCGTTCTCCCAACTGAGGTTCCGCGGCCGTGGCTGGATGTTCGCGGTCACGATCGCCTCGATCATGGTGCCCGCCCAGATCCTGATCGTGCCGCTGTTCCAGCAGATGCTGTTCTTCCGCATGGTGGACACCTTCGCCGGTATCATCCTCCCCCAGGTGGTGGCGCCGATCATGGTGTTCATCCTGAAGAAGTTCTTCGACGGCATCCCGCGCGAACTGATCGATGCCGCGCGGGTGGACGGTGCGGGCGCCTGGCGCACCTTCTGGACCGTGGTCCTGCCGTTGTCCCGCGCGATCCTCGGAGCGGTGGCGATCTTCGTGTTCATCAGTGCGTGGAACAACTTCCTCTGGCCCTTCATCGTCACCACGGACTCGGCACTGATGACGATTCCGGTGGGCCTGGCCACGGTGACCGAGACGTACGGCTTGCAGTACGCGCGCACCATGGCCGCGGCGCTGCTGGCGGCCCTGCCGTTGCTGGTGGTGTTCATGCTGTTCCAGCGTCAGATCGTGCGCGGGGTCGCCACCACCGGCATGGGTGGTCAGTAGCAGCGCTCCGGCGCTGCGTGACGTGGCCAAAGCGGCTCGGGGTCACCCGGGGCCGCCCGGCGGGCACATCACGGCCGCCCCGGTTAACGTGGGGAATGGACCTGATGACATCGACGAAGGGAGAGCCTGATGGCTGACCTGAGTGGAAAGAAGATCGCGTTCCTGCTCACGAACAACTTCGAGGACAGCGAGTTGACCAGCCCCTGGCAGGCGGTCACCGAGGCCGGCGCGCAGGCGGTGCTCGTTTCACCGCAGCAGGAGCGCGTTGAGGGCAAGAAGGGTCACACCCAGGACGTGGACATGCACGTGAGCCAGGCCCGGGCCGCCGACTTCGACGGCCTGGTGCTGCCCGGCGGCACCTCCAATGCCGATCACCTACGGATGGACACCGACGCGGTCGGCTTCACCCGGGACTTCTTCAACCAGCACAAGCCGGTCGGCGTGATCTGCCACGGCCCGTGGATCCTGGCCGATGCGGATGTGCTGAAGGGCCGCACGATCACCTCTTTCCCCAGCCTCAAGACCGACCTGCGCAATGCCGGGGCGACCTGGGTGGATGAGGAGGTGGTGGTGGACCAGGGTCTGGTGTCCAGCCGTACCCCGGATGATCTGCCCGCCTTCAACGACAAGATCGTGGAGGAGATCGGCGAGGGTAAGCACGCCGGCCAGACCGCCTGAGTCCGCACGTTCTGCCCGCTGCGTATTCGCGCGCAGAGCCCTGGTAGCCTGCTGCCCGACCTCGCCGGCACCCCCGGGGCAGCGGTGGAACGATAGGGAGGGTGTCACCCGTAGCACGTTCACCGGAAGCCCTCTAGTCTGGCGGTATGGAATTCCGATACCTCGGCAATAGCGGTCTCAAGGTCTCCGAGATCACCTACGGCAATTGGCTCACTCACGGCTCCCAGGTGGAGAACGAGGTCGCCACGCGATGTGTCCAGGCGGCCCTGGATGAGGGCATCAGCACCTTCGACACCGCCGACACCTACGCCAACACGGTGGCCGAGGAGGTGCTCGGGAAGGCACTGAAGGGCGAGCGGCGCGAGTCGCTGGAGATCTTCACCAAGGTCTACTTTCCCACCGGTCCGATGGGTCACAATGACACCGGCCTGTCCCGCAAGCACATCCGGGAGTCCATCGACGCCTCCCTCAAGCGCCTGGGCACCGATTACGTGGACCTGTATCAGGCGCACCGGTTCGACTACGAGACGCCCCTGGAAGAGACCATGCAGGCTTTCGCCGACGTGGTCCGGGCCGGCAAGGCCCTGTACATCGGGGTGAGTGAGTGGACCGCCGACCAACTCAAGGAGGGCCACGCGCTCGCCGACGCCCTGGGCGTGCAACTGATCTCCAACCAGCCGCAGTACTCGATGCTGTGGCGGGTCATCGAGGGCGAGGTGGTCCCGGCCTCGGAGAAGTTGGGCATCTCCCAGGTGGTGTTCTCCCCGATCGCCCAGGGCGTACTGACCGGCAAGTACAGCCCCGGGAAGGACTTCCCGGAGGGCTCCCGCGCCACCGACACCAAGGGCGGGGCGGACATGATCGCCAAGTTCCTCAACAACAAAACCCTCAAGGCGGTCGCCAAACTCCAGCCGATCGCCGATGAGTTGGACCTGACCATGGCCCAGCTCGCGGTGGCCTGGGTGCTGCAGAACCCCAACGTGGCCTCGGCGATCATCGGTGCGTCCCGGCCGGAGCAGGTGCGCGACAACGTCGGCGCCGCCGGGGTGAAACTGGACAAGTCGGTGCTGAAGAGGGTCGACAAGGCCCTCGGCAAAGTCGTGGAGACCGACGCCTCGCTGACCCAGTCCCCGCCCGCCCGCCTGTCCTGAGTGCACGGCCACAACCCGGAGGCCGGAGGCGCCGGCCTGCCGACGCCGGGCCGCGCGTTCGACGACCGCACCTTCGATGCCGTGCTGTTCGACATGGACGGCACCCTGATCGACTCGGCTGCCTCGGCGCAGCGCTGCTGGCGCCGGTGGGCCCGTGAGTTCGGCCTGCCCGACGCCGAGACCTTCGAGGTGCAGCACGGGATCCCGGCCTCGCAGGTGGTCCCGACTCTGCTGCCCGCCGAGCAGGTGGAGGCCGGCGTCGCCCGGATCCTGGAACTGGAGATCGCCGACGCAACCGGGATCCACGTGCTACCCGGCGCCGAGTTAGCGCTGGGCTCACTGCGCCCGGGTCAGGCCGCGATCGTGACCTCCTGCACCCATGCGCAAGCGTGGGCGCGCATCAACGGGTCCGGGCTGGAACCACCCGAGGTGGTGGTCACGGCCGACGACGTCGAGCGCGGCAAGCCCTATCCGGATCCGTTCCGCTTGGGTGCTCGGGCGCTCGGTGTGGATCCGCGGCGGTGCCTGGTGATCGAGGACGCCCCGGCGGGAGTGACCGCGGCCCTGGCCGCCGGGTGTGCCGTGCTGGGGGTGGGCGGCCGCCACGGCTTGTCCCTGCTCGGGCAAGCCCACGCGGGGGCGAGTGGACTGGACCGAGTCGGCTTCGCCGTCGGCCCGGCCGGGATCGCGGTCGGCGACCGCTCCCCGCAGGCCGGGTAGCCGCAGCGGACGCACGCACGCCGGCCGGGCACGACCCGTGCGGGCCGGCCCGGCCGGTTGGTGCGTCAAGGGCCCTCGGGTGGGGTGGTCACGGCCTACTCGGACTGCTCGCCCCCGGCCTGGGCGGGCGCAACCGTGTTGATGGCGATCTGACGCGGCGTGGAGCCGGCGTAGGCACCGGCCACGCGCACGGTGAGGATCCCGGCGTCGTAGTCGGCGCTGACCTGGTCGGCGCCGACCGAACCCGGCAGCCGGAAGGTGCGCTCGAAGGAGCCGTAGCGGATCTCGCGCACGGTGGCGGTCTCAGCCGATTCCTTCGTCTCGTGGCGCTCACCGCGGATCACGAGCCGTCCGTCGGTCACCTCCACGGTCACGTCGGAGTCGATGTTCACGCCGGGCAGTTCCAACCGCACCAGGGCATCCTCGCCGTCGGGCACCACCTCGGCGGCCGGGTTGTACCCGGTGGTGGCGAGTGCGTGGGCGCCGAAGGCGTTGCGAACCAGGGCGTCGAACTCGGCGGCGGGGTTGCGGCGGGACCACAGGGAGAGAGTGCTCATCGTTTCCTCCAGAAACTTGACAGTTCACGTTCGAACACGTGCTATCCAGGTCAACTTGAGCGTCTTCGGCTCAATTCCACGATTCGCTGACAGCGAATCCCGCGACCCGCGTGGTTCCGGCTAGTCCTGTGGGTTCTGCGCCGTGCGGCCCGGGGCGCCCGAAGCAGTGACCGTCGCCCCGGTTCCCGTCGTCGGCCCCGTCGTCGTTCCGGCCACCCGGGACCGGCGGCGCCGGCGTAGCACCAGCAGGAGCGCCAGCAGGGGCACCCCGACGATGGCCAGCCACGGCGCCAGCACGCCGGCGAGGACCAGCAGGGCCGAGACGAAGGAGATCATGGCGTGCCATCCGGTCTGTAGCCCGCCGGTGAAGCCGTCGGACTCGATCGCCGGCGCCCGCTCTGCCGTGAGGTCCACGTGCACTGTGGACATGGCGACCTGGTCGGACAGGTACGCCCGCTGTGAGCGCAGCGACTCCAGTTCGCCCTGCCGCCGGCTCAGGGCCTCCTCGGCCGCGATCAGGTCCGCGCTGTCCTCGGCCTCGGCCATGATGTCCAGCAACCGGTCGGTCGATGTCTCCAGCGCCTCGATCCGGGCGTCGAGGTCCTGGGCGACCTGGGTGACGTCGTCGGAACTCTGGCTGACCTGGCGGATCTCGCCCACCTCGTCCAGGTCGTCGAGGAAGTCATCCAGATCGGCGGCGGGAATGCGCACCGTCAACCACGCGCTGGCCGGATAGTCCTCGTCACCGTCGTTGTCCGCCGCGTGCAGCGAACGCTGGTCCACCCGGCCGCCGGCGGTCTCGGCCAGGCGTACCACCTCGTTGGCGCTCTCGGCGGGGTCCGGCACCACGATGCTCACCTCGGCCGTGGTGATGACCTCCCGGACGGAGATGTCACCGGAGGGCTGGCTGGGGACGTGGCCGTCATCGGCGGCGTCGGCGTAGCCCCCCGCCTCGTCGTAGCCGGCGTCGGCGTCCGTCGCGGGCTCGCGGTACTCCCGGGTGGCTTCCACCGTCTCCGGTGCGCCCCCCGAGTCCGAACCGGTGCTCCCGCATCCGGCGAGGCCCAGTCCCGCGACCATGGTTGCGGCGGCGATCACTCCCGCGTGTCTCATCGGTCATCCCCTGGTTCGTGGTCGGTGTGTGATGACTGCTCTGTGTCACCATCGCGACCGCTGTTGCGGCGGCGGGGGGCCGTTACCGATTTCTGAGCAGGGCCGCGGTGCTTCAGGTGCCCACGTCGGTCCAGCGGGCGTGGTCCGCGGCGCTGGCCAGCACCGCCTCCAGCAGGTGCTGCACCCCGGTGCCCTCGGCGAAGGAGGGTTGGGGGTCGGTTCCGGTGGCGATCGCCTCCAGGAAGTCCCGGGCCTGGTGGATGAACGCGTGCTCATAGCCCAGCCCGTGCCCGGGCGGCCACCAGGCCCCCACATAGGGGTGGGTCGGTTCGGTCACCGGAATGGTGGTGAACCCGGCCAGGTCCCCTCGGGAGGCGTCGTAGTACTCCAGGGCGTTCATGTTCTCGAAGTTGAACGCCAGGGTGCCGTCCGAGCCGTTGATCTCCAGCATGATCCGGTTCTTGCGTCCGGTGGCGAACCGGGTGGCCTCGAAGGTGCCGAGTGCCCCGCCGTCGGTGCGGGCCAGCAGCACCGCCGCGTCGTCGACGGTCACCTCTCCCATCGGTCCGTCCGCCTGTGCCGTCGCGGCGCCCAGGGCGCCACCCCCGCGGGCGAGCGGCCGACGGCGAACGAAGGTCTCGGTCTGAGCGGCAACCCCGGTGATGCGCTGGCCGGAGACGAACTGGGCCAGGTCCAGGATGTGCGCGCCGATGTCCCCGAGCGCACCGGAGCCGGCCCGCTCTTGCTGCAGACGCCACACGAGCGGGAAGTCGGGGTCCACGATCCAGTCCTGCAGGTATTGGCCGCGGATGTGGCGGATGGTGCCGATCGCGCCGTCGGCGACCATCCTGCGCATCAGCGCCACCGCGGGCACCCGCCGGTAGGTGAACCCGACCATCGAGCGCACCCCGTTGCCTGCTGCCGAGCGGGCGGCCTTGGTCATCCGGGTGGCCTCGGCCAGGGTGTTGGCCAGCGGTTTCTCGCACAGCACGTGCTTGCCCGCCCCGAGGGCTGCCAGGGCGATCTCGGCGTGGGTATCGCCGGGGGTGCAGATGTCCACCAGGTCCACATCGTCACGGCGCACCACCTCACGCCAGTCGGTGGCCGACTCCTGCCAGCCCAGCGTGGCGGCCGCCTCCGCGGCCCGCGCCGGGTCCCGGCCCACCAGCACCGCCATCTGCGGATGCACGTCGAGCTCGAAGAAGCGGTGCACCGCCCGCCAGGCCTGGGAGTGGGCGGCACCCATGAAAGCGTGTCCGATCATTGCCACCCGCACCGTTGCGGTCATAGCCGGTTTCCTTCCGTCGGGGTTTCAGTTCAGGGCTGGGTCATCGCTGAGGGGGACCGGTGCCGGGCGCTCGCAGGTGCTGGGCACCGTCAGCACCGCCTGCTGCTCGGCTGCCTGGATGATCCGGTCCATCACCTCGTGGACGTGGAAGCCGAGTTCGGCGCTCTGCCGGTGCGGCCCACCGTCCTCGATCGCCCGGGCCATGTCGGCCAGGCCGTAACCCCGCCCGGCGCCCCGATAGCCTGCCTGGGGGGCCACCGCGGTGAACTCCGAGCCGAACCGTCCCAGCCGCACGTCGCCGTCGAACTGGTTCGGGTCGGGCACCGCGATGCTGCCCTCGGCCCCGTAGACCTCGATCCGGGGTACCTCGCTGGCGACCACGTCGAAACTGACCACCAGGGTGGAGATGGCGCCCCCGGCGTGCTGCAACAGTGCCGAGGTGAAGGTGTCCACGCTCACCGGAAGTACCTCACCGGCGCGGGGAGCGCCCTCGGGAACGACCCGCTCGGTGCGGGCGCGGCCGGCCATCGCCGAGACGGTGCGCACCGGGCCGAGCATGGTGACCAGGGCGGTCAGGTAGTACACGCCCATGTCCAGCAGCGGGCCGCCGCCCGCGGCGTAGTAGTAGGCGGGGTTGGGGTGCCAGAACTCGTGCCCGGGGGCCAGCATGAACGCAGTGGCCCCGACCGGCGCCCCGATCCGGCCCTCATCGACCAGTGCCCGGGCGGTCTGGATGCCGGTGCCCAGCACGGTGTCCGGAGCGCTGCCGAGGCGCAGGCCGGTGTCGGTGGTCGCGCTCATGAGTGCCTGTGCCTCGGTGGGTGTGGTGGCGAAGGGCTTCTCCAGGTAGACGTGCTTACCCGCCTCGAAGGCGGCCAGCGCGAGCGGGGCGTGCGCGGTGGGCGTGGTCAGGTTCAGCACCACATCGACGGTCTCTGCCTGCAGCAGGTCGGTTACCTGCAGCGCGGGAACTCCTTCGGCCTCGGCCACCGCGCGGGCGGCGGGCTCGTGGACGTCGCTGACGGCGGTCAGGTTCAGGTTGCCCAGTCGGCGCAGGTTGGCCAGGTACTGGCGGGAGATGTTGCCGCAGCCGACGATCCCGACGTTCAGCGGCTGGCCCACAACAGTCCTCTGCGCACGATGGTGCCCACGTTGTCGTCCCGCAGGATGTCCACGCGGTGGCCGGGGGTGCACACGAAGATGCGCCCGGCGCCCCACAGCCTGGTCCACACCGCGGGTGAGGTGACCTCCCGGTGCCAGGGGTCCCACGGGCGCACCGTCTGGGTGGTGGTGGCCAGCACGTCGTTGTAGTCATCGGCAAGGACCCAGTACTGCTCGGTGACCAGGTCGAAGTCGGAGATGCCGGCGGTGATGGGGTGGTTTCGCCCGGCGCCGGTGATCTCGATGGTGTGCGGGACGTAGTTGTCGTCCATGTGGCCGCGGCGTTCCTCCGGGGCCTTGCCCGGGTGGGTGGCGAACTGCCCGCCCACCAGGTGCAGGTAGTCGGAGTTGTTCCGGTAGGAGTCGGCGATGCCGCCGTGCCAGCCGCCGAACCCGGTGCCGGCCTCGATCGCGGTGCGCAGGCCGGTGAACTGCTCATCGGTAATGGTGTTCATCGTGTTGCACTGCACGATCAGGTCGATGCCGGCCATCAGGTCGGCGTCGGCATAAGGTTCGGGCGACTCGTGGACCTGCACCTCGAAGCCGTGCTCGCGCAGGAACGGGATGAATTCCTCGGTGGCCTCGATGGGCTGGTGGCCGTCCCAACCGCCGCGGACCACCAGGGCCTGGCGGGCGCGGCTGCTGTCGAAATCCGGCAGAGTTCGGGGGTCAGTCATGGGGTCGCTCTTCACCGTCGGGAGCAGGGCACGAGAGTGATCCTAGCGGATTTGTTCTGGACGACAACGAAACCGGGCCGACGGTGCGCCGACGCGAGCGATCCCGGCCCGCTCGACACGTCGTGAGAGAGGGTGACCGCGGGGCATCACCTGCCCTGGTCACTCGGTGAACTCTCACCGCTGGCGCGGGTCTACGAACCGGGTGGCCGGACGCTGCTGCTCGGCACCACCAACTGCACGAGTCTTCAGCTGGCCGAGGTCCGGGCCGGCACCTCGCCGGTGGTTCGCCAGGGCGCGCCGGTCAACCGCGACGGCAGGCGCGAGTGGGTCACCTTCGAGGCCTGGGACTACGTGCGGTCCCCCCGCGGTGCCCGACGATCACGCGCCCAGGTGGTCGGCGAGGAACGCGTCGACGGCCTCGTGGTAACGGTCGGGCTGGTCCCGCCGGACACAGTGACCGGACCCGGGGATCACGACCGTGCGGACCGAGTCGTTGCGCACCGGACGCGGAGCCATCGGCGCCTCCGGCGGGAGGATGAGCAAGGTGGGGACGGTCAGCGCCTCGAAACGCTCCTCCCAGAGCGCTTCACCCAGGAACAGGCCACGAGCGATGTACCGGCGATCCACGAGCGGTTTGCAGGTGGCCCAGGCTTCCACCTCGGTCCGCGTCCAGGGGGTCTCGCGCAGCATCCGTTCGATCTGGGTCCCCGGATCGACCATGCTGTCCAGCAGTTCCTCATTCGCTGCCACGAACTGCGGATCGGGATGTGCCCCGCTCGGCCTGGCCGGGTCCTCCAGGACGAGGGCGGCGATGTTCCGGGGGCGCGCCAGCGCGGCGCGCAGTGCGAGGAACCCCCCGAGCGAGTGCCCGAGGAGTGCCACCGGTTCACCGATGTGCTCGAGCACCGCCAGCACGTCGTCGAGCATGACGTCCGGGGCGGCGTCGAACTGGTCCCCGGCGAAGCGAGGGGAGGCGCCGTGGCCGCGTAGGTCCGGAGCGTGGATATCCCACCGCTCCTGCCAGTGTGAGACCAGGTCCGGCCACGCCGTGCCGGCGTCGGTGACTCCATGCAGGAGCACCACGGGCCTGGCCCCGCTGCGGCCGTATCGGTGAATGTGTAGTGGCTGCACAAGGGTCAGGCTAGGGCCACGTTGCCCCTGACGTCGGAAGCCGGGGAATAGACCGCCCCTGAGCGTAGTTGAGCCTAATAGACTCAAGTTCTTCGGTCTGGGTTTGACAACGGAATCCGGGCGGGTGAATCTTGAGTGCGCACGACTCAACCGTGAGCCTCCCGAGGTTCACCAGCGCCACGAACATCCCGAATCAACCGCCGGCCCACAGGCCGGGAAGGAGCAATCACCATGGCACGAGCGGTCGGTATCGACCTGGGCACCACGAACTCGGTGGTGTCGGTTCTCGAAGGTGGCGAACCCACCGTCATCGCCAACGCAGAGGGCGCCCGGACCACCCCCTCGGTGGTCGCGTTCTCCAAGACCGGTGAGGTGCTGGTCGGCGAGATCGCCAAGCGCCAAGCCGTCACCAACGTCGACCGCACGGTCACCTCGGTCAAGCGCAGCATGGGCACCGACTGGTCGGTCGACATCGACGACAAGACCTACACCGCGCAGGAGATCTCCGCGCGCGTACTGGGCAAGTTGAAGAAGGACGCCGAGTCCTACCTGGGTGAGCCGGTCACCGACGCGGTCATCACCGTGCCCGCCTACTTCAACGACGCCGAACGGCAGGCCACCAAGGACGCCGGGCAGATCGCCGGGCTGAACGTGCTGCGGATCGTCAACGAGCCCACCGCGGCCGCCCTGGCCTACGGGCTGGAGAAGGGCAAGGAGGACGAGCTCATCCTGGTCTTCGACCTCGGTGGCGGAACCTTCGACGTCTCCCTGCTGGAAGTCGGCAAGGACGAGGACGAGTTCTCCACCATCCAGGTGCGCGCCACCAACGGCGACAACCGTCTCGGCGGTGACGACTGGGACCAGCGGATCGTCGACTGGTTGGTGAACCAGGTCAAGAGCTCCTCCGGGGTGGACCTGTCCAAGGACAAGATCGCCCTGCAGCGTCTGCGTGAGGCCGCCGAACAGGCCAAGAAGGAACTGTCCAGCGCCACCTCGACGAACATCTCGCTGCAGTACCTGTCGATGAGCGAGAACGGCCCGATCCACCTGGACGAGCGTCTGACCCGTGCGCAGTTCGAGGACATGACCTCCGACCTGCTCGACCGGACCAAGACCCCCTTCCACAACGTCATCAAGGATGCCGGGATCGACCTCTCCGAGATCGACCACGTGGTGCTCGTGGGTGGTTCCACCCGGATGCCGGCCGTGACGGAGGTGGTCAAACAACTCACCGGTGGCCGCGAGCCCAACAAGGGCGTGAACCCCGATGAGGTCGTGGCGGTGGGTGCCGCCCTGCAGGCCGGCGTCATCTCCGGTGACCGCACCGACGTGCTGCTGATCGACGTCACACCGCTGTCCCTGGGCATCGAGACCAAGGGCGGGGTGATGACCAAGCTGATCGAGCGCAACACCGCGATCCCGACCAAGCGCAGCGAGGTGTTCTCCACCGCGGAGGACAACCAGCCCTCGGTGGCGATCCAGGTGTTCCAGGGTGAGCGAGAGTTCACCAGCGACAACAAGCCGCTGGGCACCTTCGAACTCACCGGTATCGCCCCGGCTCCCCGGGGTATGCCGCAGATCGAGGTCACCTTCGACATCGACGCCAACGGAATCGTGCATGTCTCGGCCAAGGACCGGGGGACCGGCACCGAGCAGTCGATGACCATCACCGGCGGCTCGGCGCTGCCGGAGGAGGAGATCGACCGGATGGTCAAGGAGGCCGAGGCCCACGCGGCCGAGGACGCCAAGCGCCGTGAGGAGGCCGACACCCGCAACAGTGCCGAGCAACTGGCCTACTCCACCGAGCGGCTGCTGACCGACAACGCCGAGAAACTCCCCGAGGATGTTTCCAGCGAGGTCAAGGGCAAGGTCGACGAACTGAAGAAGGCCCTGGAGGGCGAGGACATCGAGGCGATCAAGACGGCCCAGACCGAACTGTCCACCGCCAGCCAGAAGATCGGTGAGGCCCTCTACGCCCAGCAGCAGTCCGAGTCGGGTGCGGCCGGCGGGGCCGGTGGCGACTCGGGCACCACGGAGGGCCAGGCTCCGGACGCGGGCGCCGGCGAGGACGAGGACATCGTCGACGCCGAGATCGTGGACGAGGACGAGGAATCCAAGTGAGCGAGTCCGAGTTCGAGGGTAAACCGGTGATTCGCGACAAGCGGCGCATCGACCCCGAGACCGGTCAGCGCCGCGAGGAGATGCCGGAAGCCACCGAGCCGGGCGCCGTCTCCCCAGACGGCGCCCCGGCCGGGGGCGCCCCGGAAGCGTCCGACGACGAGTCCCCAGCCGAGCCCGACCCGGTCGCCGAAGCCAAGGCGGAGGCGGCGGATCTGTTCGACCAGTTGCAACGCGCGAAGGCGGACCTGTACAACCTGGACCAGCGGTTCAACAACTACGTGCGTCGCTCCCGTGCGGAGGTGGAATCGGCGCAGAACCTGGGCGTGGCCGATGTGGTCGAGACCCTGATCCCGGTGCTGGACGACATCGCCGCGGCACGTGAGCACGAGGAGCTGTCCGGCCCGTTCGGTGCGATCGCCGAGAAGCTGGAGTCCAGCCTCGCCGGTAAGTACGGCGTGGCACGCTTCGGTACCGTCGGTGAGCCGTTCGATCCGGAGGTGCACGAGGCCCTGATGCACGAGCACAGCGAGGAGGCGACCGAGAACACGATCGCCACCGTGTTGCAGCCCGGGTACCGCGTGGGCGATCGGGTGGTCCGGCCGGCGCGGGTGGCGGTGTCCGGACCGCAGTGAACTCGACCGCTCGCACGAGGCCAGACGGCGCATGAGATTGCACGCGACAATGAACCAGGGAGGTGAGGTGCTATGAGCGGACAGGACTGGCTGGAGAAGGACTTCTACCGCACCCTCGGAGTGTCCAAGGATGCCGATGCGGCTGCGGTCAAGAAGGCCTACCGCAAACTGGCCCGCAAGTGGCACCCCGACCAGAACCCGGGTGACGCGGCCGCGGAGCGGAAGTTCAAGGAGATCGGCGAGGCCTACGCGGTTCTCTCCGACGCCGAGCAGCGCAAACAGTACGACGCGCTACGCGCCATGGCCGGGGGCGGCCCGCGGTTCGCCTCCGGTCCCGGCGGCGCCGGTGCCACTGGTTTCGAGGACCTGTTCAACGGCATGTTCGCCGGTGGCGGGGGCGCGGGGCCACGGGTGCGCTACTCCAGTGGTGGTCCCGGAGGCGCCGGCGGGACCGGCGGTCCGGACCTGGACGATCTGCTCGGGGGCCTGTTCGGCGGTGGTGCCGGGCCACAGGCCGGCGGGCGGTCCGGTTTCGGGTTCGGTGGCCAGAAGGGTGGCGACATCACCACGTCCGCGCACCTGCCCTTCCGGACCGCGGTGGAGGGCTCCACCGTCACCCTGACCATGGAGGGCGGACGCTCGATGAGCGTCCGCATCCCCGCCGGGGTCCGGGACGGGCAGAAGATCCGCCTGGCCGGAAAGGGCCAGCCCGGTATCGGCGGGGGCGCACCCGGCGACCTCGTGGTCACCGTGCACGTGGACCCGCACCCGGTGTTCGGGATCAGCGGGAACAATCTGACCATCACCGTGCCGATCACCTTCCCGGAGGCGGTGGAGGGTGCCACGATTTCGGTGCCGACCCTGTCCGGGGAGAGCGTGCGGCTGAAGGTCCCGGCCGGCACTCAGTCCGGGGCCCGGTTGCGGGTCAAGGGCAAGGGCGTGAAGACGGCGAGGAGCACCGGTGACCTGATCGTCACGGTGCAGGTCGCCGTCCCGAGGAACCTGTCCAAACAGGCCAAGTCGGCGTTGGACACGTTCGTCGCCGCCAGCGATGACACCGACCCGCGCGCCGGCCTGGCGGATGCGGCAAGGGCATGACATGCCAGGCGCGCACTACACCACTCCACGGCTGGCGATCTCCGCAGCCGCGGAACTGGCGGGCATGCATCCGCAGACGCTGCGCCAGTATGACCGCCTGGGAATCGTGGTCCCCCGCCGCACCCCAGGTCGGGGGCGGCGCTACTCCGAGCGTGACGTCGACATGCTCCGGGAGGTCCAGCGACTCTCTCAGGACGAGGGCATCAACCTGGCCGGGATCAAACGCATTCTGGAACTGACCGAGCGGAACGAGCGCCTGGTCAACGAGGTCCAGCGCCTGCTCGGGGTCAGCACCGGCCATCGCCGGGTGTTCACCGCGAGCGCCACCGGGGACGTCGTCGCCCTCCCGCTGGGACAGCGTGCCCGCCAACGCGCCGGTGAGGACTCCCAGCGCGCGTTGGTGTTGTGGCGGCCACTGCGCTGAGACGACCACCGGAGTCCTGCCGTTCGCCATCCCGGCCCGGGGCGCCGGTCGATGGGCACCCCTGCCCATCGCGATCCGCAGTCAGGTGGCCGGTTGCTCTACTACGCTTCGGAACGACAAGGCGTGTGCGACCTGCGAGTTCGGCGCGCGCCGCCAACCACCAGAAACTAGGAGTCCTTGTGACTGACAACTACGGCAACGCCAGCCAGCCGCAGAACCCGAACATGCCGCCGCCCCCGCCCGGTGGTCACCAGTCAGTCCCACCGCAGCCGGGGGCACAGCAGCCCCAGGGTGGTGGCTACCAGGGCCCGCCTCCGGGGCAGAGCTACCAGCCCCCGGCCGCCGGATACGGCGCCGGCCCGGGAGGTCCTGCAGGTCCCGGCGCACCTGGCGGCCCGGGCGCCCCAGGGTGGGTCCAGGGCTATGAGCAGCAGCAGAGCGGGAACTTCTTCGCCAATCTCTTCGACTTCACCTTCAAGCGCTACATCGCCGAATCCGTGGTGAAGGTGCTGTTCATCCTGCTCCTGGTCGCCTTCGGGATCGGATACCTGTTCGCGGTCATCGCGAGTTTCTCGGCCAGCGTCGGCGCCGGATTCGCCACGATGATCCTGGGTGGGCTACTGGCGCTGCTCTATCTGATCCTGATCCGGGTCTCGCTGGAGGCGATCGTGGCGGCGGTGCAGGCCGCCAAGAACACTGAGCAACTGCTGCAACGGCTCTGATGCGCCAATGGTTGCGGGCGCTGCCGACGTTTCCCGGCCCGCTGCCGGAGTTCGACCCCGGCAGCGCCCCAACCGACCCGATCACCCTGTTCACCGCATGGCTGCGCGAGGCCGCCGAGTCCGGGGTACCGATGCCGCACGCTGCGGTGCTGTCCACTGCCGGTGATCGCGGCCGGGTGAGTGGGCGCACCCTGATCCTCAAGGACCTGCACGAGCGTGGCTGGGTCTTCGCCACCCAGTCCACCAGTCCCAAGGGTCAGGACATGGCGGCCAACCCCTACGCCGCACTGACCTTCTTCTGGCCCGGCATGGGCCGTCAGGTGCGGGTACAGGGTGGGGTGGGGCGACTGTCCGCCGAGGCCGGCGCCGCGGACTTCCTGGCGCGGCCACCCGGTTCGCGGGCCGCATGCCGCACCGGTGCGCAGAGCCAGCCGCTGGGTTCGCGGCAGGAGTACTGGGACGCCTATGCGCAATCACTGGCCGAGGTCGAGGCCGACCCGGACCTGGTGGCCCGGCACTGGGCCGCCTACGCGATTCGGCCGGAGTGGGTGGAGTTTTGGCAGGCTACCACTGACCGCGGCCAGATCCGGCTGCGCTACACCGCTGCGGAGGGAGCCTGGACGAGCGGGCTGCGCTGGCCCTGACCCCGTCAGTCCGCGGGCCGGGCCGGAGGCACCAGGAACGGCTCGAGCAGACCGTCGGAGGCGAGGTTTACGGTGCGCGGCCCCCCGAGGCGTCGCGGCAGCAACGGGGTGGATGAGGGAACACGCTCGATCGCGGCCTGGACGATCTGGGCCCGGCGTGCCTGCTCGTGAAGGACCGCTGCTGACCACTCGGCCTGGCTTCTGACCGCATGGACGCACGGTAGGCCGCCCGGCCCTGACTGCCATAATGTTCTTCATGACCGAGCGCAGTCCTGCCATCGCCCAGAGTCCGACGTCCGCGCAGAGCCCGCCGGCGCAGCAGCGTCCGGTGCGCATCGCGGTCCAGATCCAACCCCAGCACGCCGACTACGCCGCGATCCGCGACGCGGTACGCCGCGCCGAGGACATCGGAGTCGACGTTGCGTTCAACTGGGACCACTTCTTCCCCCTCAACGGTGACCCCGATGGCAAGCACTTCGAGTGCTGGACCATGCTCGGTGCGTGGGCGGAGCAGACCTCGAGCATCCAGTTGGGTGCCCTGGTCGCGTGCAACTCCTACCGGAACCCGGACCTGCTTGCGGACATGGCGCGCACGGTCGACCATATCAGCGGCGGCCGGCTGATCCTGGGTCTTGGTGCCGGTTGGTTCGCGAAGGACTATGAGGCCTACGGGTACGAGTTCGGCACCCCCGGCACCCGCTTGGACGCACTGGGCGAGGCGCTGCCCAGGATCCGGCACCGGCTGGACGTGCTCAATCCCGCCCCTGCCGGGCCGATGCCGCTGCTGATCGGTGGCGCCGGGGAGAAGAAGACGCTGCGCATGGTGGCCGAGCACGCCGACATCTGGCACTCCTTCGCCAGGGGTGCGGAACTGGACCACAAGCTCTCGGTGCTGCGGGCGCACTGCGACGCCGTGGGCCGGGACATGGGTGAGATCGAGGTCTCCGCGGGTGCCGGCACCCGCGGCCGGGACGGGAACACACTGCCCGAACCGGCTGAGTCAGGGGAAGCGCTGCGCGCCCAGGGCGTGCGCCTGTTCACCCTGGGCAGCTCCGGCCCGGACTACGACATGACCGGCTTCGACCGGTGGATCGCGTGGCGCGACGAGGTCAACGGCGCGTAGCGGTCCGCCGAGCGGGCCGGCCGGCCGCCGCCGAGCGGCGCTGAGCCGCCCGGCTCGCCCGGGCCCGCGAGCGTACTCGACCCGCTCGCAGGCGCTCGGGCGGCGGTCGGGGTCAGTTCAGGCCGAGGCGCTCGGCCAGGAAGCGGTAGACCAGCGCTTGCATGTGGGCGGCCTGGGCGTTCGTGGCCGCCCCGCCGTGACCACCTTCGATGTTCTCGTAGTAGGTCACGTCCTTGCCCGCCTCGATCATCAGGTCCGCCATCTTGCGGGCGTGCCCGGGGTGCACCCGGTCATCGCGGGTGGAGGTGGTGAACAGCACCGGCGGGTACTCCGCATCGGGCTCGAACAGGTGGTACGGGGAGAACGTGCGTAGGAACTCCCGGTCCCCGGGGACGTCCGGGTCGCCGAACTCCGCGATCCAGGACGCACCGGCAAGCAGCAGGTGGTAGCGCTCCATGTCCAGCAGCGGCACCTGGATGACGATCGCACCGAAGAGCTCGGGGTAGTGCACCAGCATGTTCCCGGTGAGCAGACCACCGTTGGATCCGCCCTGCACGCCGATCCGGTCGTGGGAGGTGACACCGCGCTCGACCACGTCCCGGGCGATAGCGGCCATGTCCTGGTAGGCCAGGTGTCGGTTCTCCCGCATCGCCGCCTGGTGCCAGGCCGGGCCGTACTCTCCGCCGCCGCGGATGTTGGTCAGGACATACACGCCGCCCTCCTCCAACCAGGCGGCGCCCAGGGCGGCGTTGTAGTTCGGCAGCATCGGGATCTCGTAGCCGCCGTAGCCGTACATCAGGGTCGGCGCGGTGCCGTCGAAGGTGAGATCCTCGCGGCGCACCAGGAAGTACGGCACCCGGGTTCCGTCGTCGGAGGTGGTGAAGTACTGCTCGGCGACCAATCCGGCCGCGTCGAAGAACCCCGGCATCGACTTGAGCCTCTCCGGCTCTCCGTCCACCCGGGCGAGCCAGAGAGTGGTCGGGGTGAGAAAGTCGGTGGTGACCAGCCACAGGTCGTCGCTATGTTTGGGATCGACCGCGCCGACGCGGACCGTGCCGACGGCACCGGCCTCCGCGCCGGCGAAGGGTGCGGAGGTGAAGGTGCCGTCCGGTCCCGGGGTGTGCACCTCGAGCCAGTGCTTGACGTCATCCAGGATGTTCAGTACCAGGTGGTGTCGGGTCCAGGTGGCACCGATCAACGAACTGGAGGGAGTTGGGGAGTAGAGCACCTGGAACTCACGGGAACCGGCCATGAAGTCATCGAAGTTGGTCACCAGCAGGGAACCGCCGGAGTAGGTGGTCCCGGCCGGGGTCCAGTCCTTTCGCAACTCGATCGCCAGCCACTCGCGGTGCACCATGATCTCGGCCGAGCCCGGCACCTCGATCCGGCGTAGTCCGGTTCCGTCCAGCAGGTGGATCTCGGCGTTGTAGAAGGCCAGCGCCCGCACCACGAAGTCGCGCTCGAAACCCGGTGTGGAATCGTGCATCGCGGCGACCGACATGTCGTCGTGCTCGCCCTCGAAGATGGCCTCGGCCTGCTCTATCGGGGTGCCGCGGCGCCAACGTCGGGTGATCCGCGGGTAGCCGGAGGAGGTCATGCTGCCCGCACCGGTGTCGGTGTGGACGAACAGGGTGTCCTCATCGATCCAGGAGGTGCCGCCCTTGGACTCGGGGCGGTAGAAGCCGCCCTCGATGAACCGGCGGGTGTGCAGGTCGAACTCCCGGGAGACGTCGGCGTCGGCGCCACCACGGGACAGATGGATCATCGCGAGGCGGTACTCCTGGTCGGCGGCCGGCAACACGCTGACGCCGTGCCAGACCCAGTTCTCCTTCTCGGCCTCGTTGAGGGCGTCCACATCCAGGACCGTCTCCCAGTCCGGATTCTCGGTGCGGTAGGACTCCAACGTGGTGCGCCGCCAGATGCCGCGCTCGTGCTGGGCGTCCTTCCAGAAGTTGTAGTAGTACGCACCGATCTTGGAGACCTCGGGGATCTTGTCGTCGGAGTCCAGGATCGCGGTGATACGGTCCTTGGCGCGGGCGAACTCCGGGGTGGCGGCCAGGTCCGCGGCTTTCTCGGCGTTGCGGGCGCGGACCCAGTTCAGGGCCTCACTGCCTGCGACGTCCTCGAGCCAGATGCGGGTGTCGGTCACGACGGTCCTCTCCGTATGAACTTCGATGCCGGGACAGCCTAACCGCTGCGGCATATGACATGGCACCGATTCCTTCGCGTGGGGACGCGCTTCTGCGGTACCCATTCGCTACGTTAGGGGCGAAATTCCTCAGGCGCCCGGGAAGTCCGGACGTTCGCCCTCGAACGGCAGGAGCGACATGCAGAAGGAGTCAGGGCAGGGTCCCGGATCCGATCGCCACCGGCTGCGAAGCGCGGGGCGCAGGGCTGCGGAGTTCATCAAGGAGATCGACTACCCGCACAACATCCACCCGGCGCTGGTGCCGGGGGTCGCCATCGAGGATCAGAGAGTTCGTTACGGGATCGACCGGCCGATCGTGCTGGTCGTCGGGACGTCCATCGTCGGGTTCATCATCTGGGGCATTCTCAACCCGGCTAGCGTGAGCGAGGTCTCCGGGATGGCCCTGGCGTGGGTTACCCAGAACCTCGGGTGGGTATTCAACCTGCTGGCCACCGGAATGGCGGTCTTCCTCCTCTTCCTCGCCTTCTCCCGCTACGGCCGGATCCCGCTCGGCCTCGATGGTGAGAAGCAGGAGTACTCCACCGTCTCGTGGGTCGCGATGTTGTTCGCCGCGGGCATCGGGATCGGGATCATCTTCTTCGGGCCCTTCGAGCCGTTGAGCCACTACCTCGACCCCCTCCCCGGACTCTACGAGCCCGCCACCGCAGAGGCAGTCCGGGGTGCGATGGCTCAAGCCGCACTGCACTGGGGAATCAACGCATGGGCGATCTACGCGATCGTGGGACTCTGCGTCGCTTACGTCTCCTACCGCCGCGGCCGGGTGCCGTTGATGAGCTCGGTGCTGACGCCCTTGTGGAACGGTAGAGCAAGCGGTGCCGGCGCTCGGATCATCGATGGCCTGGCCATCTTCGCCACGCTGTTCGGAACGGCTGCGAGCCTGGGGATCGGTGCGCTGCAGATCGCTCGGGGAGTGGAGATCGTCAGCGGCATCGGCACAACCGGGAATACCATCGCGATCGTCATCATCGTGACCCTGACCGCCGGGACGATCGTCTCGGCGGTCTCTGGCATCCAGCGGGGCATTCGCCGGCTGTCCAACGTCAACCTGGTCCTGTCGGTCGGGCTCGCGGTGTTCTTCTTCGTGGTCGGCCCGACGGCGTTCCTCCTCAACGTCATCCCGGGCGTCGTCGTGGAGTACTTCGGCTCGATGCCCGAGATGCTCGGAGCCACCATGTCCGACGGGGAGCCGACCCAGGAGTTCCTCACCGCGTGGACCACCTTCTACTGGGCCTGGTGGGTGAGCTGGGCCCCGTTCGTGGGGGTTTTCGTCGCCAAGATCAGCCGCGGACGAACGATCCGCCAGTTCGTCCTCGGGGTGCTGCTCATTCCCTCGTCCATCATCGTCGGGGCGTTCACCCTCCTGGGCGGCACCTCGATCTGGCTGCAACGCGAGCACGGGGAGGTCGCCCCCGACGGTACCGCGCAGTCACTGCCGGCACCGGAGGAGATCTTCTACGTCGTCATCGACCAACTGCCGGGCGGCGCGGTCCTGGCCCCGCTGGTGATCGTGATCCTGGCGATCTTCTTCATCACCACCGCCGACTCCGCCTCGCTGGTCAACTCGCAGATGTCGCAGAAAGGAAACCCGGAACCCAAGCGGCCCATCACGGTCTTCTGGGTGGTGTGCATGGCCGGCATCGCGGTGGTCATCCTGCTGGTCGGTGACGAGGACGCCCTCACCGGATTGCAGAACCTGATCACCGTGACGGCCCTGCCGTTCTCCATCATCATTATCGGCATGGCAGCGGCCTTGGTGCGTGAGTTGCGCAACGACCCGCAGGTGATCCGCTACGCCTACGAGAACTGGGCACTCGAGAAGGCCGTCGAGCGGGGCGTGGAGGAGCACGGGGACCACTGGGTCCTCAGTCTCGAACCGGTGACCCCGCCCGACGAGTACGCCACCGGCGAGGCCATGGACACCTCGGATGAGGAGTTCACCGCGTGGTACCAGCGCACCGATGAGGAGGGTAACCCCGTCGAGTACGACTATGAGACGGGTGAGTATGCCGACGGAACGGATCCGGCCGGAACGTCTGAGGAGGGCACCGAGGGTCCCGAGCAAGGCCGTTGACCGGCGCGCGTCGTCAGGCGGCCAGCGCGCCATCGATGATGGCCACTATCCCGCCGCCGTAGGCGAGCAGGATGACTGCGGTGCGCGCCGCCCTGGCGCTGATCCGGGTGCTGACCCACTCCCCGGCCGCCAGCCCGGTCAGGATCGCCCCGACGATCATCAGCCACAACCACCAGGCATAGGCCGGTAGACCCTCAGGGGCACTGGCGACCTTGGCGATGAAGGCGACCATGCCGCTGACGACGAAGTAGGGCTGGATGGTGGCGGCGAATGCCCGATGGTCCCACCGGGTCAGCACCGCATGCACGCTCAGCGCCGGTCCACCTACGCCGGCGGTGGTGTTGGTGAACCCGGAGACCGCTCCACTCAGGAGCGCACTCGGCGTGATCGCGACGGGACGGAAACTGCGCCGCACGATGAGCGAGGCGGTGAGCGCCACGATGAGGATCACCCCCACGATGATCTGCAGGCCCGGGCCGGTGAACAGCACCGAGATGATCGTGCCGGGCACCACTGCGACGAGGGCCGGGATGGTGAGCAGCCAGAACTGCCGCCACTCGATCAGGTGCCACACCCGGGTGATGATGAGCAGCGCTGCGACCGCGCCGCACAGGTTCACCAGCAGCACGCCGTCGAACGCGCCGAGTAGCAACACCAGCACCGGCGCGGAGATCATCGCGAAGCCCAGACCGGTGGCTCGCTGGGCCAGGGCGCCGATGAACACGGCGAGGATCACCAGCACGTACAGCACCCGGCCATCCTTCCATCAGGCGCCCGGGGCCCGAACCCTAGCCCTCGGCCGCGGCGGCCTCCCGGGAGGCGACGAACGCCGCGACGCATTCCTCGATGTGCTCGGCGGTGTGCGCGGCGGAGAGCTGCACCCGGATCCGCGCCGCTCCCCGGGGCACCACCGGGAAGGAGAACGCGGTCACGAACACCCCGCGGGCCAGCATCTGCTCGGCGATCTTGGAGGCCAGCACCGCATCGCCGAACATCACCGGGATGATCGGATGCTCCCCCTCCAGCAGGTCGAAGCCTTCCTCGGACATCCGGCGGCGGAAGTGGGCGGCGTTGGCGAACAGTTGCTCGCGCAACTCCCCGGCGTCCGCCACCAGGTCCAGAGCGGTCAGCGTGGCCGCCACGATCGAGGGCGCCAGGGAGTTGGAGAACAGGTAGGGCCGGGCCCGCTGCCGCAGGATCGCCACGATCTCCGCCCGCCCGGAGACGTACCCGCCCGAGGCGCCACCAAGGGCCTTGCCGAAGGTGCCGGTGTAGATGTCCACCCGGTCACTCACGCCCGCGTGCTCGGGTGTGCCGGCACCGGTGGCGCCCATGAACCCGGTGGCGTGGGAGTCGTCGACCATCACCAGCGCGCCGAACTCCTGCGCCAGATCGCAGATCTGGCGCAGCGGTGCCAGGTAGCCGTCCATCGAGAACACACCGTCGGTGACGATCAGGATCCGGCGAGCACCGCCGTCGGCCGCTGCTTGAAGCTGCGCGCGCAGGTCGTCCATGTCGCGGTTGGCGTAGCGGAACCGGGAGGCCTTGCACAGCCGGATGCCGTCGATGATCGAGGCGTGGTTCAACTGGTCGGAGATGACGGCGTCGCGGGCGTCGAGGAGGATCTCGAACAGTCCGGTGTTGGCATCGAAACAGGAGGAGAACAGGATCGTGTCCTCGGTGCCCAGGAACTGACTGACTCGCTGCTCCAGTTCCAGATGCCGGTCCTGGGTGCCGCAGATGAACCGCACCGAGGCCATCCCGAAGCCGCGTTCGTCCAGGGCGCTCTTGGCCGCGGCGATGATGCGCGGGTCATCGGCCAGGCCGAGGTAGTTGTTGGCGCAGAAATTCAGCACCGAAGCCGGCTGCGCGCCCGGGGCTCCGGCCCGGATCTGCGCCGACTGGGGGGTGGTGATGGCCCGTTCGGCCTTGTACAGCCCGGACTCGCGCAACTCCTCCAACTCGTCCTGTAGTTCGGTGCGCATCGTGGTGAACATCGGGGGCGTCCTTTCGGGCTGCGGGGCGTGGCGCCCAGCCTACGGAACCTGCTCAGGAGAGGGTGGACCAGTCCAGGACGACTTTGCCGCTGGTGCCGTTGGCGGCGATCTCGAAGCCGCGCTCCCACTGGGTGGCGGGTAGGACGTCGGTGATCACCGAGGAGATGGTGTGGTGCAGCCAGGTGGACGAACTCAGCATCGCGGCCATCGCGTTCCAGGTCTCGAACATCTCCCGCCCGTAGATCCCCTGCAACGTGAGCATGTGCGTCACCACCACCGACCAGTCGATATCGATGGAGGCAGTAGGCAGCCCCAGCAGCGCGATACGACCCCCGTGGTTCATATCCCGGATCATCTCCGGCAGCGCATCGGGGTGCCCGGACATCTCCAGGCCCACATCGAACCCCTCCTTCAACCCCAACTCCCCGAAAGCCCACTCGATGCTGGTCTTGGACACATCCACACTCAGGTCCACCCCCATCCGCTCGGCCAGAGCCAACCGGGGCGCGGACACATCGGTGATCGCGATGTACCGGGCACCCACATGACGCACCACCGCCGCGGCCATCAACCCGATCGGCCCGGCGCCGGTGATCAGCACATCCTCACCCACCACCGAGAACTTCAACGCGGTATGCACCGCATTACCGAACGGGTCAAAGATCGCACCCAGTTCGGCAGTGATGGGCTGCTGCCCCTCCCGGAAGGTGTGCACCCACACATTCTCCGCCGGAATCACCACGAACTCAGCGAAAGCCCCGTCGCGCTGCACCCCCACCGAGATGGTGCGGATACACAACTGGCGTTGCCCGGCGCGACAGTTGCGGCAGGTCCCGCACACGATATGACCCTCACCAGAGACCCTGTCCCCGACCTTGACGTCCTGCACCAGATCCCCCACGGCCACCACCTCGCCATAGAACTCATGCCCGGGAATATAGGGAGCAGTCACCATCGAGGCCGCCCAGGAGTCCCAATTACGGATATGCAGATCCGTCCCGCAAATCCCCGTAGTCAACACCCGGATCTTCACCTCCGCCCGACCAGGCTCAGGCTCAGGACGTTCGACAAGTTCCAGACCAGCACGCGGGCCGGGCTTATAAAGGGCACGCAACGG
>NZ_JBMPQB010000006.1:0-308345 GCF_049725185.1 Pseudactinotalea sp. Z1748 | reverse complement strand
GAGGAGCCATTCGCGGTAGCGGTTGGCGAGGTCGTCGTCGCGGCGTTTGCCGCGTTCGATGGTGGAGATGTGAGCGGGCCAGACGTTGAAGTGGTCCGCGATGGTCTGCAGGGTCATTCCCTTGGCGTGGCGCAGCGGGCGTAGGTCATCGACCTGCGGCACGGGTTGGGGGTGGACGATGTGGTGGTAGACCTCGCGGGCGACGGCGCGCTTGAGGTAGCGCATTACCTCCTTGTCGCTCTTTCCCTGAGCGGTGCGTTTGGCGATGTAGGACCGGGTGCGGGGGTCGCACGTCATGCGGACCAGGATGATCTGGTGCAGGGCGGCGTTGGCCTGGCGGTCACCGCCGGGGTTGAGGCGGTAGCGGGTGGTCTTACCCGAGGACGCAGGAATCGGGGCGGCGCCGCACAGGGCGGCGAAGGAGGCCTCGCTGGTGAGTCGGTCGGGGTTGTCGCCGGCGGCGATGAGCAGCGGGGCGGCGGTCACCGGCCCGATGCCGTGGGCGGCGCGCAGAGCGGGGGCAACGCGGGTGACCAGGGTGTCGAGGTCGGTCTCCAGTTCGGTGATCTCGGTGGTCAGGGCGCGGTGGCGGCGGGCGAGGTGGCGCATTGCCGTCAGGGTTGCCGGTTGGATGCCCTCGGTGGCCGGCCCGGGGCGCACGGCGGCGAGCTGGGCGTGTAGGTCGGCGTCGTTCAGGCCCCGGAAGCGAGCACGTAGGGCCTCGGGGGCGGTGACGAGCAGGCTCTTGATCTGCACGGCCGCCGCGGTGCGGGCCTTGAGGGCCGAGCGGCGCGCGATGGTCAGCACGCGGATGGCCTCGGCATCGCCATCGGCGTTCTTCGGGGTGGGCAGGTCATGCCCGGCGAGCACCGTGTGGGCGGCGGCGTAGGCGTCGATCGGGTCGCTCTTGCCACGCAGACGACGGACCTGACGGGTCGGGCGGATCGCCTCCACCACGACTACTCCGCCCTGGCGCAGGAACCGGGCCAGTTCGGCGCCGTAGGAGTTGGTCCCTTCCACCCCGATGGTGGTGATGCGGCCCAGGCTGGTGATGAAGGAGAGCAGGTCGCGCTACCCCTGGCTCGTGGTCGGGAACTGTGCATCGCCCAGTCGTGCACCGGTCGTGGCGATCACCGCCACGTGATGGGTCTCGGCGTGGGTGTCCACGCCGGCGATGACATCGATCAGTTCACTGGTCATGATGGTGGTGCCTTCCTCTAGCGGGACAGGCACACCGGCCAGGTGGGCAGACAAGACGTTGATGGGACTTTTGGTCGAGCTCCTATTAGGTCATGTCCACCTGGCCGGCATGCGCTTTACATGCCCCGGCGCAGGCCGACGGATCATGTCAAGGACCACCCCAGAGGGGGCGTCAGTCAGTGCCTGGGTCAGACCTCGCCGAAGCCCTTCCATCATCAACGTCAGTGGGGCCTGGCATAGATTTGCTCGCGCGCGACCTCGTGGGTGTCCTGGGGCAGTACGAGACGTTTGAGCATTGCCTCATCGCCGCCGGACCGGGCCCAGCGCAGCAACTCACCACGCAACCGGTCCAACTCGCCCCGATAGCGGGATTCCACCGCGAGATTCGTCATCTCGCCGGGGTCCGCCTGCAGGTCATGCAATTGCTCCCGGTACCTGCCCCAGCTGTACAGCACATACTTGTAACGATGTTCGACGACGGCCCGACCCCGGGTGGCGGGGGCGGTGACGGCGGGAAAACTCGTCTGTACGACCAGGCGTTCGCGGTCCAGGCGCTCACCGTCACACAGCACGGGGAGCAGGCTTCGCCCGGGGAGTCCGGTCCCTGCCCGGGCTTGGGCTGCTTGAGCCAGGGTCGGCAGCAGATCCAGGCACACCGATACGAGCGTGCCGCTCTCGACGCGTCCGGCGGGTACCCGCCCGGGCCAGCGCACCAGGAACGGCACCCGCACGATCTCTTCGAACAGCGCCGTCTTCTGGTTCCACGAATGGCTTCCATCGCCGTCGCCGTGATCGCTGGTGAAGATCACCAAGGTGTCTCGTGCCCGGCCGGTCCGGTCAAGCACCTCCAGCAACTCACCCACACGGGCATCCATGCGCTCCACCAGTCGCGCGTAGGTGTAGCGGTAGTGGCGCCAGTCCTCGGGGGTGTACCCGCCGGTGCCGTAGACCTTGGCGTGCTCGTGCTGTTCGGTGCGAAGGGCTTCGGGCTCGAACGGCTGGTGGCCGAAGTTCGCGGGCAGGTTCGGTGTGTTCGCCAACTCCGTGGTCGGGGTGTCGCCGTAGTACAGCGGCTGGTTCCTGGCGTACTCACAGATCGTGTGTGGGTCGTCGAAGGAGGCCACCAGGAAGAACGGGAGGTTCGGGTCACGACCGGCGGTTAGGTACTGGTCCACCGTCTCTGTCAGGCCGGTATCCCCGAAATCCTTGATCGGCTCGAAACCGTCGCTGGCCTGCGCACTGGGACGCGTCGCGTGCCACTTGCCCGCGTAGGCGCACTGATATCCGCCCTCGCCCAGGAGGTGACCCAGTGAATCCGGCCCGAGAGCATCGCCGGAGGCATCATTGGATGTCACGCCCAGGGTGTGCGGATACTGGCCGGTGAACAGTGAACTTCGGGCCGGGACGCACAGCGGGAAGGTGACGTAGGCACGATCCATCCGGGTGCCCTCGGCCGCCAACCGGTCCAGCGCCGGCGTGGAGATGTCCGGGTTCCCGGTATTGCTCATCATGTGTGCTGCCATCTGGTCGGCCATGATGAGCAGGATGTTCGGTCGGTCGCCGGCCCCGACGCGGGCGGCTCCGGGCAGATCGTTCATCTCTCGCTCGCTACTTGCCCATGCCCAGGGTGAGTCCTTCGGTGAGCCGCCGGCCCAACCAGAGGTAAATCAGCAGCACCGGAATGATCACCAGAACCAGGCCTGCGAACAGCCCGCCCCAGTCGGCGCCGCTGTAGGTCTGGCGTTGAACGAAGTTGATCAACGCGATCGGCAGCGTGTAGCGGTCCGTGGTTTGCAGTAGCACCAGGGCGAGCACCGTTTCGTTCCAGTTGGAGATCAACTGCAGCACGAAGGCGGTCAGCAGTCCGCCCCTGGCAAGCGGCAGCATGATGGTCCAGAAGGTTCGGACCGGAGTGCTTCCGTCCAGGGCGGCCGCTTCTTCCAGTTCTCCGGGCAGTGAGCGGAAGAACGCGGTGAGCAGGAACACGGTGAAGGGCATGGACACTCCCATGTACACCAGCGCCAAACCAAAGATGCTGTTCGTCAGGCCCACACGGGCGAGCATCACGAACAACGGAACGATGATCACTTGGACCGGCACCCCGAGTCCGAGGATGAACAGCAGGGTCACCGAACGGGTGAGCCGGTTGTCCTGACGGGACAGGTAGTAGGCCGCCGGGGCTGCCAGGGCCACGATCGCCACAGAGGCGCTCAGGGTCAGCACCACGCTGTTGAACGCTGCGGTACCGAAGTTTCCGGCGTTCCATGCAGTGACGAAGTTGTCGAAGGTCCAGTTGTCGGGCCAGCCCCAGGGATTGTCGAAGATTTCGCGCGTATCGCGGAAACCCTGTAACGCCACCCAGGCGAGCATGGCGATGTTGAAGGCGACGAACAGCCAGGTGAAGCCCACGCCGATCGTGCGGAGCGGCCCGGTATCAGCCGCGCGGCTTCGTCCGGTCTTCCGTCTGCGAGAGGGAGCCTGTGTAGCAGTAGTCATGAGGACCTTCCCGTCTCAGAACTCGAGCGCTTCACGACGCGTGACGCGCCGTAGCAGGACGATGAGGACTGCCACGAGCAGCAGCGCCAGCATGGCTGAAGCGCTGGCCATGCCATAGGAGGGGATCGACTGGCCGGAGAACGCCATGATGTAGGTGTAGACGGCGGAGGTCCAGATCTCCTGAGGGGGCAGGCCCACTCCCGTGGTGCCACCGAAGATCCAGACGATCTCGAAGATTTTCACCGACGTGATCGTCCACAGCACGGCACAGACCGCGAACACATCCCAGGTCAGGGGCAGGATCACATAACGCAACCGCTGGAATGCGCTGGCACCAGCCAGGGCAGCATCTTCGAAGAAGTACTCCGGTATCCGATCCACGCCGGCCATGAGGATCGTGGTGTAGTAGCCCACGCTCGCCCACGCCAGGATCGCCATGACGAGCCCGAGGAGGTTGTCCCGCGCCAGCCACAGCGGGGGATCGGAGACACCGACGGCGCGCAGGAAACTGTTCACAAGCCCGTTGGGGTTGAACGCGAACCCGGCCAGTGCGCCGAAGACCAGGGCGTTGATCAGGTGCGGGAAGAAGAGCACGTTCCTTGCGGTGCGCTTGCCCGCCATATCCCGTAGCACCAGCGTCAGAGCGAAGGCGACGACGAAGATCGCCGCACCGACGATGAAGAGGATCAGCAAGGTATTCGTGAATGACTGCAGGAAGAGGTCGTTACGGACCAGCCGGGCGTAGTTGCCCAGGCCGACCCATTCCATCTCCCCGGCGCCGGCCCAGGTGTGCAGACTGATCCACGCCGCGGCGATGATCGGCACCACGAACAGGACGACGTAGAACAACAGGGCGGGCATCACGAACGGCACGAACAGTTTGCGCCGTTGACGATCCAGGGGGGAGCGCTGGCTGGTCTTGGCGGACCGGCCGGCCGGGGCGTGCCCCGGCACGGCCGGCCGCACGTCCTGCTCGCGCGCGAGCAGAGCACTCATCAGGCTTGCTCCTCCCAGTAGGAGATGGTGGCCTCCTTGGCCTCTTCGACGAACTCCTCGGCCGTGAGGTTGCCCAGCACGAGGTCGTCGTTGATCGCCCAGAAGACGGTGTCGTTGTAACCGGGGAAGGCCACGCCGTCGTTCTGCTGGTGGAATGAATCGGCGGTGGCGAGGCGCTCCATCACCGTGTCGAGCACGGGGTTGACGTCGACGTCCTGTCGGACTGGCAGCAGCCCAGCACCCTCACCGAGCATCGTCTGGTACTCCTCCCGGAGGAAGAACGCAGCAAATTCCTGCGCGGCCTCGGCGTGGTCAGCCGTACTAGGAACAACGAAGCCGGTGAAGTCCACGCGGGCACTGTCATGGGTGCCGGGAGGGAACGGGAAGGAGGAGTACTCGAACCCGTCGGCCGCGTACGGTTCTGTTTCCGCTGCAGCCCAGGAGCCCATGAACAGGAGCGCGGCGTTGCCCGAGGCCCACTGCTGCTGTTGCTCCGGGAACTGGCTGCCCTGGAAGCCGTCGATGAAGTAGCCACCATCCACCAGTTGCTGCACCTTCTGGGCCGCTTCGAGCACTGCTGGGTCGTCCCAGGCTGCCCCGGTCTCGTCGGAGGCAAGTTCGTACAGCGCCCCGGGTCCCAGTTCACGCAGCAGCAGCGTCTTGAACCAGTACACGTTGTAGCCCGGGATGTCACCGTCCAGAGCGATCGGCGTGTGCCCGTCGGCCTGCAGGTCCTCCAGCAGTGCGACGAACGCGTCCCAGGACTGGGGTGTGTTGTCCACCAGGTCCGGGTGAGTGGCCGCGTCGAACCAGATCGCGTCGGAGGTCAACTGGTAGGGCACCATCCAGTACTCACCGTCATCAAGTTCGATGTCGATGTACTCCAGGTACTGTGCCGGGACGATGTCGGCCAGCGTCTGGCCTTCGATATCCGCGTTCCACGCAGTCGACAAGCCCTGTACCTGGCCGGCTGCGACGAGGCTTCCATAGGTGTTGACGTAGGATTGGTCGACCAGATCGGGCACCTCGTTGGTGTTCAATGCCGGGACGAGTCGTTGGACGTTGTCACGGCCCTGCCACTGCACGTTGACTTCGATACCGGTCTCCGCGGTGAAGTCCTCGATTGCCTGCGCCATGACTTCCTGCTGGACTTCGCCGTCGTTCCAGGTGGACCAGTACGTGAACTCGGTGGCTTCGCCATTACCGTCGTCGGCGCTGGTCCCGGAGCATGCCGCCAACCCCAGAGCAACCGCCCCGAGAGCCCCGACTACTGCGCCGCGTCGGGAGTGAGAGTGCTGCATCATTGCACCTTTCGATAGAACTGACTGAGGTATCTATTCGCTGGTTCGGTCCTCACAATGCGGTGAGAGTCAGCGACTTGTCAAGAATGACTTAGGAAGGAGTCTAGATGCACTCTGCGGAGAAGTGGGATGCCAGGGTCCGCCCTTTGGCACTCGTTACCCGACTGTGACCATTGATCTCGTCGGGCAGGCGGGGACGTATCAGAGGTTGGGTGCGACTTGCCACAAGTTGGGTGCAAGCGGGCTTCAAGTCCGCTACTCTTCACCTAATGAATCCTAGGTGCATCCTTTCCGAAGGAATCAATCAAGGGAGAGTGGACGGTGGTGGATGATGCTACGAGTGGGCGGGATCTGAAGTTCCGGGCACTGGCCAAGGACCTCCGTCAGGAGATCTCGGCGGGAAGGTGGGAACCGGGAGCGAAGTTGCCGACGGAGAAGGAACTCATGGCTCAGCGGGAGTTGTCGCTGACCACAGTACGACGGGCGCTTGATGAGCTCGCCGACGATGGTTTGATCGTGCGCAGGCAGGGCTCCGGCTCTTATGTGTCCACAGAGTTTCGACCGGGTGCTGGGGCGATGCGCACGATCGGCGTCCTTGTCCCGAGCGCAACGGAGTACTACCCGCGCGTGCTCGCGGGCGTGGAGAGCGCGCTCTCCGGTGCTTCTGCCCGCATGGTGCTCGCGTGTTATCACTACGACGCCGTCGAGGAGGAACGCGACATGGCATCGCTCCTGGCCAGCGGGATCGATGGTCTGATCGCCGTACCGGACCTGCTGTCCGCCCCGAACATGCAAGAGAAGATCGAGAGCCTGTTCGATCTGCCGGTGCCGGTGGTGATGCTGGAACGGCGCGATTTCGAGGCACGGATCTCAGACCGGTCGGAGTACGTATGCACTGATCATGCCGGCGGGGCGTACGACGCGGTCAGGCATCTGCGCGCACTTGGGCACGAGCGGATCGGACTGGTGTGCCGGCACCCGAACCACACGGGAAACTGGGTGGTCCAGGGGTACAAGGACGCCGTCCGGGACCTCGCTCTGCCGGCCCTTCCGATCGACACCGCTCCGGCCTCGGAGTGGTCCCTGGAACGAGCCGAGGCAGCGGTGCACCTGCTTCGCAAGTCGAGGACCACGGCGGCGCTGGTATTCGGAGACAGGGAAGCCGCATGGATTGAGGCCGCCGCCCGGCGTGCCGGAGTGCAGATCCCCGATGACCTCGCCCTGGTCGCGTATGACGACGAGAGCGCCGCGTATGCAGACATTCCGTTGACCGCGGTCTCGCCCCCAAAGCACGAGTTGGGTCGCCTCGCTGCTGAGACGCTGCTACAGCGTGTACACGGCAATGACGAAAACGTCGTCCACCAGATCACCCTGCGACCGCCGCTCGTCATCCGTGACTCCTGTGGTGCGTCCGAGTCGACCCGGGCAATCAAGGAGGAAGTATGAAACTAGGGCTCCTGGGGGCCGGCGCGGTAGGCGCGGTGCATGCCCAAGCGGCCGCAGAGTTGCCCACAGTCAACGTGGCCGCGGTGTGCTCTCGTTCGTTATCTGAGGCCGAGACCGTGGCCGAACCCCATGGTGCACGGGTGTACAGCGACTACCGCGAGATGTTCGACAGCGATCTCGACGCCGTGATAATCAGCACGCCGCATTCGTTGCATACCCAGATGGTCCTCGATGCGGCGCAGGCCGGGTTGCAGGTGCTGTTGGAGAAGCCCATGGCCACCACGGTCGCAGATTGTGACCTGATGATCGATGCGTGCGAGGCAGCAAGGGTTGCCTTGGCTGTGGGCCACATCCAGCACTTCCTACCCGAGAAGGTCGCTGCTTACGACGCAGTGTGGTCCGGGCGGATCGGCGTTCCGCGTATGGTGCACGACCTGCGCAGCACCGACTACCGCCCGGGGACTCGACCGCAGTGGTTCTTCGACCGCGAGACTGCTGGCGGCGGGGCAATGATGAACATCGGCAGCCATTGCCTCGATCGGAGCAGCTGGTTGGCCGGGGGCCTAGCCGAACGGGTCGAAGCGGCCAGCACGGTGTCGCGTTTCGGGGTCGGGGTGGAGACCGATGGTACCGCCCTGTTGACGCTAACGAACGGACTTCGCGCGTCGATCACGGTGACGTCCACGCCGCCCCGACCCGTCGATGCAGTCACTGTCGTGGGGGATGAGGGCACTGTCGTGGCCGACTCCAGGCGGGGGACCCTGATGCGCGCGGGAGACACCGAACAGGTGTTGCATGAACGGTCCGAAGGGGATATCCCTGCCGCGTTCCGGAACCAACTGGCCGCATTCGTGGAGCTCGTCGAGCACGGGACGCCGTTCCCCGTGAGCACGGTCCTGAGCCGGACCGTGGTGGCGGCGGTGCATGCCATCTATGAGTCTGCGGACACCGGCGGGCCGGTCACGGTGCCGCAGCGTGAGGCAGCCGGAGCGGTGTCCTGACGAGGAGCGAAGTACGCGACGCGGCCCAGTGATGTGAGGGAGAACAATGGCTAGCCGAGAGCCGAGTCGGCCGAACGTGGTGATGATCATGGCCGACGACCTGGGCCCGTGGGCGTTGGGCTGTGCGGGCAACTCCGAGATCCGCACACCGACGATTGATCGGATGGCCTCGGAGGGGACGCGGTTCACCGAGTTCTACTGCGCCTCGCCCGTGTGTTCACCGGCCCGAGCCACGCTCCTAACCGGGCAGATGCCCTCAGTTCACGGTGTGCATGATTACCTCGACGCACGACATGTGGGAGCCGAGGGTCAGGACTTCCTCGGCGGTCAGCGACTGTACACGGACGACCTGGCAGACGCGGGCTATCGCCTCGGCCTCGTGGGCAAATGGCACCTCGGCGCCAATGACAGGCCACGCCCCGGATTTGTCCGCTGGTTGGCTCACGGCGGAGGAGGCGGGCCGTACTACGGTGCTCCGTTGTACGACCAGAGTGGGCCCGTCGACGAACCAGGCTACGTCACCGATGTTTTGAGCGATGCTGCCTGTGATTTCCTTGAGGACGAGTCGCGGACCGAAGACCCGTTCTACCTGTCGCTGCACTACACGGCTCCGCACAGTCCGTGGAAGAACAACCATCCCGCGGAGTACACCGACCTGTACCGCGACTGCGCCTTCGACTCGCTGCCGCAGGAGGAGTTGCATCCCTGGGTGCCGATCGTCGACGGCGCCCCGATCGGCGGTGAGCCGGATACTCGCGCCGCACTCGAGGGCTACTTCGCGGCGGTCACGGCGATGGACGCAGGAATCGGTCGGGTGCTATCGCGCCTTGCCCAACTCGGACTGGACGAGCACACGGTTGTGATCTTCACCAGCGACAACGGGTTCAGTTGTGGCCAGCACGGGATCTGGGGCAAAGGGAACGCGACTTTCCCCCAGAACATGTATGACGAGTCCGTGAAGGTGCCGTTCATCATGCGCCAACCCGGTCGTATCCCAGCAGGGGAAGTTAGTGATGCCCTGGTGTCCGCCTATGACGTCGCGGCAACCTTGCGGGAGCTCTGCGGCATCGCACAACCGCAGGAGGATGGGCCTGGTCGTTCCTTCGTCCCCACTCTCATGGGGCATCCGGAGCAAGATCGCCGGGAGCGCGTTGTGGTCTTCGATGAGTACGGGCCGGTTCGGATGATCCGCACCCGCAGCCACAAGTACGTCCATCGCTATCCCCATGGGCCGCACGAACTCTATGACCTCATCGCCGATCCGGGGGAGCGGTCGAACATGATCGGTTCACCCGGCGCTGGTGCGTTGAGCGAGGGACTGCATGACCAACTGAACGCATGGTTTCAGGAGCACACACGTGTTGACCTCGATGGTCGGGCCTTGCCCGTGAGCGGCGCGGGGCAGGTGGACACGGTGGGACCCGGGCGGAGCCCGTTCCCTTTGGCGACGGCCTTCAACACTGTCCCGAGGTACTGATCGTGACGATCAGGTTGGCCATCTCCGGACTCGGCGTCCCGGAGGCTGGGCTGTCGACATTCCTGGATCTGATCGAGCGCTCAGGGGTTCAGGGAATCGAGATCAGGCACGACGCTGTCGTGCCCGCGGAGTACAGGGACGTCGGGATCCGCGATCGGTTGGGAACGTTGGACTTCGTCGTCCTGGCTTCCAGAGTGAAGGTCGGTGCGGGGACGCGCGACGACTTCATCGGCGATCTCAGTGCGGCCGTGGCGGACGCGAACCGGCTGGGGGCGACGCATGTGCGCGTCTTTCCCGGGGCCGGCAGGGGGGCGGATCGCACCGAGGACCGGGAGTTGGTCGACCGGCTCGCGCAAGCCTCTCAGATCGGGCGTGACACGGGGGTGCACATCGCCTTAGAGACGCACGATTCCCACTGTGCTGCGGCCGACATTGCCAACCTCCTGGACGCGGCAGTTGACTCGGCTGCCGATCGCGGCTCGCTCACGGCAGTGTGGGACGTACTGCACACCTGGCGGGTAGGAGAGAGCGCGGGTGAGTCGCTGGACCACCTGTCCGGATGGTTAACCGATGGCTGGATCCAAGTCAAGGATGCTGTGAGCAGGAGCGATCCGGCACCCGAACTACCTGGCGATGGTGCGGTCCCATTGATCGAGATCCTGACGACGATCCGAGAGCGCGGATACCCAGGTTGGGTGTCACTGGAGTGGGAGCGGGTGTGGTTCCCGGCCCTTGCACCCCTGGAGGTGGCGATCGAACATCTCCACTCGGTATTCCGTCAAGCCGGCGTGGATTGGACGGCGGGCTCTCAAAAGACTCGGACCGCCACGACCTGCGCGTAAGGGGACCCGTTGGTGGCCAGCACCTTCACCCGAATAGCCTCCACGTTCTGGGCGCAGCAGGCATGCACCCGGTGACGTCTCCGGTTACCGCGCTCGACTACGCACGTGTACCAGGCTCCGTCGCAGTAGACCTCCAGGTCGTAATCGGCCACGATCTCTGGAATGACGCGGAACGGCCATCGGGAGGAGTGCAGGTTGTTGGCGTACTCATTCACGTCGTCGTTGAACAACACGTGGACTTCCTCGATTGACTGCGGCACGTCCCACTGCAACTCGATCCACTCGGGCCCGTTCGACATCGGTGCCGAAGACCAGATCTGGGGACCAGCGAACGGTCTGCTGTACGCGGAGATCACCTGCCTCGGCGCGTAAGGACCGCCGTCGTCGATCCGCAGCGCCAACCGGGTACGGTTCAACGCCTTGACGTCCCACTGAACGATCTCGTTCGGTGCGCGGTCATCCACATGAAGGTCGATGTCGCGGGTGGCGAGATCGGCGCGGCGGCGCATCGCGAGTTGACCGAACAGGTAGTCGGGATGGGTGTGCCAGGAGACGTCGTCGTTCGCGGATAGGACCAGGACCAGATTCTCCTCATCGTGCCGGGCCGAGGGGAGTTCGAGGGATTGCCATCGACTCTCGGAGTCCTCGATGTCCACCGTGCCGGAGGAGAGGAGTTCCCGGGGCGCGTAGGTGAGCGGATCGGCTGTGGTGTGGAAGGCGTACCGCACAGAGGTTCGCTGCTTCGCACTCAAGCAGACACGGGCGACGCGTGCGGCGCTCGTCCGAGGGAAGAGCACGGCGGTATCAGCGCCGAGACGGACCGAGCCGTCGACGACACTTGAAGCGTCCGGATCCAGCGACGAACTGGCGGTGACCAGCGCCCCTCGTCCTTTGTCGGCGGGATCCGTCCACGGCACACCGATGAGGGAGGCATCGCGTCGGATCAGCCGTTGTTGGAGGGTGGTCACGGACTCGCTGAGGTCGGTGGGGTCGATACCCTGCTCAGCGCACAGTGCGGCCGCAGTACCGGCGGCCTCACCCATGACGCCGCAGGTAGCCATTACCCGCATGGAGCCGAACGCAACGTGCGTAGCGCTCACGTTGCGGCCCGCCATTAACAGGTTCCCGATATTTCGGGAGTACAGCGCGCCGAACGGAATGTCGTACAGGCCGGGCGGGTAGATCTGCTGTGCCGCTCCGCGCGGTTCATAGACGCCCTTGGGTGGGTGCAGGTCGATGGACCAGCCGCCGAAGCCGATGGCGTCCGGCTTGCGGCGGTCCTGTTCGATATCCCTTTGCGTCATGATCGTCTCGCCGAGGACCCGGCGGTACTCGCGTTTGCCTGGCACCGAACCGACCCATTCGAGGGTGAGATTCTCGGCGTCGAACTTCCCGGAGTTCTTGATGTAGTCCCAGATGCCATAGATGACCCCCCAGAGTTCATCGCGGATCCGTTCGTTGTCGTGGACCACGTCGAGTTCGCCACCCCACTCGATCCACCAGTAGTCGGCACCGTTATCGCCGGTGCGGATCACCCGCGATTCCAGGATCGAGGTGCCCTGCACATCGATTGCGAATGACGGCGGAATGAACGGAACCGGCTCGGACTCCTCGCGGGTATAGAACAACAGCGTGCTGCCGAGGGTCAGGTCGTCCTTCTCGGCGGGTGCCCAGGACTCGGAGTACTCGTGCTGACCCTCCCTGCCGAGTAGATGGTCGGCGCCGGCTGCCGCCGCGATCGAACCATCGCCGGTGCAGTCGATGACGAACCGGGCGTGCATGTGCAACTCGCGTTCGGATCCGAGCACATGGCCCATCACAGACTCGATTCGCTGCCCATCCAGGTGCACATCGAGCACGTGCGTGTTCAGAAACAGGTCAATGTTCGGTTCGTTCTTGACCGCTTCGAGCAGCACAAGGTCCCAGTACTGGGGGTTACCCAGCGGGTTGCGGTACTCGTTCTCGAGATAGAACTCGCCGACGATGCCGGTTTCGCGGGCATACCGCTGATGTCCGGTGGCGGTGGCCCCGCACACCCACACTCGGACCTCGCTGCTGGAGTTGCCGCCCAAGACCGGGCGGTTCTGCAGGAGTGCCACGCTCTGGCCGTCGCGTGCAGCGGCGATCGCCGCAGAGGTGCCAGCCAGTCCGCCACCCACGACCACCACGTCGTGGTGATGCTCTTCGACTCTCACGGATAGTTCCTTCTTTCGTGAACTGTCTGCGTCATTAACTGATCTGGGAGAGGAGTGCGGCGGCCTGCTCCCGCAGGTTCGTTGCAGCCAGTGCGTCCAGGGTGTCGGGCCGCTCCGGGCCATCAAGATGCCGGATGAACCGCTCCAGGGCCCCGATCGCCGGTGTCGACCTCCCACCGTCCAGATGCTTCTCGGCCTGCTCCAGGGCATCGGCGAGTCGGTGGGCGATCGGTCCCGCTATCAGCCCGTCAGAAATATAGGTGTCCAATGCCGTCCGGACTGTCTCGATGCTCGCTCCGGGTGTGAGCGAGAACTCCACACCAGTGCCGTGCTGGGTGGTGACGGTGATCGTGGTGTCACCATCGGTGGTGGTGTCCAGGTGCACATCGTCGCGGGCATGTGTGAGTTCCCACGGTCCGCGAAATACCACCGTGGTTTGCGTCTGCGGGCTCTCGTTGTAGCGCCACGGCCGTGAGTACGGGCTCAAGTTTCCGACGTAGTTTCCGTCGCCGTCGTACTGCTCCTCATCAATTCCTTCATACAGGTGCAGGTCGGGGTCGGTGACGGAGAAGTCGATCGCACCGGACTCGGTGGGGCGACTCAGGACCAGTCCTTGACGGCTGAGTGAACGGACGACCGACTCGGCCACTAGGTCGATATCCGGCTCGAACACGATGTGCGCACTCACCTGGGACTCCACATCGGTCACCACGTGAGCAACGGCGTCATGCTGGTGGATGCGCACAGGTTCTTGCGGTCCGGCCATTGCTGCTGCGAAGGAAGCGGTGCGATCCGCTCCGGCCTGCACGAGGATCACATAGGCGTACTGGGAGTCCAGGGGAGCTGTCCCGTGATCGAGGTAACCCAGCGCCACCACCTGGGTGCCCTCACCGTTGCCGCTCCAGTCCGGTGCGGTCTGCTCAGCGGTTCGGTGGGTCGGCGCGGGACCATCGACGACGACGTACCCGTTACCGGTGGGGTCGGTGACCCAGTCGTCGCCGGATTGCACATCGCGCGGGTTGTTCATCACCTCGGGCGAGACCTGGAACAAGGTGGTGCGGGTCGGGTTCGCCGAGTCGTTGTTCCGGATCCTGCTGCCCAGTGCGATCACGCGATCACCGACCATCAGTGCCGAGATCCTGGCGGTATGGCTGGCATCGAAAGCCGGATGTTCGATCAGTTCCATCCCGAACACGGTGGCGTGATCTTCCAGGGCGCCGAAGCCGCCGAAACGTGATTCGCTCAACGGGAGCGTCTCCCCACTGGCTCCTACGGTCGTAGCCAGTTCATCGAACGGCAGCGTCTTGGTCGTGGCACCGGGGATGAAGTTCCAGTCGTAGCCGGGTTGAGCCCACCCGTTCTCGCTCAGGGACACCCAGGAGTCGCCATCGAGATCGGCTTGGATCGAGATCTGCCCGTACGTCTGGTACCGGCCATAGACGTTCTGTTGGTCGTAGATCTCCGTGGCCCAGATGTAGTTGTTGTGCGTCTTGATGGTCACCAGCCACTCGTCCTGCCGGCTGAGACCGGCAGCACCGTAAGGAAACGCCCAGTAGCCGTTGGGTGCGGGTGCGGGCTGGATACCGGCGGCTTCGAACTGGGCATCGAGGTTCCGCTGCCAGTTGCTGGCGTCGGGCGGTACCAGCCGCCGGAACATCGCGGCTTGTTCCTCATCCAACCCGGCTTCGCCGTCCAGTCGGGTGCGAGCGGTCAGGCCGAAGGGATTGATCACGGGTCGGATGTGCCACTCACCGGTCTGGTGTCGCCCGCCCTGACTGACCGGGTAGTCGATGGTGTTCGCGATGAGTGCCTGGTGATGCAGTGCGTTGCGAAGCACCTCCTGCCCGGCCGCGCCAAGGGCGAAGACGGTTCCGACGCAGTCGGTGATGACCACGGTGCTTCCCGAGAGTGCGTCGCGTCCGTAGATGGGGTACGGGGCGACGTGGTGGTACATCGAACCATCAGGCTTGAATCCGCCTTCGGTACCTGGGGCGTAACTGTAGGCGCGATCGATCCATGCTTTGAAGGCGCGCAGCCGCCCGACGCGCTCCGGCCAGGTCTCGGCGAAGAAGCAACTGGAGAGCAGCCCCTCCATGAGCGTGTTGAGGACGTCGACCAGTCCCGAGCGGTGCTGGTTCTCGGTGAAGTCATCGGTGAGTCGGCCGGTTCCGGCGTACCACGCCACGCTGGTGCTCGTCCGCTCCCAGATCCCGCGCTCGCGCAACAAGGGCTCCACCATCAGCACCGAACTGGCCCATGCACGGTAGGCATAGCCGATGTGGTGGATAGTGCCCTGGCTGGAGCCGGTGGTCCACCCTTGATCGTGCAAGTGGGTGAGCAGGCGCAGCACCAACTGTGCTGCCCGGTCGGCGGCTGCGGTATCACCCTGACGCGTGGCATGGTCCCAGGTCTGCGCGGCCGGAAGGCCGCACTGCTCCCACAGTCCGCGTAGGGGGACGACGTGGGTGAACTCTTGCACCGCTTGCCGATACCGGGCGGGGAAGATAGCGATCTGGTTGTGGTTGACTTTCGCACCTACACCCGCTGGGCGCAGCTCATCACCTTCGGCGTACGGGTCGGCCAGTTCAGGCACGCCGAACTCGGTGAAACGGTCCTCCAGGCTGGCCAGGGCTGCGTCGTTGAAGGAGGGGTTGGCGCGTTGCCGGGTCAGTAGTCGGTCACGGATCGTCTCGGCGTCGTCGATTTCGGCCTGGGTGACGTTGCTGGAGTCGAACCCGGGGGAGTCCTGCTTGTGCCAGAAGTCGAGCAGACCCATCCAGTGGTAGTTGTTCGCCTCGGGGAACTCCGGAGCCAGGGTGGGCACCTGGAAGTCCGGGGTGGGACGGTCCGGGCGGATCGAGATGTTCGTGACCAGTTGGTCGATCCAGAGTGTGCCGTGGTCGTCCGGGGCCACGATCGTGATGCGATCCATATCAGGATGTGGCGTGCCCTCGGTGTCGTCGGAGTACCGGACCCAGCAGGTACGCCAGCCGTGGAAGTTGAGGTGGAAATCGAACCAGGCATCAACTGTGTCGCCGCGGCCGAAAGTGAACTGCAGATGTTTATCGATGGGCGTCTCGTTGTAGATCCAGACGGAGAAGTAGTCGGTGACGCCCCCTGATGGCTCGGAATATCCGAGGTCATTCTCGACCCGAAGATGTGCACCAGGCTCGAAGTCCCATTGGAGCGAGTGAATACCAATGTTTCCATGAGCGTCTGAGATGCCAATTTCGCTGCCATCGTCGACGGAGAAGTTGTCCGGTATGACGTTTTCGAGCAGGTAGATCGGCTTGTCGAGTTCCGCCAGTTCACGCTCTAACTGAGCGGGACCGACGTCCGTTCGGACAGGTCCGAGGCCGAATGCCGGCAAGACGTTGCTCGGTAGGACTGCTCCGGCCGTAGCGAGCGCGGTGCCCGCCAGGAAGTGCCGACGGCTCAACGGTGATCGTGACATTGATCGTGCTCCTTCGTTGGATCGTCCTCCTATTGAAGAGAGGAGTAAGTATCCGGTCAAGGGAGCATTAAGGAGTGACTAAATGACATAGGCCGCGACCGTGTCGTGATCTCCCGATCCATCACACCGTGAACGAGGCGTGCGACTCGGGCCGAATCAGCCCATAACAGCCGCAGTCACGTAGGCGCCGAGCGCCGCAACCGTGAACGCCAGCGGAAGGGTGACCAACCAGGCCAGGCCCAGGCCGCGGACCACTTTCCACCGGATGCGGCGATAGCTCTCGCGCAGCCCGGCGCCGAGGAGTCCGCCGATAATGGCCTGGGTCATGCTGACCGGTGCGCCCAGGGCGGCGCTGCCGAGCACGGCGCCGGCTGCGGCGAATTCCGCGGTGACGATGTGGGCGGGGCTGGTGTGCAGGATGCCGGTGCCCACCGATCGGGCGATGCGCGGCAGCCCAAGGGCTGTGCCGATCGCGAAGGCCAGGCCCAGCGCCAGGTACCACCACCAGGACAGTCGTCCGTCCGGATGGGCCAACCCTGCTGCCAGGAGCAGCACCAGGATCTTCTGTCCGTCATTGGCCCCGTAGGCAATGCACTGAGCGGTGAACGCCACGAGATGACCGCGACGCATCACCGGCAGGTAGGCGCTGTCCCAGCGGGTGTTCAGCAGTGTCGACCCTGCCAGCGCCAGCCCCAGGCCCACGAACGGGGCCAGGGCGGCCACGATCAGCACCACTGTGAGCGCGGACCAGGCCACTGCGAGCCCGAGGCCCGCACCGGCACCTGCGGTGGCGCCGATCACGGCCAGGGTCAGACTCGTTGGCAGACCGCGCCGGGTGAGCGCCCAGACCACGACCACGGCACTGACGAATGCCACCAGGAGCGCCAGGGAGCCCGACTGGCCCGGGGGGACGATGGTGGAGGTGAGCGTATGGGCCACCGGTGCGGCGGTGACCAGCGGAATCACCGCGGTGGCCAGGGTGAGGATTGCCAGCGCGGGCAGCAGCCTCAGGCCCGGCACGCGCAGGCCCGGTGCGAGCAGAGCGCCGCCGTCGTTGGTGCCGGTGATCAGTGCGAATGCTAGGCCGAGGCCGATCAGGAGTTCGGGGGCGATCAAAGCGCCTCAGTACCCCCGCTTCAACGCACCGTCGGTCAGTGCATCGGCAGCCTCTCTGATTCGTACGCCTACCCAGTCCAGGCGCTTGATCAACTCCCGGTGCTTGAGGGTGTCCAAGGAGTCGGGGGCGTCCACCACCGTACTGGCGAACTCCGTGCGGTACTGGCGGCTCACAGCACGTGCGGCCTTGCGCACCGCCAGGGATCGGTTCGGCACATCGCTGGGGTCGGTCCACAGCGTGTCCACTGCCTCCTCCAGCAGGTCCAGCGCATCGGCGGCCTTGGAGACCATCGGGCGGAATGCTTCGCGATTGTCGATCCGGTACAGGTCTGCTTCCCGGACGAAGTCCTGCAGCGTGTCGAGAACTTCGTCGATCGCGCGGGAGACCCGGAACAGGTCCTCCCGGTCCAGTGGCGTCACCAGCGTGCTGGCCAGCCCCGCGACCAATGCGGCGCGCTCGGCGTCCCCACCCCGCTCCACCTCGGCGATCTCTTTGCGCGCCGTCTCGGTGGATAGGCCCTCGAGCATTCTTCGCGCGATGTCGGCGCCGTCGTGCGCAGCACGAATCTGGCCGAGCATGGCCCGCCGGAGGGCATCGCTGCCTCCCACGCGACGACGACGCGACTTGCGCCGGGTGCTCGCACCGGGGGTCCGTGTGCGCCATCGCGTGCGGGTCATGTGCTGGTGCCTCCGTGGAGTTCGGGACTATGCGGGTCAGGCGCGTGGAGCGTGCGGGCAGCACGGGCTCGGTGGCCGGCAAAGCGGCACCGGGCGCCATTCGCCGGTGGGCGGGCGGGTGCGCGCCGCCCCCATCCGGACTGCGCAGTGCAGGTGCTGTCTGGGACTGCTCGCCGCGCCTGACTGAGGGTCCCCAAGGTTACCAGGAATCATAACGGAAGATGAACAGGAGGTGAACGCTCGGTTAACGTGGGCCGGCTCGGTGCTTCGGTGAGGGCGGGCAATCGACCCCCGTTCTCCGTGAGGTCGTTCATGTGCCGGGTCGGGCCTGCCCGTAGCCCATAGCGCCTGGCGTCCTCTAGTGCATCGGGCCTCGTGCTACACGACACCAGTGCTACACTGCCGCTGTGGGAAACTTGACGATCACAGTCGACGACGAGACGCTCAAGCGCGCCCGCATCCGTGCTCTCGAGCGCGGGGAGTCCGTGAACGCTTACCTTGCCGACCAATTGCGCAAGTACGCCGAGGACGATGAGGACGAACGCCAACAACGCACGGTGACTCGGCTTCTGGAACTGTCGAAGTCGATGAGCGGGACGTCTGGGGGCCGTGGATGGTCTCGAGAGGACCTCTACGACGATCGGCGCATCTCGTGAGGGTATTCCTGGACACGAACATCCTCGCGTATCTCTTCGACGAATCTGATCCGGACCGTCAACAACGCGCCCGGCAGGCTCTGGCGACACCGCCGGTGGATCGGCGCATCAGCACACAGGTGCTCATCGAACTGCACTCCGTCCTCACGCGACGTCTGGGATGCTCCAGGGTGGACGCTGAGCAGATACTGAGTGAACTCGACTTTCCTACTGTGACGACCGATCTACAGTTGGTTCGCCGCGCGGCAAGCACTGCTCGTCAGCACCAACTATCGATCTTCGATGCCCTCATCCTCGAAGCGGCAACGCTGGCATCCTGCGACGAATTATGGAGTGAAGATTTCCCTGAAGGGGCGACGTTGCGCGGAGTGCGCATTGTGAACCCACTTCGCGGGTAGCGGAGTTTCCCTGGTCGCCAGACGTCCCGCGCGCTGGGGATCAGCGTGATGGCCGCAACGATGAACTGTTCGCCCAGCGGGGAGCCTGATCGCCGCCTGGGAGCGGGCTCAACCTGCTCCTGCGTCGACTCTCCGGCAGCCCCGGGCGACGCGCGATAGCCTCAGCGGAGCCCTATGTCGCCAGTGTGAGCCCAGCGGGTGCCGGCGTCGTGGACCAGCACGAGGAGGGGAGCAGGATGGGCAATAGCCAGCCGCGGGAAAGTGCGCGGGATGAATGAGGAAGGGCCGCCGCTCAGCAGCAACCTGCAGAAGTGGCGGATGCGGCGGCAGCTGTCGGTCTCCGCGCTGGCGCGGGCGGCCGAGATCTCAAAATCGACCGTCTCGGAGTTGGAACGGGGCTTGGGTAACCCATCGCTGGACACACTGTGGTCGATCGCGAAAACCCTGAACGTCCCGCTCGGCGCGCTGTTCACCGATTCGGGAACAAACGGGGACTTGGAGGTTCGGCGGTACGCGGACGCGCCCACGATGGAGTCCGACAACGTGGGGCACATCGCGAAGATCCTCACCGGGTGGCGGGCCGACGGTGAGATCGAGGTCGCGGTGGTCACCTTGGCGGACAGGGCGCGCCGGGACTCCCGTGGTAACGCCCAAGGCGTCGTGGAACGGGTGGTGTGCGTGCAGGGCACGGTGGCCGTGGGGACCCAGGAGAACTCGGCCGAACTCGGCGTGGGGGACCTGATCAGGTTCCGGGCGGACCAACCCCACTTCTACGAGGCGATCGGGGGACCGGGGCGGCTCGTGGTGGTCCAGGAGTACGGGGTGGTGACGTAGCGTCACCGGCGGTACCGCGTGAGCGTCACTTCGGACCGGCGGCGGCCAGCCCGCCATCGACCACCAGTTCCGTGGCCGTGATGCTGGAGGCATCATCGGACAGCAGGAAGGCGATGGTGCTGGCGATCTCCTGGGATGCACTGGGCCGCCGGATCGGCAGCGTGCGGGCAGCGACCTCTTGGATCTGCGCCTCCGAGGACTGGGAGATCGCCAAGGGGGTCAGCACCGAACCCGGCAGCACCGAGTTGATCCGGATGCCCTCGGCGGCGTACTCCAGGGCGGCCGAGCGCACGATCGCCTGCGCTGCCGCCTTGGACGAGGCGTAGATCGCGTCCTGGGCCACCGGTCGGATGCCCGCAACCGAGCTGGTCACCACGATGGCCGAGCGGCCATCGCGAACCAGGCGCCGGGTGGCGCTCTGCAGCATCGTCAGCACACCGAGGGCGTTCACTCCATGGATGCGGCGGAACAACTCGGGGTCGACGTCCTGAAGCGGGATCTTGCCCGGGTGCGCCCCGGCCACGATGGCCACGCCGTGGATCGGGCCGGCGCCGGCGGCGGCATCGAAGAACTCCTCCACTGAGGTCGGATCTCCTTGGTCATAGGCATAGGAGTCGCTGGTCCCGATCTCCTCAGCCACGCGATCGGCGGTGTCGCGGTGCAGGTCGGCGACGGCAACCCGCGCCCCCTGCGCGGCGAGGAAGTGGGCCGTGGCCTCTCCGATCCCGGAGCCTGCGCCGCACACGAGGTAGCGGCGATCGGCAAGTCCATTCATGAGTGTTCTCCTTGTTGAAACAGACTGAATACGGGCGCTGCGCGCAGCAGGTTTCCGTCGCGGTCCGTGGAGGCGATGAACAGCGGCGCCATCAGTTCCGCCCACCGGTCCACCTGCTCCTGCACCCGCTCGGATACCGGCTTGGGCCTCCGGTGCCGATTGCGCTCGGTCACGGTGATGACCACGTCGCCCCAGCGGTAGATGTCATAGCGCAGATAATCGGAGGCGCGAAGTTCCTCCTGGACCTCCGGCCAGACGTTCGCGTGGAGTTCGTCGTACCGAGCGGCGCAACCGGGCTTGAGGATATAAAGGAAGCATTCAGACTCAGAATCACCGCTACTCATTAGATCTTCACCTCATCGCGTCGACAAGAACCCACACATCGGTCCTCACGCGAGTGTATAACCTGACGGGGTGTGTATCCATGCAAGTGCGTAGGACTGGAACGCGCTATTCTGTACCCAGGCCGATGCGAGCATCCGTCGCAGGCGGAACGATAGGAGATCCACATGGCCACTGAGCCAGTCCTTGCAGACAGCCATATCCACCTCTTCGAGAATGGGTTCATCGGACCGGACGGACGCAGCCCATCCGGCGGCGATGAAGTCGCTGAATACGAGAAACTTCGCCAAGTCCACAATATTGACACGGCGCTGGTGGTGGGCTATGAAGGGGAGAAGGCGTACCACGGCAACAACGCCTACATCGGGCGGACCGCGCGCCGCCACTCATGGATCAAGCCATTAGCATACCTGCATCATTCCGCCTCCCACCGGGACGTGGTGGAATGGCTGGACGAAGGGTTCTACGGAGTCAGCATCTACGCAGTCGAAGAAGGCGACGCAGAATCCCTTGCCGACTTGATCGCGAGAGTTGGTCCGGTGCTAAGTGAACGCCGTGCTCTCATCAGCCTTAACGTCTCTGCCGCGGTCTATTCCGCACTGCGTGTGGCGCTGGAAGGCCTAGCGGGTGCACCGGCTCTGATCAGCCACTTCGGTCTCCCGACCAAGGGAGCCGGCACCACCCGGGAGGCGCATCAGTCAGTGCGGAGCCTTGTCGCGATGCATGAGAATCCGAGTGTCTTTGTCAAAGCGAGTGGATTCTACGCATTGGGCGATGTGCTCGGCGCCGACGAAGTGCTGACCACGGTGATGGAGGATTTCGGACCAGAACGTGTGCTATGGGGATCCGATTACCCGGTGGTCCTCAGTTCGGAGTCTTTCAGGCAATCCATCTCACATCTTTCAACCCTTCCGCAAAACGCACGACCAGGCATTATGGGCGAAACACTGCGTGACGTACTCGCCCGTGTAGAGTTCCCTTGAGCAAACGCTCCGGCGAGCCCGCAAAGCTCTCCGTTAACGTGCTCTCGGCGCCTCTCTAGATTAGCAGTCGCGACGAACATTGCCGTATCCAGATGACGACTAGTAATGGAGTGAAAATGTCAGATAAAGTTCAGGTCCACCCTCGTGGCTACGCGGAGCCGAAAGCTGCACTGTCCCAAGGCATCCTTTCAGGAGGATTCCTCTTCGTTTCCGGCGCTGTTGCATTCCACCCGGAAACCGGTGAGATCGTCGGCGATGATGTCGCAACCCAGACGCGACAGGTGATGGAGAATATTCGAGCCGTCCTCAAGGAAGTCGATCTCGACCTCGATGACGTAGTTCAGTCCCGGGCGTACCTGACCCGGATTCAGGATGATTTCCCCGCGTTCGATTCGGTTTACCGGGAGTTCTTCTCCGAACCGCTGCCGGCGCGGAGCACCATCGGGGTGGAACTGGCGATCCCAGGCCTGCTCGTTGAGGTCGATGTGATGGCGAAGGTGAAGTCCTGACCACCCCGGGGCTCACCGCGGATCGTCGACATTCGCGCCGCAGATGACGATCAGCGGTGAGCCCCCGTCCGGCGGTGCCCACACGCCTTCGAGCAGCGCCGCCAGGGCGCACGCACCGGCGTTCTCCACCACGAGACGGCAGGCGGTCCACAACCACTGACGTGCCCGGGTGATCGCGGCGTCGTCGACGAGCACCGACTGCACCCCGGCAGTCGAACAGATCGCCCACGGCACCTCACCAAGGGTGCGGGCCCCCAACGAATCCTGGGCGATGGTGTCCACCTCGACGGGTACCGGCCGGCCCGCTGCCAAGGCGGAATGCAGCGTCGGGGCACCTTGAGGTTCAACACCCACTACGGCGACACCTGCTGGTGCTGCCGTCGCGACCCCGGCGACCAGGCCACCCCCTCCGACCGCGAGTAGAACTGAATCTAGGTTCGGATCTTGTTCGAGCGCTTCGGTCAGGATCGTGCCAGCCCCGGCCACCACATCCGGATCGTCGTAGGCGTGCAGGCGCAGCGCACCGGTTCGCTCGGCGTAGCCGTCCGCCCAGGCGTTGCTCTCGGCGTGGTCGGCGAGGTCATCGACTACACGAGCGCCCAGGTCGAGCAGTCGATCGACTTTGCTGTGCGGGGAATCATGAGGCACTGCCACTGTCGCCGGGACCTTCATCGCGGCGCCGGCGACGGCAGCCGCGATTCCGGCGTTCCCGCCCGAGGCGATGACCACCCCCCTCTCCGGAAGCACCCCCCGCTCGCGGGCACGCAGCGCCATGTTAAGGATCCCGCGGGTCTTGAACGAGCCACCCACTTGGGTTTGTTCGAGTTTGAACTGCACCTGCCGGTCGCCCTGCGGTGTCGGCACGGTAAGCCGCAAGAGAGGCGTGCGGCGAACATAGGGATGTATCCGGTGTGCGGCCTCGGCGATTGCTCCGGCCGCGACGATGCTCATGCTGCTCCCGGCGTCAGATCCGTGGTGAGGAGGTCATGGAGGACCTCCACTCCGCGGTGGAGTTGGTCCAGGTCCAGATACTCGTCCGGTGTGTGCGCCTGCTTGATCGATCCGGCCCCGAACACCATCGCGGGAATGCCCAGCCGGGCGATCTTGGAGGCATCCGAGCCGTACGGCACGCCGACCGCCGCCGCGGGCAGGTCGTGGCGGGAAAGGACGTCCTGGAACGTGTGCACCAGCGGGGCCTCAGAGTGCGGCAGCCCGGGATCAGCCAGTGCTGGCTCCTCCACCCGGACGCCGTTGAACCGACCCTCTAGATCCCGCTGCAACTTGGTCCAGACCGCGTGCGGGTCCTCGCCCGGAAGCGTGCGCCGGTCGTAACTGAGCGCCACCTGGCGGGGGATGATGTTGATGGCATCACCGCCGTCGATCATCGTCAGGGTCAAGGAGGCGGCTCCGACCTGCGGGTCGGTCAACTCCCGCAGGCGCACGTCCATCTCCCCCGCCACGTACGCGATCACCTCGGCAGCCACCGTGATCGGGTTCACCACGCCGTCGGGCATGGAACTGTGCCCGCCCGGCCCGTCGATCAGGATGCGGCCGCGCAGCACACCCTTGTGGGAGGTGACCAGGGCCAGTTCGGTGGGTTCACCCACGATGGCACCGAGAACCTCCTCGGGATCCAGGCGCGTGCACAGGTCCAGCACTCCCCGGAAGCGTTCCTCCTCATCCACACATGCGGCCAGGACGATCGTGTGATGCGGCTGGTCGTCGTCGGCCACTCGCTCCAGCGCAGCCATGAACATTGCCAGTTGTCCCTTGGCGTCACAAACGCCCCGGCCCGTCACCCGCCCTGCCGCCCGCTCCATCCGGAAGGGCTCCACGGTCATCCCTTGGACCTCGACGGTGTCGCTGTGGGTCTGCAGCACGATCGTGCCCGGCAACTCCCCGGGGATGGTCACCACACCGTTGGACCGGCCGGGCAAGGCTTCATCTAGACGGCCCGGCCATCCGTGCCCCTGCGCCCACCGGGCGAGGTGTTCGGCGATGCGGGTCTCACCGCCGTCAGCGGCGGTGTGGCGTGGGTTCACGCTCGGGATGGAGATGAGTTCCGCCAGGATCTGTTCGGTCCGGTTCAAGCCAGAACCCCTTCGTTCGCGGGTCGTAGCGGGCAGCGTGCAGGCACGGTGAGCACCCGGTGGGGGCGGCGTACGGAGGCGGATGCGCCTCTTTGACACCCCCAGGGGCGTGTGCTTCACTATCCACTGTTCGGTCTGCCGAACGATACTACGTTCTAGCGAACGATACGACCGACCCTCGAATCTCAGTCACCGGGAAACCGGGGGCGAGCGACCAGCACTCAAGGGAGAGCATGTGACGGAACGCACCGCGATGCAAGCCCCGCCCCCGGCCGAGGATGGCTCCATGGGTGCTTCGAACGGCGACGCCGGCTGGAGCGCTCCGGCTACAGGTGCAGGTGGACGCAGCGCACACCGACCGATGGTGGCGAACAACCTGCAGAAGTGGCGACTGCGCCGGGGCCTGTCCGTCTCCGCGCTGGCCCGCGCCGCCGAGGTGTCGAAGTCGACGATTTCCGAACTGGAACGCGGTGCGAGTAATCCCTCGTTGGACACCCTGTGGGCCATCGCCAAGAGCCTCAACGTCTCTCTGGGCGCGATGTTTGTCGACCCCGGCGGCGTCCAGGAGCCCGCGGTGCGCCGATACGCCGACGCACCGGCGTTGACCGCCGAAGGTCAGGCCCACCAGGCCAAACTGCTGCTCGGGTGGCAGGCACGCGGTGAGATCGAAATAGCCTTCGTCTCCCTGGACCGCGGCGCTCGGCGGGATTCACCCGGGAACGCCCCGGGGGTGGTCGAGAGGGTCGTGTGCGTCCAGGGCGAAGTCGAGGTCGGCCTGACGGACAACTATTCGACACTTCGTGTGGGGGATCTGATCACCTTCCGTGCCGATCGGCCGCACTTCTATCACGCACCCCATGGGCCGGGTGAACTCGTGGTCGTCCAGCAGTATCCGGAGAGCGCATGAGGACGATCACGAGATAGCCCTGCCGCCCCTGAGCGGACCAGGGCAACGCCGCCGGTCGTGCATCCGACTTTGCACATCACCCACGCAGAACCAACTCAGCAGAACCCATTCATCAGAACCCACTCATCAGAAAGGTGTATCGATGAAGACACCACGGATCGCAAAGTCAATCGCCGTCCTCGCCGCGGGCTCGCTCCTGCTGTCCGCTTGCGCAGGAGCAACCGAGAGCCCCGTGCCCGAGGAACGCGATGATGACGAGACCAACACCGAGGGTGAGGACGAGACCGCCGCAGCGGACAGCGACGAGGAGATCCTCATCGGCGGCAGCATCTTCACACTGCAGTACGCCTGGTTCCTCGGTGCCCAGGAGGGCATGGAGAACTGGGCCGAGGACAACCCGGACGCCAACATCCGGTTCCAGTTCGAGGACAGTAACCAGGACATCCAGCGCAACATCGAGAACCTGGAGAACCTGGCATCAGCGGGCGCGGACGGGATCGTGGTGTTCCCCACCGATTCCAAGGCGATCATCCCGACGATGGTCAACCTGCACAACACCCAGGACATCCAGTTCGTCGTCGGGGACTACCCCCAGCAGCCGGACAACCCCGATGATGCTGTCTGGGAGACCTTCGTCGGCCACGACATGGTTGCCCTGGGCGAGAGTTCCGGCCAGATCGCGGTCGACCACCTGCTCGAGCAGGGCGTCGAGGATCCGACCCTGTTGTTCATCACCGTGCCCTCCTCCGGTGAGGTGACCGAGCAGCGGTTGGAAGGCTTCCGGTCCGTCGTCGAGGCCGAGTTCCCGGACGCTAACATCATCGTCGAGGGTGACACCGGCGCCGGTGACCGCAACTCCTCGCACACCTTGATGGAGAACGTCTTGCAGCGGGAGGCTTCGATCGACGTGGTCTCCGGGCACAACGACGCCACGGTCCTGGGCGCCTACAACGCCGCCGTGGGCGCCGGCCGGGACGGAGACATGGGCTTCATCGGCATCGGCGGTGAGAAGGAGGTCTTCCAGCACATCCAGGACGGCAACGAGGCCTGGATCGGTGAAGTGGTGCAGGACCCGGTGGTCCTGGGTTACACCGCGATGGAAGCGCTCTGGCTCGCCATGAATGGCGAATCGCTGCCCGAGGAGTACGACCTCCCGGCGCCGGAAGGCATCACTCCGGCCAACATCGATGAGCACGACTGGCAGAACTGGACCTGGTTGGGCTGATCCGGACGGCCGCCGCGCGGAGCACCCGTGCGGCGGCCGCCGCCTGACCCGCGACTGGAAAGGACTGTGAACATGACTGTGTTGCTTCCCGAACCGAAGTTTGTGGCCACCCAGGAGGGGCTCACGCTGCCCTTCGAGGCTCTCGAACTGGACCTCACCGCCGCCGGTGAGATGAGCCAGGAGGAGATGCGGGAGATCGCGCAGATGCGGATGTGGAACGCCCCGTGGCTCCTGGCCGCCGAGGCGGGCCGGACGCTGCCGGTACGCGTGGTTCCCTTCCGTGCTGAGGTCGAGGTGGAGAATCCGGATCTGTTCCGCAGTCAGGGCTACATCCTGGAACTGCACGCCGACCACGCTGTGATCGAGTATGGGGGCCGGCAGGGTTACGTCGCCGGTCTTACCTCGCTGAAGAACCTCATCCTCGCCCAGCACCTGGCGGGGGAGGCCGACGGTTACCAGCTCGACTGCACCAGGATCATCGACTACCCGTCCATCCCGGTGCGTGCGGTGTCCCCGACGTTCAGTTGGTACGCCGGCTACGGGCGGATCGGCTTCGATATGCAGTTGTGGGGGTACGCCGAATGGGAGCAGTACCTGCAACAGTGCATCGACCAGAAGATCAACCAGTTGAACATGGTGATGTATGGCTACTGGCCCTTCGAGTTCGAGCAGTACCCGGAGACCACGTTCAAGGACATCCCGGTCCAGATCTGGAACGCCGAGAACGACCGCTGGTTGAAGATCGCCTACTCCCACCCGAACATCGAGGAGAACTTCCTCGCCGACTTCATCGAACTCGCCCACAAGTTCGGCGTCTCGATCTTTGCCTACGTGGGTCTGAACTCCTACAACGGCGGCTACACCATCGCTCACCCGGACAAGCGGATGACTCCGCCGGCCGATTCGGGGTTCCTGAACGATTTCGACTCGGTCTGCCTGTCCGACCAGGAGAACATCGACTACATCCTGGCCTCGATGCGCAAGATTGCCGAACTGGGCTTCGACGGCTTCAGCCTGGAGGAAAGTGAGGAGGGGTTCTGGTTCTGCGAGTGCCCGGCCTGCACCGAGCGGTGGCACGCGAACGCCAAGTCCGCCGGTGAGGCCAAGCATGCGGCGAACATGTGGCTGCTGAACCAGATCTACGACACCGTCCGCGCGGTGCGCAGCGACCTGGTGCTCGGAATCCGTGCCTTCCGCCAGCCGCCGCTGGTCAAGGACCCCGAATGGCTCGCGGAGACGGTGGCCTCGATCCCCGATGACATCGTGCTGTTCTGGGCGCCGGCGCTGTACGTCCCGGACAGTGAGTTCACCAAATGGGTCGAGGCGTTCGGCAAGCACCGGATTTGGGGCCGGGACTCGGAGGCCAACTCGATCACCTCCACGATGGGCCGGCTGTACCGGGTGTTCACCTCCAACATCGTCCGGTATGAGGATGAGCCGAACGAGATGTCGATCGAACGGGACATCGAACAGCACATCGGCAGCGTCGAACATGACGTGCACGGCATCAACGGGTTCATGTTCGAGTGGTACGGGCTGTTCATGCACCAGTTCGCCCACGGGAACTACGGCTGGGGTTCGACCATGCCCCAGGAGGAGTTCTTCCAGCGGGCATGTGACCTGCACTTCGGCCCCGACCTGGGTGCCCGGGTGCTGCGCGTACTGCAGTCGATCCTGACGATCCACGAGAGCCAGATCGAGTTGTACACCACCCCGTTCCCGTTCCAGGCGAACATCATCAACGACGGCGACCGTCCCCAGATCCGGCAGGCCATCAGCGATCATCCGCAACTGTTGGAAGAGATCCGCAGCATCCAGGAACAGGTGACGGCCGAGCCCGCACTGCGGCATTACCTGCCGCACTTCACCAAGATCGAGAACGCGCATCGGCGCAACCGGGTGATCTACGACCTGGTGCTCAGCGCACTGGACTACGAGCAGGAGGCCGACCCAGCCCGCAAGGCTGCACTGCTGGACGAGGTAGCCCGGCACAACGAACGCGACTTCGCGGTCGCGAAGGAGATGTTCTTCGACCTCAACCCGGTCTCCCAGACCGGGGTGCGCAGTTGCATGATGCCGTACCACGAGATGAAGCGACTGATCCACAACATCAAGAAACCCGATTCGCCCGATGAGGAAATCATCGTCTCGGGTATCGAGGCCCTCGGGTGGTTGTGGCTGGCAGACGACGAGGCACGGAACGCCCAGGTATGAGCGATTCGACGAACGTCCTGTTGGAGGTCCGCAACTGCACCGTGCGGTTCCCCGGCGTCGTAGCCGTCGACGACGTCAGTTTCGAAGTCCACGCGGGTGAGTGTCATGCCCTCGTGGGGGAGAACGGCGCCGGGAAGTCCAGCCTCATCAAGGCGATCATCGGTGAGAATCGGATGGCCACAGGTGAGGTGTCCGTCGCTGGAGAGCCGATACCGGCCGGGGCAAGCATGCACGAGATCCAGGACCGGGGCATCGCGGTGGTGCACCAGGAACTCCAACTAGTGGAGGACCTGTCCGCCCTGGAGAACATCTTCCTCGGGCAGTTGACTCCCGCCGGCCCGTTCGTGCAGCGCGCGGCGTTGCGCCGCCGCGGAGAGGAACTGATGAAGTTCCTCCAGATCGAGTTGGATCTGAACCGGCCGGTGCGCAGCCTGCGGACCTCGGACAAACAGGTCGTCCAACTGGCCCGCGCCCTGGCGCGCGATGCCCGGGTGGTCATCTTCGATGAGTTGACCGCGGTACTGCCCGAGCAGGAGACGAAGAACGTCTACCGACTCGTGCGGTTGCTCAAGGAACGCGGCCTGGCTGTGGTCTACATCTCGCACCGGCTCGATGAGATTTTCGAACTCTGCGATCGATACACCGTGCTCACCGACGGTAAGCAGGTGGGCAGTGGACGGGTCGAGGGGTTGACCAAGCCCGAACTCATCCAGATGATCGCCGGCCGGGAACTGACGAAGATCTACCCGACCATCGCCCCACACCAGGACGAGGTCCTGCTGGAGGTCGAGGGCCTGTCCTCTCCGGTGTTCTCCGACGTCAACCTCAACCTGCGATGCGGGGAGGTGGTGGGCATCGCCGGCCTGGTGGGCGCCGGGAAGACCGAACTGCTGCAGTCGATCTACGGCGCCATGAAGACCACCGGCGGCACGATCCGGGTGCGCGGCGAGCAGGTTCGGATCGGATCACCGATCGACGCCATCCGGGTGGGCATGGGGCTGGTGCCGGATGAACGGAAGACCGCCGGGCTCAATATGCACACCGATGTCCGGCGCAATGCCACGATCGCCTCACTGAAGAAGTTCAAACGTGGCTTCTTCTTCATGGACGAGCGCAAGGAGCGCTCCGCCGCCTATGACACCCTCGAGCGTCTGGGTACGCGGTACCGCTCCCTGTTCCAGGGCGTCGGCAAACTCTCCGGCGGGAACCAGCAGAAGATCATCATCGGCCGGTGGCTGCTGGCCGATACCGACATCTTCCTGATGGATGAGCCCACCCGGGGGATCGATGTGGGATCGAAATCGGAAATCTACAACCTGATCGGCGAACTCACAGCGCGCGGCAAGGGCGTGCTGATGGTGTCACCGGAGCTCGAGGAACTGCTCGGCGTATGTCACCGGATCTACGTGATGTACGAAGGACGGATCGTCGACGAAGTCTCCGGTAGCAGGCTGAATCAGGACCAGATCTTGGAATCATTGATGGGAGCAAAGGTATGACGGCACCTACCACTGGAGATGCCATCGAAGGCGGCCTCTCCCTGAAGAACCGCCGCTACGGAATCGGCAGCAGCGGGTTCGTCAGCGACTGGATGATCTTCTTCCTGGTGCTCAGCGTGTTCCTGCTCTGCTCGATCTTCATCGACAGGTTCTTCGAACTCGGCAACATGATGAACATCATGCGCCAGATCTCCTTCCTGGCGATCGTGGGGCTCGGGCAGTTCTTCGTGATCGTGCTCGGCCATCTGGACCTGTCGGTGGGTTCAGCGATCGGGTTGTACTCGGTGCTGATGGCCGGGTTGGTCTCCCGTAACGATTTGCCGTTGCTCGTCGCGATCGCGCTGGTGCTCGTGCTAGCTGCGCTCGTCGGGCTGGTTAACGGGCTGGTCACGGCGGTGGGGAAGGTACCGGCGTTCATCACCACGCTGGTGATGATGAACATCCTCATGGGCGTGGCCTTCCTCTACTCCCGCGGCCTGCCCATCTCCGGCCTGCCCTCCGGGTTCAACTTCCTGGGGATGGGCTACCTGTTCTCCGTGCCCGTCCCGATCTACCTGATGCTGCTGATCGGGGTGGGCTGTTACGTGTTCACGATGCACACCCAGATGGGACGCAACTTCTATGCCGTGGGTGGCAACGCCGAAGCGAGCCGGCTGAGCGGTATCAATGTCCGCGCGATCACCCTGATCGGCTTCATGCTCTCCTCGGTCTTCGCTGCCGTCGGGGCGATCGGACTGACCTCCCGGACCATGGCCGGTACCGCGTCGCTAGGGGAGGCGTTGCTCTTCGACGTCATCACCGTCGTCGTGCTCGGCGGAACGTCCCTCTTCGGAGGACGCGGTAACGTCGTCGGCGTCATCCTTGCCGCACTACTCATCGGGATCATCTCCAACGCGATGGTGCTGCTGGGGATCGACACCTACTTCCAGTGGATCGTCAAGGGCACGATCCTCATCATCATCGTGCTGATCGATGTGAACTCGAAACGACGATGACGGCGTAGCCGAGGAGCGCACCGCACCTGCTGGAGTACCGCCCAGGGCTACCTGGGCCCCGGGGACGGGACGCCTCTGGCTGCGACGCGGTTGGGCTCCAGGCGGCGCACCTACCTGTCCCAACTCCTGTTGCGTTGGGCGTTTGCCCCGGCGAGGAAGCAGAGCATGCGCGATTCAGGCAGTTGGTTGACGCCGTTCGCCAGTTCGCCATCGAGTGGTGCAGAGCCACCCTGAACTCCGGAAGCGGGTCGCCTACGAGACTGCCGATCTGCTCATCTACCTGGCGCGCATGGCGGACGTCACCGGCATTGACGCTGCTGGGGCAGCTTGGGTCTCTGGGTCGGTGGAGTGCAGGATCGTGCCTTTCATGCCACAGGTGAGCAGCACCCGCCGGGCTCAGTGGTTCCACTACTGCAGGTCGGTGTGCGGGGCGCTCATGCCCCGGGTTCGACCTCGACCACGGCTTCCACCTCGACCGGGGTACCGATCGGAAGTTCGGCCACGCCCACGGCCGAGCGGGCGTGGCGTCCACGATCCCCGAGGACCTCGACGAAGACATCCGAGGCACCGTTGGCTACCTGCGGCTGGTCGCGGAAGCCGGCAGCGGAGGCGACGAACACGGTGAGTTTGACGACCTGGGCGACCCGGTCCAGCGACCCCAGTTCCTCCTGCAGTCGCGCCAACAGGTTCAGCGCGCACTGGCGGGCACAGGCATTGCCGGTGGGGACGTCGACGTCGGTGCCCAGGACGCCGGTCGCCAGCAATTCGCTGCCCACGAAGGCCACCTGCCCCGACATGTGCAGTACCTGACCGGCCCTGCGCAGCGGGCGAACGGTGGACTGCGGTCCGGGAGCGGCAGAGGTGACTGGCTCCAGGGCGGCGAAGCGTGCGTCGGCGCCGTTGGTGGGGGAGTTGTTCATGGTGTCTCCTTGATAGTGGGTGGGGTGTTCAGGCCGGTTGCAGAACCTGGCCGGGTGCGGCGCCGGTGTCGACACCGCCGTTGATGACCACCTGTCCACCGACCAGCACATGGATCACTCCCTGTGGCGGGAGCAGCGGGTCGGCGAAGGTGGCCCGGTCTGTGATGGTGGCCGGGTCGAAGACCACCAGGTCAGCGGCGTAACCACGGGCGATACGGCCCCGCTGGGGCACGTTGAACCGCTCGGCGGCTTCCATGGTCATCCGTTTGACCATGGCTGGTAGATCGGCTACCTGTTCCTGCCGCACATAGTGTCCCAGCACCCGGGCGAAGGTGCCGGCAGTGCGTGGGTGGGGCCGCCCGGGAAGCGGGATGGTGTCGGATCCGATGAGCACGTACGGGTGGGAGATCAGGGTGCGGACGTCCCCTTCGCTCATCTTGTGCAGCACGACCATGCATTCACCGCGCAACTGTCGGAGCAAGCAGGTGAGGACTTCCGCCGGTGGACGGCCCTCGTCGTCGGCCAGTGCCGCGATGCTGCGGCCTTCGATCTCCGGACGGGCCGGCGCGGAGGCGATGATGATGCCATCCCATCCGGCCGCAGCGACGAAGTTCTGCCAGCCGGGTAGCCCGGTCTCGAATTCGGTGGCGACCCGACGACGCACCTCCGGATGGTCGAGCCGGGTGAGCATCGCGTCGATTCCACCGTCGTTGACCCACGGAGGCAGCAGTGCCCGCAGCAAGGTGCTGCTGGCGGCGTAGGGGTAGACATCGCCGCGCACGTCGATGCCGTCGGCGGTGGCGGCCTCGATCTGGTCCAGCACTCTCGAGGCGGTGCCCCACCGTGGCCTCCCGGCGACCTTCAGATGGGACAGTTGCACCCGCGCGCCGGTGGTCCGCCCCACCTCGATCCCCTCCGCCACGGCCTGGTGGACCGCCTCCATGTCGTTGCGCATGTGGGTGGCGTAGATGCGCCCGGCACCTGCGAGAACCCGGCCCAGGGCGTGCAGTTCCTCCGGTGGGCTGTACATCCCGGGTGGGTAGACCAGGCCGCTGGACATCCCGAATGCCCCCTCATCCAGGCACTGGGCCAGAAAGCGGCTCATCCCGCGGAGCGCCTCGGCGGTGCCGGGCTCACGCCCCAGCCCAGCGGCGGCGGCGCGCAGCGTGCCGTGCCCGACCAGGGGGGCCAGATTGGTCAGCAGGGGCTGGGCGCCGACCGCCTGCCGGTACTGGGCATAGGAATCGAAAGTACGAGCAGCGGGGCCGAACAGCGCCGCGATGTGGTCACCGATCACAGCCCGGCGCGCGGGCGTGGCGGGGAACGGCGTCCAGCCACAGTTGCCGGTGACTTCGGTGGTGACCCCTTGGCGCACCGAGGTGCGGGCGACCTCCGAGGCGCTCGCCGGCAGGAAGGCGGTGAGGTCACTGTGGGTGTGGACGTCGATGAAGCCCGGCGACACCACCAGCCCCGTGGCGTCGATCTCTGTCTCCGCCCGGGCCGGGGTCAGGTCACCGATCGCTTCGATCCGCCCGCCCCGCACACCGACGTCAGCCACGACGCTGGGAGTGCCGGTGCCGTCGATGACGAGACCGTTGCGCACGATCATTGAGAACATGGTGGTTTTGGTAGGCGATCCGGCAGGTATGCGGGGGCGGTTCGCGTTCAGCGGGGTGCGAGCACGGTCTGGCGCTGGGTGCCCAGGTGATCGATGCCCAACTCCATGGTGTCACCGGCCTGCAGGAAGATCTGCGGGTGGTAGCCCATGCCCACCCCGGGCGGGGTTCCGGTGTTGATTAGGTCCCCGGGTTCGAGGACCAGGAACTGACTGATGTAGTGCACGATCGTGTCGACATCGAAGACCATCGTGGCGGTGGACCCGTCCTGGCGGCGGGTACCGTTGACGTCCAGCCACATGCCCAGGTTGTCCACGTCGTCGATCTCCTCCGGGGTCGCCAACCACGGACCGGCGGGGTTGAAGGTTTCCGCGGACTTGCCCTTCAGCCACTGCCCGCCGCGGCGGGTCTGGAACTCCCGCTCGGAGACGTCATTGACCAGGACGAAGCCCGCGATCGCCTCGCGTGCCTGCTCGGGGGAGTCCAGGTAACTGGTGCGCTTGCCGATCACGATGCCCAGTTCGACCTCCCAGTCCACCTCGCTGGCCCCGCGCGGGATGCGCACCTCGTCATTGGGGCCGATGAGGGTATTGGGGGACTTGGTGAACAGGATCGGCTCTTCGGGGACGGGCTGACCGGTTTCCGCGGCATGGTCGGCGTAGTTCAGGCCCACGCACAGGATCTGGTGCGGGCGGGCGATGGGGGCGCCGATGCGCTCGTCGGTGAAGGTGTGGGTCTGGCCGGCCGCGCGATGCTCATCGACCACCTGGCGCAGATCCTCCAGGGCGCCGCGAGCGAAGAACTCCTCGTCGAAGTCGCCGGCCGTATCCGACACGTCCACGTAGGTGGACTCATCGAGGCGGACGACGGGCCGCTCTTGGCCGAGAGGGCCCAGGCGCATCAGTTTCACAGAAGTTGCTCCTTGGTTGTTCGTGGGGGTGGGGTGCGGGCCGCCGTCGGGGCAGGACCCGGCGGTCGTGAGCGCCCAGGTAGGGCCGGAGACGTTGGTTCAGGCACTGGAGTCGGGGGCCGCGGACCAGTCGAGGTCGGCCTCGAAGGGAAACACCGGGCGGATCCGTGAGTAGGCGAAGGTGTTTAGATCCGCACTGGTCACCCCGGGAGTGGCCACGTAGATCATCTGCGCCGCGAACGGTTCGAAGGTCGCTCGCGGGGAGTTCACACCCTTGGCGATGATGATCGGCTGCGTCGTCGGATCCAGTCCGACGGCGCGCAACTGCTGGGCGCTCACGTTGCCCACGGGGCGAGAAGTGAGCAGGACATCGTGGCCGTCGGTGGTGTGCACCAGGACGCTGGTTCCCGTGTTGAAGAACCGGAATCCACCGTGCGTGGGTCCGCTGTCCTCCCACTGACCGTCGGTGATGACGCGAACCTGTCCCTCGATCCGGACCGGTTCTCCGTGCCTCGCATCGGTCTTGCCACCCACGTGTAGTTCCACCTGGGCACCCGGGCCGGCCTGCACCGCGGCCGCCACCGCCTCGGGATCGCTCAGCGAGCAGAATACCCCGGTGACGCCCAGTCGCTGGGCAGCTGCGAGCAGATGGGTGGAGTCCGCTGGACTACCCGCACCAACGTTGTCCCCGGTGTCCAGCAGTACCACTGGACCGGAGTCGGCCCGGGCGGCTTGCTGCAGTGCATCCTCGATGCCTACGCCGAGCCCGTGGGTGTGTTCACGCATCCGCCAGGTGCGTTCGGCGAGGTCTGCCGCGACCACAGCGGCCAACTCGTCCTCGTCGTCGGTGATCACTACCACGCTCATGCCCATCTCGGCGACATCGGCATACGGGTAACCTTCCACCAGACTCACCGACAGCACTCCGGGCCTGTCCTCGGCTTCGCGGGCAGCGGTCAGCAGGTCCCGGACCGGGAAGTCATCGGTGCCCTGGCGCAGAATATTGATAGCGATCGGCACCATCTGCAAAGCCATGCGCGGGCGTCGATGACCGGCGATGGTGTCCCGAACGATCCGTGCGGCCCGAAGCGCTTGATCGCGGGCGTCGACGTGCGGGTTGGTCTGGTACACGGTCATGACATCGGCTGCTGCGACCATCCGCGCTGAGATATTGGCATGCATATCCAGGGTCACCCCGACGGTTACGTCAGGTCCGACTGCCTCGCGGACCCGTCGCAGGATCTCCCCATCGGCGTCCGGGTACTCCTCGGAGACTGCAGCACCGTGCAGCGCGAGCAGTACCCCGTCCCACGGTCCGTCCTCACGCAGCAGTGTCACCATCCTGCCGACGAGATGTTCGAAGGTGTCGGCCGGGATGATCCCCATCGGGGTGATCTTGGAGAAGAGCAAAGGCTCTACCTGAATCCGCTGATCGTGCTGGGCCAGAGCGAGAAATCCGCTGATGGTGGCCTCGGCAGTGGCGTACTGCTCCCGGATCTGGTCTCCGTGCAGGATCCCGGAACTCTCCCACTGCTCCAGGCTGGCCGGCACTGAGGAGAAAGTATTGGCCTCGTGACTGATTCCCAGCGTTGCGATCCGCATCTGCCACCCTCCATCGGGTTTCTCTGTTTGAAATGAGTAATTCAGTAGATGAATCTGTTGGCAACCTACTGAGAGGCGCCGGTCGCGGTCAACCGATCGAGCGGCATGGTCAGCGGATCAGGAAGGGAGGTAGGCGACGACGTCGATCTCGAATTTGAGGGAACTGATGCCGCCGGAGGTGGTGGTCCGGGCGGGCAGGGGGGCGGTGAAGTACTGGCCGTACTGCGCGTTGTATTCGTCGCGGTAGGAGATGTCGCCCAAGTAGGCGCGCACCTGCACCACATCGTCCATGGAGGCGCCGGCCGCGGCCAGGATGCGCTTGACATTGGACATCGACCGGTCCATCTCCCCGGCGAAGTGGTCCTCGACGTAGGCGCCGGTGTCATCGACGGAGGCCTGGCCGGAGACGAAGATGAAGTCGCCTGCACGGATTGCCGGGGAGAAGGGCAGGTGGCTGACCGGGATGTCGCCGGTGATGGCTGTGCGGGGCATGGCTGTCTCCTTCGAGTAAGGCGCCACCGGGACAAGATCGTCGGCGGCAGTCGGGGTTCATCGTAGTGCTCAGTTCACTCACTAGACTAAGTTGTTCATGTGGCGGAACGTCGACTGGTGCATCCAGCATCAGCCTGTTGGGCGTAGATTCGATCACAACGACATCTTGGTGGACGCTGGCCGAAGGCGCTCCATCCCGCGTATCGATGAAGGGGAATGAGAAATGACGGCGAAGGCAACGCAGCCTACGGAAGCCACAGACGTGCCACACAACGCCTACCCGATCCGCGCCGTGGACCGTGTGTGTGACATCTTGGACACGCTCGCCAATGCGTCCGAACCCGTCTCACTGCCCGCGGTCGCTGCAGCAACCGAGTTGCCGAAGAGTTCGGCGTTCCGGTATCTGACCGCCCTTGAAGCGCGCCACTACGTGGAACGTACCTCTGACGGGGCTGCCTACCGGCTCGGCCTGGCCTTCCGCTCCCAGGACACCCGAGGGGTGGAACATCTCAGCGAGACCGCGACCGCGGTACTCGGGAACCTACGCGATCGATTGGGGGAGACAACCAACCTCGGGGTACTCGATGGCTTCAAGGTGGTCCATACCGTCGTGGCGGAATCACCGCATATGATGCGGCTGGCCGCACGGGTTGGGGAGCGAGGCCTGGTCCACGCCACCGCTTTGGGCAAGGCCATGTGTTCACAGTTGCCCGACGACCGCGTGCGCTCGATGCTGAAGGTCAGTGGCATGCCCGGGTACACGTCCGCCACCATCACCACGCCGGCGGACTATCTGCGCGAACTTGAGCGAGTCCGCGAGCAGGGTTGGGCAGTGGACGACGAGGAGAACCAGGTAGCCGGTCGATGCGTCGCCGTGGTCATCCCAGATATCTCATTCCCCGCCGCGATCAGTGTTAGCGCCCCGGTGGACCGGCTCGCCCCGGACCAGGTGGAGGTCGTCGCACGGGACCTACAGCGCGCAGCGAAGGCAATCGCCCGGAAGGTCGCAAACTGACCACTCACCGGCCGGGGTGCACAGCCCCGCCCGATCCCACTTCGTCCCAGTACCGGAGGTAGACGTGCACAGTGTCCGCAGACGCAGGATCGGGATCGTGGGATTCTGGCATGAGACCAACACCTACTCCGCCGCTCCCACAACCATTGAGCAATTCCGCGACTTCGAACTCGCCAGCGGCAGCGTACTGGCCGAACAGAACGCGGGCGTAGGCTCGGTGATCGGCGGCTTTTTGGACGCTACCCAGTTCGACCTGGTGCCGGTGTTCTCCGCAGGCGCCTGGCCCTCAGGTCCCATTGACTCGGCAACGATGGCTGAACTTTTCGATCGCGCTCACTCCGAACTCTCCCGCGCGGGCGCATTGGACGGGGTGCTGCTCAACCTGCACGGTGCCATGGTGGCCGAGGGTTACGACGACGCCGAAGTCAGCGCGGTGCAGGCCGTGCGGGACGTCGTCGGTGAGGTGCCGATCGCCGGGGTGCTGGACTTGCACGCGAATCCCTCACCGGAGTTGATCGGTGCAGTGGATGCTCTGGTCAGTTACGACACATACCCGCATGTGGACATGCGCGAGCGTGGGGTGGAAGCCGGCCAGTTGCTGTCGACAGTGCTGGAGGGCACGGGCCTGCGGACGGCGATTCGCAAGGTGCCGCTGCTGGTTGCCCCCATTGCCCAGGCCACTGACCAGGACCCGATGCGTGCCTTGCAACAGCGCGCGAACCAGCGAGCAAACCAGGCCGGCTTGCACCGAGTGTGCGTCGTGGGTGGATTCGCCTATTCCGACGTCTCACGGGCCGGCATGAGCGTGCTCGCGATCCATGACGACGCGCACGAGACCGCCGCTGCCGATGTGCTGCAGCAGACCATCGCTGACATCGAGGGTAACGCCGCCAACTTCGTCGTCGCCCGCGAGGGTCCGGCAACCGCTGTGCGTCGCGCGCTGGGGTCCACCAAGCCCCCGGTCATCCTGGTCGACGTCGCCGATAACGTGGGCGGCGGCTCCGCCGGCGACGGCACCGCGCTGCTGAGCGAACTCCTGCGCGCCGGGGCCACCGGGGCGGTGGTCCCGCTGGTGGACCCGCAGGTTGCCCGGCTGGCTGAGGAACTCGGCGAGGGTGCGCAGATCGAAACCCTGGTGGGCGGCAAGACCGATGACCGTCACGGTCCACCGGTTCCGATCCGTGGACGGATCCTGCGGGTGAGCGACGGGCGCTATCGTTCGAGTGGTCCGTGGATGACCGGGCGGCAATTCTCCATGGGCACCACTGCCGTCATCGACGTGCAGGGCATTCGGATCATGGTGATGGCTGATCGCACGCCGGCGTTCCATGCCGAGCAGTTCACCAGTCAGGGTATCGACCCTGCGGCGGCGAGGTTAATCGTGGTCAAGGGTGCGATCGCCTGGCGCGGCGCCCTGGGCGATATCGCCGGCGACGTGATCGAGGTCGCTGGCCCGGGCATCACCCCGGTGGACGTGCACGATCTGCCTCGGACCACGCAGCCCGTGGGTCTGTGACCCAGCGATATCCCATGTTCGCCGAAGCGTATTGACCGATTCGCTGTGCACTCTCTACAGTTCAGGTACTGAAATCCCTGTTCCGGTAACCAGAACGCCGGAGTTCGTCGAACAGAAAGCGACATCGCATTGGCTAATACAGGCACCGTGGCCGAGACCGCCGGGTCCAGTCTCATCTCGTCCTGGCCCGCGTCCGAAGCGGCATGGGAACGGACCAAGGCCTCCCTGCCGGGGGGAGTGTCGACCGGATTGCGGGCGGCGATGCCGCCGCACCCGCTGTTCTTCGAAGGTGGCCAGGGTTCCCGGCTGACCGACCTGGACGGCAACTCCTACTTGGACTACGTGCTCGGATGGGGCCCGGTCATCCTGGGTCACGGCCACCCCGGGCTTACGGAGGCCGTCGCGGCCCAGTTGCCGCACGGGGCCACCTACGGCGCCGGCCACCTGCTGGAAGCCGAAGCCGCCGAGATGATCATCGACCGCGTTCCGGGTGCCGAGCGAGTGCTGTGGAGCAATACCGGTTCCGAAGCCGCCCAGATCGCGTTGCGGCTGGCCAGGGGCACGACCGGCCGGCACCGGTTCGTCAAGTTCGGCGGCCATTACCACGGGTGGACCGACGCCATGCTGATCGGTTACCGGACCGGCCCGGACGCCGACCTGGGCCGAGGCAGCCTGGGCCAGCCGGTCCAAGCGCTCGACGACGTTGCCGTCTCCCCGTGGGGTGATCTGGGCGCGGTCGCCGAACTGCTGCGCAGTCGCGACTACGCCGCGGTGTTCTGCGAACCGGTGCTGTGCAACTCCGGCGTGCTTGCCCCGCCGGAGGGGTTCTTGGCCGAACTGCGGCGGCTGTGCGATGAGACCGGCACGGTGCTGGTGTTCGACGAGGTCATCACGGGCTTCCGGATGGGTCGCGGTGGTGCCGCTGAACGCTACGGGGTGCAGCCCGACCTGGTCACTCTCGCCAAAGCGGTTGCCGGAGGCTTCCCACTTGCGGCGATCGCGGGTAAAGCCGACATTCTGGAGCGCACCACCAGCGGGATCGTGCACGCCGGTACCTACAACGGGAACCCGGTCGTCCTCGCCGCTGCCAAGGCGACCTTGCAGGCGTTGAACGAGCCGGGTGTGTACGAAACGTTCGAGCGGCACGGCCTGGCGCTGGGCGAGGGGCTCGGTGCATCCCTGGCAGCGCACGGTGTGGTCGGCACCGTGCACCAGGTGGGGCCAGTTGCCCAGTGCATCATCGGGGTGGAGCAGTCCGCGACGTTCGAGGACTTCCTGGGCGCGGACCAAGAGTTCTACAACCGGTTGCTGGTCCAAATGCTTCGGCGCGGCGTCTTCGCACTTCCCGGGGGTCGTTGGTACATCTCCACCGCGCACACCGACGATGACATCGCCCAGACAGTAACGGTCTTCGATGAATCCCTCGCCGCAACCCTGGCCGAGGGACCGCCGCCGGTGATCCAACGCTGAAGCGTTGCTCGCAGGCACCGCCGTTGCAGTGGTCGTTGACACCCCGCCAACTTCCTCCGTATCGTTAGGTGAATCAGGCGTTCCAATATGCAGAACGACGCGGGATACTTGTTCGCAGTGCGGCCGGGCCGCCCGGTCCGGCCGCAGTCACCACGACACGGCAACTCCACACATTTCACAGAGGCGTGGAAAGCCTTGATCCGGCACTTGGAGAAACGACATGGACAACGCACGCACCCCCCGTTCGGTCAACCGGCGCAGGTTCCTGCAAGGCTCGAGTAGCGTCGCCCTGCTCGGTCTGCTGGCCGCCTGCGGCCGTGATTCGAGTTCGCCGGAAGAGACCGCCGAACTCACCGGAGCCCTGAGCCTCCTGCTCGGCTCACACATGGGACCGATCGAGGAGGCGGCCGATAACCACGCCGACGCCTTCGACATCGACCTGGCCGTCGAGCACGTGACCACACCGGACCTGCGCAACGTGCTGACGAACGCCTTCATGGCGCGTCGCTCGCAGTGGGACGCGGTCTTCCTGAGCGCCGAGGTGGTCCAGGAGATGGCCGACCGGCAGTGGCTCACCGACATCTCCGGAGTCCTGGAGCCCTTCACGCAGAGTGAGGACTTCATGGTCCGGACCATGACCGCAGCCGAGGATGGCGGGCAGTACCTGGCCGTACCGTGGAACGTGGGCGCTCCGATCATGCACTGGAACAAGACCTTGCTGGAGCAGGTCGGCCTGGACCCGGAGGCCCCCGCCCAGTGGCACTCCCAACAGAACTCCTGGGACACCTTCGTGGAGTACGCCAAGGAACTCACCACCACCATCGACGGTCAGCAGACCTACGGGTTCACCGATGCCTGGGCTGACACCGCGGTCCTGAACACCTGGGGGTCGCTGCTGCAGATGCACGGCGGCCAGTGGTTCGATGAGGATGGGCAGCCTGCCTTCAACTCCGACGCCGGCCGGGCCGCAACGGAGAAGTTGTACGACCTGTTGCACACGCACCAGGTGGTCGACCCGGCGGCGACGACCTACACCTGGGTCTTCGACGCCTCCCCGGCATTCCTGAACGGATCCCGCGGCTTGTTCTTCACCTACCCGTTCATGGCCGGTGTGGCCAACGACCCCGAGGAGTCGGAGATCGCCGGCGCCAACGGGTACGCCCCCAAACCTGCGGTGGACACCAGCGCCTCGGTTGATGGTTCAGAGTTCCTGGCCATCCCCACGTTCGCCGAGAATCAGGGCGAGGCTGAACGCTTCCTGGAGCACGTTCTCAGTCCGGAGGTGCAGAAGGAAATCGCCATGGCCGGTTGGGCCACCGCCTCCACCGAGGCGAACCTGGACCCCGAGGTACTCGAGCAGTACCCGGTCAACGAAGCGGTGGTGCAGTCCTATGAGTACCCGGTGGACTACGGATTCAGCCCGGACTCAGCCATGTGGAGGGGCATCCTGGCAGACCAGATCCACGCCGTGCTGACCAACAGCACTGGCATCGAGGCGGCTCTGGACGACGCTGCCGCGCAGATTGTGAGCGAACGCTCTTGACCCAGACCGCTACCCCCCGAGTGCCGGCCGTCCCCCCTGGCCGGGCCGAACCGGCGGTCTCCGCCGGTTCGGCCCAGCGCCGTCAGCGTTGGACCGGACTGGCCCTGGTTTTCCCCGCCCTACTCATCGTGGGCGGGGTGTACCTGTACCCCATGATCACGACGCTGGTCTACGCGGTCTCCAGCATCGACATCGCCACCTACACGATCGAATCCTTCGTCGGCTTCGACAACTTCGCCCGCGTGATCGGCTCGGCAGCGTTCGTGCCGACCCTGGTGCGCACCCTGTACTTCGGGCTACTCGTCGTGGTGGTCACCCTGGTGCCTTCGCTCGCCATCGCCTTGGTGCTCAACGAGAGGTTCTGGGGACGCACCTTCGTCCGGCTCGTGGTGCTGCTGCCCTGGGCTGTGCCACCGGTGGTCGGCGGCGTGCTGTGGGGGCAGATGTTCCAACCCGAATTCGGATTCATCAACAAGATCATGGGCGCGGTTGGCTTGCCGGCGGACACCATCTGGCTGGGCGATCCCACCCTGGCGTTGCACGCGCTGGTGGTCGCCGAGTCCTGGCGCTGGATCCCGTTCGCCACCCTGTTCCTGCTCGCCGGCCTGCAGACCATCCCCACCAGCACCCTGGAGGCATCCCAGGTGGACGGCGCCGGTGCCTGGCAGCGGCTGCGTCACATCACTATGCCCCAATTGATGCCGACGGTGCTGCCGGTGATGATCTTCTTGTTCGTGTGGGCGATGAAGACCTTCGATGTCATCTTCGTGCTGACCCGCGGCGGTCCGGGCGGTGCCACCACCACTCTGAACTACATGGTGTACGAGGAAGGATTCGAGACCTTCCGCTTCGGCAATGCCGCAGCCATTGCCTGGCTGCTGACGTTGGTGACGGTGCTGGTCATCGGTCTGCTCGCCCTGGTCCGCAAGATGCTCTCTGCCTCGAGGGGGGAATCATGAGAACACGACGGCGTAAGCAAGTCGGCCTCTATGTAGCCGCTGTCATTATCGTGGTGCTCATGGGCTTCCCCCTGTACGGGGTGATCCTCACCAGCATCCAGCCCGAATCAGTGATCCGCTCCCCGCAGTTGAATCTGCTGCCTACCGATCTGGATTTCTCCCATTACACGGCCCTGTTTGCCCCGGGCCACGTTGTGTCGCTGATCCCAGCGATTGCCAACAGCATGTTCGTGGCACTGACGGCAGCGTTCCTGGGCGCCGCCCTGGCCGGACCCGCCGCTTATGCCTTGTTCCGCACCCGGGTTCCGGGTGGACGGCTCATTATGGGCGCCCTGGCGGCGGTGTACGTGTTCCCCACGTTGCTGTTCATCATCCCGCTGTACATCATGTGGGTGAACCTGGGCTTGTTCGACTCCCGGATCGGCCTGATCATCCCCTACGCGGCGTTCGTTCTGCCGATCATGATCTTCATCCTGGGCACCTTCGTGCGCTCGGTACCGATGGAGGTGGAGGAGGCGGCCCGCCTGGACGGGGCGAGCACGGTCCAAATCCTGATTCGGATATACACACCGCTGATGCGCCCAGGCATCTTCGCCGTCCTCATCCTGGGGTTCATCCTGTCCTGGGTGGAATTCACCACGCCGCTGCTGTTCACCTCCCAACTGGACATCATCACGGTGTCGCTGAGTTTGTTCCGATCCTCCTTCGACATCCAGATCGGGCAGTTGGCCGCCGCTGCCGTGGTCACTGCACTGCCTGTGGTTCTGGTCACCGCGGTGTTCCAGCGCCGCATTGTCGAAGTACTCACTGGAGCCCACCGCTGACCCCGCACCGTCAACGCCCGACGCTCTCGACCCAAGGAGGCCACAAATGAGTGTTGAATACCATCAGTTGACCACGACCGAAGCCCGCGAACTCGGTGCCGCAGGGGGCGTCGTCGTCGTCCCGATCGGAGCCACCGAGCAACACGGCCCGCACCTGCCGTTGGGCACCGACTTCATCATGGCCCACACCGTGGCCACCCGCGCCGCCGAGCAGGTCGAGGGGGTGCTGGTCACCCCGCCGATCTGGACTGGCTTCTCCCCCCATCACATGCAGTTCGCCGGTACCGTCAGCCTGCGTACCAACACGCTGATGGCGGTTATTCGCGACGTTGCCGAATCATTGTGGCACCACGGGATTCGACGAATTCTCTTCCTCAACGGTCACGGTGGAAACGCCAACATGCTCGGCGCGGCTGCACAGTCGTTGCGGTTCGAGTCGCAGGTGCGGATCGCGGTGGCAAGTTACTGGAACTTCGCGACCGAGAAAATCGCCACCTGGCGGCAATCCCCGCTGGGCGGAATCAACCACGCCTGTGAGATGGAAACGTCTCTGATGCTCGCCGCCCACGGTGAGCAGGTGCATGCTGAGAAGGCGACCAACACCCCGCACGTGGTCAGCAACCCCTATCTGGGCAACGACCTGCTGGGCGCCGGAGCGGTCGCCACCCCCTGGGACTTCACCGAGATCACCACAGATGGCACCCTGGGGCACCCTGAACTGGCCACCGCCGAACGGGGGGAGGATCTGCTCACCGCGATCACCCAGGGGGTGGTCGATTTCCTGTCCGATTTCAAGAATTGGGACTGGCAAGACCCGCAAACGATCATCGGGAGGGACGATGCCCGCTGAGAATGTTTCCATGTGGGCCTATCCATGGGACCTCAAGGACGAAGGCCCGGCCGCTGCCTTGCAACGGATGGCCGATGCTGGAATCGGCGACGTTAAAGTTGCGTCCGTTTACCACTCCGGGCGGTTCATCCTGCCGCACAACCCGCGGCGTAAGGTTTACTTCCCCCAGCCTGGCGCTCTGTACTTCCAGCCGGACGCCGGTTGGTATGACACGGCCGCGATTCAGCCGCCGGTCTGGAGTGACCTGCCCGAGGGGTTCTGGCCGCAACTGCGGGAGGAAACCAACGCTCGCGGCCAGTCATTGAGTTCGTGGTGCCTGGGATTGCACAACACGCATGTGGGCTCCACCCACCCCGAGGCGGCGGTACGCAACGCATTCGGTGATCTGCTCATGACCGACCTGTGCGCCGCCAACCCCCAGGTGTCGGAATTGGTGACCCGCACGGTGTCCAACGCCGCTCAGGCCACCGGTGCCGATCGGATCCTGCTGGAGTCCTTCGAGTACATGCCCTTCGCCCACGGGTACCACCACGAAGTAATCGGGGTGCCAATCGCTCCACGGACAGGTTTGCTGGCCACATTGTGCTTCTGCCGCTGGTGCACCGAAGCCGGCGAGAGGGACGGTGTGGACGTCTCCGGATTGCAGCAGTGGGTGCGAGAACAGGTCAACACGGCGATGGAGCACGCCTTCGACACGGCCGAACCGTTCGACTGGGATAAGTTCCGTGCCGGGTTCGGGGGCCAGTTGGGCCGCTACTGGCAGATGCGCAACAAGGCGGTGCAGTCGCTGCTGGCGGCAGTAGTCGCGGCGATCCGGGCGGTGAGTGACGCGCGCATCGGAGTGCTGGACTTCGGCCCGATATATGGGACACCCATCGACGGCACCACGTGGCAAAGTGGACAGGACGTCGCCCAGATTGCCCAGATTGCTGATGAGGTACACCCCACCTTCTATCTGGCTGACCCAGCGGCGAATGAAGCATCAATCAACGACTACCTGGACCTCGTACCCGACGGCGTACAGATCCACCCGGCGATTCGGGCGATCCTGCCCCAGGTCAGTGGACCGGAGAGCCTGCAGCGGACTCTCGCACCGCTGCAGGGGCGGGTCGATGGGGTGTCGTTCTACAACTATGGCTTCCTGGGCACCCAGGCTTTCGACTGGATTAGCGGGCAAGCCGCAGACTTCAAGGTGAGGAATTGACCCAATGATCAACGTGGACGTGGCCATTCAACCGGTGGTCGTACGATTCAGTCTCATCGGCAATGAGATCTCCTACCACTTCGCGGTGGGGGCCGATGCGCAACTCGATCAGATGGAGAAGCGATTCGGTATCGATCCTGAGCAGGACACGGTCTTCGACTCCAACCTAGGCTTCCTGCCGGTGGCGACCACCCTGCTGATCCGCGGGGAGAAGACGATCGTGGTCGATCCCGGCAACCACCACACCTCCAGTTACGGGATCCTGCCCGGGGCGCTGAAGAACTACGGTGTAGACGTTCAGGACGTCGACATTGTCGTGGCGACGCACTCCCACCACGACCATATTGCCGGCGCCTCGGTCTTCACCGGCGCCGAGTTGGTGGTAGGTGCCGGGGAGGTCGACTTCGCCCGGGAGGTGTACGGGCCGGCCAAGACGCAGGCGATCATCGAGGGATTGACTGTCCGCGAGGTGCCCACCGGGGAGCAGTTGGACTTGTGCCCAGGCGTGTCCGTGGTATCTACCCCGGGGCACACGCCGGGGTCGGTCAGTGTCCTGGTGGACACTGGCAGTGAGCGCTACCTCGCTACCGGTGATGCCGCAATGACCCGCAAGGAGTTCGAGACCCGGCGATTGGGCCACTGGTACACCGGCGAGCAGCGTGAGCAGATGGCCCGCAGTTTGCAAGTGCTGCACGACTTGCGGCCCACGATGGTCTTCCCGGGGCATGACCGGGCCTTCCGTCCGGAGGAGTCTGTATGACCCTTCGGGCGGCGGTGATCGGGACCGGTCGGATCGGATCCCTGCACGCGGCAATCTACGCACGCGATCCGCGCACTGACCTGGTCGGAGTGGTCGACGCCGATGTTGACCGCGCACAGCAGGTGGCGTCCGAGATGGGTACGGTCGCCTTCGACTCCACCGAGGAACTCCTGGAGAGATCTGCCCCGGACGTCGTCAGTGTGGCGGTCCCTGAAGGAGTGCGGTTGGAGCCCGCTGTGTTGGCTGCCAGAGCAGGTTGCCACCTGCTCCTGGAAAAGCCCATCGCCCCGACCCTGGCCCGGACCGACGAACTCATCGCTGGACTCGACCCGGCGCCCGGTGTGGTGATGGTCAACTTCATCCTGCGCTCCGACCCCAGGTTCCTCTCCGTGCGCGACGCCGTGCACCGAGGGCGTCTGGGGACCGTCCGTACGGTGTCAGCGCACCGTCGTGGCACCGCCGCCGGGGCTCAGGCGCTGGGGGAGTGGACGAATCTGCTGATCTCCACTGCCATCCACGATGTCGACGCCATGTCCTGGGTGGTCGGCTCCCCGATCCGCCGGGTGTATGCCGAGGCGGTCGCTGGGGCATCGGCCCAGTGGGGACATGAGGACGCAGTCCTGGCGACGTTCCAGTTCGCCAACGGCGCGATTGGGTCCCTGGACACCAGTTGGGTACTTCCTACTGGGGTTCCGGCCCCGCTCGATGCGGGGTTCCGGATCGTGGGAACCGGAGGGTCAGCCGCTGTGGAGGGCGCCAACCAGGGCCTGTCCTACGTGGGTAAAGCCGGACTGGAGTTACCTGACCTGATGCACTGGCCGACCGGCCGCGACGGTGTCGGTGGTGACCTGCGTGCCAGCGTCAGCCACTTCTTGGACTGCGTGCACACTGGATGTACCCCGGTGATGACCCTGGCCGATGCCCGTCAGACCGAGCGTGTGGTGCATGCCATCCGCGAATCGATCGCCAGGGAAGAGCCGGTCGTCCTCGACTAACCGGTTCGCGCCAGGCGGTATCCCACCGTGCCCGGCGCGGAAGCCCTCAACCGGCCTACGGCACCGAGCTGGTGCTCGGACGGAAGATGCCACCCACCACCGTTCCGTGGACGTGGATATCCTCGATCTCGACCGGTACCCCGTGGCGCAGGTCGCTGCTGCGTTGTTCCGTCGCGCCCCGTCGGGCCCGACCGTGATGTCCAGGTGCTGATCTCCATAGGCCCAGATGTGGTTTGCGAAGACATCGGCGCAGGCACCGAGTGCCGCCATGCGCCGGTACTGTGCCGCCGTAGTCATCTGTGTATGCGTGCAGGTGTGGCGGTGATCGGGCCTGGGAGCAGCACCGCGTGTTCGAAGCGGGGCTTCGCAAACGGCACCGGGATAGGCGAGCAACTCGGCGACGTGGCCGACCGCTCGGATCCGGTCTCCGCGCACCGCTACCGCCTCCGCCGTCGGGCACGCCGGGTCCATCGTCCGAATCAAGCGGACGCCGTACACAATGGTTGGGGTCATAACTCCTCGTGCTGGCCGGGGTGAGGCCAGTCGTCGCGGATGAACCTACGGCAGAATGTTTCAGCCCGCTCCATTGCACGTGCGACGATCTGCTCGCCTAAGCCTGCGTGAGCGGCGGTGGGATCTCCGTACACGCCGTCGGTGGTCAGATCGTCGAAGCGTGGCGCGACATCCACGAAACCATGCGGGGCGGAGAGGCTATCGATCTCGCGATGCTGACCGGGTCGTTGGATGCGTTCGGAATGCACCAATTCCGGGGCGAGGAACATCGCGACGGACGTCTCGAGTTCGCAGGCGTGGCCATAGCGCGGGCCTGACGCTAGTTCGGCGCAAAGGTCGCGTGCCAGACGCGCCCACATCACCGACGCGGCCAGGACGCCCAACTCGCTGCGAATCCGGCGTGTAGCGATCGACAGGGCGTCGATATTGCCGCCATGGCCGTTCACGAAAATGATCCGAGTGAAACCCTGACTCTTTAAAGATGCAGCCAGGTCGACCATGACCGCAATGAACGTCATGGGGCTCAGGGTCACCGTTCCGGCGAAGTTCTCGTGGTGTTCGGAGATCCCGTAAGGCTGCAAAGGGAAGAGAATTGCCTGCTCATCAAGGCGGCCTGCCAGGGACTCCGCGAAAGCCTCCGCGATCGTGGCATCTGTCAGCAAGGACAAGTGCGGGCCGTGTTGCTCCACGGCTCCGACCGGAAGGATCGCTACCTTCGCCCGGGTCATCGCTTCCGCGGCTTGCTCGGTCGTCTGGTCCTTGATGCGAATAGTGCTCATGGCAACATCCTGGCCGGCAGGGTGAACGTCTGGAGTTGGGACAACTCCTCGATGGAGTAGCGGCCCCCGATGCGGCCCACGCCGCTGGCGCGTCCGGAGTAGCCGCCGAAGGGGCTGTGCGGTTGCCAGGAGGTCGCCACGTCACCGATATTGACGATACCGGCCTGTAGCCGCCGGCCGAGGTCCACCGCACGGGCGGTGTCGGTGCTGAGCACTCCGGCGACCAGACCCAGCCCGTGGTCGTTGACCAGATTCGCTGCCTCATCCAGGTCATCGAAGGGCATCAGCATGGCGACCGGGCCGAACGTCTCCGCCCGGAACGCCGTCATCGTCGGATCCAGACCTTTGAGGATGCTCGGCTGGTAATACAGATCTGTGGGGTGGCCACTCGCCCTTGCACCGCCGGCGAGGACGGTCGCGCCACGGGAAGTGGCATCGGCGATGTGTTCGTCCACCTTGGCTGCGGTGGCTTCATTGTTCAACGGGCCGATCGTGGTGTGTTCGTCAAGGGAAGGGCCCAGACGGAGTTTGCGTGCTTCGGCGGCGAGTGCCTCCGCGAGGTCGTCATAGATGCCGCGTTCCACAATGATCCGCTCGGTGGAACTGCAGATCTGCCCGGCATTGGCGAACGTGGCACCGGCTAGCCGGCGGGCTGCTTCGGTCACATCGGCATCGGCCAGCACCACGGTGGCGTTGTTGCCGCCCAGTTCCAGCAGCAGCGGTTTCGGACCGGCCGCAGCGGTGATGGCATTGCCGGTGGCGGGGCTTCCGGTGAAGCCGATCGCGTCAATGCCCTTGTGCCCGGCGATCCCGGCGCCGATGTCGTGCCCCATTCCCGGCACCAGGTTGACGCTGCCTGCCGGGAAGCCTGCCTCCTCCACGAACTCCAGGAACCACAGCGCCGTCACCGGGGTGAGTTCGGAGGGTTTCCACACGATCGCGTTACCTGCGGCGAGACCGGCGCATAGGTACTCGGTCGGAATCGTGGCCGGGAAGTTCCACGGCGTGATCACTCCCAGCACGCCGTGCGGGCGCCGCACAGTGAGGATGGCGCGCTCGGGGTCATCACTGGGCAGGATCTGATCGGTCAGGTGCCGGGCAATCTCGGCCGCATCGCGCCACATCTCGGCCGCCACGGAGACTTCGCCGCGTGCCTCGGCAAGGGGTTTGCCCTGTTCGCTGGACAGGTCCCGGGCCATCGCTTCGGTGTCACGTTCGATGAGGTCGGCCACCTTGGCCACCTTCGCGGCCCGTTGCCGGATGGTCATCGCAGCCAGTTCCTCTGCTGCAGCCCGGGCCGCGTGGACAGCGCGGTCCAAGTCGCCGGCCGTAGCCAGGGCCATGGTGGCCACCGCGTCCCCGGTGGCCGGGCTGATCACCTTTCGATGACCATCGCCGGTGCTGCGCTTGCCGCCGATCACGATCGGTACGTGCTTCATCGGTCTCCAAACTCCTTCATCATGATGATCTGCCCGGTCCGGGCCGAGTGTTCCACGGCCAAACTGGCCCGTAGTGCTTCCATACCGTCACGGGCTGTGCAGACCGGGTCGGTGCCGTCTGCGATCACGGAAATGAAATGATCGACCTCCCCGGCCATGGCGCCACCGGTTCGGCCATGAATCTGCGGGCTGTACCAGGTGTCCAACGCGGTGGGGCCCTCAGCAGTGACTCCTACCAGCCCGGTCACCCCCTGCTCCACTTGCAGGTAGCCATCGTCCCCGATCACGGTGAAACCCGACAATCCCGGCGGGACCGAGCGGTCCGGTAGGGACCAACCCAGCATCGAGGTCCCATGGGCTCCACTGGTGAACTGCAGTGCGACCGAGTACAGGTCCGCGATGTCGTAGCCCTGGTGGGTGAGCACCCCGGAACTGCGGAAGGCGGAGATTCGCTCGATGTCACCGGCGTACCAGCGGGCCAGATCCAGTTCATGGGTCCCGTAGTACAGCGGGGCGGTGGTCCGCCCCCGTAGCACGTCCTGGTCCCCGCGGATGCCGATCCGGGCGCTGCGCACCCCGATGACCGGTCCGATCACACCTTCCTCGATGGCGGACTTGATGCGACTGTAGCGGGCTTCGAACCGCAGGATGTGACCGGCCAGGACGGGCACCCCGGCGCGTTCGGAGGCCTCGACGATCCGAGCCGCAGAGGCCAGATCATGGGCCAGTGGTTTCTCCACTGCTACCGGGATCCCTGCCTGCAGGGCCTGGACAGCAGGCTCTGTGTGCAGGTGCTCAGGTGTGCACACGAGCACACCGTCGATGCCGGTGAGATCGTCCAGATCCGCGGACCAGCGGGTCCCGAGGTCAGCTGCCCGGCTCCGGGCCCGCTCGGTGTCGGTGTCGCAGACCAGCGCGATCTCGGCCGACGGGTGATCGACCACAGCGCGCAGCCACCGGGATCCCATCACCCCTAGGCCCACAAGAGCGATGCGGACGGGAGGCCTCATGTGGCATCGCCTTGAGACCGGGCGAGGCATTGATCGGCGAAATGACACGCCACCTGCCTGCCGGGCCACCATTCGCGCAGTTCGGGTCTCTCGTTCCGGCAGATGTCCTGGGCCATCGGGCACCGCGGATGGAAGGTGCATCCCGGCGGGGGATCTTTGGGGTCCGGTGGATCCCCCTGGATTTCGCGGCGGGCCCGATTGCGGTTTTCGATGCTGGGCACCGCATCCATGAGAGCGCGGGTGTATGGATGAGCCGGGTTCTCGTAGACATCCGCCGCACTGGCCAGCTCCACCACGCGGCCTAGGTACATCACAGCGATCCGGTCGCTGATGTACCGCACCACGCCGATGTCGTGGGAGACGAACAACATCGTCAGGCCCAGTTTTCGTTGCAGCCGCCGTAGGAGGTTGAGGATCTGCGCCTGCACCGAGACATCCAGTGCCGACACCGCTTCATCGGCGATCAGCAGCGACGGCTCGAGCGCGAGGGCGCGGGCAATGCCCACCCGCTGCCGCTGACCACCACTGAGCTGGCCTGGTCGACGGCCCGCGTATTCAGGTCCCAGGCCGACACTGGTGAGCAACTCACCCACCCGTTGCTTCAGCGCATCCCCGCGCAGCAACCGGTGGATGAGTAGCGGCTCGGCAACGATCTGGCGCACGGTCATATGCGGGGGTAGGGAGGAGTAGGGGTCCTGGAAGACGATCTGGATCTCCCGCCGTAAGGATTCCGACGCCGATGGCTCCACGACGGCACCCTTGAACGTGATCTGGCCCGAATCGATCGTCTCCAACTGCACCAGGGTCCGGGACAGCGTGGACTTGCCGCAGCCACTTTCCCCGACTAGCCCGACGATCTCTCCCGGGGCTATCGAGAGCGTCACACCGTTGACGGCCTGGACAGCCACAGTCCGGCGGGACAATCCGCTGCGCACCCGGTAGTGCTTGTAGACATCGTCCAGTTCGACCAGGGGCGCGGGCCCTGCAGTCGTGCTCATCGGGGTACGACCTCCGGTTGCGGAACGTGAAGATGGCACGCGACGGTCTGACCGGCGGGGACCGGCAGCAAAGCCGGGTTGTTGGTCCGACAGACATCCATCACGAAGGGGCAGCGCGGTGCGAACGGACAACCGTGGATCGGTGCCATGGGGTCGGGCAGGTCACCGGCGATCCCTTCGAGGCTGTCGGCGGCGATGACCTCCGGGGTCGGCACCGAGGACAGCAACGCCTGGGTGTAGGGATGCTGCGGGTCGAGCAGGACCTGCTCGGCGGTGCCGGACTCGCATACGCGACCGGCGTACAGCACCACGACTTCGTCGGCGATCTCACCGATCAGGCCGATGTCGTGGCTGATAATCACCACGCTGACTCCGTGTTCATCCCGCACCCGGCGCAACTGGTCGAGTACCTGGGCCTGGGTGGTGACGTCCAGGGCTGTGGTGGGCTCATCGGCGAGCAGAAGTTCGGGCTCGACCACCATGGTCATGGCAATCATGACGCGTTGGTTCTGGCCTCCGCTGAGCCGGAAAGGGTGACGCCGCAGAACATCGGAAGGGTTGCCGAAGCCGACGTCCCGCAGTGCCGATGCGGCGAGTTCCCGGGCGGCTTTGCGGGCCATCGGCTGGTTGGCGCGGATCGCCTCGACCATCTGGAAACCCACGGTGAAGACCGGGTTGAGGGAACCGGTGGGGTTCTGGAAGATCATCCCGATACGGCGACCTCGGATCTGGCGCAACTGCCGTTCGGAGGCTGCGGTCAGGTCTATCCCGTCGAAGTGGATCGATCCGTGCGGGATACGCGCGGCACCCGGCAGCAGCCGACTGATCGCGTAAGCCGTGACCGACTTGCCCGATCCGCTCTCTCCCACGATCCCCGCGATCTGGCCACGACGTACCGTCAGATCGATACCGCGAACCGCGTGCACAGGCGGGCTGTCATTGTGTGGCTGGAAGTCCACGGCGAGGTTCTGCACACTCAGCAGCACATCCTCGTCGGTCGCCGGCGGTGCCGGCGAGGAGTCCGAGGGGGTCCGGGACGGGGAGTCGGACTTGGGGCGCCGCAGGAAGTGCGCACGCCACGGCCGTCGTCGGGACTCAAGGCCCGGGGCTTCCACAGCCAGGTTGATGGACAGCACCGTGAACATGATGGCCAGACCGGGTAGCACGGAGAGCCACGGGGCGATCGCCATGCTCTGGCGCCCATCGGCCAGGATCTGCCCCCAGGAGATATCGGGTGAGGAGAGGCCGAAACCGAGGAAGCTGAGGGTGGATTCCATGACCACCAGGTTGGACAGGTCCACCAGCGCGATGGCAGGCAGCACGCCCCAGACCTGCGGCAGGATGTATCGGAAGATCCTGCGTATCCCGCTGGCGCCCAGCGTCGTGGCCGCCTGCACGTAATCCGATTCTCGTTCTGTGAGCACTCGCGCACGGATCACCCTGGCGTAGACGATCCACGCCGGGATGCCCAGCACCACGATGAGGTGGATGGGGCGGCGCTCGGGCAGCATCCCCAGGATCACGATGGCGATCAGGATGAACGGTAGGGCGAGCTGGATGTCGCCCAGGCGCATGATGACGGTGTCGACCAGGCCTCCGAAGAACCCGGCGATGAGCCCGGTGATCACGCCGAGCGTGCCGCCGATCAGCATGGCGCTGCTGCTGATCAGGACCGAGGACCGGGCGCCGTAAATCAACCGGGACAACACGTCGCGACCGAGGCCGTCAGTGCCCAGGATGTGGGTCATGTCGCCGCCGGACCACACCGGCGGGGCCAGGACGTTGGCCAGGTTGGTCTGGCCCGGGGGATGCGGCACGATCCACGGTGCAGTGATGGCGACCAGGACGATGATGAAAAGCCCGGCCAGGCCGACGACGGCGGTACGCCGGCGCCACATCGAGGCGGTGAAACGTGGGGCGCGTCCAGGCAGCCGCGGTGAGGTGAGTGCGACGGTCGGTGTTCCGGTCACGCGTTCGCTCCCAACCGGATTCGAGGATCGAGTACCGAGTAGAGGATGTCGACGACGAAGTTCACCACCACGAAAGCAACCGCTGCGATGAGCACCGAGCCTTGCACCATCGGATAGTTCCGGCTCGCCAGCGCATCGACGGCCAATTTCCCGATACCGGGCCAGTTGAAGATCACTTCGACGACGTAGGACCCGGCCAGGATCATCCCGGACTGCAACCCGACCAGGGTGATCAGCGGCAGGGATGCCACCTTGAGGGTGTGCAACAGCAGGATCCGCGTGTTGGAGATGCCCCGGGCCCGGGCCGCCCGGATGTAGTCACGCTCCAACGTTTCGACGAAGGACTGGCGGATCGTGCGGATCAGGATCGGTGTCAGGGCCACCATCAGGGTGGTGACAGGCAGGACGAAACTGATCGGCCCGGTGAAGTCGATGGCTGGTAACCAACTCAGGTTCACGGCGAAGACCAGCACGAGCATCACGGCCAGCCAGAAGCTCGGTGTTGACTGGGCCAGGCTGACGTACACCTGCACGGCCCGGTCCAGTAGTGAACCGCGGAACAGTGCCGACCCGATGCCCAGCAGCAGCGCGAAGGCTGTGGAGACCACCACGGTCACCACGGCCAGGGCGATGGTGTTGGGTAGTGCCGCCAGCACCACGTCTCGGACTTCGTAGCCACCATGGAACGAGCGGCCGAAGTCGCCGACCACGATGCTGCGCAGGAAGTAGAGGTACTGCACGCCCAGGGGTCGGTCCAAACCCAGCCGTTCCCTGGTAGCGGCGATGACCTCTTCGGGGGCGTCGGCGGCGTTCATGAGCCTGGCCGGATCGCCCCCGGCGATCCGTAGGAGCACGAACACCAGCGTCACCACGCAGAAGACCACAAAGATCATCTGCGTGGTGCGCCGGATGAGGAAGAGAACCATCCGCTCTCTCAATCAGAGACGGAAGCGGGGTAGAAATTCGTGTCGTAGTTGGGCAGCACCCGCAGGTCTTGCAGGTTCTCGGAGTAGGCGACGGTGAAGTCGCTGTAGTACAGCGGGATGTGGGGAAGTTCCCCCCACATGTACTGCTGCAACTCGTGATAGATCCCCTCACGTTCGGTGTCGTCCGTGGTCGTCTTACCCTCTTGGACGAGTCTGTTGATGGTGTCGTCACCGTGCGTCCAACGGTTTGGTGAGGCGTAGATCCCGGCAGCGGCGTCCGGGTCCCCGCCGCTGGACCAACTGATGTGGTAGAGCAGTCCGGTGCCGTCCACTGAGTCATCGACCAAGCCAGCGACATCGGCGGTGACCAACCGGGCCTCGAGGCCGATCTCGTTGAGGTTCGCCACGATTGCTTCGGTGACTTGTTCTCCACGGGGCAGGAATCCGCTGGCTGCCCAGACATCGAACTCCAGGCCCACGGCGCCGGCTTCCTCGACCAGTGCGCGTGCTTCGTCGAGGTTCTGGCTGTAGTCGATCTCGCCTGGGCTGTAGTAGAGCGTCTCACTCGGCAGGAAGCTCTCTGCCACCACACTTTCGCCCTGGACCAGGTTCTCCACCAGCGCCTGCCGGTCGATGGCTAGCATCACGGCGCGGCGCAGTTCAGGGTTCTCGTCCCATTCCGGAACGCGGTTCGGGACGGAGAACAGATTGACCTGTTCACTCGCGGTAGCCGAGATCAGGCCGAAACCATCGGCATCTTCGATGGTGGACAGCTGCTCCGGAGGTACCCGGTCAATGGCATCAGCCTGACCGGCCAGGAGTGCGTTCACGCGAGTCTGGGCATCGCCCACGTATTCCCAGACAAGGTTTTGGATCGACGGGGCGCCGCCCCAGTAGTCCGGGTTCGCCACCATGGTTTTGATGGTTTCTGTCTCACTGTCCAACATGAACGGCCCGGTGCCGTTGGGGTTCGACGCCAGCGCATCACTGCCGGCCTGGATGTCCTCGGCCGCCACGATCGGCGTCTGCCGGATGGCGTTGAACAATGAGGCCAGGGGCGCTTCCATCTCGAAGCGCACGGTGTGGTCATCCACGACATCCACTGTGGTCGGCACCCAGCGGTTCTCAATGACCGTCTCGACGCCGGCGGTGCCGGAGGCCAGTTCCACAGACTCCTTCACGTCGTCGCCAGTGAACGGTTGGCCATCGTGGAAGGTGACATCCTGGCGCAGGGTGAACTCCCAGGTGGTGTCGTCGATCTGCTCCCACTCCGTTGCCAAGCCCGGCTCCGGCTCATCCAGACTGCCGCTCGGGAAGACCAGCAGGTAGTCGTAGATGTGTTGATTCAGGCGCGATTGGCTCTGCGCGGTGCTCTGGTACGGAGTCCAGTCCGCCCAGAAGTTCTCGGCGATGAGGAATCGCACAGAGTCGGAGGGTCCATCCTCGGCAGCACCCTCGACGTCCTCGGTGCCGGTGTCTGCGGGTTCCTCGCCGGGCACCTCACTCGGCGAACACGCGGCGACGAGTACGAGACTCGCCGCCAGGACAGCCACTTTGCTTAGACTCATAAAACGCCCTCGTTTCGGTGAGTGGAACCGTAGTTCCAGTGACCGTGAGTCAAGCAACTTTCGATGATGTTGTCAATGGGGCACCGGCAACTGTTGCACGACCGTCATCGCACGCCGGGGTAGAGGACTGGGGCGCAGTCAGTTCGGCCCCGCTTCTGCGGGCGTGCGGAGAGGTTCACCGGGCAACAGTGGTTGACGAGGCGCTGGAGTCTCTCTATGGTGCATGGACCAAAACCGACGTTCCGCAGATCAGAATCTCGGAGTCGGTTCCTCAAAGACGAGAAGTGGTGGCGCAGTGGCCGATGCGACGACGAACACGACGATGAGCGGGGTTGGGATCCGGTCCTGGCCGGAGTCCGAGCGGCTCTGGAACAGAACGAAGCAATCTCTACCCGGGGGCGTGTCCACCGGCCTTCGCGCTGCGATGCCCCCGCATCCGCTGTTCTTCCGAGAAGGGCGCGGCCCGCGGCTCACCGACGTCGACGGACACACGTACCTGGATTATGTGCTCGGGTGGGGGCCTGTCATTCTTGGCCACGGGCACCCAGGGCTGAGCACGGCGGTGGCGGCGCAATTGCCGCGGGGGGCTACGTTCGGCGCCGGTCACCTGCTGGAGCCGGAGGTTGCCGAGACGGTCATCGCCAGGGTTCCCGGTGCGGAGCGGGTGTTGTGGAGCAATACCGGTTCCGAGGCGACGCAGATCGCGCTACGGCTTGCCCGGGCCTGCACCGGACGCCGGAGGTTCATCAAGTTCGGAGGGCACTACCACGGGTGGTCCGATGCGATGTTGGTGGGCTACCGTCCCGATGCCGAGGGCCGGTTTGGTTTAGGCAGTCGTGGCCAGAGCACCCAGGCCATGGAGGATGTCACTGTGGCTCCCTGGGGAGACCTGGAGACGGTGCGAGAACTGCTCCGTGAGACCGACGGTGATTACGCCGCAGTCTTCTGTGAGCCCGTACTGTGCAACTCTGGAGTGTTGGCACCGCCACCCGGGTTCCTCGAGGGATTGGTGGACGTATGCCGGGTTACGGGCACGGTGCTCGTCTTCGACGAGGTGATCACCGGATTCCGGATGGCCCACGGGGGCGCTGCGCAGCGGTACGGAGTGGAACCGGACCTTACGGTCCTGGCCAAGGCCGTGGCGGGTGGGTTCCCGCTTGCCGCCGTAGCCGGGCGTGCCGACTTGCTGGACGTGACCACAACCGGAGTCGTGCATGCCGGCACCTACAACGGAAATCCTGTAGTACTCGCTGCCGCCGCCGCCACGTTGACCGCACTTGACGCGCCCGAGGTCTATGACGACTTCGAGCGGAGGGGGCGCGATCTGGCCGATGGGCTCCGGGCCGTCCTGACCGGCTCCGGAGTGCCCGCAACAGTCCATCAAGTTGGGCCGGTGGTGCAGTGCATCGTCGGGGTCCGCGACTCCACCTCGTTCGACGACTTCATGCAGGCAGACCAGGACTTTTATGATCGCCTGATCGTGGAGATGCTGAGCCGGGGCGTCTTCGCCTTGCCCGGGGGTCGCTGGTACCTCTCCACAGCGCACAGTGACCCCGATATCAACGAGACCGTCGAGGTCTTCAGCGATGCGTTGGATGCGGTACTCGAAGCAGGGCCACCGCCCGGCGGCCACTGATCAACCCTCCGAGCCTCCCAACCTGCAGGTGGTCACGTGCGACATCCTGGCTCTGAGAACCCGCAGGATTTGCGGGCGGTACGGTCTCTGTGGCCGTCAAGTCGGTATCGGCGCGTACGGTGCGGTGACGTCGCACCCAGCGACGAGGTCTGATCCCTGAGATTGGTGACCGGGCAGGACGGACGAATGCTCGTTGGCGCGACTCGCTGATCGAGATGACTGGGCTCACCGATGGGTACATTCTCCCGATACATGGACCACCGAGGAGGCGGTGCCTCTGCGGCGACATGTGGGGCCGCGCCGACCTTCGCCCTCACGTGACTGAGGGCGAGATGACCAGGCTGGTGGCCTGGAGTCGAGAGTTACGTGCCGTGCATGAACGGCTACGTGCAGCGCTCAGGGTGACGCGCGAGGCGGTGGACGCCGGAGGCGACACCGACTCGGCGACGCGTGACCTGTTGCTGTTCTGCCACGGCTTCTGCACCGCGCTGGCCGGGCACCACGAGGGTGAGGACCGGGAGTTGTTTTCCGCGATCGCGGCCGCGCACCCCGAACTGCGGCCGAGCCTGCAACGCCTGGAGCAGGACCACTCGATGATCGCCCACCTGTTCTCAGGGTTGCGGGCAGCGGTGTCGAGAGCGGCCTCCCCGGCCGAGTTGGATCGTCACCTCGAGGGGATCGCGGCGATCATGGAGAGCCACTTCCGTTATGAGGAGCGCCAACTCAGATGAGGTCAAGCACGCTCGTCGCCTGCGTCCAAAGATCCTCCGCGGCGTGGGCGGATCCGCCGTTCGGTGCCGAGTACGTCGAGGTCGTCATCGAGCAGCGGGAAGGAGTACACCGGCGTCAGGCTCATCGTCGCCCCGCCGTCCGCGTCGCGCTCGATGGGGACGCGTGTTGCAGTGATATCATTGCAACATGGCAGCGATCACCATCCGTCAACTGCCCGAGGAAGCCAAACAGCGACTTCGGATGCGGGCGGCTGCCCACGGTCGCTCGATGGAGGCGGAGGCTCGGGGGATCCTCCTGGCTGCATTGGAATCCACCGGGAAAGCCGACCTGAACTGGGTCGAGCAGTTGATCGCCGTCGGGTATGAGGTTGGCGGCGTAGACCTGCCCGTACCTGAGGACGAACCGGCGACGGCGGCCGACCTGCGGTCGTGATCATCCTCGACACCAATGTCGTCTCCGAACTCATGCGGGGGTCTGTTGCTTCTCCAGCAGTGCTGAACTGGGTACGCGGTCTGGACGAGCAACCCGTGACCACGGTGGTCACGCGCGCTGAGATCCTCGCTGGCGTTGCGCTGCTGCCCGCCGGACAGCGGCGCGACCGAATTGAGTCGGTGGCGACGGCCGCATTCGACACCCTCGGCGTCTGTTTGCCGCTAGTGCCCGGATGTGCTGCGCAGTACGCCGACATTGTGGCGACCAGACGCGGCATCGGGCGCCCGATCGGGGCGATGGATGCACTCATCGCAGCCATCGCACGCTTCAGCGGAAGCGCCCTGGCGACCCGGGACACCGAGGACTTCGAGCACCTCGGGCTGGACCTGGTCGACCCCTGGAACAAAAGGACCTGAGGAGGCTGCTCAGCGCCGTCCGGCACCCACCCACCCCCTCACCCGCGCCGCCGTGAGGCGCGCTTGGTGCGCGTGGTGGGCGTCGCCGTCGTCGGATCCTCCGGCCAGGGATGCTTCGGATAGCGGCCACGCAGTTCCGCGCGCACCTGCAGGTATCCGGAGGCCCAGAACGTGGCCAGATCGGCGGTGACGGCGGCGGGTCTGGAAGCCGGTGAAAGCAGTTCCAACACCAGCGGCACCCGGCCTCCGGCCAGCCGCGGCGCCTGGTCCCACCCGAACACCTCCTGTATCCGTACCGGCAGCACCGGGCGCTGCGGGTCGGTGTAGTCCACCGCGATCTTCGACCCGCTGGGCACCTCGATGCGTTCGGGTGCGAGGCGGTCCAACTCACCGGCATGGGGCCAGGGGAGCAGTCGTCTCAGTGCGGCGGTGGTGTCGATGCGGCGCAGGTCCGCTGTGGTCCGCACCCGGGCCAGGTCCGGGCCGAGCCACTCCTCGATGGCGTCCAGGAGTGCCTCATCGGAGACATCCGGCCAGGGCGCTCCGAGCGCCGCGTGCAGGAACAACAGCCGACGACGTAACCTGGCCGCCGCAGCCGGCCAGCCGATGAGGTTCAAGCCCTGCGCCTGCAGACCCTCGCGTACCGCCCGGGCGACCAGACCGGGACCGGGATCGGCCAGGCGCTGGCTGGACAGTTCGATCGCGCCCAGGTTCAGCACCTGGCGGGCGCGGATGCGACCCTCGTGCCACGCCACCTCGCGTTCCTCCGACAGTGCGTGACCGGCAGCCTCCAGCGCGGTGGCCTCATCGATCGGGGCGGCGGCGCGGATGATGGCGTCGGATTGTCCGGGGGAGCGGGCGGCGTCGGCGATCGCCAGCCACGAGCTGCCGGCCAGGGCGCTGCCCGGCGCCAGGCGCGCGCCGGTGCCGCCGACCATCAAGTAAGAGGACCCGCCCGGCCGCAACCGCGCGATGCGGCCGGGATGGGCCAGGGCGGTGACCGTGCCGACGGCTAGGTCGAGTTTCGTGCCGCCGTCGACGGACTGGCGTCCGGGTGGGGCCTCGGCCGGCGCGGGGGAGTGCGCCCCGCTGCCGGAAAGGGCGGTACGTAGCCGGCGACGTTGCTGCTCCCACGCACCCGTGCCCGGCCCGCCCCGACGCAGTTGGCGGAGCAGGGCAGTGAGGTCGCCACCGGGCGCCGGTGAGTCCTGGTCCAGCATGGCCACGGTCTCGGCGGCGAGGGCCGCGCCGACCTCACCGGCACCATCCAGCAGCGCCCTGCCCAGCCGCGGGTCCACGCCGACGTCGGCGATCGCCCGCCCGCGAGCAGTGATCATCCCAGCCGCATCGATCGCACCCAGTTCCATCAGGGCGGCCTCGGCAGCCTGGACGCTGCTGGCCGGGGGCTCATCCAGCAGGTTCAGGCCCTCACCGCGCGGGGTGCCCCACCGGGCGAGTTCGAGCATCGCGGAGGTGAGGTCGGCGGTGTGGATCTGTGGTGCGGGGTGGGCCTGCAGGCGGGCGTGGTCAACCTGGGACCAGCACCGGTACACCTGGCCCGGGCTCTCCCGGCCGGCCCGCCCGGCGCGCTGCTCGGCGGCGGCTTGGCTGACGCTGCGGGTGACCAGGCCGGCCAGGCCGCGGTTCTGGTCGGTGCGCGGCACCCGGGCCAGCCCGGCGTCGACGACGATCCGCACTCCCGGCACGGTGAGCGAGGACTCGGCGACGGCGCTCGAGACGACCACCCGGCGTCGTCGGCCCTTCCGCAGGGCGCGGTCCTGCTCGGCCGGCGGCAGGCGCCCATGCAGGGCCAGCACGTCCGTACCTGCCGGCAGCGCGCCGGCGCTACGCAGCCGGCGCACGACGTCGTCGATCTCCCGGGCGCCGGGCAGGAAGACCAGGGCATCGCCGTCATGGGCCGTCATGGCCTCGCCGGTGGTGGTGGCGACGTGGTCGAGGAAGGCCGGGGTGGTGCCGCGCTGGTCGAGGCGGGCGGCGGTGGCCGGCGGCGGGCGCCAGTGGGTCGTGACCGGGTGCAGCCGGCCCGGCACGGTCACCACCGGTGTGGCCGGGCCCAGCACGGCCGCGACGCGCTCGGCCTCGATCGTGGCCGACATCGCCACCACCGTGAGGTCCTCGCGCAACGCCGAGCGCACGTCCACGAGCAGGGCCAGCAGCAGGTCGGTGTCCAGATGCCGCTCGTGCACCTCATCGAGGACGACGGCGCCGACGCCGGGCAGTTCGGGGTCGGCCTGCAGCCGGCGCAGCAGCAGCCCGGCGGTGACCACCTCCACCCGGGTGCCGGGGGAGACGCGGCGCTCACCCCGCACGCTGAAGCCCACGTCGCTGCCCAGGGGCCTCTCGATCAGGTGGGACAGCCGGGCGGCTGCGGCCCGTGCGGCGATCCGGCGAGGCTGGGTAACGACAACCCGCGCACCGCTTCCCGCCGCCAGCGTCGGGGGCACCAGGGTGGTCTTGCCGCTGCCCGGCGGGGACTGCAGCACCGCGGTGCCGCCGCCGGTGAGGGCCTTGCCCAGTTGCGCCAGACCGTGGCGCACCGGCAGGTCCGGCGGGTCGGCGAGCAGCGTGGCGAACGGGTCAGTGGGCACCCGGCTAGTGTGCCGCAGGACCGGATGGGCATCTCTGACAGGTCGTAGTCTCCGTGAGGTCACGGCACGTCACGTCACGTCACGTCGAACGGTGGCCGCAGCCTCACTAGTAATCGAACATGCGTTCGGCTATACTGCAAGTTGTGTCCACCGGGCCCACCATCCTGCACGCCGACCTCGATGCGTTCTACGCCTCGGTCGAGCAGTTGCTGGAGCCCGGCCTGCGGGGCCGTCCGGTAGCCGTCGGTGGCAGCGCGCGTGGTGGCGTGGTGCTCGCGGCCTCGTATGAGGCCAAGGCTCATGGCGTGCAGGGCGGGATGCCGGGCCGGCGAGCGGCTGAACTCTGCCCAGACCTCATCTTCATCCGCGGGCACTTCCATCGGTATCAGCCAATCGCCGACGACGTGATGGCCATCCTTGGCGACCTCACCCCGGCCGTGCAGCGGGTCTCGATCGACGAGGCCTTCCTGGACGTCACCGGCTCCACCCACCTGTTCGGCCCGCCGGCGCAGATCGGTGAACTCATCCGCCGCCGGGTCCGCGCCGAGGTCGGGCTGCCGATCTCGGTCGGTGCCGCCCGGACCAAGCACCTGGCCAAGATCGCCTCCCAGGTCGCGAAACCGGACGGGCTGGTCGTGGTAGAGCCCCACGAGGAGACCGCCTTCCTTCATCCGCTCCCGGTCGGCCTCATCTGGGGCATCGGCCCGGTCACACAGCGCCGGTTGGCCGAGCTCGGGATCCACACCATCGCCGAACTCGCTGACCTCGGGCGCCCGGTGCTGGAGCACCTCCTCGGCAGTGCCGCCGGTGCCAAGCTGCACAGTCTCGCGCACAACGAGGACCCCCGACGGGTGACGACGTCGAGCCGGGCCCGGTCGGTCAGCGCCCAGTCCGCGCTGGGCCGGGTGGCCGTCTCGCCCGAACTGGTGCGCCGGGTGCTGGGCGGGCTAGCGGAACGCATCGCCAGGCGGCTGCGCACCAAAGGCCGGGCCGGGCGCACGGTGACGGTGCGGGTGCGGTACCCGGGAATGCGCACGGCCAGCAGGTCCCACACGCTGGCGCAGCCGGTCTCCGCGACGCTCACGCTCACCGAGGTGGCCGAGACACTGGCCTGGCGGGCCATCGACGCCGAGGACGGGGACCGCGTGGAGGTCACCTTGCTGGGGATCGCGGTCTCGAACCTGCAGACCCAGCACGCCGTCCAACTCGAGCTGCCGTTCCTCGCCGACCCCTGGCGCCCCGGATCACAGGCGGGCGCGGCCCGCTGGGCGCTGGACCACTCGATGGACACCGCGCGGAAGCGATTCGGCAGGAGGGCCGTCGGCTACCTCCCCGCCACCCTCGGCGCGGCCGGGGGAGTGCCCGACGACTTCCGCGAGTTGGCCGAGCGGGAGGTGTGACGCTCCCGCGGGGCCGTCTCGGGGCTCGGCGCGAAGCCTTGGTTGAGGGACACCGGGTGGCGTGCCGTGATTAAGTGCAGGTGAGAGCCGTCACGCAAAGGAGCCCGCAGTGAGCCTGCCAGTCCCCGCCCAACGGCGGCGCGTCATCGTCAACACCGACGCCAAGAATGAGGCAGACGATCAGTTCGCGATCGTGCACGCCCTCCTGACCCCGATGTTCGACCTGCGCGGCATCATCCCGGCCCACTTCGGCACCCGTCGCACCAACCAGAGCTTGCAGGAGAGCGCCGAGGAGGTGGATCTGATCCTGCGGTTGATGGATATGCAGGCAGACGTGGTGGTCGCCAACGGGGCGGAAGGAGCCATCCCGGACGAGAACACTCCGGCGGACTCCCCAGGCGCCCGGCTCATTGTCGACGAAGCGATGCGGGAGGGGGCGGGTCCGCTGTTCGTCGCGTTCCTCGGTCCGCTCACCGACATGGCCTCTGCGATTCTGCTCGAGCCCGCGATCGTGGACCGGGAGGTCACTGTGGTGTGGATCGGTGGTGCGCCGTACGGCCACAAACTGCCTCAGGGCGGGAATATCGAATTCAACCTGTCCAACGATGTCGCGGCGGCGAACGTGGTGGCCGCATCCGGAATCGACTTCTGGCAGGTGCCGCAGTCGACGTACCGGATGATCAGTGTCGGCTACGCCGAGTTGGAGGAGCGAGTCCGCCCGCACGGGCGTATCGGCGACTATCTGGTGCAGCAGTTGCTGGACTTCAACGCAGCCCATCACGCGCTGCCGATCGAGAGCCGACCGTTGGGGGACACTCCGGCGATCGGATTGATGATCGGCCCCGTCAGTGCCGAGTGGCGTGAGCAGTCCCCGGTCCGGTTCACCGGGGCCGGTGGCTATGAGGACGCTGCCACGGGGTCTCGGATCCGCGTGGCCGAGGCGATCGATGCCCGCTTCATGCTCGAGGACTTCTTCGCCAAACTCAAGGCCTTCGCGCGTGACTGATTCGCTCGTGACGGAGCCGGGCCGTCAGGCGCCTTTTCCGCCGTTCGCCGCTCGGTGGCGCCGCGCGAGATCCACATAGACCGCAGCGTTGCGCCGCAGCCCTTCGATCTGCTCCTCGTCCAGGTCGCGCCGGACCTTGGCCGGAACACCGGCGATGAGGGAGCCGGGCGGGATGTCCGCGCCCTCGGGCACCACAGCACCGGCCGCAACGAGCGTGCCGGCACCGATCCGGGCGCCGTTGAGGACCACGGCGCCCATACCGATGAGGCAGTCGTCCTCCACGGTGCATCCGTGCAGGATGGCCCGGTGCCCCACCGAGACATTGGCTCCCACCACTACCTGGAAACCGGGGTCGACGTGTGCGACGCATCCGTCCTGGATGTTGCTCCCCGAACCGATGACGATCTTCTCCATGTCGCCGCGCAACACGCTGCCGTAGAAGACGCTCGCACCTTCTCCCAGCGTCACCCGGCCGATCACGGTGGCGTTCGGCGCAACCCACGCATCGGAGTGAACGTCAGGGGCCTGGCCCTCGAACTCGATCAATGGCATGGCGATTCACTGCTCCTTCGGTACACGACGCGGTCCTGGTCGGCCCGGTTTCTAAGGTCGATCACATCGTGGATCCGATCCTACCCGCGCCTGAACGCGCCACCCGGGTCCCCGGTTTGGCAGCCCGCACCCGAACGTCGACCGGACCCAAGCACTCTCGCACCCGCCCACTGCGCAAGAATGTCCTCATGACCACCAACCCCTTCAGCCTGTCCGGACGAACCGCTGTCGTCACCGGAGGTCGGCGCGGGATCGGTCAGGGCGCCACCCGGGCGCTGCTGTCCGCCGGCGCCGACGTCGTCGTCCTCGCCCGCCAGGACGTGCCCGCCGAGGATCGCGGCTACGCCGCCTCCCTCGGGCGGAACCTGACCGAGCACCGGGTGGACCTGGGCGACCGGAGCGCCACCGAGCAGGTGGTGCAGACCGTGCTGAACGAGCACCAGGTGGACATCCTGGTCAACAACGCCGGGGTCCAGGCCCGCCACGCCGCGATCGACTTCCCGATGCAGGACTGGGAGCGGGTCATCGACATCAACCTGCGCGCGGTGTTCCAGCTGTGCCAGGACTTCGGGCGCCCGATGCTGCAGCGAGGTGAGGGAAAGATCATCAACATCGCCTCGCTGACCTCCTTCCAGGGCGGGCGGAACATCCCCGCCTACGCCGCCAGCAAGGGAGCGGTGGCGCAACTGACCAAGTCGTTGTGCAACGAGTGGGCCGGTCAAGGCGTGAACGTCAACGCGCTCGCGCCGGGTTACATCGCCACCGATATCAACGCCGAGTTGCGCGAGGACGAAGCCCGATTCGCCGAGTTGTCCGGGCGCATCCCCGCCGGGCGGTGGGGCACCCCGGCCGACATCGGCCACGCGGTGGTGTTCCTGGCCTCACCGGCGGCCTCGTACGTGCACGGCGAGGTGCTGGTGGTCGACGGTGGGTGGATGGCTTACTGAGGTCCGGGTGATCGGGCCTTACATCTTCTCGCCCGGCAGGGAACTCGCCTGCGCGATCCACGAGCGCAGTTGCGCCATGTCCACGTCCTCGTCCTGGTGGATGTCGAGGTAGCGGACCTCGGGGTGCTTCGAGGCCTTCGGCGGCATCGGATCCAGTGAGGTGCCCTTGAGGAACTGCACCTGCACATACCTGGTGTAGCACCGGAAAGAGAGGAAGTAGCCCTCATCCCCGCTGCCGTAGAACGGCTGGTTCCATTTCACCGCCTTCCGCACCTCCGGCACGGCCTCGCCGACCAACTCATCGAGGCGGCGGCCGATCTGGTGCTTCCAGCCGGGCATGGCGCGGATGTAGTCCTGCACCGGCCCGTCGCCCTCGCCCTTGGGGATCTGCGGGTTTCCACCGGATAGGAGCCGCGGTCCGGTGTTGTCATCGTCAGACATGTCTCACCTCCGTGCCCCGGCTGTGCGCCCTGTGCGGCACAACGCCGGTACGCCCGGGATGCTACGCCAGGTGAGCGCCGCCGTCGACGGGCACCACGGTGCCGGTGACGTAGTCCTGCCCGAGCAGCGCCAGGCAGGCCTGCGCCACGTCCTGCGGCGTACCGGTCCTGCCCAGCAGCGACCGGGCGGCCGCGCCCTCACGGGCCTGTGGCCATCGCGCGGTCCACCGGGTGTCGATGAAACCCGGTGCTACCGCGTTGACGCGCACGGTCGGCGCCAGTGCCTTGGCCAGCAACTTCGTGGTGTGGTTCAGGGAGGCCTTCATCGCCGCATAGGGAATCGAACTGCCCCTGGGCTCCACCCCGGCGATCGAGGTGATGTTGATGATGCTGCCGCCGCCCTGCTGCTGCATCAGTGGTGCGCACTCCTGGACCATGTGCCACGCGCCGAGCACGTTGCCCTGCAACATCGCCGTCCACACCTCATCGGTGGCCGAGGCGAGGTCGTCGTGAGCGATCTGCCTTGTCACCCCGGCGTTATTCACCAGGAGGTCAACCCGGCCCCAGCGCTCGACCGCGGCCCGGGCCAGGTCGGCAGCCTCGCCGGGCACGGTGACGTCGGCGCGCAGGTAAGCGGCGTCGTCGTACTCCGTGGTGAGGTCCGGGCCCTCCCAGTCGCTGGACCTGGAGTTGCACAGTACCCGGGCGCCCCGGTCCAGCAACGCTCGCGCCACCGCGTAGCCGATCCCGGTGGTCGAGCCGGTCACGATCGCGGTCAGGCCGTCGAATTGGTGTGGCACGTGCTGCTCCGTTCTTCGGGCGGCGATCTGGCTCAGCGGCTCACCGTGGCCGAGGCCGTGGTGTAGTAGCGGAGCACATCCTCGTCGATCTGCACACCCAGCCCCGGGCCTTGCGGCACCGCGACCGAGCCGTCGGTGAGCGGGAACCCCTCGGTGAGCAGGTCATCGCGAAGGGCGTTGGGGCTGCGGTCGTACTCGATCACCGGGGCGTTCTCCAGCGGGACCGGGGCGTAGGTGTGCGGCGTCGCGGGGATGACGGCGAGGGCGTGGGTGGCGGCGGCCAGCGCCACTCCCGAACCCCACACGTGCGGCACGGTGAGCACCCCGAAACTGCTCGCCAGCGCGAGCACCTTGGTGAATTCGCTGAACCCGCCCATGGCGCAGATGTCGGGTTGGATGATGTCCACGCACCCGTGCGTGAGCAGGCTGCGGAAGCCGTACCGGGTGAACTCCGCCTCACCACCGGCGATCGGGACGTCCAAGGCATCGCGCACCCGGCGGTAGCCGTCCCGGTCCTCGGGGACCACGGGCTCCTCGAACCACAACACCCCCTGGTCCTGCAGTGCCCGGCCCATCCGGATGGCGGTGGCGGCGTTGTAGGCGTGGTTGGCATCCACGAGCAGGTCGATGTCGGTGCCGATGCTCTCGCGCACCACCGCCACCCGCTGGGCGTCCAGGGCCACCGGTAGCAGACCGATCTTGACCTTCAGCGCGTTGAATCCACTGCCCACGTAGGTCTGGGCCTGCTCGCGCAGCTCGGCGATCGCGGCGGCCTGGTCGGTGTAGCGGTCGCTGTAGTACCCCCCGGTGGCGTAGGCGCCGACCCTGTCCCGGTGCGCCCCTCCCAGCAGTGCGTGCACGGGCCGGTCCAGCGACTTGCCCCAGGCGTCCCACAGGGCGATGTCCAGTGCGCTGATCGCCTCGATGTAGGTGCCCTTGCGGCCGAAGTCGCGGCTGAAGGCGTACAACTCCTCCCACAGGCGCACCGGCTGGTCGGCCCGGCGCCCGATCAGCAGCGGACCCAGCACGTGCTCGATGGCGGCGGCGACCGGTTCGGCCGGTCCGTACTGCCCGCCCTCACCCCACCCCACCAGGCCATCGGTGGTCACCACCCGCACCAGCAGGCTCTTGCGCTCACCGAAGGCGGCCTGGGAGGAGTAGAACCGTTGCTCACCCAGCGGCACCCGCAGGATGTGGGTCGAGATCTCCGCGATATGCATAACCGGGTCGCTCAGTCCTGGTAGCAGTACAGGACGTGCACGGCCACCATGCACAACCGACCGTCCTCGGTGCTGGCCCGGACCTGGCAGTAGGCGGTCTGCTTCTCGGGGTTCACCGACTCCACCTCGTACTGGACCCGCACGGTCTGGCCCAGGAACACCGGCGCCAGGAAGCGGACCTTGTCATACCCGTAGGACAACGCCGTCAGCCCGTGGTCGGCGCACAGCTTCGACGCCGCGGTCGAGGCCAGCGACAACGTCAGCGCCCCGTGCGCCACGCGCTGCCCCTCGGGGCGGGACCGCATGTACTCGGCGTCGATGTGCTGCGGGGCGAAGTCGCCGGTGAGCCCGGCGAAGAGCGTCACATCGGTCTCCCCGACGGTCTTGCGGAACTCCGCCCGTGCCCCCACCGGGGGGAGCCAGGTGTGCTCAGACATGGGTGAACTCCTTCACTGCCCGGCGGCCGAGCATCGTCTCGTGGATCTCGCTGGTGCCATCGAAGATCTGCATGACCTTGGCGTCGTTGTGCAACTGCCACACCTGGGCGTCCTGGGCCAGGCCCGCGGCGCCGAAGATCTGCATCGCCTCGTCGGTGTGCCTGCGGGCGGCGTCGGAGGCGAACAGTTTCGCCATCGAGATCAGGTCCCGGTCGCCCCCGGGCTGGTCGGCGAACGAGGCCACCGCCGCCAGGGTCAGTTCGCGGGCGGCCCGGTAGTCGGTCCACATCCGGCCCAGTTTGATCTGGATGCTCGGCAGCGCACTGAGCGGTTTGCCGAACGCCTCGCGCGAGTTGGCGCGCCCGGTGCCCAGTTCCAGCGCGCGGTACATGAGCCCGCAGGAGTAGGAGGCTGCCTCGATGCGGGCCAGATTCAACCCGTCCATCATCCCCGCAAAGCCGTCACAGGTGAGCAGGTTCTGGGCCGGAACAACGACGTCGGTGAACTCCAGGGTGCCATTGGGCATGCCCAGCACGCCGGACAGCGCCGGGCCGGGTGCGCCGGATGCGCCGGGGGAGTCCATCTCCACCACCAGGGCTATCGTGTCGGCGTCACGCCCGTCATGGCCCTCCTTGGCCAGCACGATCACGTAGTCCGAGACCGGGGCAAGGCCGATCCAGCTCTTGGACCCGTTCAGGACGTACTCATCCCCGCGGCGCACCGCCACGGTGCGCATGGCCCGCACGTCGGTGCCCGCATGCGGTTCGGTCATGGCGAACCCGCCGAAGGCTTCCGCCCGCTTGGTTGCCTCCAGGTACTTCCGGCGCACCTGGGGATGGGCGTACTTGGCGAGCAGGTAGGCGTGCAGCCGGGCCACGCTGGTGGCCACGGCCAGGCCCGGCATCACCCGGGCCAGGCGTTCGCTGGTCTCGTGCACGAGCAGCCCGCGGTCGAGGTTGAGTTCCTCGCCGTCGAACAGCAGCGACTGCAGGCCGAGGTCGGCCAGTTCGTGCAAGGCACCGGGGAAGAAGTCGGTGCCGTAGGACGGCAACCGCTCGGCGCACCAGGTCTCGAGCCGGGTGAGAAGTTGTGCCTCATCCATGGGTTCTCTCCTTGCCGGGGCCTGCGGCCCCGCGAGGGGGGCGCGGGGCCGCAGGGGTCTGTTTCAGAAGTTGGCCGTGGCGGCGCCGAAGTAGTCGGTGCCCAGCAACGCCGCCACGTATCCGGTCTCGGCGGCGGCGTGCACACCGGCCGGATCCTCCCGGGCGTTCAGCAGCGCCTTGGCGTGCCCGACGGCGGCCACACTGGTCCGCTCCAGCAGCCCGATGAGTTCGGCGACCCGGGCGCCCAGGGCGTCCTCGTCGTCGTGCACGCTGCTGACCAGGCCGAGCCGCGCGGCCGCATCGGCTCCGATCAACTCCCCGGTCAGGACCAGTTCCCTGGCCCTGGCCGGGCCGACGGCCTCGGCCAACCGCCACGTGCCGCCCCAACCGGGTAGTACCCCGACCTTGACCTCCGGAAGGCCCAGGCGGGCGCCGGCCACCGCCACCCGGATGTCGCAGGCCAGGGCCAGTTCCAACCCGCCGCCCAACGCCACGCCGTTGATCGCGGCGATCACCGGCACCGGCAGCGTACGTAACCGGGCAAACAGACGGTGCCCGCCCATGTTGTCGGCGTGGAACTGCGTGCCGCCGGCTGATTTGACCTGCTTCAGGTCCGCCCCGGCGCTGAACGCCCGCGAGCCGGTCCCGGTAATCACCAAGGCGCGCACCGGCTGCTCACTGGACGCGGCCTCACCGACCTGATCCAGTACCCGGTCCAATCCGTGCAGGATCTCCCGGTTCAGCGCGTTGAGCTTGCTCTCCCGGTTCAACCGCACCCACACGGCGGAGCCGTCGCGTTCGGTCTCGACTAGTGGCGTTCCGGAGTCGATCACGTCATCACGTCCCGATCAGGTTCGGTAGGAACAGCACGATCTCGGGGAACACCACGCACAGCACCAGCACGAGGACCATGACGAGGAAGAACGGCATCATCGGTCTGACCGCGGCGAGTACGGGGATCTTCCCGATCGAGGAGGCCACCAGGAGGCACAGTCCCACCGGTGGAGTGATCAGGCCCAGCGCCAGCGTCATCACCGCGACGATCCCGTAGTGCACCGGGTCGATCCCGGCCAGCACCACGGCCGGCCCCAGTACCGGGATCATGATCGCCATGGCTGGCAGTGCGTCCATGAACAACCCGATTGCGAACAGGATCAGCACGATCACCCCCAACAGCGCCCACCCCGGGACCGTATCCACGAGGCCCTGGAAGAGCCGCGGAATCCGGTACAGGGTCAGCACGTAGGCCAGCATGGTCGCTGCGGCCAGTGCGAACAGAGCCACGGAGGTGAGCTTTGCCGCCGAGACCAGCACCCGGCCGAGTTCGCGCAGGCTGACGGTGCGGTAGACCACGAGGGCCAGGAACAGCGAGTAGACCACAGCCAGCAGGGCCGCCTCGGTGGCGGTGACGTACCCCAGGCGGAACCCGCCCAGCACGATCACGATGATGCCCAGCGCCGGTACTGCCTGCAGGAACGTGCGTCCGGCCTCCCGGGCCTTGAACGAGGTGTCCCGGGGGTACTTCTTCCGGCGGGCCACGATATAGGCGGCGATCATCATCCCCACCCCCATCATCAGCCCGGGCACGATCCCGCCGATGAACAACGCTCCGATGGAGGTGTTGGTCAGCGAGCCCCAGACGATGAGTTGGATGCTGGGTGGGATAACCGAACTGATCACGGCCGAGGCTGCGGTGATCCCGACGGTGAAGCCGGCCGGGTAACCGCGCTTGACCATCTGCGGGATGAGTACCGAGCCGGTGCCTGCCACATCGGCTGTGGAGGACCCGGACATCCCGGAGAACCCGATCGAGGCACCGACGTTGACGATGCCCAGGCCTCCGCGGATCCAGCCCATTATCGCGCGGGCGAAGTCGATGAGCTTCTCGGTGATCCCCGAGGCGGTCATGATGGCCGCAGCGAAGATGAAGAACGGCACCGCGAGCAGGATGAAGGAGTCCAGACCCGCGTACATGCGCTGGACCATCAACTCGGTGCTGAGTTGGGGGTGCAGGAGTAGGAACGGCGCACAGGCAAGCAACAGCCCGAACGCCACCGGCACCCGCAGCGCGCTGGCGAGCAGGAAGATGGTGAGGATGATGATCATGACGGCCATCGCACTCATCGGGACTCACCTCCGGCGGTTCCGTCGTTCGTGGTGTCCCGGGTCGTGATCGGCTCGACCAGGGCGTCCTCGTCGAGGCGAAGACCGCCCTTCTCCGGTCGGCGCATGCCCTCCCACCAACTCTCGATGGAGAAGAGCACCATGAGCACCGCGGAAACCAACGGGGCGGTGAAGCTGTACACCAGGGACAACCCCGAGGTGGTGGAGGTTCGTCCGGTGCCGGTCTCCACGAAGGACAGGCTGCCGATGAACAGCACCACCGCGACCACGGTCACCAGCGCCAGGCCCAGCGTGATGATGACACGCTGTGCCCGGTCGCTGATGCGCTTGGGGATCAGGTCGATCAGGAAGTGCTCCGAGGTGCGCACCCCCACCGCGGCACCGAGGAAGACCAACCAGATGAGGCACATCCGGGCGATCTCCTCGGTCCACAGCGCTCGGCTGAGGAAGGGCAGGTACCTGCCCAGGATCTGGTACGCGACGACGAGGACCATCACCGCCAGCGCAACGGCGATGAGCGCGACCGCGGCGCTATAGAGCGCGCCGGTGAGGCGACGTAGCATCAGCTCTCCGTACGCAGTGCGATGATCTGCTCGAGGGTCTCCACGGCGTCCCACTGCTCGGCGTAGTCGTACCAGACCTCCTCAACGGCGTCCTGGACTCCGGAGGTGTCCACATCGATGACCTCCACGCCCTCGCGGGAGCCGAGGTCATTGAGCATCTCCTCATCCACCTCGGCCTCGAGGTTACGCTCGAACTCGCCGGCTTCCTCGGCCGCTTCGATGACCAGGGCGGCCAGTTCCTCACCCAGGTTGTCCAGCGTGATCTGGGAGACCAGCAGCGGGCGGATGGTCACCTCGTGGTTGGTGCGCAGGATGTAGGGGGCCACCTCGTAGAACTTCTGGGAGTCGATGAACACCGCCTCGTTGTCCGCGCCCTCGACCACACCCTGCTGCAGGGCGTTGTAGAGCTCGTTGTAGGCCACCACGGTGGGCTCCAGGCCGAGCGCTGCGAAGGAGTCGGTCAGCACGGCCGAGGGCTGCACGCGCAGCAGACGGCCCTCGATGTCGTCGAGGGACTCGGCGGGCTCGGTGAAGAACAACTGGCGGTAGCTACCGCCGAAGTAGGTCAGCGGCCGGGTCCCGGTGGTCTCGGCCAGGTTCTCGGCCAGGCCGGCGGCGATGTCTCCCTCGATCACGGCGTCACGCTGTTCCTGGGAGGTGATCAGGAACGGCACCGACAGGATGGACATCTCGGGTGCGAACTCACCGATCGAGCCGGGGGCGATGATGCCCACGTCGATGGTGCCGGACTGCATGCCCTGGAACATTTCGGTCTCGTTCCCCAGTGCCGCGTTCGGGTGGGTCTCCACGACCACGCGGCCCTCGGTCTTCTCCTCCACCAGTTCGGCGAACCGGTTCAGGCCCTCGTCGAAGGGGGTGTCGACAGCCAACTGGTGCCCGGCGGTGAGGACGAACTCGGCATCGGCGCCGCCGCCACCGTTTCCGTTTCCACCGCCGGCGCCGTTGTCGCTGCCGTTGTCACCGCCGTTGTCAGCGTTGCATCCGGCCAGGACCAGTGCTGCAGCGGCCGTGGTCGCGATGAGAGCGCGGCGTGTCAGGGATTTGCTCATGGGAGTGAACCTCTCTTCAGTGAGTTATTTTCTCGTGGGTGGGCTGCGGGTGGGTTGCGGGCGGTGTGGTGGGGTGATGGACGGCGGGCGCGGGGTCGGGGTGCTGGAAGAACTTCGCGTCCATGACGGACACGTCGCGGACCATGGGGGTGAAGTCCATCCGGTCCAGGACGTCGGCCTGCAGATCGATCCCGGGAGCGATCTCGATCAGTTCCAGGCCCTCCTCCCCGAGGGTGAACACGGCGCGTTCGGTGACATAGAGAATCTCCTGGCCCAACTCCCGGGCCCGGGCCGCGCTGAAAGTAATCTGGGAGACCTCCTCGACGAACTTGTGCACCTGACCTTCGGTGGTGACACGCAACTGACCGTCGCCGATGTCGAACCTGGCGCCGATGGCCGTGAATGAACCGCAGAACACCACCCGCCTGGTGCCCTGGGTGATGTTGATGAACCCGCCGGCCCCGGAGATCGCGCCCTTGGGCCGGGAGGAGTTGACGTTGCCGTACTGGTCCACCTCGGCCACCCCGAGGAAGGCGATGTCCAACCCGCCGCCGTCGAAGTAGTCGAACTGGTAGGCCGCGTCCATGCTGACCGCGGGGTTGTAGACGGCGCCGAACTCCACCCCACCGGCCGGTATGCCGCCGAGGTGGCCGTGCTCGACGGCGAAGGCCAGGGTCTTGGTCAGCCCGCGCTCGGAGGCGATCTGGGCGATCCCGTCGGGCATCCCGACGCCGAGGTTGACCACCGAGTGCGGCTTGATCTCCTCCGCGGCCCGTTCGGCGACCACCCGGCGCGGCCCGACGGGCAGTACCGGCAGACTCGTGGCCGGGGCGCGCACGGCTCCGGTGAAGGCGGGCTGGTAGTACTGCCGGGAGGTCTGCGGCTGGTCCGGGGCGAGCACGAGGCCGTCCACCAACGCGCCGGGCACCTTCACGGCGTGGGGATGCATGGCGTAGGCCTCGGTGAGGTACTTCACCTGCGCGTACACCCTGCCCCCGTTGGCCTTGACTGCCTGGGCGGCGGAGAAGGCCTCCAGCATCGAGGCTTCCTCGGTGAAGGACAGGTTGCCCAGTTCGTCGGCACAGGTGGCCCGCAACAGGGCGACATCCAGGCGGGGTGCAGGATAAAACAGGTACTCCTGACCGGCCAGTTTCACCACCTCGACGATCTCCTCAGTGGTGACCGCGTTCAAGCGGCCACCTTCGATCCGGGGATCCACGAACGTACCCAGGCCGACACCGGTGACCAGGCCGGGGCGCTTCCCTCCGGTCTCGCGCAGCAGTTGGGCGATCACTCCTTGCGGCAGGTTGTAGGCCTCGATCACGTCACGCTGGGCGAGGTCGGCCATCTTGGGCGCCATGCCCCAGTGCCCACCGACCACGCGCTTGACCAGGCCCTCGTGGGCCAGGTGGTTCAGTCCGGTGCTCTCCCGGTCACCAATACCGGAGCAGTGCCAGATGGTCAGGGAGGTCGGAGCGGCATCGGTGGTGAAGCGTTCCTCGAGCGCGGCCAACAGCCGGCCCGGTTCCTGCAGACCTCCGCCGGAGCCGCCCACGAAGACCGTGGACCCGGCCGGGATGCGCGCGGCGACCTCGGCCGCCGACAGCACCGGCCTGGAACTCCACTGGCCACGCGGGTGTGCCACGTCTGAGGTGGCGGGGATCGATGGGGCAAGACTCATCGTGGACTCACTCCTGCAGTGCGTAACACATCCCGGCATCGGGTCAGGGCGGCCAGGAAGTCGCGCCGGCGGTCTGCTCCGGCGCGTTGGGTGGGTGCGGAAACACACATGGCGTATCGGCCATCGGGATCGTGTTGGATCGGTACCGGGATGCCGACCGAGGTTACGCCGACCTCGTTCTCCTCGTTGGCTTCGGTGTAGCCGCGCCGGACGCTGCGATCGATCTCGGCGGACAGGTCGGCGCTGTCCGTGATCGTGTTCGCGGTGAAACTGCGCAGTTCCAAGGTCTGGATCAACTCTTCGCGCTGCGGCGAGGGCAGGGCGGTGAGTAGGGACTTGCCGATCGCGGTGCAGTGCAGTGGCCCACGCTGGCCCACGCTGCCCTTGATTCCCAACAGCCCTGGTCCGTGGATCACGTCCAGGTAGATGAACTCCTGACCGATCAAGGTGCCCAGAATCACGGTCTCCCCGACGCTGTCGGCCAGGTCGGTGAGGATGCTGTGCATGTCGCTCAGGCCACTCGAGGCGTGCATCGCCTCCACGGCCAGGAACATCTGCGGTCCGAGCCGGTAGGTGGCCGAGGGGGAGCGGGTGACCCAATTGGTGGCGACAAGGGTCGACAGCATCCGGTGGGTGGTGCTGACCGGCAGGTTCTGAGCGCGGGCGATCGTGCTCACGCCCTGCCCGTGCGGATGCTGCATCAGGTGCCGCAGGACGCGCAGCCCCTTCGCCAACATACTGTCCGTTTCCATGGAGCGGAAAGCCCTCCCGTCGAGTAGAAGGCAGACGGTAGCATGCAGGAATGCTTCGATCTACCCCCTCAGCCGAAGATCGCGATCCCGGTTCCGTGGTCCCCGATGCGTTCGCCCGCCTGGAGGACCAGGTGGTGCTCGTCACCGGTGCCGGCGGAGCCCTCGGCGTCGCCCTGATCGCCACCCTGCGGGCGGGCGGCGCTAGGGTTGTGGCCGCCGACCTGCACGACGGGCAGCCCACCGACGACGGCGTGCACCCGGTGGCGATGGACGTCACCAGCGAGGCTTCGGTGCATTCCGGAGTACAGGCCGCCGCGGGGGTGTGGGGCCGCCTGGATGCCCTCGTCAACAACGCCGGGGTGATGGAGGAGGTCGGTGTTACGGACGAGCGTGCGGCGCAGGTGTGGACGCGCACCATGGCGGTCAACCTGGACGGGGCGCACCGGGTGATCCGGGCGGCAGTGCCGCACCTACGGCGAAGGCCCTCTGCCGCGATCGTCTCGATCGCCTCCCAGTTGGCCTATGCAGGAGGACCGCGGGCGAGTGCCTACACCGCGTCCAAGGCGGGGCTGGTCGGCCTGACCCGCGCGCTGGCCCACGAACTGGGTCCACGGGTCCGGTGCAATGCCGTGGCGCCCGGACCGCTTGAGACGGCGATGACGGCCGGCTACCCCGAGGAGTGGCGTGCCCGTAAGACGGTGCGGATGATCCAGGGCAGGTTCGGCCTCGCCGAGGAGGTGGCCCCGGTGGTGCGGTTCCTACTCAGCGACCAGGCCTCCTTCATCACCGGTCAGACCGTGCACGTCAACGGTGGCGGGGTGATGTCGTGATCGTGGCAGAAACGGAACTGAGCCAGGAGATGCTCACCGAGGTCGCGCATCTGCTGGACTTCGGTGCGGGCGCCCGACTGCCGCATGGCGGGTTCGGGTGGCTGGACACCACCGGGGTGCCGATGCCCGGGCGCCCGCGGATGCTGTACGTCACCTGCCGGATGACCCACACCTACGCCCTCGGCGCGCTCGCCGGGCACCGCGGCGCCACCGAGATGGCGCGCCACGGAATCGCTGCGATCAACGACGTCTTCCGCGACGACGACCACGGCGGGTGGTTCACCGCGGTCGACGAGACCACCGCGGAGCCGGTGCAGCCGAACAAGTGGGCCTACCCGCACTCCTTCGTGGTGTTGGCGGCCTCCTCGGCCACCATCGCCGGGGTGCGCGGTGCGCGGGTTCTCCTCGCCGAGGCCCTGGCGGTGTTCACCGAGCGGTTCTGGGACGAGACCCAGGGCGCGCCGGTGGAGGAGTGGGACCGCACTTTCACCACACTGAGCCCCTACCGCGGGGCCAACTCGGCGATGCACGCGGTGGAGGCGTTGCTGGCGGCCACCGATGCCACCGGTGACGGGCGCTGGGCGCAGAAGGCCCACCGGATCTCCGAGCGGATGGTCGTGGCCGCCCGCGATCACGAGTGGCGCCTGCCCGAGCACTACGACGAACAGTGGCAGCCCGACCTGGAGCACAGCGCCGATCAGCGGGAGGACCCGTTCAAGCCCTACGGTGCCACGCCCGGGCACTCCTTCGAGTGGGCCCGGCTGCTGGTGCACCTGGGGCAAGGCGATGCGGACCTGAACGCTGCGGCAGAGCAGTTGTTCCACCGCGCCGTCACCGACGCCTGGGCTGTTGACGGCGAGCAGGGGTTCGTCTACACCGTGGACTGGCAGGGTGAGCCGATCGTGCGCAACCGGCTGCATTGGGTCCTGTGCGAGGCGCTCGCAGCCGCGAGCGTGCTGGGTCAGACCACCCAACTGCTCGAGTACCCCACCTGGCTGCAGCGGTGGTGGCGCTACGCCGGGGAGCACCACATCGATACCGTCGGGGGCTCCTGGCACCACGAGCTCGGCCCGGACCTGAGGCCCTCCACGCGCATCAGGCCCGGCAAGGCCGACATCTACCACGCCGTGCAGGCCTGCCTGCTGCCGGTCCTGCCACCGGCCCGGTCGCTGGCCGGAGCGCTGGCCGGCACAAGCGTCCACCTTCCCGAACCACCTGCTCGCGGGCGCTGGCGTGGCCGCGGCGCAACCGATGGGCAGCAGTAGCCCCGAACCGACGGCGCGGACGCGACCGTCACCCCGAAGGAGAGTCCCATGACGGCGCACCCCGATCTGACCGGAACCAGCGACGACCTGCGGGAGATGGTGCGCGAATTCGCCGCAGCCCGCATCGCACCGCTGGTGGCCGAACTCGACGAGACCGAGCGTTTCCCGAGTGAGATCTACCAGCAGATGGGTGGGCTCGGACTCTTCGGCATCACCATCGACGAGGACGACGGGGGTGCCGGCGGAACAGTCGCCGACTACATCACCGTGATGGAGGAACTCTCCTACGGATACGCCAGCGTGGCCGACCAGTGCGGGCTGGTGGAACTGGTGGCCTCGCTGCTGGCGGCGCACGGCACCCCCGACCAACGCGAGCAGTACCTGCCCGGGCTGCTGGCCGGCACGCTGCGCTGCAGTTACGCACTGACCGAGGCCGGAGCCGGTTCCGATCTGGGGGGCGTGGCGACCACGGCCCGCCGCGACGGCGATGACTGGATCCTGAACGGGGAAAAGGTGTTCATCCACAACGCACCGGTGGCCGACTTCGCGATGGTGCTGGCCGTCACGGATGCGTCCAAGCGCAAGCGCGGTGGCATGTCGATGTTCCTGGTGGACGTGGACCAGCCCGGTGTGGAGCGCGCCTACACCGAGCACAAGATGGGTCAGCGGGCCTCCCCGGTGGGCGGCTTCGTGTTCCGGGATGTCCGCCTGCCCGCCACCGCCCTGCTCGGCGCCGAGGGAACCGGCTTCGGGGCGGTCCTGTCCGTGCTCGAGAAGGGGCGCCTGGGGATCGGTGCGCTCGCCAACGGCATCACCCGTTCAGCGGTGGACACCGCCCGCGACTACGCGGTCGGCAGGCGTCAGTTCGGCCAGCCGATCGGGGCGTTCCAGGCCGTCTCCTTCACCCTGGCGGACATGGCCACCGAGTATCAGGCCGCCAGGTTGCTGCTGGAGTCCGGCGCCGCGCGCCTGGACGCCGGTCAGGAGGCCGGGGTGGCGTGCTCGATGGCCAAACTGTTCGCCAGCGAGACGGCGGTGCGCACCACCGGGCATGCCGTCCAGATCCTGGGTGGGGCCGGATACATCCGTGGGGTTCCGGCCGAACGGCTCTACCGCGATGCCCGGGTCACCACGATCTATGAGGGGACCAGCGAGGTGCAGCGCCTGATCATCTCCCGGGACCTGCTCGGCCGGCTCGCGTGAACCATGCCCTCGGCGGGCTCGCCTGACCACGCCCTCGTGGGCTCGCCCGAGTCGCTGCTCGGCCGGCTCACCCAGGCGACTGACCCCGTCGGTTCGCACGTGTGTGTCCCCACCCCACGGCCCGGTCCGCTGCGGTGCGTGGGCAGGCTAAGGTCGACGCCGTGGATCTGATCTGGCGGCCTCTGACCCGGCACGATGTGGCGGCAGCCACGGAGTTGAACAACACCGTGGCCCGCGCCGATGGCACCGGGGAGGTGATCACCCAGGACGCCCAGGCCGACTTCCTCAACCAACCGAGATTCGATCCGGGCACCGACACCATGAGTGTGTGGAAGGGCACGGACCTGATCGGTGCCGGCGTGGTGTCCAGCCGCGAGACGCTGGTGGAGGGCCGGGCCCTGATGGGCACGCACGGACACATCCACCCCGACCACCGCCGCCAGGGCCTGGGCACCCAGTTGCTCACCTGGTTGCAGGAGCGGGCACTGGCTCTGGCTGCCGAGCGCTTCCCCGGCGCTCCGGTGCGGTTGCGCACCTCCGGGGGCCTGGCCGATTCACCCACCCAGCGCCTCCTGGAGGCCTGGGGTTACACCCCGGACAACTACTTCCTGACCATGGAGGTGGACCTTGCCGCCTGGACCGACCCGGGCACGGCGACCCGCGCCGTCGCCCCGGACGTAGCGACGCAGGATGGCATCCGCGAGGCGCACAACGACTCCTTCCGTGACCACCGCAACCACAGTGAGGTATCCGCCTCGGACTGGGAGCATTTCGCCACCATGTCCACCCTGCGGCCAGAACTCTCGCGGGTGATCCGCGACGGCGACCGGGTGCTGGCCTACGCGATCGCGGGGGAGCACCAACCCGGGGTTGTGCACATCAACCTGGTGGGAACCCGCCGGGAGGTGCGCGGCCAGGGCCTGGCCAAGGACGTGCTGATCGCGGCCCTGCGGGCGGCGCGCGACGCCGGGTACCGCCTCAGTGAACTGGAGGTGGACTCCACCAGCCCTACCGGCGCCGACCGCCTCTACCGCTCGGTGGGCTACCAGGAGGTGCGGGTGATCTCCCGCTACATCCGCGACGTCGACTGATCGAATCGCGCCGCCGATGTCGCGTGCGGGTTGCAGTTCCGATAAGGCCACGATCCGGTTTCAGGTGGGGCACGATGGGGCGGTGCCCACCACCTACCGTGTCCGGATTGACCTGGACGATGTCACCCCGCCGATCTGGCGGGAGGTGAGCATCGGTGCCGACAAACCGCTCCCGGTCCTGCACTGCGTGCTGCAGGAGGCGATGGGGTGGATGGATTCCCACCTGCACGCCTTCCGCCGCACCGCTGCCGGCGGGCACGTACAGGCCTGGCAGGAGTCCCCGGACGTGTTCGAGCCCTCGCTCCCGGAAGCGCCCTCCGTGCAGGAGGAAGCCGAGGCCACCGTGGCCGATCTGCTACCGGGCAAGGGGGCGCGGGCGACGTATCTCTACGACTTCGGGGACGGGTGGGAGCACTCCCTCACCGTGGTGGAGGTCACCGACGAGGCAGCCGACGACGACGCAGCGCACGTTGTGGACGGAGAGCGCGCCGGCCCGCCGGAGGACTGCGGCGGAGCCCCCGGCTACATGCGCTTGCGGCGGAACCTGACCGCACTGGCCCAGGACCCCGACGCTGATCTGGAGGAGGGCGAGCGGGAGGTCATCCACCTCACTTTCGGCTCCCGGGAACCGGCCCGGATCCTCGCCCTGCTGGACCGATTCGACGTCCGGACCGCCGACGCCCGGGTCCGTGCCGTCACCACGCCCTTGCCCGCCATCGGTGCTCCGTTGTCGCAAGTGATGGCCGAGGCGGAGGCCCGTGGCTCGGTGCTGCTGACGCGGATGGCCCACCTCGCGCGTCTGGATCACACCAACCGGCTTGACCCCGATGCCTACGTGGCGATGATGGACCCGCTCATCTGGTTCCTGCGGCACACCGGCACCGACGGCCTGCGGCTGACCTCCGCCGGATATCTCCGGCCGGCCGACGTAGCGGCCGTGGCACAGCGGCTGCAGTTGCACCAGGAGGGTCCAGGCGCCCACAACCGGGAGTCATACTCGCCCCGGGTGACGGAATTCCGTGAGACGGTCCAGGCCCTCGGGTTGGCGCGCAAGGCCAAGGGCGCGCTGTCGCTGACCACTGCCGGCAAGAGTCTCATGGACAACCCGGTGGCGCTGTGGCGGCACGTGGTGGGCCGGCTCCCGCTGGGCCGCACCGAGTTCGACCGGGCGTGCGCCATGGTGATGTTGCTCGACCTGGCCGGGCAACCCGTGGCGGAGGCGGAACTGGTGACGCGTTTCGATGCCCTGGAGCCGGCGGAGCGATCCGACCGGATACGCAGGGAGCGGGCCCGGGTGGACCACAGACTGGCCGATGCGGTCTCGGCGCTGGGCTGGCGCACCGATGAGGGACTGGTCGACGGGCTGGACGTGCGCCTGCGTGGCTACCTGACCCTGACGGTGCTGCGACGCTGTGGTGTGCTTCCGCACTCCCGTGGGGACCTGCTCTGGACCCCCACCGCTCACGGGCGGGAGTTGCTGATCGCCGCGCTACGCGCCTGAGGCGCACCCGGCACGTGCTCAGGCGAGCAGTTCGCGCAGTTCCGCGGCGCTGAGCGCGCCGGATTTGGTGGTCCGCGCCGGTGCCGGTGCGGTTGAGAATGTGGCCCCAGCCTCGGCGGCGGTTTCGGCTGTGCCACCTTCGCCGTCCTCCGCCAGCACCCCGGCCACGAGTTCGCGTTTGGACTCCTGCAGGGCCAACACCTTCTCCTCGATGGTGTTGGTGGCCACCAGCCGGTAGACCATCACCGGCCGGCGCTGCCCGATCCGGTGCGTGCGATCCACCGCCTGGGCCTCCACCGCAGGGTTCCACCACGGATCGGCCAGGACAGCGTAATCGGCCATGGTCAGGTTCAGACCAACCCCGCCGGCCTTGAGGCTGATCAGGAACACCGGATCATCGCCCTTGGCGAAACCCTCGATCACTGCAGCCCGGCGCTTGGTGGACCCGTCCAGGTAGGCATAGCCCACGCCCTCGGCCCGCAGCCGCTCGGCGATCCGGCCGAGGTACCGGGTGAACTGGGAGAACACCAGCACCCGGTGCCCTTCCGCCGCGGCCTCGTGCAGCAGTGGGAGCAACACCTCGAGCTTCGAACTCTGTGCCGTGGTCTCCGGGTCCACCAGGGAGGCGTCGATGGCCAGTTGTCGCAGCCGGGTGAGCGCGGCCAGGACCTCCACCCGGTTGCGGTCCAGATCCTCCACCAGCCGCAGCACCCGCTGGCGCTCGAGTTGCAGGTGCTTGTCGTACACCCGCCGGTGTGCCGTGTTCAGTTCCACCGGTACCACTTGCTCCTGCTTGGGAGGCAGGTCGGTGGCGACCTGGTCCTTGGTGCGCCGCAACAGGAACGGAGCGATCCGGCGACGCAGCCGGGACATCAGGTCCGGAGCCTGCGCCTGCCCGCTCTCGATCGGGCGGCGGTAGACCGCTCGGAACTGTGCGGGGCTACCCAACAAACCCGGTGCGACCAGCGCCGACATCGCCCACAACTCCTCCAGCGTGTTCTCCAGGGGTGTGCCGGTCACGGCGAAGGTGAGCGGGGCGGCGACCTTCTTGGCGCTCGCGAACGCCTTGGAGGTGTGGTTCTTGGCGTGCTGGGCCTCATCGAGTACCAGGCCGGCCACGTCCAGGTCGGCGTACTCGGCCGCCTCCAGGCGCAGCAGCGCGTAGGAGGTGACGATGACGTCGGCCTCGGCGGCCACCTCGGCGAGCGTGCGCCCGCGGCGGGCCCCAGTCGCGCTGACCTGTGCCACGCGCAGATCCGGGGTGAACTTGGCGGCCTCGGCCACCCAGTTCGGCACCACCGAGGTGGGCGCGACCACCAGCCACGGTCCATGCGGGGCCGTCTCTGCGGGCTCCGGCGGATTCAGCACTGCCGGTGCGGAGGGGATGATCTCGGAGCCGGCAGGTTCCTCGCCTGCGGTGATCGCTGCGACATTGGCGGCCTGGGTGCGCTCATCGAGAATCATCGCCAGCACCTGCACCGTCTTACCGAGCCCCATGTCATCAGCGAGGATCCCGCCCAGTCCGCTGCGACGCAGGGTGGCCAACCACTCATAGCCCGACTGTTGATAGGGCCGCAGCGACGCGCGCAGCCCGGCCGGGACCGGCGGGGGGTCGGGCCGGTGCTGCGCCGCTCGCCGCAGTGCCCGGAACCACTCATGCTCCGAGGCGGACACCAGGCCGAGGGCCAGTAACTCCTCCCACCAGGACACCTGCACGCGTGGAACCCGCAGTGCCTTGCGACGCTGGTCACCCAACTCGCGGGACTCGGCCAGCAGCGCCCGGAGTTGTTCCAGTTCGGGGTCGTCCAGCAGCACATAGGTGCCATCGGGAAGGAAGAGGGCATCGAGCTCGCGGGTCAGGGCCGTGATGACGTGACTGATCGGCACCTCCCGCCCGGCCACGGCCATGGTGACGTCCAGATCGAGCCAGTCCCGCCCTGCCTCGGTGACCGAGACCTGCACCGTCGGCTCGCCGGCGTGGGTGAACGTCGGCAGCGCACTCGCGGTGACCACCACCCCTGCCTCCTGCAACTGCGGAAGGACCTCACCGACCAGGGTGACCACGGCCAGCCCCTGCACGTGCGCGCGCGGACGTGGCCGCTCGTCGGCGACCGTGCCGGGCAGTGGTTGCAGCAGTGCCGCAGCACGGGCGCACAGCGCCCGCTCGGCCTCGGCCTCGCGCCGCGGATCCATCGGCTCAGCGAGCAGGTCGAGGGGGCCGTACCCCTCGCCGTGCTCGTCCCGGTAGTGCACCGACCAGGCCAGCACCGCCTGCGGTGTGGCCGGTTCGTGCGAGGCGGCGGGTACGCCGTCGGTGCCGGCGGCGACCTGAACCTCCAGGTGCAGCGCCGGGGTAGGAGGCGGCGGCGGGATGTAACTGTCATCGGGACTGATCCAGACCTCCCGGAGGATGCGCGGCAGCACCTCCCGCTGGAACTGGCGACGGTCGGCCGCTGGGACGCGCACCGGGGCGCCGGTGCGGTGCAGGGCGAACCAGGCCGGGCTCGCCGGACGGCTCAGGGGAGCCAGGTGCAGACCTGCATCATCGGTCCAGATCAGGCCGTGGGGCGGGGTACCGATCGCGGCCAGGCTCTGCCCGGGTTCCGGCGCGTCCGGATGGGTGAGCACGGTGCCGACCCGGATCTCGCCGTCGCGTTCGGTCACGGTGATCGGCGCCGTACCCGGCTCGGTCTCGATCATGACCGTGCGGTACTCAGTGGCAACCAGTTCCACGCCGGAGGCCACGATCTGCTCCAGAATCGGCCACAGGCCGGGGTTGTCTATCCGGTCCAAGCTGATCCAGTTCGGCTCACCCATCGACCACGGGTCGGACTGGTTGGCCATCCGGCGCAGGGCGTCCAGGGCGTCCACCTGGGACCGGGCGGCACCGTCGATGTGGCCGCCCCGCACGCTCGACCAGGTCGCCCCGGCGTTCACCCAGGCCTTGCGCTTTCCCGGCCGCATCGGCCGCACCCGCAAGGCGCCGTCCTCGGCACGGCCCGCCCAGGAAAAGTGATGAGGTGCACCGGCGGCCGGCGGGTCGAACTCCACCGCCAGGGCCAGTGAGGAGGTGGCGGGCTGCGGTCCTCCGAAGACCTCGGTGAGCACGCTCTGCCAGTGCGCGGGCGCACGGCCGGGCTCTCGGGTGTGGTGCCGCGCGGTCAACAGCAGGGCCACGGCGTGCTTGCAGTCGAACTGCACCGGGCAGGTGCACTGCCCCTCGATCTCATCGACGTTCCCGTGCGAGGTGACCTGATACTCGGCCCGCACCTGATAGGTGCGTCCGCCCGACCCCTGGCAGGTGCCGGCCACGTACCGGTTCCGATGGTCGTGCTCCAGGACCTCGGCCCGGCCCTGGCGTGCGTAGGCCCGGCCCCGGGTGAACGTGTTGGGGCCCACGATCCCGATCAGTTCGATGCCGGTGTCCACGCCGTCCACGTTAGATGGTGCCACCCACATCTAACCTCGGTGCCTGCGGCAGCGGTGGATAGCAGGAGCGGGGCAGGGCGGTGGTGGATAGCAGGAGCGGGGCAGGGCGGTGGTGGACAATCGCTATTTGCCGGCGTCTGCGGCGCCGGGCGATACTGACCGGGCCGTCCGGGCCGGTGATCACCGTGGTCACCGACATCTGGCCCGGCACCTGCCGAGCCACAACATGACTGAACTCATCCTTGCCCTGGCGCCCTTCGCCGTCGTCCTCGGGATGCTCACCGTCCGGATCCCCGCCCTCTGGGCCGGCCTCGCCGGACTCGCGGTCGCCCTGCTCGGCGGTTCCACCGTATTCACGCCCACGGGTGAGGCGGTGGCGGCGACGGCGGCCCAGATGGGCCCGACCGTGCTCGCGGTGGCGCTGATCATCCTGGGCGGCTTGGGGCTGGCCGAGGCGATGGCCCGCAGCGGCGGGCAGGACGCCATCGCCGACTGGCTCGATCGCGCGGAGGCCGGCCAGGACCGCACCGTGTCGCTGCTGCTCCTGGTCTACGGGCTCACCCCGTTCCTCGAGGCTGTCACGGGGTTCGGGATCGGGCTGGTGATCTCCGCACCGCTGCTGATCAGGCACGGACTGGCACCGGTGCGGGCGGTGACGGTGGGGCTGCTCGGCATGGTCACCGCGCCCTGGGGATCGCTGGCCCCGGGCATGCTGGTGGCCTCCCGACTGGGTGGGGTGGACTTCGCCGAACTCGGTGTGTGGTCGGCGCTGCTGAGTCTTCCGGTGCTGGTGGTGAGCATGGTCGGGGTGCTGGCCCTGGCCGGTGGTCGGGTCGGTGCACGGCAGGTGGTGCTCGCCGCCGTCGTGGTGGCGCTTCAGTGGGCGGGCCTGATCGGGGCGAGCCTGCTGGTGGGTCCGCCGCTGACCGGTGTACTGACCGCGCTGGTGGTGATCGTGGTGCTGCTTGTCCTGACCCGCATCAGCCACGGGCCGCTCCCGGCGATCACGACCCGGCTGCGCAGGGGCGTTCGGCCCTACCTGATGCTGGTAGGCGGGATCCTGGTGACCACCGCCGCGCTGGCGATCGCGGGGGATCCGGCGGGACTGGCGTGGCTGTCCAGTCCGGCGCTGTGGCTGATGGCCTCCGCGATGCTGGCTCCGGTGCTACTCGGGATCCCGAGGGTGGAGCGTCCGGGGATGGCGATCCAGGTGCTGAGGCGCTGGCTGCGCCCCGGTGGCACGGCGGTGATGTTCCTGGCGTTGGGCATCGTGATGGCTGTCACCGGGATGGCCGACTACCTGGCGGTCACTGCCGCACAGATGGGGATCGGATTTCTCGCGACGATCCCCGCCATCGGCGCCCTGGGTGGTTACCTGACCGGCTCCAACACGGGTTCGGCCGCCATGTTCTCCACCGCCACCACCACGGCCGCCCTCGGGCTGGACACCAGCCCGATGGTTCCCCTGGCGGCCCAGAACGTGGCCGCGTCGTTCGGGATGAACGCCTCACCCGCACGGATCGCGCTCGCCACGGCGGTTGCCCTACCTGCCGGGGAGCGGTTCCCTGCGCGCTACGTCGCGTTGCTGGCAGGGGCGATCACGGTGGCCGTGGCGATCCTGGGAGCCGCGACGCTGCTGATCGGATGAGTGCGGCGGGTGCCCTACTGATCGCCGACTTCGGGCGGATCGTCCGGCAGCGGTCCGCTCCGACGGTTCGGGGTGCCACCGTGCGTCAGGTAGTACAGTCCCACCGCCACCAGCGTGATCGCCGCCATCACCAGGTACATCGGTGAATACCCCAGGTAGGCCACCGCGAAGCCCAGCAGGATCGGGCCCAGGCCGGTGCCGATATCCAGCATCAGGAAGAACGTCGCGGTGGCGACCCCCACCCGGTCCCGTGGGGCCAGCGTTACCGCGATGGCCTGCATCGAACTCATCAGGGTGCCGAATCCGAGCGCGAGGAACACCGCACCGAGCAGTAGCACCGCCGGCGTGCGCGCGACGCTGATCACGGCCAGGGCTACCGCGAGGGAGAGCAGCGACGGGTAGATGATGGTGTTGTCCCCGCGGGAATCGTGCAGACGTCCGGCGAAGGGCCGCACCAGGAGCACCGACGCGGAGTAGACCACGAAGAACACCGTGGTCATCTCCTCCATCCCCAGCGATGGGGTGTACAGGCTCATGTACGTCATCACCGAGGAGAAGGCCGCCCCGGCCACCAGCATCACCGAGGCCACCGGGATAACGGTCGGCTCGAGCAGGGACCGTAGCACCGGGCCTACCGAGCGTCGCCGTGCCCGCGCACGCGGGCGAGGGGCTGGGGCGGGCGGACTGGGCAGCCGCAGCAGTAACGAGAGGCTGAATGCCAGCACCGCCAGCCCGGTGAAGACGGCGAACAGGACCTGTGGGCCCGGTCCCATCAGCACCGGTACCCCGTACAGCGGGCCGACCGCGCCGGCGATCACGCCGCTCATCCCGAAGTAGCCGGTGCCCTCGGAGCGGCGCCGTGGCGGCAGCAGGGAGATCACCGAGGCCGCCATCGCGGTGTTGACCAGCCCGAAGGCCATCCCGTGCAGCACCCGCACCACCAGCAGCAGGGCCAGGGTGTCGGCGAGGAAGTACAGCGCCAGTGCGCCCACCTGCAGTCCGATCCCGACGACGACGATGCGCCGCCGTCCGAGCACGTCCAGGTATCGCCCCGCGAAGGGCCGGGTGAGCAGCGCGCCGACCACGAAGATGCTCGCCACCGCACCCGCTTGCGGTTCGGTCGCGCCCAGTTCCCGGACGGCGTAGGGGGCCATCGTGACGATGGAGGCCATGAACACCATCGCCAACAGCAGGTTCGTGCTTGTGGCCAGGGTGAAGTCGCGCGTCCAGATCGGTGGCTGCCCGCCACGGGCTCGTGGGGTCCGGGGCGTGGGCATGGATCCTCTCTTGCAGGCGTGACGTCCAGGGCATGCTACGCCGCGGTCCGGTGATCCCGCGCGCCGCGTTCACCAGGTGGGCGGGCGGGGCGGTTCCGCTTCTCCGGCCGCCCCGGCCCGTCGTCGTCGTGCCTGACCTTCGGTGATCCAGCCTCACCCGGGCGGGTGCACGCACGGCGGGGTGCGTGCGCTGCTGGGTGTGTGCGCGGGTGCATGGGCACGGCTGGACGCACGCAGGCCCTGGTGGACGCACGCGCACTGGTGGGTGCACGCAGGCCCTGCGGCCCTCACATCGGGTAGCGCAGCAGCGCCGCGACCGGTCCGTCCCCGGGGATGTCCTCGGCCCGTACCGCCAGCACCCTGGCGCCGGTGCGCAGGGCCCGCCGGGCGATCTCGTCCGCCACGCCGTAGTCCAGGGCATCGGGGGAGGCGGAGAGCGTCAGCGCGCCGTCGGCCTCGTCCAGGAACCCACCCTGGTGGCTGTCGATATCCACCAGCAGGGTGTCCACGGCCCCGAACGTGGCGGCCCGGGCCACCTGCTGGGTGTCCAGCGCCACCCGCTCGCGCGGGTAGTCCTCGTTCAGATCCTGCGCCACGGCGGCGATTTCTTCGGCGTAGAGCCGGTCCATGATCGCCCGCGCCGCCTCCGCAAGGGCGGCGTCGTCGAGTTGATCCGGGTTCCCTTCGATGCCCTCGCCGGCCAGGTTCGTGGAGCTGGAGACCGACCGGTAGATGCTGGCCAGCGGTTCGGCCGCGGCCAGGATCAACGGCACGCTCACGTCGGGAAGCAGCGGGCGCAGAGCGCGATCGACCATCCGGGCGTACTGGGTGAGCCGGACCCGCTCGGTGTCCCCGGAGGACATCCGAGCAAAGGATTGGCGGTTCGGATCATCGGTGCCGCCGACGGCCTCCTCGAGGTTCTCGGGCAACTCGTCCACCGAGACCTCGAACGCGGGGGAGTCCGCGGTGATCTCCACCAACCGGGTAGCGTTCGCCGACAACGCAAGCACGAAAGCCGTGTGCGGGAAGGTGACCGCGCGCAGGATCGGCTTGATGTGGAAGCGGTCGGAGACCTCGTGCACGCTCGTCAACGTGCTCGGCAGTCGGAAGGTGTGGGTCTCGGAGGCAGTGAGGAAGATCGCCAGGGAGTTGGACAGGTAGTTCCAGAACGACGCATCGGCGCGCAGCGCCTCGGCGTGCTCAGTGATCGCCTCGATCAGGCGACGCTCCACCCCGGCTTCGGTCAACTGGTTGGCGGCGTCGCTGATCGCGTTGCGCAACTCGATGCGAGCCGCCTCGTTGTCCGCGCTGACCGGTGAGGTCTGCAGGTAGATCGACACACAGGGCTCGTTGCGTACGGCGGCGAGCCGCTCGATGTCGGCCGAGGTGGGGATGTCGGTGTGCAGGGCCATGGGGCCTCCTCCTTGACTGGGACGGAATGGGGCGTGCGCCTCACCCAGGTGGGCATGGCACCAGCCTATGGAGGTATTCCGGCGCCGGCAGGGGGCCTTGGTCCCATGCGGGTGCCCCTACCGAGCGGGGCCGGCCGCGCGTCGATCGTGCCCGTGGCGTGGTTCCCGGGACCGGGTCACAGGTAGGTCTGCACCTCGGCGTCGCTGCGAAGATCATCCACGTGGGCTCCGACCGCCTCGGAGCGGTTCTGGTTACGCACCTGTGCCTCCAGTTCCGGGCGGATCTCCTCCAGTTCGTAACCGTTCTCCTCGTCCTCACCCAGACCCATGGACTCGTAGAGTTCGACGACCTCCTCGTCGGTGGGTTCGTCGACCTCGATGTCGTTCTCGACCAGTTCCTGGACCAGCAACTGGGTCTGGGCATCGTCTCGGACCTGTTCCTCGGTGACGCCCTGTTCGGCGTAGACGCCTAGCAACTCCTCCACCGACTCCATCTGGTTGGATGTGGCGGTCTGGTCCAGGAGGGCCTCGACGTCCTCCTCGCTGGCCTCGTATCCGCGCTCATGGGCGTCCTGGACCAGCAGTTCGCTGTCGACCATGGAGTTCAACGTCTGGGACTTCAACTCGTTCTGGTCGACCTCCTGCCCGGACGCCTGGGACTCCATCGCCATCTGCTGGAACTGCATCTGGTACAGCGTGACGAACTCATCGCCGGCGATGTCGGTGCCGTTCACAGTGGCGACCACGTCGGGGACGTCCTCGATGTCGGGTTCGGGCATCTCCGGCATCTCGGGCATGCCGTCCTGCTCTTCCATCCCCGGTGCCTCGGCGTCCTCGGCACCGGGGTCCTGCGGGGCGGATTCGCTGCACGCGGCCAGGGCGATCAGGGCGGCGGCGGTGGCGGCGGTGGCCAGCAGTTTCCTCGTCACAGTGCGAGTTCCTTTCAAAGAGGACGGACCGGGCACCGTAACACGCACAGATCGCCGAACCCCAGGCCTCACGGCGGGGCCGGGGTGGTGGGATTGGTCACGCAGCTGGCGGTGGTCGCAGGGTGCAGTGGTCAGTAGCGCCCGATCAGGATCCCACCGGGCGGGTTCGGCGAACTGAGGTTCGCGCGGGGCCCGAGGGCCGCCTGGCTCCGCAGATGCGACCACACCCGCTCCGCGCACGTGACGGCCAAGTGTTCTCGTTCCCGCTCCCGGTTCCTCGGGTCCTGGTCCCACATCTTGCGGGCGGCGCGCACACGCCGACGTTCAGCACGCTTCGCCTGGCGATCCTTGGCCATGGTCGCCTCCCCGGCTCTGGCTGAGGTGCATGCTTCCTGAGGGATACCGGCCTCATTGAGCGTCCACCAGGGTGAGACCGCCCGCCGTGGTCCCGGGAACCCTTCGGCGACCGAATGTCGGTGGTCGTTAGTACGGTTGTTCCATGGCCAATAACCAGACCATCGACGTCGGTACGGTGACGCAGGCGCCGTCGCTACTGGCGCAGATGGCCCTGACCCTGGACGCCCTGGCCCAGGGGGAGTGGTGGCGCGTTCCCGAAGGTGACCTGGTGGAGGTGTTGGGTGCACTGGGCCGGGTACGGCACCAGTTGTCGCGGGCCGAGGTCCGCGCCACGGCCGAGGTGATCGACCGAGGGATTCCGCGCGACCGGTGCCTGACACCCGTGGACTACCTGACCCAGGCGCAAGGTCGGCAAGCACCAACACCCCCGGTGGGGCACGCCCTGATGACCGTGCGACTGGCCGAGGCGGCCCGGACGCTGAACGGCGGGCCCGGGTTGGGCACGGGGCCAGGTGGCGCCCAGGAGGCCGGTGGCGCCGTCGCCCAGCCTGATCCTGCGCAGAACGGTGCCGCCGACGGCGGGCAGGCCGAGCCCGACGACGGGCAGGCCGAGCAGGACGCGCCCCTGCGCGGCACGCTGGCCGCATTCGATCGGGCAGAGTTGGGCCCCTCGCGGGCGGCGGCGATCGTGCAGTTCCACGACGAGGTGGCTCCGCACTCACCCCCGGACGCGCTGGCCGCGGCGATGGCGACGATCAATCAGGGCGCGACCGATACTTTCGGCCCACGCGGGCTGGCACGGGATGCGTTGGGGATCGACCGGGATCCGGAGTCGGTGATCCGCAAGCACGGCTGGACCGACCGACAGTTGCGGGTAGTCCTGGGGACCTCGCGCAAGATCATCAAACCTGCCCGGGAGAAGGAGGAGTCCGAACGGCGTGGGCGAACCTTCCGCTCCCTGCACTCCCTCCCGGTGGGTGAGGACCTGACGGAGTACCGCCTCGTCGTCGAGCCCGAAGGCGCGGCCATCGTGGATGCGGCGATCTCTGCGTTGTCGGCGCCCGAGAAGGACGACGACGGCGCCGCCGATCCGCGAACGCCCGCCCAGCGGCGAGCCGATGCGCTCCTGACGATCGTTCGGCGCGGTGTCTCCGCTCCGGAGGGTGTTTCGCAGACGACCAAGGCACAGGTGATGGTGACGATTCCGCTCACCGCACTGACCGCGGACGTCGATGGTGCGGGTATCACCATGACCGGACACGTGCTCTCCCCGACGACGGTGCGACGGCTGGCCTGCGATGGTTCCATCATTCCGGCCGTGCTCGGCACCGAGGGGCAGATCCTCGAGATGGGACACGACAAGAGGTTGTTCACCCCTGGACAGCATCGGGCGCTGTGGCATCGTGACAAGCACTGCTCGTACCCGGGTTGCACGATTCCTCCGCAATGGTGCGATGCTCACCACGTCCGGCATTGGGCCGATGGCGGCCCGACCGACCTGGACAACGGTGCGCTCCTCTGCGGGCGCCACCACACCTATGTGCACGCGAACGATGTCACGGCCACCGTGACGTACGCCGGGGTCACCTGGCACACCTGACTAGCCCGCCCCGCACCCGGCCGCCCGCGGCTGGGTCCCAGGCCTGCCCGGTGCGGCTAGGCCCGGTGTCGCGGTGGAGGTGTCGGTGCGGCCGGTGGGTATGGCGGTGCCGGTGGTGGGTCCGGCGGTGGACTCTGGTGCTGCACGGGGACCTGGTGTGTTGCTGGGGTCTGCGGGTCGGGGCTCGCAGGATAGTAGGGGTGCTGCTGGTGGGGCGGGTGCTGCACCGGCGCTGCCTGCGGAGGTTGGTAGTGGGGGACAGGGGCAGGTGGTGGCGTCGTCGACGCTCTGGGCCGTTGCGGCGCCTGGTACTGGGCGGACCCTGGTGGAGGAGGAACGTGGTGCTGCGCCGGTGCCGGGTACTGCGGCGAAGCCTGATGGTGCGATCCGGGGGGCGTGGGTCCCGGTCCGGACGCCGGTGGGCGGCGGGAACCGATCAATCGGGCGAGCAGGCGTTCCACCGGTCCTTGGCCCAAGGTCTTCTGCCAGATGAGGGCGAATGCCAGGCTGGCCAGCACCAACCAGATGAGCGGCCAGTTCGAGACCGGGTACCAGACCGCGTCGGCGCCCAGGATGGCGATATAGACGATGTGCAGGCTGTAGATCGTCAGCGACATCGCCCCGACGGCGTTCAGGGGAGTGGCGATCACGCGCAGCGGCGCCAGGGACATCGCGAGCAGGCAGAGGCCCAGCAGGGCCACGGCGAAGCCTGCGTTGCCAAGCATCTCCGGGGTCGAGTTGGCATGCGGCTCGATGGTGATCAGGTCGAAGGCGATCGTGCCTTCCCGTCCGACCAGAGCGCCTTCGGCGAAGGCTCCGGCGCCGTAGCCCAGCGCGGCAACCACGGACCCGATACCAAGGAGGGCGGTAGCCACCCTCGGGGAGCGCAGGTCGGTCTTGCCCACCGCTACGCCCACCAGGATGTAGGCCAACCAGGTGATCGCCGGGTAGTAGCCGGACCACACCTCGGCCAAGCCGGGCAGCAGCGCCAGTTCGTGCACCGGGCCGGCTTCACCGTGGAAGGCGTGCCGGGTCAGGACCAGGATCTGCGGTCCGATCGCGAGCACGATGCCGGCGCACCCGAGCACCGCCATGGCGCTCATGCGTAGGAACGGCACCGCCACGACGAACAACACCGCGTAGGCGGGCAGGATCACCGCCACCGGGGTGCCCAGGAACACCAGGCCGTAGCCGAGGAGGTACAGGATGAGGGCCCGGCGCAGGATCCGACCGCGCTGGAAGGCGAACCTGGCCGGGTCGTCCTGGGCGCGGCGGGTCATGAAGACCAGTCCGATCCCGGCGAGCATCGCGAACAGCGCCGAGGGCCGCCCATCGCCCAGGAAGAACCAGCCGGTGGTGGTCCAGATCTCGCTGTGGCGCTCCATCCCCAGGTGCGCCACGAACATGCCCAGCACCGCCAGCCCGCGGGCGGTGTCGACCCCTACGATGCGCGTGCGCGCTCTCGTCTGCATCCGCCCACGGTACCGACTGGGCATGGCGCGGCGAGACCGGGCATGTGCCCGTGAGACCGGCGATCTGCGGATCCGGTCTCACCGCACACCCGACCGGGCTCGGGTGGTGGACGGGCGACTGGGGCGGTGCACGAAGAGCCGCGTGGGTTGCTGTCGTGCGGGTTGCGCGGGTCGTGCGGGTCATGCGGGCCCCATGCGGGCTGGTGGGGGGCTCGGGCGGTGGCAGTAGGGTGAGAATCATGCAGATCGCACGGTTCGCCCTCGGTGATGACCCGCGCTATGGCGCGGTCGACGACAACGACCTGGTGGTGCTCTCCGGCGACCCGCTGTACACCCCGATCGACCCCACGGGCCAGCGGGTGCCGATCGACTCGGTACGGCTACTCGCCCCGGTGATCCCCCGGTCGAAGGTGGTGGGGATCGGGCGCAACTACGCCGAGCACGCCGCCGAACTGGGCAACGAGGTGCCGCAACGGCCGCTGGTGTTCCTCAAGCCGAACACCGCGGTGGTCGGACCAGATGACCCGATCCTGCTGCCGTCCTACTCCAGCGAGGTGCATCACGAGGCCGAGCTCGCCGTCGTCATCTCCCGGATCTGCAAGGACGTGCCGGCCGAGCGCGCAGACGATGTGATCTTCGGCTACACGGTGGCCAACGACGTCACCGCGCGCGATGTGCAGTCCGAGGACAAGACCTGGACCCGGGGCAAGATGTTCGATACCTCCTGCCCCCTCGGTCCGGTCATCACGATGGACCTGGACGTGGCGGACCTGCGGGTGCGGGCCCGGGTGGACGGTGAGTTGCGGCAGGACGGCTCCACCGCCCAGATGGTGCACAAGGTGCCGGAGTTGATCGCCTACGCCTCCTCGCTGTTCACCCTGCTGCCCGGCGACGTCCTGCTCACCGGAACACCCGCGGGGGTCGGCCCGATCGAGGCCGGTCAGCGCGTGGAGGTGGAGGTCGAGGGCATCGGGACCCTGGGAAACCCGGTGATGCGGCGCTAGTCGCGGTCCTGCCACCTCGCCTGTAGACGTCGCCGGCGTGCAGCCGGTGTCGTCACCAGGCGTGCGATCTGGGCGCTGAGACGAGGATCTAGGCGGGGCGAGTTGCTCGATAGGGTGGGGGATCATGGCTACCCCAGACTTCGCAACCGGCGCCGCTGTGCGTGTGCGGTTCTGCCCCTCACCCACCGGCACCCCGCACGTCGGCCTGATCCGCACCGCCCTGTTCAACTGGGCCTACGCCCGCCACCACGGCGGCAGGATCGTGTTCCGGATCGAGGACACCGACGCCGCACGGGACAGCGAGGAGTCCTACCACCAGCTGCTCGACGCATTGGGCTGGCTGGGCCTGGATTGGGACGAGGGCGTGGAGGTCGGCGGACCGCACGGGCCCTACCGGCAGTCGCAGCGGATGGACATCTACGCCGACGTTGCCGACCAACTGCTTACCGCCGGGCACGCCTATGAGTCCTTCTCCACCGCGGAGGAGATCGAGGAGCGCCACCGGGCGGCCGGGCGGGACCCCAAACTCGGCTATGACGGATTCGACCGCGACCTGACCGAGGAGCAGAAGCAGTCCTACCGCGACGCCGGCCGCACCCCGGTGCTGCGGATCCGGATGCCCGATACCGACATCGTGGTGGATGACCTCATCCGCGGGCAGATCACCTTCGCGGCGGGCTCGGTCCCGGACTTCGTGATCGTGCGCGGCAACGGTCAGCCGTTGTACACCCTGGTCAACCCCCTCGATGACGCCCTGATGGGCATCACCCACGTGTTGCGCGGTGAGGACCTGCTCTCCTCCACCCCGCGCCAGGTGGTGCTGTGGCGGGCGCTGATCGACCTGGGGCTGGCGGAGGCGGTGCCGGCGTTCGGGCACATGCCGCTGGTGCGCGGTGAGGGCAACCGCAAACTGTCCAAACGCGATCCCGAGTCCAACTTGTTCACCCATCGTGAGCGGGGCTTCCTGCCCGAGGGGTTGCTGAACTACCTGGCCCTGCTGGGCTGGTCGATCGCACCGGACCGGGATATCTTCACCCGCGAGGAACTGGTGGCCGCGTTCGACATCGCCGACGTCAACCCCAACCCGGCGCGGTTCGATGTGAAGAAGGCCGAGGCGATCAACGCCGCCCACCTGCGGTTGCTCGACGTGACCGAGCTCGGCGCCCGGGTGGTGCCCTACCTGCACGAGGCCGGCTTGGTCGGCGCGGACACCTGGGAGGGCCTCGACGAGGGTGAACAGCACGTGCTCACCCAGGCTGTTCCGCTGATCCAGGAGCGCATGGTGCTGCTGGGGGAGTCGGTGGGGATGCTCGGGTTCCTCTTCCGCACGCACGCCGACCTGCCCCGGGAGGAGGATGCGCTCAACGCCTTGCGTCCCGAGGCCGGTGACGTACTCGATGCCGCCATCGCCGCGCTGGAGCCGAGCCAGGACTTCGGTGCCGACCACACCCAGCACGTCCTGCGCGAGGCGATCGTGGAGGGCATGGGGATCAAGCCGCGGTTCGCCTTCACCCCGTTGCGGGTGGCGCTGTCCGGCCGGCGGGTCTCCCCGCCGCTGTTCGAGTCCATGGAGATCCTCGGCAAGGATGAGTCGCTCGCACGGCTGCGCTCCCTGCGCGCCCACCTGGATGACTAGCAGGCCCGACGGCGTGCGTGCGGATCCCGCGTTCGGTGCCGCGGGTGCCGGGGTCGAGGCCGTGCTGTTCGACGTCGATGACACCCTCGTGGACACCGCCGGGGCGTTCGCGGCCGCGATCGAGGCCGTCGCACAGGAGTACCTGCCCCACGTCGGTGCTGAGGAGCACGCCGAGATGCTGGCCCTGTGGCGTGCCGACGCCCGCGGCTACTACCGGCGCTTCACCCGCGGCGAGATCACGCACGCCGAGCAGCGCCGGGCGCGTGCCGCCGAACTCCATGAGGCATTCGGCGGTCCGCCCTTGCACGACGATGATGACCTGTTCGCGCGGTGGGACGCCCGCTACAACGAGGCTTTCGCGGCCGCCTGGCGCCCGTTCGAGGATGCCCTGGCCTGCGTACGCGAGGTGTCCGGCCGTGGCCTGGCTGTCGGCGCGGTGACCAACGCGCAGCGGGCGATGCAGGAGAGGAAGTTGCGTCGGTGCGGCCTGGCCGATGACGTGCCCCTGCTGGTCACCCTGGACACCTTCGGTGTGGGAAAGCCCGACCCGCGGGTCTTCACCGAGGCCTGCCGGCTGCTCGGCACCGACGCGACCGCCACGGTCTACGTCGGCGACGAACTGGACCTCGACGCTCGTGCCGCCCGCGCCGCGGGCCTGCGTGGAGTGTGGTTGGACCGCCCCGGTCGACGGCGTGGGGGAGCCTTCGCCGAGGACCCCGAGGCGGCACGCGTGGAGGGCATCGAGGTGATCGCCGGCCTGTCCGAACTCACGGTGTTGCTGGAACCCTGACCGCAGGAACCCGGACGCAGAGCGAGCGCGGGTCCAGGGCCGGCGGGACCCGTCCGGGCGTTGCACTCGGTTCGTGGCTCGTCCGGCACTTGCCGCACTGGCACGGCGCTGCTCGGTCGGTCAGCGCACCTCGAATCCATGCAGGTTCTGGGCCTCGGCCTCCTGCACCTCCACCTCGGTCACCTGGGCGTGCCGGGGCCCCTCCTGGGCCCAGTCGATCAACGTCTGCACGGCCTCGACAGGACCCTGCACGTGTGCCTCGACGTTGCCGTCCGGGGTGTTTCGCACCCATCCGTCCACACCGAGTCGTTCGGCCCGGCGCCGGCAGTTCTGGCGGTAAACCACGCCCTGAACGTGGCCGCGGATCATCAGGTGACGGGCGATCTGATTCATTCGCCCATCGTGACCCATCCCGGCTGCCCGAGCACCTGCGCACGCCGCCGACAGGCTCCAGGACGCAGTTGCCGTCGGGCATGTGAGATCTCCCACCCCCACTGGTTTGGGCACGGCCACCGGGCTCGGGTAGAGTTACCGGCTGGTAGGACGTCCGGGGTTGTTTCGGTGCGCGCGGGACACTCTGACGTCATACCCCCTTGGGGTATGGTGTAATCGGCAGCACGACTGATTCTGGTTCAGTTAGTCTAGGTTCGAGTCCTGGTACCCCAGCGCCGACGATGTGCAGAGCACCCCGTGTGCTCCGGTATGATCGTCGGGCTGCTCGGCCCCGTCGTCTAGTGGCCTAGGACGCCGCCCTCTCAAGGCGGTAACGCCGGTTCGAATCCGGTCGGGGCTACACGCGAGAACCCCTGGCGAAAGCCGGGGGTTCTTTGCTTTGTGGCCGGCTCGGGGCCGACGGCGTCCATGCCTCCGATGATCCACGGCGCTCCTGCCGGAGTCCCAACGGGGTACCGCTGTGACCCACTCCGGCGCGTGCCCCGCAAGCCGGGGCCGGCACCGGGCTACCCTCGGATCATGGTTTCGCCGGCGCCTGCCCGCGAGCACTGTGCGGTCGGGAGGAGGACGCAGTGATGGTCCAGCAGCACCCCAGGAGAACGGCATCGGTTCTCGTGGCCACCCTGACCGCCGTCGGGCTCTTCCTGGCCGGTTGCTCGTCTCCGACCGACGGCGAGGACGCCGACGCCGACGCCCCTGCCCCGGAGTTGAGCGCCGCCGAGGCACTGGCCGAGGCGATGGCCGGTGGGGACTTCTCCGAGGCCCCGATGGGCGCCGAGGAGCGCGAGATCGCCCAGGGCGACGTCGATGCGGCCCTTGAGCAGATGGAGGGCATCGACCGGGAGGTGGAGGTCAGTTGGGTCTCCAGCCCGTATGAGGAGGATGAGGGCCTGGCCGCCGATGCGGCGATGCGCTGGCATTGGAGCATGCCCGGCTCGGAGCAGACCTGGTCCTACCCGATCTCGGTGCACTTGTCCGCCGAGGACTCCGAGACCTGGCACGCCACCTGGTCCCGGGACCTGATCGCCCGTGAACTCGGTGAGAACGGGGTGTTCGTGGTCGAGCGAACCGATGCCGACCGGGGTGCCATTCTTGATGGTGACGGGGAGATCCTGGTGGCGGAGCGACCGGTCTTCCGGATCGGGATCGACAAGACGTTCATCGAGTCCGACGACTGGGCCGACGCCGCGCTGGCCCTGGCCGAGGAACTGGACTTCTCCAACCCGCAGGCCTACGCCGACCGGGTCCTGGCCTACGGCCCGCGGGCGTTCGTGGACGCGGTGGTGATCCCCCAGGACAACCCTGAGGGCCTGGATCTGGACGCCCTGCGGGCCCTGGACGGAGTGCACTTCGTCTCCGGGGTGCGCATCCAGGGCCCGACCGAGTCCTTCGCCCGCCCGGTGCTGGGCCGGGTGGGGGAGGCCACCGCCGAGATTATCGAGAACTCCGAGGGAAGCATCGAGGCCGGTGACATCATCGGACTGTCCGGCCTGCAGGCCCAGTACGAGGAGGTCCTGCGCGGCAGGCCCGCCGTGGCCATCTCCGTCGTTGACGGCGCCCCGACCTCCGACGCCAGCGAGGGGGCCGATGACGGCGAGGGTCCCGGCGAGGACGACGACGGCGCCGGTGGCGAGACTGATGACGGGGGAACAGGCGACGGAGCCGCCGGCGACGGGCAGCCCGAGGGCGCCGAGCCCACGCAGGTGTTCGCCTTCGACGCGGGCGCCGGCATCGATCTGGAGACCACCCTGGACGCCGACATGCAGCTCCTGGCCGAGGAGATCCTCGCCGAGGTGGAGCCGGCCAGTGCCCTGGTGGCGCTTCGGCCCTCCGACGGCCACGTCCTGGCGGTGGCCAGCGGCCCGGGATCGCAGGGCTGGTCCACCGCGACCCTGGGCCAGTACGCCCCCGGCTCGACGTTCAAGATGGTCACCGCCCTGGCCATGCTGCGCGAGGGGATGGAACTGGAGGACACCGTGCAGTGCCCCGAGACGCTCACGGTGGACGGGCGCACGTTCTCCAACAACCCGGGCTATCCGGACGAGATGCTCGGTGACATCACCATGACCGAGGCGATCGCGCACTCGTGCAACACCACGTTCCTGGCCCAGCACGACCGGATCGGTCCGGCCGATCTCGCCTCGGCCGCCACGGCGCTGGGACTGCTGGACTCCGGCGAGTTCGGGTATCCCCTGTTCCTGGGTTCGGTGCCACAGGAGGTGGGAGCCACCAACCATGCGGCGGCCATGATGGGTCAGGGCCAGGTGCTCGCTTCCCCGATGGGCATGGCGGTGGTCGCCGCGTCCTTGTCCGCCGGGCAGACGGTGCGTCCCACCCTGATCCGCAACCTTGCCGACCTCACCGCCGACCCTGCTGAGAGTGTCGAGGGCGATGACGCTCCCGAAGGGGGCGACACCCAGGATTCGAATACCGACGGCGACGACGGCGACGACGGCGCCACCGGGGGTGAGGACGACGGAGCGGCCGGGGAGTCTGAGCAGGACGGCGCCAGCGGGGTTCCCGGCGACGACGGTGACGGAACCGACGGCGGCGAGGGTGCCCAGGCCACCGAGACCTCCCCGCTGACTCATGAGGAAGCCGCTGTGCTGCGCCAGGCGATGCGCGCCGTCGTCGTCGATGGCACCACGCCGATGCTCGCCGATGTCGACGGCCCTCCCGTGGTGGCCAAGAGCGGCACCGCCGAGCACGGCAGCGACGAAGCCATCCGTACCTGGGTAATCGCCATCCAGGGTGACTTGGCCGTGGCGGCCTTCGTCGAGGACGGGGAGTACGGGGCGGCCACCTCCGGTCCACTGGTCGCAGAGTTCCTCGACGGCATCAACTGACCGACGTCAACGCATCCCACAACTCCAGGTGTCCGCGCAGCCGGTCCCGTGCATCACGATCCGGACACAGATTGCGAAAGCGTTACCGCGTGCGTGAAGAGCCGCTTATGCTGCGGAGCACCACACACCCCGTGGTGCAACAGATGCAGTGACGGGTGGCTCCGGCGGCTCAGGTCCGACCGACCCGGCGCCACGCCCAGCCAGCATGAAGCGTGACCTTCGAGAGGACGATGGAGTCATGAAAGCAGAGAAAAGCAGACGACGGCTACGACTTGCCACCGCGCTCGTGCTCGGGGCCGGGTTGGTCGTGGCAGGGTGCGCCCAGGATGCGCCTTCGGATGAACCGGAACCGGACAGTGGCGCCGAGGATGGTGCGACCGACGGTGAGGAAACCTCCGGCGAGGACGTCGAACTGCGGATGTACTGGTGGGGCTCGGATCTGCGGCACCGGATCACCGAGGAGGCCATCCAGGCCTATGAGGCCGAGAACCCCGGTGTCACGGTTCAGGCCGAGTACGCCGACTGGTCGGCCTACTGGGACCGCTTGGCCACGATGACCGCCGGCGGGGATATGCCCGACATCATCCAGATGGACCTGCAGTTCCTGTCCGAGTACGCCGCCCGTGGCAGCCTGGCCGACCTGGAGAACCTCCCGATCGACTTCAGCGAGTGGGATGAGGGCACGGTGGACAACGGGCGCACGCCCGACGGGCTGTTCGCTGCGGTGGCGGGGATCAACGCCCAGGTCGCCCTGCTCAATCCGGCGGTGTTCGAGGAGGCCGGCGTGGACCTGCCCGATGACACCACCTGGACGTGGGACGACTACCTCGAGATCGGCCGGCAGATCAGTGACTCGGGAGTCGGGTACGGCACGTCTCCGATCATCTCCGACCACGGCGCCGAGGCGTGGCTCAACCAGCGCGGGCTCAGTCTGTTCACCGACGACGGCGGGCTCGGGTTCGAGGCCGCCGACCTGGCCGAGTACTACGCCTACATCGAGGAACTCACCGAGAGCGGCGCAGCACCGGACCCGGCGACCCAGGCCGATGACATCTCGGCACCCTTGGACCAGTCCCTGTTCGGCACCGGGCAGAGTGCGATGAGTTTCTGGTGGAGTAACCAGTTGGCCGCGGTGGAGGACGCCTCCGGGACCGATATCGAGATCGCGCTGCGGCCCAGTTCCAACGCCGGGGACTCACCCAGCGGGACCTACTACAAGGCCTCGATGTTCTTCTCCATCGCCGAGACCAGCCCGCACCAGGAGGAGGCTGCCGCGTTCCTGGATTTCATGCTCAACAGCGAGGAGGCGGCCCCGATCGTACTCGCCGAGCGGGGCATCGCGCCGAACCTGACGGTGCGTGAGGCCATGCTCGATGACCTCACCGAGGCCAACGTGCGGGTCTCGGAGTATATCGATGACATCGCCGACGTCGTGGACTCCCCGCCGCCGATCCCGCCCGAGGGCGGCAGCGTGGCCCAGGAACTGATCCAGCGGATCGGCCTTGAGGTGGTCTTCGGCCAGTCCACCCCGGAGCAGGCCGCCGAGTCGGCCTACGCCGAACTGTCCGACAGTGTGGTGGGTGGCTGAACCGCGGTTGATCGTGCGTGATCTGGCTTGATCACGTGTGCGGGGACCACCCCGGAGATCTCGGCGAGACCGAGGCTCCGGGGTGGTTCAACGAGCGCCCGGCGCCTGGTGTGTTTACGGTGGCGAACATGCGAGTAGTCATTGCAGGAGGGCATGGACAGATCGCCATGCATCTACTGCGCAGCCTTGTCGGGCGCGGTGATGCGCCAGTGGGCCTGGTTCGCAACCCCGATCATGTCGGTGACCTGGAGAGAATCGGCGCGCAAGCGCAGGTGCTGGACCTGGAGCAGACCGATGAGGCCTTGGTGGCCGACGCTCTCGCCGGTGCCGATGCGGCGGTTTTCGCCGCCGGGGCGGGGCCCGGAAGCGGGGCGGCGCGCAAGGACACGATGGACCGGGCCGGGGCGGAGTTGTTCGCCAGTGCCGCCGTCCGGGCAGGCGTGCGCCGGCACGTGCTGATCTCGGCGATGAGGGCCACGAGGGACCCCGGACCGGACGTGGAGGAGGTCTTCGCCGCCTACCTGCGCGCCAAGGGCGCCGCCGAAGAGGCGGTGCAGGCGATGGATCTGGACTGGACCATCTTGCGCCCGGGCATGCTGACCAACAATGAGGCCGGCGGCTTGGTGGAACTCGCGCCCGCGGTAGCCAGGGGCGAGGTATCCCGTGCGGATGTGGCCGCAGTGATCGTCGCACTGCTGGACACCCCGGCCACGGCCGGGATGGTGCTCGAGGTCGTCGGCGGTCAGCAGCCCATCAAGGATGCCGTGGCCGAGTTGTTCGACACCACCCGGATCGAGCATCCCCGCTCGAAGCGCGGCTGAGGATGGACTTCAGGAGGCCGTAGCGGCGATCCCACCGCCGCGGTTCAGTCCTCCGGTGTGGAGCGCAGCACGTCGGTGAGGCGGTTTGCGGCTGCCATCACCGCGTTGGCGTGCAGCCGGCCGGGCATGCGCGTCATCCGCTCCACCGGCCCGGAGATGGACACCGCGGCGATCACCCGGCCCGACGGTCCGCGCACCGGCGCGGAGACCGAGGCGACCCCGGCGTCACGTTCGGCAACCGACTGTGCCCAGCCACGCCGTCGGACGCCGGAGAGCACCGTGGCGGTGAACTTCGCGCCGTGCAGACCTCGGTGCAACCGATCCGGTTCCTCCCAGGCCAGCAGGACCTGGGCGGCCGAGCCGGCCTCCATCGTCAGCGTGGCCCCCACCGGGATGGAGTCGCGCAGCCCCATCTGCTTCTCCGCCGCGGCCACGCAGATGCGTTGATCACCCTGGCGGCGGAACAGTTGCGCGCTCTCGCCGCTGTGGTCACGTAGGGCGGTCAGCACCGAACCGGCTGCGGCGAGCAGCCGGTCCTCGCCCGCGGCCGAGGCCAGTTCGGCCAGCCGGGGGCCCAGGATGAAGCGGCCCTGCATGTCCCGCGCCACCAGCCGGTGGTGCTCCAGGGCGACCGCCAGGCGGTGCGCGGTGGGGCGGGCCAGATGGGTGGAAGCGACCAGTTGCGCCAGGGTGGCGGGCCCGGCCTCCAGGGCACCGAGCACGGTGGCGGCTTTATCCAGCACGCCGACTCCGCTAGAGTTGTCCATAGGACGATACTGCCGTCTCGGGACGTGAGACGCAAGTCCCGCTGCGCGGCAGGGCGAGGATCCTGTGGTGAACCGGGCGGAACCGCCCGCTGGAAGAACTGGAAGGTGATGGCGATGGCCGGAACACTGGCTGAGAAGGTCTGGCGAGACCATGTGGTGCGCCGCGGCGATGCAGGGGCACCGGACCTGCTCTACATCGACCTGCACCTGGTGCACGAGGTGACCAGCCCGCAGGCGTTCGAGGGCCTGCGCCTGGCCGGACGTCAGGTACGGCGCCCGGACCTGACCCTGGCGACCGAGGACCACAACACCCCCACCCTCGACATCGACCTGCCGATCGCCGACCCCACCTCGCGCACCCAGATCCAGACGCTGCGCAACAACGCGGAGGAGTTCGGGATCCGGCTGCACTCCCTGGGCGATGCCGATCAGGGCATCGTGCACGCCGTGGGGCCCCAGCTCGGTCTGACCCAGCCGGGCATGACGGTGGTCTGCGGTGACTCCCACACCTCCACCCACGGTGCCTTCGGTGCGCTGGCCTTCGGCATCGGTACCTCCGAGGTGGAGCACGTGCTCGCCACCCAGACCCTGCCGCTGACGCCGTTCAAGACAATGTCGATCACCGTCAACGGCGAACTTCCCCCGGGCACCACGTCCAAGGACATCATCCTGGCGATCATCGCCAAGATCGGCACCGGCGGCGGTCAGGGCTACGTGCTGGAGTACCGCGGTGAGGCGATCCGCAACCTGTCCATGGAAGCGCGGATGACGGTCTGCAACATGTCGATCGAGGCCGGCGCACGGGCGGGCATGATCGCCCCGGATGAGACCACGTTCGCCTACCTCAAGGGCCGCCCGCACGCCCCCGAGGGTGCGGACTGGGACGCCGCGGTGGAGTACTGGAGGACGCTGCGCACCGATGACGACGCGACTTTCGACGCCGAGGTGGTGCTCGAGGCATCGGATCTGGAACCGTTCGTGACCTGGGGCACCAACCCCGGCCAGGGGCTGCCGCTGTCCGCGTCGGTGCCGGTGCCCGAGGAGATCGCCGAGGACAACGAGCGCACCGCCGCCGAGCGGGCGATCGAGTACATGGACCTGGTGCCCGGGCGCCCGCTGCGGGAGGTCGCGGTGGACACGGTGTTCATCGGCTCGTGCACCAACGGCCGGATCGAGGACCTGCGCTCGGTGGCCAAGGTGGTCAAGGGCCGCAAGAAGGCCGACGACGTGCGCGTCCTGGTCGTCCCTGCCTCGGCCCGCGTCCGGCTGCAGGCCGAGGCCGAGGGTCTGGATCGGATCTTCACCGACTTCGGCGCCGAGTGGCGCAACGCCGGTTGCTCGATGTGCCTGGGCATGAACCCCGACCAACTCGCCCCCGGTGAGCGGGCGGCCTCCACCTCCAACCGCAATTTCGAGGGCCGCCAGGGCAAGGGTGGGCGCACCCACCTGGTCTCCCCGCTGGTGGCCGCGGCGACCGCGGTACGCGGCACCCTGTCTGCGGTGGCCGACCTGGAGTGGGACACCGAGGTGGATCTGACCAGTTTCGACGGCACCCCACTGGCGCCGTTGGACCCCAACGCGTTGATGCACGTCTGAGAGGGAGAACGATGGAGAAGTTCACGACGCACACCGGGATCGGTGTTCCCCTGCGGCGCAGCAATATCGACACCGACCAGATCATCCCGGCGGTCTACCTCAAGCGCGTGACCCGCACCGGGTTCGAGGACGCCTTGTTCGCCGCCTGGCGCAATGACCCCAAGTTCGTGCTCAACCACGAGGTCTACGGTTCCGGCTCCGTGCTGGTGGCCGGGCCGGACTTCGGCACCGGTTCATCCCGCGAGCACGCGGTGTGGGCGCTGAAGGACTACGGCTTCCGGGTGGTGCTGGCGGCCAGGTTCGCCGACATCTTCCGCGGCAACTCCGGCAAGCAGGGCCTGCTGGCCGCCGAGGTCGCCCAGGAGGACATCGAACTGATCTGGAAGGCACTCGAGGCCCAGCCCGGCCTGGAGATCACGGTGGACCTGGAGCAACGCACGGTGATCTGTGGCGACATCGTGGCCTCCTTCGCCATCGATGACTACACCCGCTGGCGACTGATGGAGGGGCTCGATGACATCGGCCTGACCATGGAGCGCGAGGATGACATCGTCGCGTTCGAGGCCAAGCGCGCGAACTGGCGTCCCAAGACGCTGCCGGCCAGGCACCTGCCGAGCGTGCCGATCGAGGCGGCCCGCTCGGTGGGTTGACCGGGTGACCGCACTGGGCCCGCACCCTCAAGGCCGGGAACACCCTCCTCGAACCGGCCATGGACGAGGCGATGTATGCGGACGGTCGATGAGTACGCGGCGCTAGGGGCAGCGGGGGATCGGGCGGCTGTAGCCCGTGTTCGACCGGTTCGAGACGTAGTAATCGCTCACCCACCGGCCGTCCCGAAGCCGGTTCCAGACCGTGGTGGTGCCTACCCGGGAGCCTGCCTTCTGGCAGGTCACGTAGGCCAGGGCCCCACTGGGCAGCGGGCTGCCGGTGATGCGGTATGAGGCACCCGGACCGGTGCGGGCGTTCAGCGAGGCCGCGGTGACCTGGCCGGGGTACATGCATCGGGGGAGCGCAGCGGTGAAGCCGGTGCTGGAGGAGGTCGAGACCCATCGATCGCTGACCCAGGCCCCGGAGGTCAGGCGACTCCACACTGAAGTGGTGCCCACTTTGCTTCCACTGCCCTGGCACACCACCGACAGGGTCGCGCCGGGGTTGTAGGTGCGTACCACCGGGTAGGACGCACCCGGTCCGGTGCGGGCATTGAGCGGGGTGGTGCTGGTGACCCGGTAGGCCCGGGCCACGGTGGCTACCGGTCCCCGGACGCGGTCGTTGTCGATGTTGAGCCGCACCCCGCCCCAGGTCTCGTTGTGGTCACCGCGGTATTGCTTGGACCGCTGCCATACCGCCCACTGGGAGTTGGTCGCCGTCGGCCATCCGGTCAGCGAGGAGTTGCCGTCCCACCGGGCCATCCAGACCGCATCGGGGCGCGCGTAGGTGGTGGAGGTGTAACTGGCCGCCAGGTCCCGCAGGCCGGAGTCCTGGTGTACGTAGACACCGGCAAGGTAACCCGAGGCGTGCAGGGTCTTGGTCCACGCCGACACGTACCTGCGCACGGCAGTACGGCAGGAGGCGTCGGCGCGGTTGTAGTGCTCGACATCGGCGTACAGGGCGCTGCCCGGAAGCAGACCGAGCGACTTTGCCCGGGTCAGGGCGTCCTTGGCGTCGGCGTTGCCGCGCGAGGTCGCGTTCGAGGCCGTGTAGCGGTAGGGCTTGTCCCCGTACATACAACTGGGCTGGTACCCCATGTAGGTGGGCAGCAGTCGCCAGCCCATCGCGTGGACGTCCCGCACCCATGCCTTGGTGAGGCTGGGCTGTTCGCAGCCACGGTTGAGGCCGCCGAAGTAGATGTTCACCAGGCTGTAGGGGGAATTGTCGCGCCAGGCCCGCATGGTGGACAGGGGCGGCGCCGAGCAGGTGTCGAAGCCCAATCTGTCGGCTCTGGTGGCCGAGGAACCGGAGGGGTAGGCGACCTGCGTCTCGGGCTCCGCCATCGCCGGTTGGGCGCTGGGTCCGACCAGGTCGACCGACAGCACCGCCAGACCCAACAGCAGGGCTGCCACACCGAGGAATCCCGCTGCTGAACGCGATCGCTTCCGCTCATTCGGCATTACCCACCTCCGGGTCCACCCCCGTGGTACTGCACAGTGTGCGCCCCCGACACCCGGTGCGCAAGGGACGTAGGTCCTGGCCGATCCGTGGCCGTGGAGCGCGCGGCGACGCGCTGGGTGCGAGCCACCCTGAGTGGTGTGCGGCGATGAGTGATGCGGCGCCGCGGCCGTGCCAGGATGCCTGGCATGGAACCGTTGCCGAAGTACTGGAGCCCGGTGGAGGAGCGGGTCCAGGACCCCACGGGCAAGACCTACGTGCTGCGCCTGTGGGGGTGGTCGGTCACCTCGCCCGGCCATGCCGCCGTGGTCGCCTCCCGCCGACTGGGGGAGGTGCTGCAGAAGCTCCGGACCGGCCGGCCGCTCGGCGGAGGTTACTACCCGCGCACGCAGCGAAAGCGCGGCGTGGCCGGTACCGCGGCGCGTGTCGCCTCAGAACACCTGGCGCAGGTTTGCCCGGGCCAGGTCGATCAACTCATCACCGCGACCGGACATCACCGTGCGGATCATGTACAGGGTGAAGCCCTTGACCTGCTCGGCGGTCACCGCCGGTGGCATCGTCAGTTCGTTGGGTTCGGTGACCACATCCAGCAACGCCGGGCCGTCATGGGCGAAGGCCTCATCGATGGCACCGGACAACTCGGCCGACTTCTCCACCCGGAACCCCCGGATGCCCATCGATTCGGCCACCACCGCGAAGTCCGGGTTCACCAGTTCGGTGCCGAACGGCGGGAAGCCGGCCGCCTTCATCTCCAGATCGATGAAGTTCAGCGAGGAGTTGTTGTACACCACGATCTTCACCGGCAACCGGTGCTGGGCCACGGTGAGGAGTTCACCCAGCAGCATCGCCAGGCCACCGTCACCGGCCATCGCCACCACCTGGCGATCGGGATGGGCGAACTGGACCCCGATTCCTTGTGACAGCGCGTTGGCCATGGTGCCGTGCGTGAAGGAGCCGATCAGCCGCCGTCGACCGTTCATGCTCAGGTACCGCGCTGCCCAGACCACCGGGGAGCCGACGTCGGGAATGAACACCGCGTCCTCGGAGGCCTGTTCATCGAGCAGCCGGGTCAGGTACTGCGGCCGGATCGCCCTGCGGCTGCGGGTCGGCGTCGCCAGATCGTCCAGGCGCTCGCGGGTGCGCTGGTAATGCTTCACCGAGGCCTCCAGGTGGCGCCGGTCCTTGGACCGCAGCAGCGGGAGCAGGGCGCGGGCCGTCTCACCCACGTCGCCCACCAGGCCCAGATCCAGTCGGGTCCGCCGGCCCAGCTGCTCCCCGCGGATGTCGACCTGGATGATGGTGGCGTTCTCTGGATAGAACTGCTGGTAGGGCAGGTCGGTGCCGAGCATGAGAAGCGTGTCCGCCTCCGCCATCGCGCGGTACCCCGAGGCGAACCCGAGCAGTCCGGTCATCCCGACGTCGAAGGGGTTGTCCCAGGCGATGTGTTCCTTACCGCGCATCGCGTGCACGATCGGCGCGGCCAGGGTGTCGGCCAGGGCGAGCACCTCCGCGTGCGCGCCGGCGGTACCGGCGCCGGCCAGGATCGTCACCTTGTCGCAGTTGTTCAGCAGTTCTGCCGCCCGGCCCAGGTCGTCCTCGGTGGGCAGGACCCGGGGCCGTGCGTGCTGCACCGTGGTGATCGCCTCGTCCGCGGCCTCGAGCAGGGCCACGTCCCCGGGGATCACCAGAACCGCCACGCCCCGGCGCGAGACCGCCTCCTGCATCGCGATCCGTAACGCCCGGGGCATCTGCTCGGCACTGGTGACCGTCTCGGTCCATACGCTGCACTCAGCGAACAAGTCGGTGGGGGTGGTCTCCTGGAAGTAGCGCGAGCCGATCTCACTGCTGGGGATGTGTGCGGCCAGCGCCAACACCGGCACGCGCGAGCGCTGGGCGTCGTACAACCCGTTCACCAGGTGCAGGTTCCCTGGTCCGGCCGATCCGGCGCACACCGCCAGCTCACCGGTCGTGGCGGCCTCGGCGGCGGCGGCCAACGCCCCGGCCTCCTCGTGCCGGACCGTGATCCAGTCCATCTCGGAGGTGCGCATCGCCTCGGTGATCCCGTTCAGGGAGTCCCCGGCGATGCCGTAGATGCGCTGCACACCGTTGGCAGCCAGGTTCTCCACGATGTTCTGGGCGATGGTGACCATGGGCTCCTCGGTTCGGTCGGCGTCGGCTCTGCCCTCACCGTGCCGCACCGGAGCAGATCGCGCCACAGGTTCGCGCCGGCCCGGCGATCGAGCCGGCGGAGGAATCACCTGTCCGTGGATCCGGCGGCTGGCTAGCCTGAGGTGATGGCCGTGCTACGTAGCCTCGTGATCGACTGTGCCCACCCCGCCGCTCTCGCCCGGTTCTGGGCCGGTGTACTCGACGGATACCGGGTCCGCGACTACGACCGTGCGGAGATCGACAGGCTCGCGGCGCTCGGCCACACTCCGGAATCCGATCCGAGTGTCGCGGTCGATGGCCCCGGCCCCGGCTTCTTCTTCACCTGCGTCCCCGAGGGCAAGGTCACCAAGAACCGGATGCACATGGACATCGAGGTCCGCGACCGGACTGCCGCGGTGGCCACCCTGACCGAGCGGGGTGCCCGGATCGTGCAGGAGTTCCCGGAGTGGACCGTGATGGCCGACCCGGAAGGCAATGAGTTCTGCGTGTTCGGGCAGTGACCGCACGCTCAGCCACGAAGTGAGTCAGTCGTTGCGCACTCAGCCCGCCCGGATTGCACTGACAGCACGGAGCACGAGGTGAAACCGGCGGGCCGCCGATCATCATCGGCGGAGCCAGCGCGCCGGCCCGGCGGAGGGGATTGACCAAGGGGACGCGGACCTGGCCCGCGAGGCGGCGACGCTGATCCGGACCGAGGCAGGTGAGGTGGACCGGCATGACGTTGGTGGTCCTGCGAAGAGTTCGTGATCGTTCTGCGTTAAAGCTCACGCCGCCGTCTCCCGCACGGCCGATCTCGGCCCGGCGCCGTACGCTAGGGGTGCCCCACGGGCATCGATCGGGCACGCGCGTTGCCCACCACGACACGGACACGACCAGGAGTACCGATGAGCCTGATGAAGGTACACGGCGGCACACCGCTGCACGGGGAGATCACGGTGCGCGGAGCGAAGAACTTCGTCTCCAAGGCGATGGTGGCCGCGCTGCTCGGCGAGGGCACCAGCGAACTGCGCAACGTGCCCGATATCCGGGACGTCAACATCGTGGGCAATCTGCTCAAACTGCACGGCGTGGTTGTGGAGTGGGACGTCGAGGACGGGATCGTGCGCCTGGACCCGGGCAATGTCGAGACCGCGCACAAGGCCGACATCGACACCCACGCCGGTACCTCACGGATCCCGATCCTGTTGTGCGGTCCGTTGCTGCACCGCCTGGGGGAGGCGTTCATCCCGGACCTGGGCGGCTGCCACATCGGGGATCGCCCGATCGACTACCACCTGGAGATCCTGCGCCAGTTCGGCGCTCAGGTGGACAAACTGGACTCCGGCATCCTGATCACCGCCCCCCGGGGACTGCACGGCACCAAGATCGAACTGCCCTATCCCAGCGTGGGTGCCACCGAACAGTTGCTGCTGACCAGCGTGCGCGCCTACGGCCTGACCGAGTTGCGGAACGCCGCCATCGAGCCGGAGATCATGGATCTGATCGCGGTGCTGCAGCGCATGGGCGCCATCATCTCGGTGGACACCGACCGGGTGATCCGGATCGAGGGCGTTCCGCGCCTGGGCGGTTTCACCCACACGGCGCTTCCGGACCGGATCGAGGCGGCATCCTGGGCCGCCGCCGCACTGGCCACCCGGGGCGACGTGTTCGTCCGTGGCGCTCGCCAGCCGGACATGATGACCTTCCTGAACACCTTCCGCAAGGTTGGCGGGGAGTTCGACATCCGCGACGAGGGCATCAGGTTCCACCACCCCGGCACCGGGCTGAAGTCGATCGTGCTGGAGACCGACGTGCACCCGGGCTTCATGACCGACTGGCAACAGCCCTTGGTGGTCGCGCTGACCCAGGCCTCGGGACTGTCGATCGTGCACGAGACGGTGTATGAGAACCGGTTCGGCTTCACCCAGGCGCTGCGGCGGATGGGCGCCACGATCCAGGTCTACCGCGAGTGCCTGGGCGGGGGACCGTGCCGGTTCGGGCAGCGCAACTTCCACCACTCCGCGGTGATCTCCGGGCCCGCCCCGCTGCGGGCCGCCGACATCGAGGTGCCCGACCTGCGCGGCGGGTTCTCCCACCTGATCGCCGCCCTGGCTGCGGACGGGGTCTCCCAGGTGCGCGGGATCGAACTCATCGACCGCGGGTATGAGGACTTCCGTGGCAAACTCGACGCTCTCGGCGCCAAGGTCGAGTCCGGCTGAGGGCGCTCCGCGGAAGGTCGACGGCGGAACCCGCCGTGGCCCGCCACCTCACCCTCGTGCGCCCGGGCCGGTAGGATGGCAGACCCGCAGGTCTGCGGGTCTCGCGCGCGAAGGAGCACACCGATGCAACCCACCCGGACCTGGTCCTTCACCGGAACGAACGGTCGTATCCACGCCGAGGCATGGGATGTCGAGGGCCGCCCGACCCGCTACGTCGCGGTGCTGTGCCACGGCTACGGCGAGCACATCGGACGCTACGGACACGTCGCCGGTGCGTTGGTGAACGCCGGTGCCGAGGTCTACGGCCTGGATCACACCGGTCACGGCCGCAGCAGCGGGGAGCGGGTGCTCATCACCGATTTCGAGGACGTCGTGGCCGACCTGCGCAGCGTGATCCGGCACGCCGCGCGGGAGAACCCGGGTATCCCGTTGGTTCTCATCGGCCACTCGATGGGCGGCATGATCGCCGCTCGCTATGCCCAGGTGCACGGCAGTGAACTCAGCGCCCTGGTGTTGTCCGGGCCGGTACTGGGCCGCTGGAGGGCCGCCGAGCAACTCGTAGCGGCTGAGCAGATCCCCGACGAGCCGCTGGATCCGGCCACACTCTCGCGCGATGAGCAGGTCGGGCTCGACTATGCCGCCGACCCGTTGGTGTGGCACGGACCGTTCAAACGCCCCACGGTTCAGGCCATCGTGGACACCCTGGAGCAGATCGACGCCGGCGGAGCGCTCGGGACCTTGCCGACGCTGTGGGTGCACGGGGCCGAGGACGCATTGGTGCCGGTAGCCGACAGCCGTCTCGGGATCGAGGGGCTGGGGGCTGCGAACCTGACCGAACAGGTGCTGCCCGGCGCCCGGCATGAGGTGTTCAACGAGACCAATCGCGACGAGGTGCTGGCCCTGGTCACTACGTTCATCGACGAGGCGCTCGACGGCGCAGGATGAGCAGCACCGCGCCAGGTGCCAGCAGCCCGACAGGTGGTGACTACTCGCCGTCGACCGTCGGTTGCGCAGCGGAGCGACGGACCAGCCGGTGGAAGATCGTCCAGTACATCACGCCGATCATCACCCCGCCGCCGACGATGTTGCCAAGCGTCACCGGCAACAAGTTGTCCACGTAGAAGGCGCCCCAGGTCAGCTCGCCGAAGTCCTCCGCCGCCAGACCCGTAGCGGCCCAGAAGGCGTCATCGGCGCTGGTCCTGATGATCACCCCCAGCGGGATCAGGAACATGTTGGCCACCGAGTGCTCGAAGCCGGTGGCCACGAACAGCGCGATCGGCATCGTCACCGCGACCACCTTGTCGGTGGTGGTGCGACCGGAGTAGGCCGCCCAGATCGCCAGGCAGACCAGCAGGTTGCACAGCACGCCCAGGGCGAACGCCTCCACGAAGGAGTGGCTGACCTTGCTGGTGGCGCTGTTCAGCACCACCGTGCCCCAGCCGCCGTCGACCATCCGCCAGGTGCCCGCCACATACACCAGCACCACCATCGTCAACGCGCCGAGGAAGTTGGCCACGTACACCACGGCCCAGTTGCGCAGCAACTGCCACCACGTGATGCGCCCGGAGGCGCGGGCGGTCAGGGTCAGAGTGTTGGAGGTGAACAGTTCCGCACCGGTGAGCACCACCAGCACCAGCCCGGTGGTGAACACCAACCCGCCCAGCACCCGGGCCACACCCCAGGGCAGTGCCTCCGCGCCGACCTGGCTGGTGACGAAGAAGACGAAGCCCAGGGCGATATAGCCCCCGGCGGTCAGCCCGAGCAGGAACGAGGCCAGCGGTCGGTTGACCGCTTTGGAGTAGGCGGCGTCCTCGGCGGCCCGGGCCATCTGGGCCGGGGTGAGGATGCCGTAGGAGTCATTCATCGCAGAACTTCCTCGTTCGGGACGGGCCGTCGATGGACGGGCCCACGTCGATCACGGGCGGGCGGCGCGTTCGAAAGCCGGGAGGGGCCGGGCGTGGTGCGGTTGTGGCCATGCCCGCCCGCTGGTGTCAGGACAAGCCGTACTGACCGGCATCCTTGACAGCCTTGGCCAGAGCGGCCTTGTCGATCTCGACGTCGTCCTTGTGCTTGATGATCATTCTCGTCTCGTCGCCGGAGAGCCGCTCGAAAGCGACGGCCCCCACGTCCTGGACATTGCTGACCGACATGCGCACGGCCAGTACGTCGTCGTTGGAGGTGATGCCACTCAGGGTGTAAATGGTGGAGATCATGGCTGTCATGGCTGGTCCTTGCCTCTAGATGCGGCCGTTGAACGCTTGCATGGCGGAGTCCTCACGGGTGCCGCCACGTCCGTCACCGTACTCGGCATAGTCGGTGATCCATTCCACGGACTTGACCCACTTCACCATCTTGTAGCCGTGGTTGGACTCCACCCGCAGACGCAAGGGTGCACCCAGGTGGATCTCCAGGGGCTGATCGTTGCGCTCATAGGCCAGGATGGTGTCGTCCTCAGCCAGCATCTCCAGGTCCAGCACCGCGTAGAAGGGTTCGCGTGGCCGGTGATCGTACATCTCCTGGGCCAGCCCGTGGGATTCGATCATCACGTAGTGGGCGTCGGCCGGGCGGGGGCCGAGCAGGTCCAGCACATCCCGGACGCGTACCCCGCCCCACTTGGAGGTGGCCGACCACCCCTGCATACAGGTGTGAATGGCGACGTACTCGGTCTTCGGCAGTGCCTTGAGGTCATCGAGGCTGAGTTCGAGGACCTTGCCGTCGATCTCCCCGCCGACTCTCAGGCGCCAGTCCTTCCACTCGTTGTCGCGGTGGGTCAACCACTCGGTGGATTCGTCCTTGGTGGGCGGCAGGCCGTTGGTCCAGTGGAACTCGGAGAGGTCCTCGGCGGTGTAGGTGCTCTGCTTGCCCATCCGCGGCTTCATCCAGTTCAGGGTCAGTTTGCGCACCGGCTCGGTCGCGGCGACCAGGAACCGCTGGGCCCGGGCACGGTCGGAGAGGGACCAGTAACTCAGCGCGATCCAGAAGGCGAAGACCACCACGATGGTGGCGATGACGATGGTGAAGGCCTGGGCGTACCGGGAGGTGTCGGTGACGCCGAAGACCATGTGCGCGAGGTTGTACTCGGGGTGGACCAGGAACACCAGACCCACGTGCATGATGATGAACAGGGTCATGATGACCATGCCGATGAAATGCAGCGAACGCGCGCCCTGATGGCCCCCGAGCGCCTTGACGAACCAGGGGAAGCGCGAGCGCACCGCCGGGGCCATGCCGAGGCCGGTGAGAATCATGAACGGCGCGACGATGAAGATGATGAAGGTATAGCCGAGCATCTGCAGGGCGTCGTAGGGCTGGAAGTGCTCGATGCTGGGCACGCCGAACCCGAGGTAGATCACCAAGGAGTCCCAGGCCTCGCCGAAGACGTCCCAGGAGGTCGGGATGATGCGCCGCCACAGGCCGGTCCCGAAGAGCAGGGCGACGTAGACGAGGCCGTTGAGCAGCCACAGCGAGGTGCCCAGGCCGTGCCAGTGCCGGCCCAGCCCGATGTTCTTACGGCCCGGCAGCCCGATCAGCGGGTGCAGGCTGCGCTCGTCCATGAGCGAGGTGTAGACGCCCTCTTCCTTGGGCAGTGTGCGGCGGGTGAACTTCAGCCACTCGGTTCCCGGCTTGCAGTCGTTGCGCCACCAGAAGCGGGGGAGCGAGGAGATGATCTCCCAACCACTGCGAATGAGGATCCCGATGAGTACGAAGTTGATCAGGTGCGACGCGCGCAACCAGAGCGGAAAATCGCCGCCGTCCATGCCGGCCTCCATTGATGTTGGGTCGTGTCGTTCGTTGACGACCGTGGGTAGTTCTCCTCACACCGTACTGGCCAAAGTTGCTGGTGGGAGCCGGTCGAGGCAATTATTACACGGTGTAGTTGTAGTTATAGCCGATGCGCACTCGTGGTGGTCCGCCCGTGCTGCGGGCGTCGTCCGCCCATGACGAATGTCACGGGCGAGGCGTGCGTCCGAGCTCGGATTCAGTGCGATAGCGCACCTGTGCCGACGCGCGGACCGGCCCAGACTGAGGGGTATGGACGAGGAGATCATCACCGTCGAAGCGCTGCGCCGAACCTATGGTCGGACCCGGTCGGCCCCCGGATTCGACGCCGTGCGCGGCGTGAGCCTGCATGTGGGCCGTGGGGAGTTGTACGCCCTCCTGGGTACCAACGGTGCGGGGAAGACCTCGTTGCTGGAGATGATCGAGGGCATCGCCCCGGCCACCGCCGGGCGAGCGCGGGTGCTGGGTAGGGACCCGCACCGCGAGCGGGCCGCAGTACGACCGCACACGGGCATCATGTTGCAGGAGGCAGGGTTCCCTCCCCAACTGAAGGTCGCGGAGTTGGCCCGTGTCTGGTCCCGTACCCTCTCCCGGCCCCGGGACGTCGGAGAAGTGCTCGGTGAGGTGGGCTTGTCCCACCGGGCCGGTGTCGCGGTCAAGAGCCTGTCCGGTGGGGAGCGGCGACGGTTGGATCTAGCGCTGGCCATTCTGGGCAGTCCCACCGTGCTGTTCCTGGATGAGCCGACCACGGGCCTGGACCCGGAGAGCCGGCGGGCCAGTTGGGATCTGATCCGGTCGATGGTCGACGACGGTGTCACCGTGGTGCTCACTACCCACTACCTGGAGGAGGCCGAGGAACTGGCCGACCGGATCGGCATCATGCATGAGGGCCGGCTGGTCCGGGAGGGCACCGCGGCGCAGATCGTGGCCGACGAACCTGCCCGGATCTCCTTCGTCCTACCCGAGTCGGCACCGGCCCTTCCAGCCCTCTACGGACGGCACCGGGTGCGCACCGGTCGGACGGTGCGGCACACCGTCAGCACCCACCGGCTGCAAACGGACCTGCGCCTGTTGCTGAACTGGGCCGCGCAGGCCGGCGTCGAACTGGCTGAACTCAACGCCAGGGCCGCATCGCTGGAGCAGGCATTCCTGGCGATCGCCGGCCGGGAGGGTCCCGAACGCGACGCGAGCACGGCCGGCCGTGAGCAGGGCGGCTCCGGACCTGGCGGGTCCGGCACGAACCAGGAGGTAGGAGCATGAGTGTGACCACGACAGCGACCAGCACGCTGCTCGGCCGCGCGGCGGGAGTCCTACGCCGCGTCGGGGCGCTGGCACGAATGGAAGCAACGCTGCTCGTGCGCAACACGACCGCGCTGGCGACCGCGATCGGGGCACCGCCGCTGATGGTGCTGCTCTTCATCCCGATGGTGGACTCCCTCGCCGACACCGAGGGCGTATTCGCGGCGCTGATCATCGCCATGATGGCCACCTTCGGTCTGCTGTTCATCGCCTACTACAACCTGACCACCACGGCAGTGGCCCGCCGGGAGGAGTTGACGCTCAAACGGCTCATCACCGGAGAGATCTCCTCGGCGGAGGTGTTGGCCGGGATGGCGGTCCCGGCTGTGCTGATCGTCGGTGCTCAACTCGTGCTGGTCACCGTCGTCGTCGCCTTCGTCTTCGAGATGCCTGCACCGACGAACGCGGTGCTTGTGCTGGTCGCGGTCGTCGGTGGCCTCATCGCCTTCTCCCTTTTCGGCTACGCCTCATCCGGGTTGACCAAGACGGTGGAGTCGGCCCAACTGACCACGTTGCCGGTGATCTTCGGGACGCTGCTGGCCAGCGGACTCGTGTTCCCCTTGACAGCACTGCCCGACACCGTGCAGCGCATCGCGGAGTTCACCCCGCTGGCACCGGTGGTCACGTTGATCCAACTGGGGCTGACCGGCATCGGGCCCGACGGCCAGGTCCATACGTTCGCCGAGAGTTTCGGCGCGGGGTTGCTTCCGATGGTGGTCCTGGTGGCATGGTGCGTACTGGGCGCGCAGGCGATCAAGAAGTGGATGCGGTGGGAGCCCCGTCAGTGAGACCCCAGGGTCCGCCGGTGCGCCAGGAGGCGCTACCGTGGCGTCGGTGACCACCAGCGCGAGCGCCAGTCTCTTCCGCTGGTCCGCGCTGAGCAACCCCCAGCGGTTCGAGGCCTACAACCGGTGGTCCTTCTACAGTTTCCTGGCCGCCGTGCCGCTGCTCTCCCTGGCGCAACTGGCCGGCCCCACGCCGTGGACGGGCGCGCAAGGACTGAGCTACTTGGGTGTGATGATGGCGCACACCGTGGTGTGCCTGGTGGTGGCATCGAGGTCCTTCGACCACATCCTCGGGCGGATGCCCCTGCCCCGCCGAATGCTGGTCGGGCTGGGCGGGACGGTGTCGGCCGGCCTTGTGGTGATCGCCGCCGTGTACCCCGGAGTCGGCCGCGCCGAGGACCCGCGGGCGCTGCTCTATGCGGTCCTCATCCTGCTCGTCTCGGCGCTGTTGGCGGTGTGCCCGCTGATCAAGGCCCCGTACGTGGCGATCGGCAGTGGCCTGACCGCGCTGGTCGCCGCAACAGTCGTGGCCATGGCCGGGGCCCTGAACTACATCCCGGTGGCTGGTTTCGTCGGGCTGGCGCTGTCGTTGTCGATGGCGTTATCGATGCGGATCGCGGTGTGGATGGTGCTGGTGATGTGGGACCTGGACCGGCGCCGGGAGGTCGACGCCAGGCTGGCCGTGGCCGAGGAGCGGTTGCGATTCTCCCGGGACCTGCACGATGTGTTCGGGAGGACCCTGTCCACGGTGGCGGTGAAGAGCGAACTGGCCGCCGCCTTGACCGAGCGCGGCGACTCGCGGGGGATCGAGGAGATGGAGCAGGTGCGCACCCTCGCAGAGGAGGCGCTGAAGGAGGTCCGTGAGGTGGTGCAGGGCTACCGGGCCGCCGACCTGCCGACCGAGATGGCCGGTGCCCGGGCGATCCTGACCGCGTCGGGGATCGAGGTCCGGGTGGCCGGGGAGCATCTGCACCTGCCCGCTGGCGCCCAGCGGGCCCTGGCCTGGGTGGTTCGCGAGGGCGTGACCAACGTCGTGCGGCACTCGCGGGCCACCGAGTGCACCCTCGAACTGAGCGAACGGGACGAGGGCTACCTGCTGCAGATCACCAATGACGGCGTCGCCGAGACCGGCGTCCCGATGCCCGCCCGGTCGGCCGGCGGTAGCGGCCTACGCGGCCTGACCGAGCGGTTGGGTGCCCTCGGCGGGACGCTGCAGATACCACCGGCCCCGCCGGAACACTTCGTGCTGTGCGCCTGGGTTCCCGGCCACGCCGAGGTGCCGCTCCCCGCGCACGGCACGTCCGACCACCCTTCGCACGCCACGGAGTCACCATGACGATCACGATCCTGCTCGCCGACGATGAGAACCTCATCCGGGATGCGCTGGCGAGCCTGCTGGGTCTGCAGGAGGACCTGGAGGTGGTGGCGCAGGCCGCCTCGGGGACCGAGGCGATCGCGGCAGCGGCCAAGCACCGGCCGGACGTGGCCGTGCTGGACCTGCAGATGCCCGGAGCGGACGGGATCGAGGTGGCCGAGCACCTGGGTCGGGAGGTGCCGGGCTGCGCTGCGGTCATCGTGACCAGTCACGGCCGGCCCGGGTATCTGCGCAAGGCCCTCGAGGTCGGGGTGCGCGGGTTCGTGCCCAAGACGGTCTCGGCGAGCGTGCTGGCCGATGTGGTCCGGCAGGTTCATCAGGGCGGTCGCTACGTGGACCCCGAACTCGCCGCCGACGCGATCGCCTCCGGCGCGAGCCCGCTGACCCCGCGGGAATCGGACGTGCTGGAGTTGGCGGCCGACGGCGCCCCGGTGGAGGAGATCGCCGCACGCGCACACCTCTCGGCCGGGACGGTGCGTAACTACCTGTCGGCGGTGGTGTCCAAACTCGGAGTCGCCAACCGTCACGAGGCGGTGGCCAGGGCCCGTGCCCAGGGCTGGCTCTGAGGCAGGGTGCCGAACTCCTGAGACCTGCACCGCCCACGGCCGGCGGGCCGCACCGAGCGTTCGCAGCGACGCAGTATCCCCGGACCGATGTCAGCGACTGTTCGTGATGTGGATGTCACCGCTGATTGACCTCGCCTCGACCGTCAGCACCTGCTCATCGCTGTCGGGAGCCCTGCTGGCAGCCAGGGTGGACTTGGTGTGACCGGAGGTGCTGGAGCAGTCCAGGAAGACGGGGGTTCCGGCCGGGACCGCGACGGTGACGTCCCCGGAGGCGCTGCTGGCATTGATCGTCCCGTGGGTGGCCTTGCGCACCTCCAGGTCCCCGGAGGCCGAGCGAATCCGTGCTGTTCCCGCCAGTTCGCCGATCCGGGTATCCCCCGAGGCGGTGGTGGAGACGACGTCGGTGGCCGACTCGATGATCAGGTCCCCGGAGCCGCTGTTGAACTCGATGTGCCCGCTGGCCCGGCCCAGGCGCAGGTCCCCGGAGCCGGACTTGAAGCCGCCGTCGGTCAGCGAGTCGACCACCACATCCCCTGATCCGCTGGACACCTTGACTGCACCCGCCTGCTCCAGATACACGTCACCGGAGCCCGTGCGCACCTGCACGCTCCCGACCGCGCCGCGGGCGGTGAGATCCCCCGAGCCGCTGAAGACCTCGAGGTCGGACCCGGGCGGCACCTGGACCTCGATGTCCAGCCGCGGGGTGGACCCGAAGAACAGTCCACCCGCGCGCGGGACGGTGATGTTCAAGACCTCACCGTTGAACTCGACCAGGGTGTCCTCGGCGTAGGCGCGGCCGGTGGAGTTCTCCCGGTGGGGCTTCAGCCGCACGGTCGCTTCCGCGGTATCGGCAGCGGTGATGGTCAGGTCACTGCTGCGGGTGCCGGCGTGCACGCGCACCGGCCCGGTGACGGGAAAGGCGTACTGGGTCATGTCGATGGCCTCGTTCTCGTTACGGGTGCTCAACGCTTCGGCCCGGTATTGTCCCGGCGCCGACCGGCGGGCCGGGTGGTGCGCTCCCTGCGACGCTTGGGCTTGCGCAGGTGGAACGGTGGTGGGTCATCGGCATTGCGTACGATGTGGAATCCGAAGTTGGATGTGGGAATCAGTTCCATCGAGGGGCTCCTTCAGCGCACCCAGCCGGTCATCCGCCGGCCGGTGCTGGTGGTGCGGGTGCTGGACGGTGCCGGGTGGAGTGCGTGTTGCGCGGCGCGCACCAGCCAGGCGTTGGTGGACAGGCCCTCGGTGGCGGCGGCTTGTTCCACCTGTGACTTGAGGGACTCGGGTAGGCGTAGGGAGATACGGGAGATGTCGCCGTCCTCCGCCGGGGGCGGCGGGACGGGCGGCTCGGGCGGGGTTGGTGGTTCGACGTCCGGGCCCGGGGTGACGACGACGTCCGGGCCGCCGCCGCGGAAGCGGACCTCGACGGTGTCGCCGTCGAGTTGCAGCGTGATCTGGTCGGATAGATCGGCAGCGAACTCCGTCAGCGTCAGGCGCAGGGCCGACTCCATGGTGCGGCCCAACCGTTCGGCCGCCTCCTGTACCTCGGCGGAGGAGGTTTGTGCGGCCGCGCCCAGTGCTTCCTGGAGCGCTTGGAGGTACCGATCGAGATCCATAGCGCCACTATGACATCACAATGACGTCAATGCAAGGCTTTATGGCGTCGAAGTGGCGCAATCATGATGCCGTACTGATCTTCGGGTCGCGACGTCCCGGCGTCCATCCAGGTCAGGCACGGTGAAGGAGTGGTGCTGCGGCGCGTAGCATCACGTCGTGACCCACCCTCCCGTACCGCGTTCCTACCGGGCTGCCGTCGCCGTGGCCCGCCCGGTGATGCGCGCGATGACCAGGAGACGGTGGGAGGGTGGGGAGAACCTCCCGCAGGGTGGCTTCATCGCGGCGGCCAACCACCTGAGCCATGTGGACCCGTTCACGTTCCTGCACTTCCTGATCGACCACGGCCGTTACGCCAAGGTCCTGGCCAAGCACTCCCTGTTCACGATTCCGGTGCTCGGACACCTGTTTCGTTCCACCGGGATGATCCCGGTCCACCGGGGCACCGAGCGGGCGGCGAGCGCGCTGAACGAGGCCCGGGCGCGACTGGCGGTCGGGGAGGCGGTGGCGGTGTTCCCGGAGGGCACCCTGACCAAGGATCCGGACCTGTGGCCGATGGTGGCCAAGACCGGTGTGATCCGCCTCGCCCTGGCCACCCGGGCCCCACTGATCCCGGTGGGGCAGTGGGGGGCGCAGGCACTGCTGCCCCGGGGACGCCGTATTCCACGGGCCATCCCCCGCAAACCGGTCACGGTGTTCGCCGGGGAGGCGGTGGATCTGAGCGACCTCTACGACCTGCCCCTGGACGCCGAGGTGCTGCGCGAGGGCTCGGCCCGGCTGATGGCAGCCATCACCGCGCTGGTGGCCCGGGCCCGGGCGGAGACACCACCGGCCACGCCGTTCGATCCGCGCACCGGCCCGGCCTGAGCGCCCAGCCGGGTGGTGCCGGGGCGGGTAGTGCTCGCCGGAGGGCCGACTGGGCACGCGGTAGCGTGGCCGGGATGAACCAGAGCGCCCGATTGATCAACGACCTGCTCAGCATCCGCACCTGGACCGCCTTCGATATCGACGGCGAGGGTCGCGTCCTGGCCGGCCATGACGAACTCGGCTCGATGCAGTTGGTCGAGATCGGTACCGACGGCACCCGGACCGCGCTCACCGACCTGCCCGGGCGCTGCACCGGCCGGTACTTGCCCGGCCGGCGCGCCGTCGTCGTCCAGCACGACGCCGGTGGTGACGAAAACTGGCAACTGTCCGCCCTGGACCTGGAGACCACGCCTGCCACACCGGCGCGCCTGGAGGACCTCAGGCCCCTGGTTCGCCATGAGCGCTACATGCATGTGCTGCAGGACGTGACCGAGGCCGGCCTGGTCTACTCCACCAACCGGCGCAACGGCGTGGACATGGACGTGGTGGTGCGGTCCCACGATGACGGCACCGAACAGGTGGCCTATGACGGCGGTGGGTACGTCGTCGCGGTGCGTGCCTCGCATGACGGCACGAGCGCCGCCGTGGTGCGCCTGAGTCTGCAGCCGGCCTCCACGGTGGTGGAAACCGTCGGTCCCCACGCGTTCGGTGCCGCCGGACCGGCTGGCGCTTCGAGCGGGACCGGTGGGGCAGCCGACACGGCCGGGACCGGCGGCGCAGCGGAGACGGGCGGGACGTCGCGGACCGTCACCGACCCCGACGAGCTCGCCTCGCATCGCCAGGTGCATTGGGGCGCCGAGGACGACGGGCTGATCCTGTCCAGCAACCACGGCCGGGAGTTCCACGCGCTGTGGCGGGTGGACGAGGACGGTTGGCGCCTCCTGGTCGGCGACGAGGCGGCCGACCTGGACTGCTGGGTGAGTCCCGATGCGAGGCGCATGGTGGTGGGCCGGCAGCGCGACGGCGCCATCGCCCTGTCCCTTTACCGCACCGACGGCACTCACGAGCGCGACTTGGACATCCCCGAACTGGGGAGCGCATCGGTGACCTGGTCGACCGACTCCGCCAACGTGGTGATCTCCGGATCGACGCCCACCGAACCGGGTGCGATCCACCGGGTGCGGGCCGTGAGCGGGCAGGTGGACCTGATCGCCTCCTCCGCCGCCGAACTCGAGGAGGCTCTGCGCGATCGGCTGATCACGCCCAGCGTGCACCGGGTGCCGACCCCCGACGGCGAGCAGGTGCCCTGCTTCGTCTACGCCGGGGCGACGGTGACCGATGACGCCGCAACGGGCCAGAACCAGGCCCGCTCGGCATTGAGCGGGGCGTCGGTGATCCACATCCACGGCGGCCCGGAGGCCTCGGCCGACCTGATCTTCGCGCCGGTGATCCAGGCGCTCGCGGCCACCGGACTGACCGTGCTGGTGCCGAACGTGCGAGGCTCGGCCGGATACGGCAAGCGGTGGATCTCCCTGGACGACGTCGAACTGCGGCTGGGCTCCGTCGCCGATCTGGCCGCGCTGCACGCCTGGCTGCCCGACCTGGGCCTGGACCCGGGCAGGTCGGCGCTGTGGGGTGGTTCCTACGGCGGCTACATGGTGCTCGCCGGGCTCTCGATGCAGCCGCAGTTATGGGCCGCCGGGGTGGACATCGTCGGGATGAGTTCCCTGGTGACCTTCCTGCAGAACACCTCCGACTACCGCCGAGCCTACCGGGAGCGGGAGTACGGCACGCTGGAACAGCACCGGCCGTTCCTGGAGAAGGCATCCCCGATCACCTATCTGGACCAGATCAGGGCACCGTTGTTCATCATCCACGGCGCCAACGATCCCCGGGTACCGCTGAGCGAGGCCGAGCAGATCAAGGAGGCCCTGGATGCCTCCGGAGTGCCCAACGATCTGCGTGTCTATCACGACGAGGGCCACGGGCTGTCCAAGCGGTCCAACCGGCTGGACGCCTATCCCGCGGCGCTGGACTTCCTGCGCACCCACCTGGCGGTTCCACAGCACTGAGGGTGGGCAAGCGCAGGCACGCCGGGGCACGGACGTGGCCGCACCGGGCGTGCCGGCGGGTCTCAGCCGTCCTGCGCGGCGGCGACGGCCAGAGCCTGGAACAGGTCGGCAGCGAGATCCTCGACGTTCTCGATACCCACGCTCAGGCGCACCAGGTCCTCCGGCACCCCGTCGGGCTCGGTGGGGATGCGGCGACGGCGCTCCAGCAGCGACTCCACCCCGCCCAGGCTGGTCCCGGGCATCCACAGCCGCACCGACTCCACCAGCGCCTGTGCCCCCGCCCGGCCACCGCGCGGGCGCACCGTGATGACCGACCCGAAGGTGTCCAGTTGCGCGGCGGCGCGCTGATGCTGGGGGTGGGAGGCCAGCCCCGGGTAGCCCACCTCGACCACGTGCTCATGACCTTCCAGCCGGGCCGCCAGTTCGGCTGCGTTCGAGCTGGCGCGCTCCAGCCGCAGCGCCAGGGTGCGCAAGCCACGCAGGGCCAGCCAGGCCTCCCACGGCCCGGGAATCGCCCCGCCGAGGGTGCGGCGGGCACGGATGGCCGTGGCGATGTCCGCGTTGTTGCTCAGTGCCGCCCCGATCAGCACGTCGGAGTGGCCGGCCAGGTGCTTGGTGACCGAGTGGACCACCACATCGGCCCCGTGGGCGAGGGGCCGCTGCCCCAACGGCGTGGCGAAGGTGTTGTCCACCACCACCAGGGCGCCCAGCGTGTGGGCGCCCTCGATCAGCACCGGTAGGTCGGCCACCTCCAGCATCGGGTTCGTCGGAGACTCCACCCACAGCACCACCGGCGCCCCGGGGCCCCGGTCGGCCGGGGTGGTGGTGGCGTCGTCGTCGGCCGCCTCCCGCAGCACCGCGAGCACTGCCTCGGTCCGCGCAATCGGAACCTGATGCACCCGCACCCGGCTGCGCCGGGTGAGGTCCTGACCCGCCTCGATGGTGGCGTTGTAGGCGTGGATTGGCAGCACCAGGTGCCCGCCCGGGGCCACCAGGTTCAGCGCGGCGTCGATCGCGCCCATCCCGGAGGAGAACACCACAGCGGGTTCGGCGGCGCCCTCGAGGAGGGCGAGTGCCTCCTCCAGCGGCTCCCATGTCTCGGTGCCGTGGCGGGTGTAGACCCGCTGACCGGACCCGAGTTGCGCGGCGGTGCTGAGGTAGGTGGAGGACAGCACCACCGGGGGGTTCACCGGCGCCTCCTCCAGGCGTGCCGGCCGGCCGGCTGCGACCACCTGGGTCTCGGGGCGCCAGCCGGAACCGGGGCGGGCGGGCGTGTCGTTGTCCATCGGGCCAGACTAAGAGTGTCGAAGGGTATTACGCTCAACGGTGATGAGTGATTCCAGGATTCGAGTGGCCGTGGTCTTCGGGGGCGCCAGTAGCGAGCATGCGATCAGTTGTGCGACCGCTGCGGGGGTGCTGGGCGCGATCGATCGGGACCGTTTCGAGGTGGTGCCGATCGGGATCTCACCCAAGGGGGAGTGGGTGTTGGCCGCTGATGATCCGCAGCGGTGGGCGCTCGACTCCGGTGGCACCGGTCAGCCCGCCACCGATGCGGCGGTGCCCGGTGGCGACAACCCCGGTGCGGGCAAGGCCGGAGACGACAACTCCGGTGATGCCGGTGCCGAGACGGGCTCGCAGGCCCCCGGGGCGGGCGCGCCGCGCGGCCCGGTGGTGGGGGCCGAGCACGGACTGGTCACGCTCCCGCTGGGGGACGGCACGCAGGGGCTGACCGTGACGGGTTCGGGTCAGGTGCCCAGGGAACTGGCCGCCGTCGATGTGGTGTTCCCGCTCCTGCACGGCCCGTTCGGGGAGGACGGCACCGTGCAGGGTCTGCTGGAACTGGCCGGCCTGCCCTACGTCGGCTCGGGTGTCCTGGCCTCGGCGGTGGGGATGGACAAGCACTACATGAAGGTGGTGCTGCGCGACTCCGGCCTGCCGGTGGGACCGTGGCTGACCCTCACCCCGCGGCGATGGGCCGAGCACCCCGAGGACGTGACCGCCGCCGCGGGGGAGCTGGGCTGGCCGGTGTTCGTCAAACCTGCCCGGGCCGGGTCGAGCGTGGGGGTGTCGAAGGTCGAGGGACCCCAGGGGCTGGCCGAGGCGATCACGCTGGCCCAGGCCAGTGACCCCAAGGTATTGATCGAGGCGGCGATCGCCGGCCGGGAGATCGAGTGCGCGGTACTGGGCGGACGCGATGGTGGCCCGCCGCGCACCACCGTGCCCGGGGAGATCGTGGTGGGTTCCGGCGAAGGGTTCTACGACTTCGAGACCAAGTACTTCGACCCGGGCGGTGCGGAACTCGTCTTCCCCGCCGACGTGCCCCAGGACGTGGTGGATCAGGCGCGGGACCTGGCCGTGCGCACCTATGAGGCGCTGGGATGCGAGGGCCTGGCCCGGGTGGACTTCTTCTACACCACCGAGGGGACGTTGTTGGTCAACGAGATCAACACCATGCCCGGGTTCACCCCGTTTTCGATGTTCCCGATGCTCTGGCAGCGCTCCGGGATGACCTACACCGAGTTGATCACCGAACTGCTCGACCTCGCCCTGCAGCGCCCGGTCGGGCTTCGCTGAGCGATCGCCGGTCAGCCCCGCTGTCGGCCGACCTGCACCTGACGCACCCCCTGGGCCAGCAGGGCCAGCACCACCACCCCCAGCAGCACGTAGCTGGTGCGCCACTGGACCCCGAGGAAGGCCACCACCACCAGGACCACGCTCGTGGCAACCACGGTGTCGCGCCACGCTGCCGCGGTGGCCCGGTCGCTCCAGCCCGGGTCGTCGGCCGAACCGCGTGGCCCACCTCCGGGCCGGGTACCGGTGCCACGTGCAGCACCCTTGGCCGAGCCCGCGCCCGTGGCACGCGTACCGACAACGCCGCCGGTCGGCGCGGAGCCGAACAGGATCCAACCCAGCACCGTCAACGGGACCGCGAGCACGGCCGCCACGACGGCCAGCGTGAGCAGGTAGGCCTCAGGGTTGGTCCCGGCGGCGATCACACCGACGGCCACCGCCAGCACGATGGCCGAACACACCGCCGGCACCCGTCGTCGCATCATGGTCACGTCCCGTCCCTCCACTCACGTCGCGGCCACGACGGGTCCGGCGCGCTCGCACCGCCACTCACAGCGGGTCCTCCTCCAGGCTCAGGCACTCCCGGGTCTGGGGTACCAGCGTGATCGCCGGCGCCAGGTCGGACAGGATCGCGTCGTGTCCCTGCCCCTCCCATTGTTGCGGTACCTGCACCTCCACCGCGGGTGAGCGCCCGAACGTGGTGAGGGTGAGGACGTCGGCCTGCCCGTCCTCGGGTTCGCGCATCACCCAGTCCACGGTAGGCCCGTCCGGGCTGGTGATGGTGACGCAGTGCTCGGTGGTGGGGCCCAGCACCTCCACCCCGCAGCGCAGCGTGATCGGCGGGTCGCCCCAGGCGCGGGTGGACTGGGAGGTGGTCGAGCGCCGTTCCAGCCCGCCCAACTCCTGCGGGGTGGCGCGCAGCACCTCGGCGCACATCGGGTCCGAGGCGTGCGGGCCCGGTGCCACGGTTGCCGCCGGTGTGCATCCGGCCAGCACCACCGCACCGGCCGCCAGCCCACCGGTGACACCCAGTATTCGCCGCAGCACACCCATGTCCCCACCGTATCGGTGACCAGCGGCGCACTTGCTGGTCCGGATCACGGCGGGCGATACCCTGGTCGGATGCGCGTGGGTGAGATCAGCGAGGCCGATCTGCTCGCCCGGATCCTCCCGCGGCTGCCCCGCGGGCGGACCACTCTGGTGGGCCCCGGCGACGACGCGGCCGTCCTGGCCGGGTCCGCAGCACCGCAGGTGGTCACCACCGACGTCCTTGTGCAGGACCGCCACTTCCGGCTGGGCTGGGGCACCGGCGCCGACCTGGGCTGGCGTGCGGCGATGCAGAACCTGGCCGACGTGGCCGCCATGGGGGCGGTGCCCACCTCCTTGGTGATGGCACTGGTACTGCCCGGGCACGTTCCGGTGCGTTGGGTTGAGGACCTGGCCGAAGGGTTCGCCCAGGCGTGCGCACCGCATCACGTCGGGGTGGTCGGTGGGGACCTGACCAGCGGGGATCAGATCGTGGTCGCGGTCACCGCCTTCGGTGTGATCGACGACGGCGAGCCGGTGCTGCGCAGTGGAGCCCGCCCCGGTGATGTGGTCGCCGTGAGCGGTGTCCTGGGCCACGCCAGGGCCGGGCTGGCGCTGTTGGAAGCCAGGCGGGCGGAGCCTGCCGATCTGGTGGGAGCCTTCCTGCGCCCGACCCCGCCCCTGGGTGCCGGTCCGGCTGCGGCACGCGCGGGCGCGCACGCATTGATGGATATCTCTGACGGGCTGGCCCGGGATGCCGGCCGGATTGCCGTGGCCTCCGGGGTGCTGGTGGATCTGGACCCGGCCGCGTTGGCCGCCGATATCGCAGCACTGGCCCCGGTCGCCGCGCAGGTCGGTGCCGACGCGACGGCCTGGGTGCTCGGCGGCGGTGAGGACCACGGGGCACTGGCCACATTCGCGCCGGCGGCAGCGCGCAAGCGGGGGAGTTCGTCCTCACCACCGGTGCGCACCCCGTCCGCGCATCCGCGCGGCGAGGGCGCTGCGTCGTCGTGGGCCCTTCCCGAGCAGTTTCGCCCGATCGGGCGGGTGCAGGCGGTGCCGCCGGGCGTCGCACCGGGTGTGCGCTGGGGCGGGGACGCCCTGCCACCGGGCACCGAGGGGTGGGATCACTTCGGGCGCTGAGACATGGGCAGGATGTTCAGGTGTGATTCTGCTCACAGTGAGATATCGTGTGGTATGCGTATCTCAGAGGTAATCCGTCGTAAGGGCGCGGCCGTGATCACCATCCGGCCCGACGCCACCGTGCGCGACCTGCTCAGGGTGCTGGAGGAGAACGGGATCGGGGCGGCCGTGGTCTCCGAGGATGAGGGCGCAACCTTGGTCGGGATCGTCTCCGAGCGGGATGTGGTGCGTGCGTTGCATCGCGACGGGGAGTCGGTGCTGGAGGCCCAGGTGAGTGCGTTGATGACCGCCGAGGTGGCCACCTGCCTGCCCGAGGACGATCTGGAGTCGCTCGCCCGGGTGATGACCGAGCGGCGTGTTCGCCACCTCCCGGTCGTGGTCGAGGGCCGGCTCAAGGCCCTGGTCTCCATCGGTGACATCGTCAAGCATCGCATCGACGAACTGCAGGCCGAACGCGATCAGTTGGTCGACTACGTGCGCCGCTGAGCAGTCACCGGCTGAGTATCCGAGCCTCACCGCCGAGTAGTCAGCGTTCGAGCAGTAGCCGCCGGGTAGTCAGCGTTCGAGACGCCCGGACTCAGCGGGCCCGCCCACGGACGCGACGAAGCCGCCCACCCGCAGGTGGACGGCTTCGGCGAGAAGGTGCGCGCGGCCGAGAACTCAGGACGCTCGCGGCACCTCGAGGGCGGGACTCAGACCGCGCGGACGACCTTGCCGGCCTTGAGGCAGGACGTGCACACGTTCAGCCGCTTCGGGGTGCCGTTCTGGACGGTGCGCACCTTCTGAATGTTCGGGTTCCAGCGCCGCTTGGTCCGGCGGTGGGAGTGCGAAATGGAGTGGCCGAAGCTCGGTGACTTGGCGCAGACGTCGCACGTGGCAGCCACGGGAATCTCCTTGGTTGGTCGTGTGCTCGTCACCTACTCATCGGCGACAGGCCTGATATCGGCAGGCCATCGGATGTTCCCGGGGGCCCGCGCGCCCATTCGGGCAACCGGTACAGGATACCGGGCCGGGGGCCGGGTCACAACGCCATCCGGAGCGGGTGCGTGGGTGAGAATGGTCACCTTCACCTAGCGCCGTCACCCGCTACCCACGGCGCAGGGAGAGGGATGCCTGCGACGTCGGTGGGCGCCGATCGGTCGGTGGGCGCCGATAGCATGGCGCCAGCCCAGCACATCCACGAGGAGGCTCAGGTATGCCGGGACAGGTCAGCCCGGGCAGGGCCCTCGAACGCGTGGTCGGGCGCGCCGCGGAGCGTCTCGCCTCGTTGGGCATCCACTCCCTGCCGGACCTGCTGTATCACTTCCCGCGCAAGATCATCCCGGTATCGCACTACTCGTCCCTGGCCGAGGTGACGCCGGGGGAGTACGGCACCGTGATCGTCGAGGTGCAGCAGATCCACAGCAGGCCCACCCGTCGGTACGGCCTGCACCTGACCACGCTCGTGGTCACCGATGGGGTCGAGACCGCCGATGCGGTCTTCTTCGGACGGGGCAAGGGAATGGAGTTCGCCCTCCGCAAGGCGATCCCGCCCGGTAGCCGGGTGGAACTGTCCGGTGATGTGGACTGGCGTGGCGGGCGGATCCAGTTCAAGAACGTCACCTACGCCCCGATCGATCCGGATGAGGCACTGACCGAGGACGTGCGGAACCTGCATGCCGACCTTGCCGAACTGGAGACCGGGCAGCGTCAGCCGAAGCGGTGGGAGCTCCGCCCGGTCTATCCCGCCACCGCCGAGGTGCCCTTGGACCTCGTGCGCGCGTCGATCGAGGTGGCCCTGGCCCACCTGGACAGCGCCGGCTTGCACGACCCGATTCCGGCCGAGGTGCTGCGTGCCCGCAACCTGATGCCGCTGGCCACCGCCCTGGAGACCATCCACAACCCGCCCACGATGGCGGAGTACGAGGCGGCCCAGCACCGCTTCCGGTTCGAGGAAGCATTCCTACTGCAGACGGCGCTGGCCCGCCGGCGCGCCGATATCGCCGCCCACGATGCCCGGGCGCGCCCGGGCCGCTCCGGCGGCCTGGTCGAGGCCCTCGACGCGGCGTTGCCGTTCGAGCTGACCCAGGGCCAGCGCGAGGTCGCGGCCGAGATCGCGGCCGACCTGGCCGCCCCTCACCCGATGCAACGGCTGCTGCAGGGCGAGGTCGGCTCGGGCAAGACGGTCGTGGCCGTGCGGGCAATGCTGCAGGTGGTCGAGTCCGGCGGGCAGGCCGCGCTGCTGGCACCCACCGAGGTGCTCGCCCAGCAGCACGCCCGCTCGATCGCCGACCTGCTCGGCCCGCTGGGGCGCGCCGGGTTGCTCGACGGCGACGACGCCGGAACCCGCATCGTGCTGCTGACCGGGTCGATCACCGGTGCTCGGCGCCGGCAGGTCCTGGCCGAGATCGCCTCCGGGGCAGCCGGCATCGTGATCGGCACGCACGCCCTCCTGCAGGAGCAGGTCCAGTTCGCCGACCTGGGGTTGACGGTGATCGATGAGCAGCACCGCTTCGGGGTGGAGCAGCGCGAGGCCCTGCGGGCCAAGAGCGACGTGGTGCCACACCAGTTGTACATGACCGCCACCCCGATCCCGCGGTCGGTCGCGATGACGTTCTTCGGCGACGTGGAGGTCTCCACACTCCGCGAGATCCCCGCCGGGAGGGCGCCGGTCACCACCCACATCGTTCCGGCAGCCAACGAGCGATGGCTCGCCCGGGCCTGGACCAAGATCGCCGAGGAGATCGACCGCGGCAACCGTGCCTACGTGGTCGCTCCGAGGATCTCCTCGGGCACCGCCGAGGAGAGCACCGACCTGGTCGATGACGACGTCGCAGGCCCTGCTGCGTCCGCGGCCCGTTCCGGCCGGGCCGGGAGGGCAGCCGGCCCGGATGGCGGGCCCTCAGGTGCTCCGGTGCCGATGAGCAACGTCACCGATGTGGCGCAGATGCTCGCCCGGCACGAGTTGTTGGCCCAGATCCGCCAGGGCATGTTGCACGGCCGGTTGCCGGCGGAGGAGAAGGATGTCGTGATGGCTGCCTTCGCCGACGGGCGCGCTCCGTTGTTGGTCACCACCACGGTGGTGGAGGTCGGGGTGGACGTGCCCGAGGCCACCGTGATGGTGATCCTGGACGCCGAGCGGTTCGGGCTGTCCCAGCTGCACCAGTTGCGGGGCCGGGTCGGGCGCGGCAGCGAGCCGGGGTTGTGCTTGCTGGTCACGGCGGCCGAACCGGGAAGTCCGGCCCACGAGCGCCTGGCGATCCTGGAACGCACCAACGACGGTTTCGTCCTGGCCGAAGAAGACCTGAAGACCCGCAGGGAGGGTGATGTGCTCGGCTCGGCACAGTCCGGCCGGTCCCGCTCGCTGCGCCTGCTGCGGGTGGTCACCGACCGCGACATCATCGCCCGGGCCCGCGAGGACGCGCGGGCCCTGATCGAGCAGGACCCTAACCTGGTGCATCATCCCGAACTGCTGACCGCGATCACCACGATGGTCGACCCCGAACACGAGGAGTACCTGGACCGTGCCTGATCCCACCCCCCTGGTACGGACCAAGGGCCTCACCCTGGGGTACGGAGCGGACCTGGCCAGCCGGGTCTGCCCACCGGTCTCGGTCTCGGTCGCCCCCGGCCAGGTGCTGGCGGTGATCGGCGCGAACGGCACCGGCAAGTCCACCTTCCTGCGGGCGGTGGCCGGGCTGCTGCCCCCGCTGGCCGGGTCGGTGCAGACCTTCGGGCGCCCGGTGGACGAACGCGCCGCCTGGTTCCGGGCCTACACCGCGATGCTGCTCGACGAGGACTCCTATCTCCCGGCCCTGACCGTGCGCGAGCACCTGCTGCTGACCGCCCGTGGTCACGGCGTGAAGGGGGTGTCGGATCTGGTCTCCGACCTGGTTGCGGAGTTCGGTCTGACCGACCGTCAGCACGCCATCCCCACCGCGCTGTCCTCGGGACAACGGCGCCGGCTGCTGCTCTCGGCGGTGTTCGTGCGGCCGCGCAAACTGCTCCTGTTGGACGAGCCGGAGCAGCGCCTGGACTCGGGAATGCGGGACCGCCTCGCGCAACGCCTGGTCGCCGAACGGGCTGCCGGTGGTGGCGTGGTGATGGCCACCCATGACCCGGTCCTGGTGCGCCGCTCCGCTACCGCGGCGGTGCTGCTCACCGAGGACGGGGTCACCCGGCACTCGCCGGAGGACGGTGCCCGGGCGATCGAGGCGCTGTGAACCGAGGCGCCGTGAATGACGGGACCGAGGCCCTCGGGGGTGGGCAGTGGCCACCGCCGCCCCAGGACGCGCTGTCCGGCGTCGACCTTCGGCGGTTGACCCGTCAGGCCACCGAGGCGCACGGTGGTGGCCGGATCAGTGAACTGGTCGGAGAGGTCTACTCCGTCCTGGTAGCCGGGGCGATCGCCTGGCTGGTGGTGATCGGTGCCGTGCAGGCGCTCGGAATGGAGGCCGATACCGGCCAGGCACCAGCCCTGATCGAACCGGGCTGGTTGGCTCTGGCCGCGGCGGCGCTGGCCGCCGGCGTCGTGCTCAGCCTGTTCGCCCGGTTGGGCCCGATGGCGATGGGGGCCGGTCACGCCACCTGGTGGCTGCCGATGCCCGCCGACCGGTCCGGGATGCTGCACCCCCGGCTGTTGGCCATGCCCGCGGCGGGCATGGTCCTCGGAGCGGCTCTGGGGGCCGTCGTCGGGGTGCTCGCGGACCCCGGGGACCTGTTCCGGTCGGTGGCCTGGTCCATGGTCTCCGGTGGGGTCGCGGGCATCGTGGCGGCGCTGGTCTGCGTCGCCGGGCAGATCCGGCTGGGTGCCGAGCGGCCACGGCGGGTCCGCCCGCTGGTGGTGACCGGGGACGCCCTGGTGGCCGCCGGACCGGTGCTCGCGCTGGTCGCGGCGCTGCTGCGGCCCCCACCGTTGAACCTGGTCGGGGCCCTGCCGCCGGCCACCGCCATCCTCGGCGTGGCAGCGGTGCTGCTCCTGTGGTGGTGTTGGCGCCGGTTGTCCCAGGTGGGTGGCAGCGAGTTGCGCCAGCGCGGGGCCGTGACCGGGGCCGCGGCCGGGTCGGTGCTCTCCCTGGACACCAGGGAACTGGGGCGGGCGCTGTCGGTGCCGGGTCTGCCCCGGACCCGGCGCAGGTCGGCCACCTTCGGTGGGGTACGCGGGCCCGTCCTGGCCCTCATCACCGGTGATGCGATCACGATGCTGCGCAACCCCCGGCATCTGATCCAGGTGGGCATGGCGGTGGCGGTCGCCTTGGTACCGCTGGTGGCCGGAGCCCCGCTGGCGCTGGCGGTGGTGGCCTTCGTGATCGCCGGGTACCTGGCCGCGCTCGCCACCGGGGAGGGCGCCAGGCTGGCGGAGGTGGCGCCGGTGCTGGACCGCACCTATCCGCTTGGTGCGGCGATGGTGCGCCGGGTCCGGGTGGTCTGGCCGTTGCTGGTCCTGGTTCTGTGGTGCCTGGTGGTGACCACCGGGTGGGCGCTGGCCTACGAGGACTGGCAATGGGTGCCGCTCGGCCTGGTCGCCGCACCCACGCTGGCCGCAGGGGTGTTGCGGGCCGCCTACCGCAAACCTCCGGACTGGGGGATGCCGTTGGTGCCCGGGCCGGCCGGCCCGATGGCCCCGGGCGTGGTCACGGCGTTCTCCCGGGGGCCCGATGTGGTGGTGCTGTGCCTGATCCCGCTACTGGTGGCGGCCCTGGCCACCGGTCCGGGCACTACGGTGCTGTTCATCCAGATGGCCACCTCCGCGGTGGCGCTGTCGATCGCATGCTACCTACCCGCCCCGGACCGGAGCCCCGGCGGCGAGGGTGGCGTGGCTGCGCAACGGAGAGGGTGAGGATGTCGCGCATCATCGCAGGGGAGTTCGGCGGGCGGCGGTTACGGGTGCCCGCCCAGGGCACCCGCCCCACCAGTGACCGGGCCCGGGAAGCCCTCTTCTCCCGGTTGGAGCATCTGGGCGCCCTGGACGGCGCGCGGGTCCTGGACCTGTATGCCGGCTCCGGTGCGCTGGGCCTGGAGGCGCTCAGCCGTGGCGCGCGCGAGGTGGTGATGGTGGAGTCCGCACGCCCGGCAGCGGCCGTCTGCCACGCCAATGCTCGCACCCTGGGCGTGGCCGATCGGGTGCAGGTGATCACCGTCCCGGTCGAGCGGTACCTGGGCCGGTCGGCACCGGTGCAGGGATTCGACCTGGTGCTGGCCGACCCGCCCTATGACGTGGTGGACCTGGACGGCGTGCTCGAGGCCCTCGCCCGGGACTGGTTGGCGGCTCGGGCGGTGGTGGTGCTGGAGCGGGCGGCCCGTGCCGCGGACGTGGACTGGCCGCCGCCGCTGACGCCTATGGACGTGCGCCGGTACGGTGACTCGGTCCTCTGGTTCGCCGACACCAGGTCGGACTGAGACAGACCCTGCTTACGTGGTGGCCGGCTGGGTGAAGGGTGCGCCCAGCTCGGTGAACGTGCGGCCCTGAACCGCCACGCGCTCGCACCAGGCCTCGATGTCGGTGACCACCGGGTGGTACCCGTGCTCGTCGTCCAACCAGGTCACGTGCTCCGGGGCGATCGGGGTCGGGTCCGGCGCGGTGCGGACGGCCTCGAGCACCCGCATGAAGGCTCCGGTCTCACGCACGTCGGAGAGCAACGGGACCCCGGAGTTGAGGTGATCACAGAGGTTGTGCAGCAAACCGGTGCGTCCGAAGGTCAGTCCCACCGGGTCGAAACCGTTGCGCACGGTCAGCGTGTCGTCGGTGTAGGAGAAGTCCAGTTCCCCCTCGCTGCCGAACACGGTCACCCGCGGGGAGGAGTGCCCGGGTGCGGTCAGGGTCAGCCCGAAACAGAGGCTGAGTCCGTTGACAGTGCGCACACGCACAGCGGAGGTGTCATCGGCCTCGATGTCGTGCGCGCGGAACAGGTCGGTCACCACCTCGTCGACGTGGTCGGCGCGCAGTGCCCCGGCGATCCGCAGCCCGGTGGCCACCGCGTGCGCCAACGGGTTGGTCACCACTCCGTCGACCACCTCGCGGCCATCCATCCGGCGCCTGCCGGCCCACGGTGCGCGGGCGTAGTAGTCGGTGCTGCGCAGCCAGGTCCCCACCCCGCCGATGCCGCGCAGTTCGCCGATCTCGCCGGAGGTGATGCGCCGGGCGATCTCGGGCAGGGCGTGCGACCCGAAGGACTGGAATCCCACCTGGCAGGCCAGGCCGGTCTCATCTGCGACCTGTACCAGAGCGTGGAACTCCGCCAACGTGGCGGTGGTGGGCTTCTCCACCAGCACGTTCGATCCGGCGCGGAGCGCCTGCTCGGCCAGCGCACCGTGGGTATGGATCGGAGTGGCCAGCATCACGATGTCCGGCACGGTCCGGTCGAGCAGGTCATTGAGGGAGGTGAGGGAGACGGCCGAGTCCGGGATGTCCGGCAGCCCCTCGGTCCCGTGGGTGTCCACCACGGCCACGACCTCGGTGAGGCCCTGGGCGCTCAGGGCGCTGAGCGCCCGGAGGTGCTGACGTCCGTACCCCCGGGCACCGACGACGGCGACGGATCTGGTCACATGTCCTCCTGCAGGATGCTGGTCTGGTCGGCGGCCAGCACGGCCGCCTCATCTGGGGTGATAGCCCGGTCCGTCAGGACCGCGGCCAGGCTCATCCGGTAGTGCTGCCCGAAGCCGAGGTGCCGCTGGTCGCGCCAGGCCACGGCAGGCCCGGCGCCCACGTAGCCTTGCGTGCGCACGAACCACGGCAGCGTCGGCGCCGGTTGGGCCAGCAGCAGGCTCACGGTGCCTCGTTCGCGCTCCTGCTGCACCAGTAGCCACGGACTGCGCGAGCCGAGCGCCCGCGTCGTGCCGCCGCCGTCGACGACGGTGACCGTGGTCGGCCAGGAGGTGTCCGACAGCCGCCAGAACAGCCCGCCGTACCCGGCTCCGATACGCCCGAGGGTGGCCGGCGACCCCAGTGCGAGGGCGGTGGCGTCGGCGTGCAGCACCGAGTGCCAGTGCAGCGCCCAACCCTGGGCCTGGGGAAGATGCACTGCGCGCAGATGCCGCTGCTCACTGAGGTGATGGGTGCCCCCGGCGTCCAGCCACTGCACCTGCTGCTCGATCGTGGTGGTGCTGGCGTGGGTGTGCAGGACCTGCTGCCTACCCTGGTCGGGCAGCATCTGGTACCCGCGGGATTCCACGTAACCGGGCCCGCCCCAGTAGTTGCTGGAGTCCACGTCCGCGATCGCGTTGGACATCCCGTAGTGGTGCGGGTGATCGGCCGGTTCGGCCTCGGTCATCTCCACCCCGTCCAGAGTGCGGATCGGGTGCAGGTAAGGCCGGGGGGAGTGGTCGGGGTCCATCGAGGTGCCGTCGCAGTAGTCGGCTACGGGTGTCCCGGCCACGATCAGAGTCTGGGCTCGGATTGCGGTGGCGTGAGCAGTCACGCGGGATGTATCTCTTCCTCACTGGATGGGAACGATGCCCGGCACGGGCCGAGGGCGTCGCTGGCAAAGAACCGCCACCCAGGGTAGCGCCGAACTCGCGCTCCCGAACAGGGGCGCGCCGACCCACGGCGCCCCTGGACTCGTGCCGACCGACCCGGGTCGCGCTGGGCCGTGGCGTCTCTGGCAGGATCGTGACATGACTTCTCCTCGCGCCGTCATCATCTCCGGAGCCGGGCGCTACGCCGACCCGTGGCACCCGTTCGAGCAGACGTCCGCCGCGCTGGCCCGGCTGCTGACCGAGAACGGCGTCACCGCGCACATTTATCCCAGCGACGCCGGGGACGTGGACCTGGCCGGGGTCGACCTGCTGGTGGTGAACGCGGGGGGCGGGTCCACCACGGATGCCGACGACGCCGCGTCCGACCCGGTCGCGTTGCGCCGGTCGGTGCTCGACTTCACCGCAGCCGGCGGGCCCACCCTGGTGGTGCACACCGGATCCAACACCTTCTATGAGTCCGCTCGGTGGTCGGAGTTGCTCGGCGGGGCCTGGGTGACGGGCGTCTCGATGCATCCGCCGTTGGCCGAGGACGTGGTGCAGGTGGTCGATGCCGATCATCCGATCAGCACCGGCTTGGGCGAACTGCGCATCCGCGACGAACGGTACAGCTTCCTGCGGGTGGCCCCCACCGCCCGGGTGCTCATCACCCACCGGCACGACGACACCGAACACGCGCTGGTGTGGGTGCACACCCACGAGGGCGTGCGGGTGGTCTACGACGCCCTCGGCCATGACGAGGCGGCTTACGCCGGAGCGGACCGGCGCGAACTCCTGCGCCGGGAGGTGGCGTGGCTGCTGGACCGGACGACCGGGTAGCCCCGGGGCGCCATCGGCCTCAGGTGACCGCGCCGACGTGCCACGGGATGAACTCGTCCTGACCCAGGTCCAGTTCCTCGCTCACGGTCCGCTGCCCGGAGGCCACCGCGATGATCTGCTCGTAGATCTCCCGGCCCTTCTGCTCCAGGGTGGTGGTGCCGTCGACGATCCCGCCGCAGTTGATGTCCATGTCCTCGTGCATGCGCTCGTACATGGCGGTGTTCGTGGCCAGTTTGATCGACGGCGTGGGTTTGCAGCCCAGCACCGAGCCGCGTCCGGTGGTGAAACACACCACGGTGGCACCACCGGCCACCAACCCGGTCACCGAGACCGGGTCGTAGCCGGGGGTGTCCATGAACGTGAATCCGGTGTCGGTGATCGGTTCGGCGTACTCGTACACCGCCGTCATCTCCGCTGAGCCGCCCTTGGCCACCGCACCGAGGGACTTCTCCAGGATGGTGGTCAGCCCGCCGGCCTTGTTGCCCGGCGAGGGGTTGTTGTCTAGGGTGCCCGCACCGGCAGCGGTGTAGTTCTTCCACCACTCGATCCGGCCCAGGAGCTTGGTGCCCACCTCCGGGGAGACCGCGCGTCGGGTGAGCAGGTGCTCGGCCCCGTAGACCTCCGGGGTCTCGGCCAGCACCGAGGTGCCGCCGGCGGCCACCAGCATGTCCGAGGCCAGCCCCAGCGCGGGGTTCGCGGTGATGCCGGAGTAGCCGTCCGAGCCGCCACAGTTCAGACCCAGGGTCAGGTGGGATACGTCCGCGGGTTCGCGCTGCACCTTGTTCACCTCGGGCAGCATCTGCCGGATCCGTTCCACCCCGGCACGCACGGTGGCGCGGATCCCGCCCATGTCCTGGATGGTCATCGTCTCCACGTAGGTCCCGGTGGGTAGCCCCAGGTTTCCGGCCAGGGACTCCACCGGGATCATCTCGCAGCCGAGTCCGAGCACCAACAGGCCACCGAAGTTGGGATGGTTGGCATACCCGCGCAGGGTGCGCAGCAGCATCTGCCCGCCCTCGGAGTCCGTAACCAGCCCGCACCCGCTCTGGTGGGTGATCGCCATGACGCCGTCGATGTTCTCGTACCCTTCGAGAGCACCGATGCCGCGGAACTGGTCGGCGATCATCTTGGCGGTCGAGACCGAGCAGTTCACCGAGGTGATGACGCCGATGAAATTGCGGGTGGCGACGCGCCCGTCGGGCCGGTGGTAGCCCAGGAACGTGCGGGGCAGGTCCGCCGGCGCCTCCGGACGGATCCGGTCGGTGCCGAACTCGTGCTCGCGCTCGGCGGTGTCCATGCCCAGGTTGTGGGAGTGCACGTGCTGACCGGCAGCGATCGGGTTCAGCGCCAACCCGATCGACTGCCCGTACTTGCGGACCTGCTCGCCCTGGGCGGCGTCGCGGACCGCGAGCTTGTGTCCCATCGGCACCGCCTGGGTCACCTCCAGGGTTCCGCGCTCGGCGAGGGGGGTGTCGGCCAGGTCCAGGACCGCGCCCGGGCTGAGTTCCCTGGTGGCCACGGCCACGTGGTCCTGATCGGCCAACAGCAACGCGGTCTGGGAGAAGGGGAGCGGGGAATGCGGCACGGCTGCCTCCGAACGGGTGCGAAAACGCTTTCATCATACCCGGTCGGTGCACCTCGGCTCCGCGACCAGCCCCACCTCGGGCTCCGCGATCGGCGCACCGGTACCGGATCGGGCGGGGGAGGTGCTTTCGAATGTACGTTATTGATGTGAGTTCTCGTATCGCCGTCTGCCCCGGTTCGTTCGACCCGGTGACCCTCGGGCACCTGGATGTGGTGCACCGGGCCCGGAGCCTGTTCGATGAGGTGATCGTGGCCGTGGGCATCAACGCAGGTAAGTCCGCTCTCCTGGATCCCGAGCAGCGCGTGGACCTGTTCGCCGGCGCGGTCGCCGATCTGGCGGGTGTACGGGTGGAGCGGATGGACGGGTTGCTGGTGGACCTGTGCCGCGAACACGGTGCGGACGTGATCGTCAAGGGCCTTCGGGGCGGGGCCGACTTCGACGACGAGCACCCGATGGCCGCGATGAACCGGCACCTGGCGGGGGTGGAGACCGTGTTCGTCATCCCGGATGCCTCCCTGAGCCACATCTCCTCCTCATTGGTCAAGGATGTGGCCCGCTACGGGGGTGACATCACCGATCTGGTTCCGGCCACGGCCGCTGACGCGGTCTATCAGGCACTGGGCACCCGCCCACCGAAGGAAGGCAGGCGATGACACGCGAATCCGATGCAGGTTCGTCCCTCGTGGCGATCCTGGACGAGCTGGATGAACTCGTCACCAGCGCCCGGTCCATGCCGATGTCCGCCTCGGCGATCATCAACCGCGCCCAGGTGACCGAACTGATCGAGGCTGCCAAGGAGGTACTTCCCGGCCAGATCTCCCGGGCCGACCGGGTGGTCGCCGACGCCGACGCTGTGCTCGCCGAGGCACGCAGCCAGGCCGAGGACATCCTGGAACGTGCCCATACCCGGGCCGAGGAGTTGATCTCCGAGCAACACGTGGTGGCCGAGGCCGAGGCGAAGGCAGCACGGATCGTGGCCGAGGCCGAGGCGACCGCGGAGAGACTCGCCCGGGACGCCGATGATTACTGTGACCGCCAACTGGCCCAGTTCGAGATCGACCTGAATGCCGTAGCCGCCCAGGTCAGCGCCGGAAGGGCGCGCCTGGAGGAGCGCGCTCGCACCCGCGGACCGGGTGACAGCGGCGCGGGCACCCACCGTGCCGGGCCGGGTGGCAAGGAAGGACGAGAGTGACCGATTCCCCATTCGTGGTCAGTACCTACGAACTGCGCCGCTCACCCGGGGCGATGATCGAGGTGGAGGCGACCGCCAGCAGCGAGACCGACCTGGGAAACCAGGTGATCTCGGTTCCGGCCCAAAGCCCGATCGCACTCGATCTGCGGTTGGAGTCGGTGATGGACGGCGTGCTGGTGACCGGATTCGCCCGGGCCGAGGCCCGCGGGGAGTGCGTGCGCTGCTTGCGTCCGGTGACCGCGGACCTGGCAGTGGACATCACCGAGTTGTTCGCCTACATGGGCGCCCGGCACGTCAAGACCGAGGACGACGCGGACGAGGAGGCGGTGCCGCAGGTGCACGCCGACACGGTGGACCTGGAGGGAACGGTCATCGATGCCCTGGTCACCTCCTTGCCACTGCGGCCGCTGTGTGATCCCGGTTGCCCGGGACTTTGTCCCGAGTGCGGGATCCGGATGGAGGACGCCGAGCCCGGCCACGCCCACGAGAAGATCGATCCGCGGTGGGCAGCCCTGGCTGCCCTGGCCGGTCCGCAGCAGGAGGGCGAGCTCGACAGTGATGCGGATGACGAAGGTGCCGCGGACCGCAGTCCCGGTGGCGGTAGTTCCGAGGATGCCCACGAGCCCGACGGCGGGGATGCCCCTCGTGACTGATCCCGGCGATGCTGCGGTGCTGCTGGACGCCCTCGGCGTGCAGATCTCACCGGAGTTATTGGTCCTGTCGCTCACGCACCGCTCCTTCGCCCATGAGGCCGGCGGCATCCCCACCAATGAGCGCCTGGAGTTCCTCGGCGACGCCGTGCTCGGGGTGATCGTGACCGAGTATCTCTACCGCAGCCACGAAACCGTCCCCGAGGGCGGCTTGGCGAAGATGCGTGCGGCAACCGTGTCCCAGCGGGCCTTGGCCCGCAGCGCCCGCGCGTTGAACCTGGGGGAGTACCTGCTGCTCGGCAAGGGCGAACTGGCTACCGGTGGGCGGGACAAGGACTCCATCCTTGCCGACACCATCGAGGCGGTCTTCGGCGCGGTCTACCTCACCCACGGTTTGGAGATCACCCGGGAGGTGGTGCACCGGGTGGTGGGCGAGTCCCTGGAGCAGGCTGCCGGTCTGGGCGCGGGCCTGGACTGGAAGACCTCCGTGCAGGAACTCTCGGCCCGGTTGGGCCTGGGCACGCCCCGGTACGAGGTCGAGGGCACCGGCCCGGACCACGCCCGCAGTTTCACCGCGATGTTGCTACTGGACGGGACCGAGTGGGGCCGTGGTCACGGCCGGTCCAAGAAGGTCGCCGAACAGGACGCCGCCGAGAGGGCTCACGCCGCGCTCAAAGGGGCCCACCCGGAGGTACCACGCGGTGCCTGAACTTCCCGAGGTGGAAACCGTTCGGGCGGGACTGGCGGCGCACGTGCGGGGCCGCACCATCACCGCGGTGACCGTCTACCGGGACCGTGCCGTGCGCCGCCAGGCCGGGGGAGCGACCCAGTTCGAGTCGATGCTGATCGGGCGGACCATCACCGCGGTGGTGCGCCGCGGCAAGTTCTGCTGGTTGTTGCTCAGCGGCCCGGACGGGGCCGGGGAGGATTACGCGCTGCTGGCCCACCTGGGTATGAGCGGGCAACTGCTGGTGCGCGCGGCGCCCGGCGGGGAGCACCCGCACCTGCGGATCCGGATATCGATGCACGACGACGGCGAGGTCTGGTTCGTGGACCAGCGCACCTTCGGTTACCTCACCGTGGATGATCTGATCCCCACCCGCGACGGGGGCCCGGGAGGTTTCGCCGGTCCGGATCCGGGCCCCGGGCAGTCCGCCCCGTCCGCAGCCGTCCCGATCACCCCGGGCCCGGGCGTGCCCCACGGCCGGCAGACCGCTGCGGCCGGGTCGGTGCTGCCACGGCCGGTGGTACACATCGGGCGGGACCTGCTCGATCCGCTGCTGGCCCCGGGCACGCCCGGGCGGGCGGGCTTGAACCGTCGCCTGCGGTTGGGCCGACGGGACCTCAAACGGGCCCTGCTGGATCAGGAACTGACCTCCGGTATCGGCAATATCTACGCCGACGAGGCATTGTGGCGGGCCCGGCTGCACTATCAGCGCCGCACCGACCGGCTGCGCCCAGCCGTCGTCGATGAACTGCTCGACGCCGCTACCGAGGTGATGCGCGAGGCGCTGGTGGCAGGCGGCACGAGTTTCGATGCGCTGTACGTCAACGTCGACGGGACGGCCGGTTACTTCGACCGGGCCCTCGCGGTGTACGGAAGGGCGGGGCAGCCGTGCCCGCGATGCGGGGCCATCATCGTGCGGGAGGCGTTCATGAACCGGTCGTCCTACTTCTGCCCCCGGTGCCAGCGCCGCCCGCGCCGGCTCTGAGCCGGGCTGGGAGGCTTTCGCCGCGGCTACCGACGCCCCCCGGGCTGCACCGAGTCCACTGACCGTGTGCCGGGGTCAGGTGTGCGGGTCCGATCCCACGTCCTCCTCGTCCGGGTGAACCCGGGACAGCGCCGTGTGCTCACGGTCGACTTTGCGCCCGAGCAGGAACAGGCCCAGCACCAGCGCCGAACCGAGCAGGAAGACAGTGACCGCCAGGCCCACCTGCTCACCGGGCGCGAGCAGTTCGCGCCCGTCGCCCTGCCAGGGCCACAGCGCCCGCAGCGCCCCGGCCACCACGCCGGTGAGCACCACGAGCGTGACCTCGCGCCGGTGCGCCAGTAACCATTGCAGGCCCTTGACGAACAAGGCGAGACCGGTGATCAAGCCGGCCACGAAAATGCCCAGGTAGGTCAGGTCCCGGGAGTTCAGCGCCTCCAGGGTCGGCTCGTACAGGCCCAGGGTGAGCAGGATGAATGCCCCTGAGGTACCGGGCAGTACCAGCGCGCACACCGCCACTGCAGCGGCCACGAAGATCAGGGGGGCCACCGGATCCAGATTCCCCGGCGGCAGGCCCACCAGGAAGAACACACCCACGGCCACCGCGACGCCCAGGAGCACCTGGCCGGCGGACCAGCCGGTGCCCTTCATGGTGATCGGCACGATGATCGCGGTGGCCGTCATGCCCATGAACAGCGCCAGCATCGGGATCGGGTGGTCCTCGACCAGGGGAGCCAGGAACCGCGCGCCCAGCAACACAGCCGGTACCATCCCGGCCAGCAGCGTCAGGATCACCTTCCAGTTCACCCGCCCGAACTCCATCCGCGCGCGGGCCCGGTCGGTGATCAGGGCCTTGACGCCGCTGAGGAAGTGGCCGGCGGAGGTGATGATCGTCTCGTACACCCCGGTCACCAGGGCGATCGTGCCGCCGCTGACCCCGGGCATCACTTCCGCGGTGCCGATCAGGCCACCGCGGATCACGGTGTAGACGCTACGAAGGAGGGACACGGCGCAACCTTAACCGCTGCGTGCGCCGTGGGTCGGTGCGGCGCCGCGCCGACCGGCGGGCGCAGATGCCTCAGGTGCGCCCCGTCGTCGTCGGGCCCTTCGGCAGGCCCGACGACGACGGAGCCCGACCGGGTGCGGCAGGCCGGCGATCAGCGGTCCACGCGGGCGCTGCCCCCACCGGCGAGCTTGACCACCTGCTCCTTGGTGACCATCGACGTGTCGCCCGGGGTGGTCATCGCCAGCAGACCATGGGCGGCGCCGTACTCCACCGCGGTGGCGAGCGGCTCACCTGTGATCAGGCCGTAGATCAAGCCCGAGGCGAAGGAGTCCCCACCGCCCACACGGTCCAGGATCTCCATGTTCTTGCGGTGCGTGGCCTCGGCGAAGCCCTCGTCCGCGGACCAGGCGATTGCGCCCCAGTCGTTGTCCGAGGCGGTGTTCACGGTGCGCAGCGTGTTGCCGATCACCTGGAAGTTCGGGAACGTCCTCGAGGCGGTGGCGATCATGGCCTTGAAGTTGGAGATGTCCAGGTCGGCGAGGTTCTCATCGACCCCCTCCACCTCGAACCCGAGGGAGGCGGTGAAGTCCTCCTCGTTGCCGATCATCACGTCGATGTGCGGGGCGATCCGGGAGTTGACCTCCCGTGCCTTGTCCACCCCACCGATCGACTTCCACAGGCTCGGGCGGTAGTTCAGGTCGTAGGAGACGATCGTGCCGTGCTTCTTCGCCGCGGTGACGGCCTCGACCACGACCTCGGCGGTGGTCTCGCTCAGTGCGGCGAAGATCCCGCCGGTGTGCAACCATCGCACGCCCAGGTCGCCGAAGATGTGGTCCCAGTCCACATCGCCGGGTGCCAGCCGGCTGGCGGCGGTGTGGCCGCGGTCTGAGACACCGACCGCCCCGCGCACGCCGAAACCGCGCTCGGTGAAGTTCAGCCCGTTGCGGGCCTCGCGGCCCAGGCCGTCGAAGGGGGTCCACTTGATGAAGGAGGGGTCCACCCCACCGGTGAGGATGAAGTCCTCCACCAGGCGGCCCACCTCGTTGTCCACCAAGGCCGTCACCACGGCGGCACGCAGGCCGAAGGCGCGGCGCAGGCCCCGGGCCACGTTGTACTCGCCACCACCTTCCCAGACCCGGAACTGCCGCGTGGTGCGGATGCGTCCATCGCCGGGGTCCAGCCGCAGCATCACCTCGCCCAGGGACAGCACGTCGTAGCGGGTTTCCTCAGCGGGGCGGATGTTCAGAGCCATCGTGGCTGCTCCTTCGGGATCGGGGATGTCGGTTCGGATCGGCCAGTGGTCAGGCCGCAGGGTTGGGTGGTGGTGGCGCGGCCATGGGGTGGCCGTGGCGGGATAGTCCGGACGGTGGTGCCGCGCGGCGCGTGGCCGTCCGGCGCAGGGGTCAGCCGGCGCCGGGTCAGCGCGCGGCCAGGCGCACGGCCTCGGCGGTCAGGCCGGTGATCTCGTCGAAGGCGCCTGCGGCGACCTTGTCCCGCGGCACCATCCAGGACCCGCCCACGGCAAGCACGCTCGGCAGGTCCAGGTACTCGGCGAGGTTGGTCGGGCCGATCCCGCCCGTGGGCACGAACCGCAGGCCGGCGAACGGCGCGGACAGGGCCTTGATCGCCTTGGCGCCCCCGGAGGTCTCGGCCGGGAAGAACTTCACCACCTCCAGGCCGGCCGCGAGTGCGGCCTGGACCTCGGAGGCGGTCACGGCGCCGGGCAGCGGCAGCACGCCGCGCTCCTGGGCCCGGGCCACCACGGGAGCGTGGAAGCCGGGGGAGACGATGTACTGCGCCCCGGCGTCCACAGCGGCGTCGACCTGTTCGGGGGTGAGGACGGTGCCCGCCCCGACAAGCACGTCACCGCGGGCGGCGAAGGCCTTGATCGCCTCGGCCGCGGCGCTGGTGCGGAAGGTCACCTCCGCCACCGGGAGGCCACCGGCGACCAGGGCCTGGGCCAGGGGATCGGCGGAGCGGGCGTCGTCGAGCACCACCACGGGCACCAGCCGCGCGGTGCCCAGTTGCTCGAGAAGTTCAGCGGACATCGGCATCTCCTGGTCGTAAACGTTTGCAGCAAGCCTTGACTGGGAACGCTAGCACGGACAGGATAAGGCCTACAAGAGTGGGAGGAAACGTTTGCAGGCTCAAGGATCCGCTGCGTCGTGGTTCGATCCGTCCCGACGTCGCGGCGGTCGCCCGCAGCGAAGTGAGCGGGGCGTAGGTCTGCCGCGCGGGCGGCGGGAAGGTGGAGCATGAGTACGACCATCCATGACGTGGCCCGCACCAGCGGGGTCTCCACCGCCACCGTCTCGCGGGCGCTCGCGGGATCGCCGGGTGTGGCTGCGACCACCCGGGCCCGGGTGGCCCGGGCCGCCCGGGAGTTGGGCTACGTGCCCAACCGTGCCGCCCGGCAACTGGTCACCGGCCGGGGCTACTCGGTCGGTCTGGTGCTACCGGACCTGGAGAACTCCTTCTACTCCTCGGTGACCAAGGGTGTGCAGCAGCGTGTGCGGGCAGCGGGCTTCACCGCGGTGGTGGCCGACACCGATGAGGACGTCGAGACCGAGCGAGCCGTCCTGGAACAGTTGGCGGCCGGAATCGATCGGCTGATCCTCGCCTCGCCCCGGGTGCCCGATGAGGACCTGCTCGAGTTGTCCACCCGGGCGGACCTGGTGCTGATCAACCGGCAGGTTCCGGCCCGGCCCGGCGCCGGGGCGGCGGGCGCCGGGGACGGCCACGTGCTCCGGGACGGCATCGCCAGTGTGGTGCCGGACAACGCCAGCGGGATCGCCCAATCGATCCGTCACCTGCGCAACCTCGGCCACCGCCGGATCGGTTATGCCGGCGGGCCCGGTACCTCCTGGTCCGATGCTCAGCGCCGCGCCGCCTACCGAGCCGATTCCCAAGGTGTGCAGATCGTGGACCTGGGGGCCTTCCGGCCCGGGCAGGCCGGGGGTGTCACCGCGGCGGATGAGGCGATCGCCACCGGGGTCAGCGCGGTGCTGGCCTTCAACGACCAACTCGCCATCGGCATGCTGGGCCGCTTCGCCGCTCGCCGCGTGGCCGTGCCGGAGCAGATCTCGGTGGTCGGGTTCGACGACGTGCAGGTGGCCGCCCTGCTGGCTCCGGCGCTGACCACCGTGGCAGTACCGGCGAAGCGGATGGGAGCCCGGGCCGTGGACCTCCTGCTGGCCGCGCACGCCCCGGCCCGCCGGTACCGGTCCAGTCCGGTCCAGTCGGTGGAAGTGGTGGAACTGCAGGTGCGGGCCTCCACCGCGGAACCGTTCCAACCGGCAGCGGGCGCCGGCAGCGCCCCAGTAGAGTGACCGGCATGAGCAGGGCATCCGCATGACTGAGGACATCCGCGTCATGATCATCGACGATCACGAGGTGGTCCGTCGTGGCCTGCTCGAGGTGGTCCAGCGAGCCGAGGGCCTGGAGGTGGTGGCCGAGGCCAGTTCGGTGGCCGAGGCGACGCGCCGGCTCGTGCTGGTGCGTCCGGATGTGCTGCTGGTGGACCTGCAACTGCCCGATGGTACCGGGATCGAGATCATCAACGCCGTCGGCCGGCATGTGCCCGAGGCCGGGTGCATCGTGCTGACGTCCTTCGACGACGACGATGCCGTGGCCGCCTCGCTGGCGGCCGGTGCCAAGGCGTTCGTGCTCAAGACCGTCCGCGGGGCCGAGATCGCCGACGTGATCCGCTCGGTCGCGGCCGGTCGAACCCTGCTCGATGAGCGCACCGTGACGCGCCGCAAGGCCCATATCGAGGACCCGACCGCGGATCTGACCGCCTCCGAACTGCGGATCGTCGAGCTCATCGGTGAGGGCCTGGCCAACCGGCAGATCGCCGAGGTCCTCGGGGTGGCGGAGAAGACCGTGAAGAACCACGTCACCGCGGTGCTGGCGAAGATGGGCCTGCAGCGCCGGACGCAGGTGGCCGCATGGGTGGCCGGGCAACGCTCATCCGGGTGGCGGGGCGCCCAGGAGAACGCGGCTCAACCCGGCCGGCACCCCTGAGGAGACCCTCGCCCCTCCCGGGCCACCACAGGCCCGGGGCTGCAAGGATGGGGCCATGACCTCCTCCGAGCACACCGACGCCCCAGGTTCCATCCCACCAGACTCTCCGGCCGAGGCCGCACTGCGCGAGCGCGTTGCGGGCCTGATGCCCCGAGCGCTGGCGGACCTGGGTGACCTGGTCGCCTTCCGCTCCGTCGCCGACGCCGAGGTGGAGGACCCGGCTCAGTGCACCGCGGCAGCGCACTGGGTGCGCCGAGCCCTCATCGACGAGGGTCTGACCGCGGACCTGGTGCCCACCCCTGACGGCAGCGATGCGGTGATCGGGCACTACCAGGGCCCGCCGGGAGCGCCCCGGGTGCTCCTGTACGCCCACTACGACGTCCAGCCCGCCACTCCCGCCGAGTGGACTGGCGATCCCTGGACGCTGACCGAGCGGGAGGGGCGCTACTACGGTCGGGGGGCCGCGGACTGCAAGGGATCGGTGATCACCCACCTGACCGCCCTGCGGGCGTTGCGGGCCGACGGCGACTATCCGGTCTCCCTGACCGTTGTGGTGGAGGGGTCGGAGGAGCAGGGTACCGGCGGGCTGGAACAACTCGTCCTGGCCGATCCCGACAGTTTCGCTGCCGACGTCATCCTGATCCAGGACACCGGGAATGCTGCGGTGGGCCTGCCGACCCTCACCGTGGCGCTGCGTGGTGTGGTCGATGCGACGGTGCGGGTGCAGTCCCTGAGCACCTCCCTGCACTCGGGTGCCTTCGGTGGAGCGGCCCCCGACGCCCTGGCGGCGTTGATCGCCATCCTGGCCAGCCTGCGCAACGCCGACGGAGACACCGTGATCGATGGGCTGCCGGCCACCGGCACCTGGGACGGGATGGGGTATGACACCGGGCAGTTCGCCCGCGACGCCGGATTGGTGCAGGGGGCCCAGGTGATCGGTTCGGGGACCGTGGCGGACCAGATCTGGGCGCGGCCGGCCGCGACCGTGCTGGGCATCGACGCCCCGGCGGTGGAGGGTGCGGTGGCGGCGATCCAGCCCCGAGCCGCGGCCCGGGTGAACCTGCGCATCCCGCCCTCGGTCGATCTGGCCGAGGCCGAGACCGCCCTGGTGGAGCACCTTCGGTCGCACGCCCCGTGGGGTGTCGAGGTGGCGGTGGAGGTGACCGGGCGCGGTCGGCCCTTCGCCGCGCGCACCGACACCCCTGCCTTCGCCGAACTCAGCAACGCGCTGGCCCAGTCCTACGGCCGGGCCACCGTGACGAACGGTCAGGGCGGAGCCATCCCGTTGACCGCAGCGCTGGCCGAGGTGCATCCGCAGGCCGCGATCGTCATGCTCGGCCTGTCCGAACCGGAATCACGGATGCACGCCCCCGACGAGAGCGTGCACCCCGGGGAGATCGAGCACATCGCGCTGGGCACGGCGCTGTTCATGCGCCGGCTGGGTGGGCGTGGCTGACCCGCGGGCTGCTGGCCGAGCGACCGAGGTCGGTGCGACGCCGATCCACGGCTGCGCAACACCGCGGGTCGGTGCGACATAGACCCGGCACGAGCCGAACTGGAGGGAACGGTCATGGCGCGGGCGATGCTTCGGGCAGTGGTCGTGCTGGCCGCGATGGGGGTGCTGGCCGGCTGTTCCGGTGCAGTGCCCGGGTACGCACCCGGCGTGCAGCCATTGGCGAAGGTCGAAGGGTGGCGCGTCGAGCCGTTTCACCCCGACGTGCCCTTCGGGCTCGTGGAGGTTGTCTACGACCGCGACACCGCCGAGCAGGCGTGGCGGGAGAACGTGCCGGAGGATCTCGGGGAGGGCGACAGCGCGGAGGGGGAGCCGGGGCGCTACGGCTCGTTGGACGATGTCGACTTCTCCGCTCAGGTGCTGGTGGTGTGGCACTCGGGCCAGTCCAGCAGTTGTCCGAGCTGGCTGGCAGGAATCGAAAGTGACGGTGCGGCGGTCGCGATCGAACGGGGCGAGTACGTTCCGCAGGATGCGTGCACCGATGACTACAACCCGTACCGCATGGTGCTCGCCGTTGCCGCCGACCGGCTGCCTGAGCCTGGTCTGCTGCCGACCCAGGACGTCGTGATCGACACCATCTCCGACGGCCGCGTCAGCGCCTACCCGGACGAGCGCGTCACGAACCAGAGCGGGTGAACCGCCCGGACCGGACGGAGTTCACGGACCAGACTGCGCTCGATGCAGCGGTACCGTCCAACTCAGGCACAGCCCGCCCTCGCCGCTGTTGTCCCAGGTGAAGGTCCCACCGTGCTGGCGGGCGCGCTGCCCGAGGTTCGCCAAGCCCGAGGAGCGCACCGAGGTGGCCCTCAGCCCCACGCCGTCGTCCTGGATCTGCACCTGCAACTCCTCCGTGCTCAACCGCAGCCGCACGTGCAGTGAGGAGGCGCGTGCGTGCCGGGCCGCATTGGCCAGCCCCTCCCGGACCACCGCGACCACATCATCGGCCAGATCGTCCTCGATGCGCGCATCCACCTCATCCGAAGCCAGCGGTGCATCCTTCGGCTCGCGCTCCAGGATCAGGGAGGGGGCGAAGCCCAGCCCGGTACGGGCCAGGGAGACCTCCCGCTCCAACCGGTCCACCAGCCCGGCCCGCTCGTCCGGTGAGCGCAACGCGTGCACGATCGAGCGGATCTGGCGCACCGATTCATCCACCCCCGTCAGCGCCTCATCGAGGACTCCGAGCAGCCGCGGCTCATCGGCGGGGATCTGCTCCCGCGCCTGGGTCAGTTGCAGCCCGGATGCGAACAACTGCTGGATGGCCAGATCGTGCAGATCACGGGAGATCCGGGCGCGCTCGTCCAGCACCGACGCACGGTCCTGGGCGTCGCGCGCCTCGGCCAGTTCCAACGTCAGGGCAGCCTGCCGGGCGAAGGACTCGGCGATGGCCAGATCGGTGTCGGTGAACTCCGGCGCGCTCTTGCGGCGCAGCAGCACGATCACCCCCATCACCGCCTGGCCACCGGTCAGCGGGGCGTACAGCGAGGGCCCGTACCGGCTGAACTGCGCCAGGCGCACCACCTCGGCCCGGGCGAAGGAGTCCACGATCATCCCGGTGCCGCTCTCGATCACCTGGACCGCGCGACCGTTCGCGGGCATGGTCGCCCCGAGCAGGTCACCGTGGAGGTCGCCGTCGACGATCTCGATAACCCAGTCCTTGGACAGACCCGGTAGCACCAGCACGGCGGTATCAGCCCTGGCGATCGTGCGGGCCCGCTGCGCGATCATCTCCAGTGCCTCCTCCACATCGATGCCCTGCAGCATCGCGGTGGTGATCTCCTGCCCGGCCGCCACCCACCGTTCCCGGGTCCGGATGTCGGAGTAGAGCCGGGCGTTCTGCACCGCGATCGCCGCGCCGGCGGCCAGCACCTCGACCTGATCGGCGTCCTCCTGGCTGAAACCGCCGGGCTTTTCCGACAGGTAGATGCGCCCGTACACCTGGGCGCCGATCAGCAGGGGCAGGCCCAGGAAGGAGTGCATCGGCGGATGGCCTGCCGGGAAGCCCCCGAATGCCTCATGGGTGGTGAGGTCGTCCAGGATCAGCGCACCATCGGCGGGGATGGCGCCGAGGACGCCGTGGCCCCGGGGTGGGTCATGGGTGTCGGTGAAGGACCGAGGCATCCCGGTGTAGATGAACGTCTCGTTCACCCCGGCCGAGTCCAGGACGCCGATGGCGGCGTAGCGGGCTCCGGTGATCTGTGCGGCGGCGTCGACCAGTTCCTGCAGCACCTGATCGAGTTCGAGGTGGGAGGTCAGCGACAGGACTGCCCGCAGGATCGGTTCCATGGCTCACAACGTACGCCGCGCCGGCATGTGGCGTCCTCGGGAAACGCCGGCTACCGGCCGCGACCGACGCGGCGCGAAGCCGGTGCCGCACGTGTGATGGTACGGGCGCAGTGACCGGTATGGCCCACCATCGAGAGGTTGTGTGCGATACTCGCCGTGGTGCTGCGGGTGGAACCCATACCAGCCGCAGGACCCGACGACATCGGCATAGGTAGTTGGGGTTCGAGTCTTCATGCGCCGCCGGACCGGCCAGGCGCAGGGACCCGGACCGACCACCCGGCACCGGCCCACATGGCACGGAAGATGGCGCCGCGAGAGTTCCCCGCGAGAGATCGCGAAACTTCTCGAACCGACAGACTTTTTCCTACCCGGTACCGGCTCCGGCCGGCACCACCGAGCAGCCCGGAACGCCAGATATGGGTGGCGGCGCCGGGCCGGAGCGTACCTCGTGAGCGATCAGCCCACCAGTAACGAGACAACCAACGAAGAAGAATCCACGCCCGCCGCATCGGGCCGGCGCAGGCCGCGGCGGGCAACCAGGCCGGTGATGACACCAGCGGAGCGTGAGGCGGCCGAGCGGGAGCAGGCAGCCGGTGCTGCCGGCGCTGCCGGCGCTGCGGAGGACGGCGCAACACCCGAGGCCGACGAGGCCGCCGCGGTCGAGGTGACCGCGCCGGACACTGCCGAAGCCGGGGACCCCGGGGGCGAGAGTGCCGAGGATACCGACGGCGAGGAGGCCGGCGAGGAGGCCCCCGCGGCCGAGACGACCGACGGCGAGAACGAGGGGAACACCGACCGCCGGGACGGTGCGTTCGATGTCTTTGCTGCGCTGGGTGTGGACCCGGACGCGGCTCCGGCCGAGACCACGACCAGCGCGACCACGGTCGATGTGACCCTGCCCGAGCGGGATGACCGGCCCAGCCGCTCGCGCAGGAGCCGCCGCAATTCCGGCGCCGGGCCGACCAGCGACCCGGGGCCGGAGCAACCGGCCCAGGCCAAGCAGGCAGACCAGCCCGAGCGATCGGACCAACCCGAGCAACCCGATGGTGCCGACCAGACCGGCTCGGAGGCGGAGGCCGCCGGGTCGAGTGACGACGAGGACTCGCCCCGTCTGCCGGCGACCGCCTTACTGTTCCAGGCGCCTGATCCCTCCCGTGCACGCCGCAGCCGTCGAGCCGCCGCACCTGCCGGACCGCCGGTGATCAGCGATGAGCCGGACTCGGCACCGGCCGATGGCAGCGAGGGTGATGACCAGGACGACCAGGATGGCGAGAAGGCCCAGCGGGGCTCCCGGGGTGGGGGACGCGGGCGTGGCCGTCGTGGCGGTGGCCGCACCGACACCGGCAGCACTGAGTCCGGTGGTGGCACCAAGGGGACCGAGCAGGACGGGCCGGCTGCTGGCACCGGTGAGGATTCCGGCAGCCAGGACGGCTCGGATGAGGACCAGGACGGGTCCGGGGACGATTCGGACCAGCAGGGTGGTGGCTCCAAGCGCCGGCGCCGGCGTCGCGGTGGCCGTGGCCGCCGGCGGGGCCAGTCCGGTGGTTCCGACAGCCAGTCCGATAACTCCGAAGAGGATGAGACGGCCGATTCCGCCGCCTCCGACGGCGGCCCGAAGGATTCGGGCCGCCGATCGAAGGGTCAGGGCAAGTCAGAGGCCGCGTCCGCGAAGTCGGACAGCGGATCCGACCAGGCCGATGACGACACCGACGGGGACGCCGATAAGGGGAATGGCAACGGCGGCAACGGCGGCGGAGGTGGAGGCGAGCAGTCCGGTTCGTCGTCCTCGCGCCGGCGTCGCCGGCGCAGCCGCGGCTCACGCGGATCGGGTTCGGATGACTCCGGCCGCGATGAGGTGACCGCGCTGAAGGGCTCCACCCGGTTGGAGGCCAAGCGACAGCGTCGACGCGACGGCAGGGATTCCCAGCGCCGCCGGTCGATCATCACCGAGGCCGAGTTCCTGGCCCGCCGGGAGTCGGTCAAGCGCGACATGGTGGTGCGCGAGCGTGATGGGCGCACCCAGGTCGCGGTGCTCGAGGACGAGGTGCTCGTGGAGCACTACGTCGCTCGCAAGACGCAGGTCTCCCTGGTCGGCAACGTCTATCTGGGCCGCGTGCAGAACGTGCTGCCCTCGATGGAGGCCGCGTTCATCGACATCGGCAAGGGCCGTAACGCCGTGCTCTATGCCGGTGAGGTGAACTGGGACGCCGCAGGTCTGGAAGGGCAGCCTCGCCGGATCGAGCAGGCGCTCTCCTCCGGTGACAGCGTGCTGGTGCAGGTCACCAAGGACCCGGTCGGTCACAAGGGCGCCCGGCTGACCTCGCAGATCACCCTGGCCGGCCGGTACCTGGTGCTGGTGCCCTCCGGCGCGATGACCGGGATCTCCCGGAAACTTCCTGACACCGAGCGGAACCGGTTGAAGAAGTTGCTCAAGGAGATCGTCCCGGACGATCAGGGCGTGATCGTGCGCACCGCGGCCGAGGGGGCCAGCGAAGAAGAGTTGCGCCGGGACGTGGAACGGCTGGGCAAGCAGTGGGCCGACATCGAGAAGAAGGTCGCCCGCAAGTCGCTTACCGCCCCGACCTTGCTCAAGGGTGAACCCGAGTTGTCGCTGCGGGTGGTGCGCGATGTCTTCAACGAGGACTTCAACTCCCTGACCATCTCTGGTGATGAGGCCTGGAAGACGATCTCGGAGTATGTCCAGGCGGTGGCTCCGGACCTGAGCAAGCGGGTCTACCACTGGACCGACAACAAGGACTTGTTCGCCGAGTTACGGATCGATGAGCAGATCGCCAAGGCCCTGGATCGCAAGGTCTGGTTGCCTTCGGGCGGTTCCCTCGTGATCGATGACACCGAGGCGATGACCGTGGTGGACGTCAACACCGGCAAGTTCACCGGTACTGGCGGGACCCTGGAGGAAACGGTCACCCGCAACAACCTCGAGGCGGCCGAGGAGATCGTGCGCCAACTGCGGCTGCGCGATATCGGCGGGATCATCGTGATCGACTTCATCGACATGGTGCTCGAGGCCAACCGGGACCTGGTGCTGCGCCGGCTGGTGGAGTGCCTGGGTCGGGATCGCACCCGACACCAGGTGGCCGAGGTAACGTCGCTCGGCCTGGTGCAGATGACGCGCAAACGGATCGGGCAGGGGCTACTGGAGGCGTTCAGCGACAGTTGTGAGCACTGCAACGGTCGCGGGTACCAGATACACGCTGACCCCGTGGACCCCGACGAGCGTTCCCGGCGGGGCGGAAAGGGCAAGAGCGGCCGCGGGGATTCCGCTCCGGACGAGCAGCAGCGTGCCCAGGTGCGCGCTGCGCTGGCCAATATCGCCGCTGCAGCAGCGACCGCTCACGCCGAGCAGGACGCCAAGGAGGCCGAGAAAACCGATGAGGCCGGCGCGTCCGCGGAGTCCGGCGACGACAAGTCCGACAAGTCCGACGAGTCCGACGATGACAGGTTCGAGAAGTCTGAGAAGTCCGACGTAGCGGATGAGTCGGGCGGGTCTGACGGTGCGGGCCAGGCGGATGGGTCCGGCCAAGCGGGTGAGCCGGGTCAACCGGACGAGGCTGACCAGCCCACTGAGGCTGACCAGCCCGCCGAGGCTGACCGGCCCACTGAGGCTGACCAGCCCGCAGCGACCGCCGAACTCGGCGCGGCCGAGCCCGGCGGCTACGCTGACGAGGCGGACAAGGGTGAGCAGGCCGCAGGCGGTAGTGAGTCGGACGGAGTGCAGGTACCGGAGGTACCGGCCGCAGAGCCTGAGGCTGCTCACCCGACGCCGAGCACCTGAACCAGCCTGGCTGTGTGAACCCGGGCAGTCCCGGCCGATGACGATCATCGCCCGGGACCGATCCACGCCATCGGGTCCGGACTGGCTGGGTTACCGGCCCCTCGAGCGGTTCGTCGTCTTCATGCGCCCCGGCGCGCTCCCACGGGATCGGCCCTGTAACCAGGTACGCACCACGCGACGGACCACCACCGGGCCGCCGGCCAGTAGCGCCACGGTCAGCAGGAACACCTGGTGCGTGGATCCGGAAGCAGCGATGGTGACCAGGAAGACCCCCAGCGCCCACCACATCGGCCACAGCATCGCCCGGGTGTAGGGGCCCCTGGACCGGCGCACGGAGTCGGCACCCCTACCGCTGAACGTGGGTTCGCCCAGCCGGCGCGGGGGTGTGTGCTCATCGCCCAGGTCCAGCCCGGCGCGCCGTGCGAACGCTGCCAGCCCTTCCACGTCCCCGCCGGGGGCCCACTCGGGTGCGGGGAGCACCAGGCGCCACCGCTCCAGGCGATCGGCGAAGGCGAAGGCCCATGTGTGACCTTCGTGTGTGAGGCGCACCAACGTGACCACGCCCAGGTCCTGATCGGAACCGGCGGCGAGCCATGCCTCATGCCCACCGGCTCCGCGCACTCCGATGTTCGCGCCGTCGAAGCACAACTCTGCCCGCTGGGCGAACTGCCTGGTCGCTTCGGGGGAGCCACCCGGCCTGTACACCGCGACCATTCGTCGCCAGTCGCGGTCCAACAGCCACTGGCCGGCCCACCACGCCCACGGTTCGATCACCGCCAGCAGGGCGACCAGCATGCTGACGGTCACCACCCGACCGGCCGAGTCGGAGAACGCCAAGCCCAGGCCGGCGATCACGATCGCCGGTGCGGCCAGATACTGCAGCCACGGCTGCAACGGCGAGGCCGGCCCGACCTCGAGCCGGTTCCGCGTGCGGCGCCGGGCGGCCTGCTTCCGGCTCGCAGCCTGCCCCAGGTAGGGCTGCAGGTGCGGGGCAGGACGCAGCAGGTGCACCCCTGGGTGCGGGTCCGGCCCGGTGGGACCGGACCCTGGGGCGTCGGCAGCGTTGGCAGCAGCGCGTGAGCGGCGCGAGCGTGTGGCGATACTGGGGTGGAGCGGGGGATGGGCCACGCCCCGACGCATCGGCGCCCCGAGCACCGCAGCACCGGCCACGAACCCGCCGGCTTCCAGTGCCCAGACCACCTGGGAGTGCACCGACAACTCAACCGGGGTCAGGGACGTCCACTCGGGTTGGCCGACCACCACGTCGGGCTGGGCCAGCCAATCCGCCACCGCCACCGCACCAAGGGAGTAGCCGTCCGCGCTACAGAAGTGGATCATCCCCAGGTCCTCGAACCGGTCGACCGGCAGATACCTCTGGGCCGGATCGGCCAGGAACTCGGCGGTGCCCGGCGTCGGTGGCGCCACGTGCATGAGGAAGGCGATCGGTTCGGACCCACCGATCACCTCGTGACCGGCGTCAGTGGTCAGTTCCACCCGGTTCTGCAGGAACATCAACCGGGCGTAGCGGGCCCAGCGGGTCTGCGGGATCGCCCGCGGCGAGGAGCGCAACTCGATCCGGCCCGCGGCCGAGGGCAGCGGTGGCATCCCCGGGCGCTCGAAGTCCCACACGGCCGCGGTGAACATCGCGGCAAGATGGAAAGCGGCGTCGGCGCCGTACACGACGCGGCCGGCCAGGTACAGCGCGTGCAGGGTGCCCTTCGCTCCGGCTGTGGTGCCGGTCAGCGCCCCAGCGGTGACCGCCAGGTGATCGCGCACCGTCACCAGGGTGGCGGCGAAACCGAACACCGGCTCGTCCTGGTGATGGCGCGGCGCCGGCTGCGATGCTACCGGCGCTCCGCCCCGCACCCGTTCCTCACCCCAGGGGGGCGGCGGGTGGCGGCGCACGGTACGCAACTGGTCCCCGTCGATGCGCCAGTTCCGGGCGTGGATCTCGAACTGCTCGAACTGCCGCCTCAGATTGGTGAACTCCTCGCGGAGTCTGCCCTGCTCGGCCGGGAGGAACTCGATCAGTTCGGACAGGGCCTGCCAGGCCCTGGCCACCCGCTCCCGGGCGTGCACGAAGGGGACACCGGGAAGTGCCAACAGCAGTTGCGTCGTCGTGCGCGGGTAGTGAGCCGGCAGCACCGGAGGGCGCAGCGGATCCATCGTCGAGTCAGGCATCGCCCGCCAAGATTAGCGCCCGGCAGTGCCGAACCGGCCCACACCCATGGGCAGATCGGCCCATTGCGGGGCACGGTTGCGTCCCCTGGTGCCGCCGTAGCCCGAAGCGGCGAACCTCAGATTCAGAGGCCCACATCACAGGGCGTGGGGTTTGCTCGCACTGCCCCGTTCGCGTAACCTTGGGCGTCGGTGCCTCGTGCGCCGCAACCCTTCGCATGCGCTGTGATCCTCGTGTGCCCGCCCGCTTCGTGCCGGGGCCGGCTGCAGATATCCAGCCTCGAAGGACCTCAGATGTTGTCCGCGAGAAGGAATGAGCAAACGTGGTGTACGCGATCGTCAAGGCCGGTGGCCGGCAGGAGAAGGTGTCCGTGGGTGACATCGTGGTCGTGGACCGGCTCTCCGGTGACGCGGGCGACTCCGTGGAACTCACCCCCGTGCTGGTGGTGGACGGCGAGAAGGTAACCACCGACGCCGACGCACTGGCCAAGGTGACAGTCTCCGCCGAGATCGTCCGGGACGAGAAGGGCCCGAAGATTACTATCGGTAAGTACAAGAACAAGACTCGGTATCGCCGTCGGGCCGGTCATCGCCAGAAGTTGACCCGCCTGAAGGTCACCGGAATCGCCTAACACTCCCAGGAAGCAGGTACGTCATGGCAACGAAGAAGGGCGCGAGTTCTACCCGGAACGGCCGCGACTCCAACGCACAGCGGCTGGGAGTCAAGCGGTTCGGTGGGCAGGACGTCAAGGCCGGTGAGATCCTGGTGCGGCAGCGCGGCACCAAGTTCCACCCCGGCATCAACGTGGCTCGCGGTAGGGACGACACCCTCTACGCGCTGTCCGCAGGACAGGTTCAGTTCGGAAGCCGGCGGGGCCGCAAGGTCGTCGACGTCACGCTTGTGGACGCCTGAGATTCGACATCGGCGGGGGCGCACCGGCTAGCAGTCGGGGCGCCCCCGCTTTCGTATTCCCAGCCGGTTCCGGCGCCCGACCCACCACCACCGACAGGAGGGTAGCGATGGCCAGTTTCGTCGACCACGTGATGTTGCACGTACGCGGCGGTGACGGCGGCAACGGCTGCGTGTCGGTGCACCGTGAGAAGTTCAAGCCCCTGGGGGGCCCGGATGGCGCCAACGGTGGACCCGGCGGCGACGTGATCCTGCGGGTGGACAGCCAGGTCACGACGCTGCTGGACTACCACCACTCTCCGCACCGCCGCGCCGGCAACGGCACCCAGGGGATGGGGGACAACCGCACCGGCAAGAAGGGCGAGCACCTGGTCCTCGCTGTGCCCGACGGCACCGTGGTCAAGACCGCCAAGGGCGAGATCCTGGCCGACCTCGTCGGTCACGGCACCGAGTACGTCGCCGCGGCCGGGGGTAACGGCGGGCTCGGCAATGCCGCCCTGGCCTCGCGCAAACGCAAGGCTCCCGGATTCGCCCTGCTCGGGGAACCCGGGCAGGAGCGGGACCTGGTACTGGAACTCAAGACCGTGGCCGATGTGGCTCTGGTCGGCTTCCCCTCGGCGGGCAAGTCCTCCCTGATCGCGGCGATGAGCGCGGCCCGGCCCAAGATCGCCGACTACCCGTTCACCACTCTGGTACCGAACCTGGGAGTGGTCCAGGCCGGACAGGCCCGGTTCACGATGGCCGACGTGCCCGGGCTGATCCCCGGCGCCTCCCAGGGCAGGGGCTTGGGCCTGGAGTTCCTGCGACACATCGAGCGGTGTGCCGTGATCGTCCATGTGCTGGACTGCGCCACCCTGGAGCCGAACCGGGACCCGATCAGCGATCTGGACGCGATCGAGGCGGAACTGGATGCCTACAGTGCCGATGTCGGAATCGAAGGCGGCCGGGTGCCGCTGGCGCAGCGCCCCCGGCTGGTGGTGCTGAACAAGGTGGACGTGCCCGAGGCCCAGGACCTGGCCGATCTGGTGCGGCCCGACCTGGAGGCCCGTGGCCTGGAGGTTTTCGAGGTCTCCGCGGTGGCGCGCAAGGGCCTTCGGCCGCTGTCCTTCAGACTGGCCGAGATCGTGCAACAGGCCCGCGAGGCCGCCCCGTCGCCGGAGCCCACCCCGACGGTGCTGCGCCCCCGCGCGGTGGACGAAACCGGGTTCGCCGTCACCCGGCGCAGGAGTGACCACGAGTACTTCCTGATCACCGGCACCAAACCAGAGCGTTGGGTGCGCCAGACCGACTTCGCCAACGATGAGGCCGTGGGTTACCTCGCCGACCGGTTGGCCCGCCTGGGAGTGGAGGAGGCACTGTTCGAAGCGGGCGCCACCCCGGGTGCGGAGGTCGTGATCGGTGACGGCCCCGAGGGCGTGGTCTTCGACTGGGAGCCGACCATGATGACCGGCCCCGAACTGCTGGGCGCTCGCGGCTCCGACGTGCGTCTGGAGGAGCGTCAGCGGCCTACGCGGGCGGAGAAACGCGAGGAGTTCCACAGCCGGATGGACGCCAAGGCTGCCGCTCGCGAGGAGTTGTGGACCGACCGGGAGCAGTGAGGTCACCTCATCGGCGCGCACCGAACGGGGCCCGGGGCGCCCAGTAGATGGACGGTCCCGTCCGAATCGTGATCGGGTGCGCCACAATGGTGCCGTGACCAAGACCGTGACGGACCGGCGTGAACTGGGGGACCCCGGTCGCGCCCGACGAGTCGTGGTCAAGATCGGCTCCTCCTCGCTCACCGACGCGGCTGGGCGGCTGGATGTACACAAGCTCACCGCGCTGGTTGAGGTCCTGGCCGGTCGCCGGGGCGCGGGTGGGCAGGTGGTGCTGGTCTCCTCCGGGGCCATCGCCTCGGCGCTGGGCGTCCTCGGGCTCACCGGCCGGCCCCGGGACCTGGCAACCGCCCAGGCCGCGGCCAGCGTCGGGCAAGGGCTCTTGATGGCGCACTACACGCGCGCGTTCGGTGCCCACGGGCTCACCGTTGGCCAGGTGCTGCTCACCGTGGAGGACGTGGTGCGCCGGGCACATCACCGCAACGTCCAGCGCAACGTCGAACGACTGCTGGCGCTGGGAGTGGTGCCGGTGATCAACGAGAACGACGCCGTGGCCACCCAGGAGATCAAATTCGGTGACAATGACCGGCTGGCCGCTCTGGTCTCGCACCTGTCCAAAGCCGACGCCCTGGTGCTGCTCACCGACGTCGACGCCCTGTACGATCGCTCGCCCCGGCTGCCCGGTGCCCGGCGGATCGCACGCGTGCGTGACCGGCGAGACCTGGAGGGCATCGAGGTCACCGCCCGAGGCGGGGCGGTGGGCACCGGGGGAATGGTCTCGAAGTTGGAGTCCGCCGCGATCGCCTCCGGCGCCGGGATCCCGGTGGTGGTGACCGCGGCACACAATGCCGGGGCCGTGTTGTCCGGGGAGGACGTGGGCACCTGGTTCGAGCCGGCCCGCCGGCGCACCAATGCCCGGCGGCTGTGGTTGGCTCACGCGGCGCACACCGGAGGTTCGATCAGCGTCGACGAGGGTGCGGTGCAGGCGATCACTGCCGGGAAGAAGTCGCTGCTGGCGGCCGGCGTGGTGGACGTGACGGGGGAGTTCGACGCCGGCGACCCGATCGACGTGCTGGACCCAGCCGGCCGGGTGGTGGCTCGAGGCTTGGCCTCCTACAGCGCTGAGGAACTCCCTGCGCGTTTGGGCCGCACCTCGGTGCAGATGCGGGAGCAGTTCGGCCCGGATAGTGCCCGCGCGGTGGTGCACCGGGATGACCTGGTGGTGCTGGACCGCACCGACTGAGGCCGGGGAGGCGGTCGCATCAGCCGACGGCGCGCTCCGGCCTCTCGCACGGGGACCGCGTCCTGGCTACCGAAGGCGCCCGGCCCTTAGGTAGTTGACACGACAACTATCCGACTCATAGGTTGATCCCAGGTTCAGAGCGTCAGTGCCAAGTCCCGGCTTGCTGACCGGCAACCCCCCGCGCGGCGGGGTGCTCCGGGAGATGACCTGGCCGCGGGCCACATGGCCCCCGGCAAGCGCATCACCGCTCCCAGCGGTGCAGACAGAAGGATGAAGACAGCGATGCACACCGACAGGACCCTTGCGTACCAGCGACGCCACGTCTCCTGTGTGATGTGTGCGATGTGTTGCTGCTTCATGTCGGCCTGAGCCGACACCTCAACCGGCAGCCTCGGGCCCTCTGACGGCCCCTCGGCGCCACCCCTCAGCCGGTCGGTGCGCACCTGAGCCCGATGCGTGACACACCGGGCGTGCGACCCGCGCTGAGGCAGCAATGTTGAGCCCTTCTTGCACCGAGAGTGAGCACCCCATGTCTGCTGTACCTGCATCTGTGAACGAGACCGCGTCCTTGGTCGGATTGGATCTGTCCAATGCCGGCGCGCCCCGGGACTGGCAGCGCGAGCGCAACGCCGAGACCGAGCAATTCATCATGGGCCGCCTGGCCGGCCTGGCCTCCCTCGCCGACCGGGGCGGGGTAGACCTGATCTCGCTGGATGAGACATTCCGGCTCGGTGGTAAGCGGCGCCGGGACGCCTGGCTGGACGGGGCACTGGCCACCTCCCGCCTTGCCCGGCACACCACCCGGGCCGCCCTGGTGGCCACAGTTCCGCTGGGGATCACGCGCCCCGAACACGTCGCTGGTGCCATCGCCTCGGTGCACCGGGCCAGTGCCCAGCGCGCGGGCTGGCAACTCGAGCACGGCGCCACCGCCCAGGGCACCGGTGCGCGCACGGTGGATGCGGTGCTGAACGCGCCGGTGGCCGCCCCCCGCAAGCGCACCGTGGATGATGTGGCTCGCGAACCAGTCCGCCCACTGGTGGTGGTACCGGTGCGCAACGGTGTGGACGCCGAGTTGGCTGCGGCCCGTGCTGACGTGGCACGGCTGTCGGTGGCAACCCTGGAGGAGGCCCGTGCCGCCCGGGCTGCGATCCGTGAAGCGGCAATCGAGTGGGGCCGGGCACCCGGTGACGTCAAGGTGCTGGTCGATGTGCACACGGTGATCTCCGCAGATCGGGCCAGCGCACAGGCACGCTGGGATCTGCTGTCCTCACTGGAACTGCCTTCCGGCCTGCCGGCTCTGCGCACCATCGGGACCGCCGAGGACCTCGCCACGCTCTGGAACGCGTGGGTCCGGGCCGGCGGAGCCGACGGGTTCACCGTGGTGCCGGCCTCGGTACCCACCGATGTGGTGGCTCTGGCCCAGAACCTGCTGCCGGCGCTGACCGAACTCGGGCTGCGTACGCCGGCGACGGCTCCGGTCACGCCCGCGGCGACGCCTGCTCGCTCCCGGCGTGCCCCGGAGCGGGTGCGATGAGCCGTCCTTCTCAGGCGGTCCCGGCCGGCCAGTCGTTCTCGGGCAACAGGTCGCGTAGTGGTGCCGAGCGCCCCGGGCCGAGGATCACCTGGGTGTCGATGTTCGCCGGGTCGATCTGTCGGATGAACTCGCGGCAGCGTCCGCACGGTGAGACCACGTGCAGGGTGCCGGCCTCGTCGCGCCACACTGCCACGATCTGGGCGATACGGAACTCTCCGGCCGTGACCATCGCGGCGATAGCGGCGTGTTCGGCGCAGAAGCCGGTTCCGCACGGGGTGTCGATGCACACCCCTGAGTACCGCGCGCCGGCGGCCGTCACCAGGGTGGCTGCGACATCACCCGACTTCCGGTCCTCCGCCTCGCTGGGGTTCAGGTACTCCTGGGCCGAAGCGATCAGGGAGGAGAACGACGCGGTGTCCATAAGCACGATCCTAGGGGGAACCGGTGTGGCAGCCCTCGCCGGTTCCCGTGGCGGACGGGCCCGGATCGACGGTCGCAGCGCACCGGCCGCAGCCTGGGATCGCGGCGGCGGCGTAGGCTTGGCTGCATGACTCAGACGACGGCGCAGCCCGCCGCGGACGTGACGGCGCAGGTCCAGCAGGTGGCCACCGACGCGAAGGTGGCCGCCCGCGCCCTGGCGCGGGCCACCCGGGCCACCAAGGACGCCGCACTGCACCGGATGGCCGATGCGTTGGTGGATGCCACCGAGCGGATCGTGGCCGCCAACGATGTCGACGTGCGCCGGGAGGAGGCCGGCGGGATGAGCCCGGGCCTGCTGGACCGGCTCACCCTGGACGCCGGCCGGGTCGAGGGGATCGCCGAGGCGTTGCGGGACCTGGCGGCCCTGCCGGACCCGGTGGGGGAGGTGTTGCACGGGTCCACGTTGCCCAACGGGTTGCGGGTGCGCCAGGTGCGGGTGCCCATGGGGGTGGTGGGCATGATCTACGAGGCACGCCCGAACGTCACCGTCGATGCCGCCGGCCTGGCACTCAAGAGCGGGAACGCGGTGGTGCTGCGCGGGGGTTCGGCCGCCGCGCAGTCCAACCAGGAGATCGTGGCGGTCCTGGGTGAGGCACTGGAGCAGGCCGGCCTGCCCGCTGACCTGGTGCAGTCCATTGACGCCTACGGGCGCGCTGGCGCCCAGGCGCTGATGCGGGCCCGTGGGCTCATCGACGTACTGATCCCCCGCGGCGGGGCCGGACTGATCCAGACGGTGGTGACCGAGTCCACGGTGCCGGTGATCGAGACCGGGGTGGGCAACTGTCACCTGTACATCGATGCTGGCGCACCGCTGGATCAGGCGCTGTCCCTGTTGCTGAACTCCAAGACCCACCGGTTAGGGGTGTGCAACGCCCTGGAGACCCTGTTGGTGCACACCGAAGCCGCGACGGACTTCCTGCCGGCGGCGCTGGACGCACTGGACGGCGCGGGTGTGCGGATCCATGGCGATCAGCGCACCCGCGCCCTGGCCCCGGGCAATGTGGACGTGATCGCGGCTACCGAGCAGGATTGGGCCACCGAGTACCTCAGCGCCGACCTGGCCGTGGCCGTCGTCGATGACATCGATGCGGCCCTGGAGCACATCCGTACCTACTCCTCCGGGCACACCGAGGCCATCTGCACCACGGACACCCGGAGTGTGGCGCGGTTCACCGCCGAGGTGGACTCCGCCGCCGTGATGGTCAACGCCTCCACCCGGTTCACCGACGGAGGCCAACTCGGCCTCGGCGCGGAGATCGGGATCTCCACCCAGAAACTGCATGCACGCGGACCGATGGGCCTTGCCGAGTTGACCACCACCACCTGGGTGGTGGAGGGAGACGGGCATATCCGAACCTGAGTGGCTGACGGTGAGGCGCATCCGCTGAGGACCTGCCCGGACCGCGTGGCCCGGCAGGTGGGCGGCGTCAGCGGGGCGGTAGAGTTGGCTCTCGGATGATCGACGGCGCAGCGCCCCTGGTATGGCGAGCATCACCGGGGTGGTAGGAACCCGGGCGGGAACGTGCGAAACTGTGGCTGTAGAGCCAGGAACAGAGAGGACCGGAGTCGATGAGCAGTTCGCTGCTGACCTTCACCGCATTGGCCGCTGAGGCATCGAACGTGCCGATGCCGCCCGTGGGGTACGGAGTAGTGTCCATCACCATCTTGATGTTCCTGCTCTTGGTGACGCTCGCCTTCCGCTCGGTTGGTACCCGCCAGCGTCACAAGTGAGGCTGCCCGATTACACAGTGTCGGAGTTGACGTGAGCACACCCACGCGCACCCGGATCGGGATCATGGGCGGCACGTTCGACCCGATCCACCACGGTCACCTGGTTGCCGCCAGTGAGGTGGCCGACGAGTTCGATCTGGACGAGGTCATCTTCGTGCCCACCGGCGCGCAACCCTTCAAGTCGGACCGCGACGTGACCCTGGCCGAGCACCGGTACCTGATGACCGTGATCGCTACCGCCTCCAACCCCCGGTTCACGGTTTCCCGGGTCGACATCGACCGGGGCGGGGTGACCTTCACCGTCGATACGTTGCGGGACCTGCACAAGACCTTCCCGGAAGCGGAGTTGTTCTTCATCACCGGCGCCGATGCGCTGGGCCAGATCCTGCAGTGGAAGGACTCCCCGGAACTGTGGGAGTTGGCCCACTTCGTGGGAGTTACCCGCCCGGGGCACGAACTCAGCGGTCAGGACCTGCCCGATGGTGAGTACTCCCTCCTGGAGATTCCCGCGATGGCGATTTCCTCGACCGACTGCCGCGCACGGGTCTCGGAGAACAAGCCGGTGTGGTACCTGGTACCCGACGGCGTGGTGCAGTACATCGCCAAGCACGGCCTGTACCGCGACCCGGCCACGTTCCACCGGCCGGAGTTGGGTGTCCGCACTGACGGGAGGGACAGTGACGCGGTGGCGGTGACCTCGGCGTGAACCAGCCTGTCGACCCGAACGAGGACACCACCACGGCCGGTCTGGGGGAGCGACGCCGACGGCGTGAGGCCGAGCGGGCCCGTGCCCGCGCGGCGGGCCGGGCGGAGGAGCGTCCCCTGACACGGCGCGAACGGCGCGCCCGTGATGAGGCGCTGGCCAGCGGTGCCCTGACCTATGGGCCCGACGGTCTGGTACCCACCTCGGAGTTCGCGCGGATCGAGGCCGAGAGCCTGTCGGCCGCCTCGGCCGCCGAACCGGTGAGCGCTGCTTCAGCGGCCTCGGCGGCGGATCCGCCGCCCCGCAGCAGGCGGGCGCGCCGGGAAGCCGAGCGAGCCGCCACCGCGGCTTCGGCTGTGTCGGCACTGTCCGCGCCGTCGGCGACCGAGGCGCCCGCACAGCCGAAGACAGACCGGACCGAGGAACCGGTGCGTCGACGTGAGCCTGAGGGTCCCACAGCCGGGAGCGATCCCGGGCAGACGGCAGCCCAGGGTGAGCCCGAGGAGCCTGCAGCGGGGAGCGTGCCGGAGGAGGCCGCGGCTGACCGGGTTTCGGAGCAGGCCGAGGAGCGGCGTGAGCCGGAGGAGCCTGCGACCGGGCGTGCCTCCGAGGATCAGGAGACCCGGTCCGAGCCCGAGCAACGGGAGGGGAGTCCGGCGATGCCGAGCGCGTCCTCACCCGACGGCGGCCCGGCGACGGCGCTGATGGTGCCGGTGTCCCGGAAGTCCCTGCGGGACAAGCGAGCCGCGGCGCCGGCACCGCCCACGATGGATGCACGGCCGGCCGAACGCACCAGTACCGGACGGCGTCCGGTGGTGCGGCCACCGGCCTCGGTGCGTGCGCGGCGCGGGGTGGACGGTTCAGGGGAACTGACGGCCATCCAGCGCGCGGTCCGCGAGGCGAACACCGCGGCCGAGGGCATCGCGGTGGGGGAGCAGGGTGAATCCTCATCCCCGACCTCCTGGCACTCGGCTGTGGACATCCCGGCGGTCAGTTACGAGGTGAGTCAGCAGACGGTGCGCCCTGGGGCTACCGCGGCTTCCGCGCCGACGGCCCGTTCGGATTCAGACGCGGTCTCCGCACCGAGCGGTGACTCCGGTCCTATTGTGGTTTCCGCACCGACGCCTGGCTCCGGTTCGAGTACGGCTTCCGCACCCACGACCGACTCCGGTCCCACCGCGGTTTCGGCACCGAGCGCTGACTCCGGACCGGCCGCGGCTTCCGCGCCGACACCGGCCCGAGCGCCCGAGGCGACCTCACCGCAGGAGCCACACTCGCCGTCGTCGGCCCCCGCGGTAGCCAGCGCCGACAGCGAGGACGACGACGACGGCGCCTTCGACATGACGCCGCGCTGGGAGTCGCTGCAGCGGGCCGCGGCCCTTCGGGCCAAGGCCGAAGCCGAGCCGGCGGCACGCCCCACGCCACCGTTGCGCACCTCGGCGATGCGCTCGGCCGAAGTCGGCGAACCTCCAGTACAGCCGCTGGGCCCTGCGGAGGAAGAGGACCCCGAGGATGAACTCCACGAGGCCGAGGCACGCAAGACGCCCGGCTGGCTGTTCGCGCTGCAGATGCTGGTGTTGGTTCTGGTGATCGCGATTCTCGGGGCGTTGGTGTACCTGTTTGCCACCGGGGACCTGTTCGGGGACGACGACGCCGCTGTCCTGGGACTGTCCGGTTCCGTCCTCTGGTCAACGGGCCGCTGAGGCGGCCCGGGCCGTAGACTGGGTTCGACCAGGGCGTCTACCCGAGGAGAACCGTGCCCGCTGACGAACGAGCCATCGAACTGACCGAGGTGGCCGCACTCGCGGCCGCGACCCTCAAGGCGGAGGAGATCATCGCCCTCGACGTCTCCGAGCGGCTCGTGCTCACCGACGTCTTCGTGGTGGCCTCGGGCAGCAGTGAACGGCAGGTGCGCTCGATCGTCGATGCGGTGGAGGAGGCTCTGGCCGACCACGGGGCGAAACCGGTGCGCCGCGAGGGTGTGGCTGAGGCACGCTGGGTGCTGCTGGACTTCGGCGACATCGTCGTGCACATCCAGCACGCCGAGGACCGGGTCTACTACGCGCTGGAACGGCTCTGGAAGGACTGCCCGGTGATCGAACTGCCCGAGGAGGTCCGGGCCGGCGCTCAGGGTGACGGTGCCGGGCAGGCATGAGCGCCACCATCCTGTTCTGGCGTCACGGCCAGACCGATTACAACGCCCAGGGACGGCTGCAGGGCCAGGTGGATATCCCTCTGAACGAGGTGGGCCGGGCCCAGGCGCTCGCCGCCGCGCCGGCTTTGAGCCAGATCGAACCCGTCGCGATCATCTCCTCGGACCTGATGCGGGCGCGCGATACCGCCGAGTACCTCGCTGAACGGACCGGGGTGGCGGTGAGCACGGACGCGCGGTTGCGGGAACGCAACTTCGGTGCCTGGGAGGGTCTGACGCACGAGGAGATGCGCGCCGGGTGGGCCGACGCCTTCGCCGTATGGCGTGATGGTGGTCACCCGGCGGGCATCGGGGCCGAGACTCGTTCGGCGCTCGGGCAGCGTGTGGCCCAGGCAGCCGCGGAGGCATCCGCGGGCTACGAGGAAGGCGGGGTGGTCGTGTTGGTGGCCCATGGGGCCGCGATTAGCGCGGGATTAGTGGCTTTGCTGGGCCACGATCCGGAGACCTGGCACGGCATCACCGGGATCGGCAACTGCCACTGGAGCGTGGTGCGCCCGAACAACGGCGCCGAGCCGGGCTGGCGGATGACCGCGCACAACGCCGGCGGGGGTCTGGTCGATTTTCCCCAAGGGGCCAGGATCGTCTAGAGTATCTCTCGCCTGCACAGGCACCCGGGGCTATGGCGCAGTTGGTAGCGCGCTTCCATGGCATGGAAGAGGTCGGGGGTTCGAATCCCCCTAGCTCCACCCAAATCGACGGAGCGACCGATGTGCGCATCAAGGTGAGTCGCCCCCCCCGGGACGCATACTGATCGCTGCGTTCGTTCGGACAATCCCAACGGGCCCATCAGCGCGGTGAGGGCGCACTCGATCAGACAGCGCACGATGCTGCGCGTAATAGCGGAACCTCCGACCGTGGCCAGGCCGGCGCGAAGGGGGGAACCCTGCTTGATCATGGTTCTGCACTCCTGAGCGTTGAGCCCGGCGGGAGTCGCCTCCCGCCGGGCGAGTGGTTGACGTCAGTTGCCACCTGGCTCGGCGCTGCCCGCCCCAGCGGGCTCTGGCTCGCCGGCAGTGGCCGACATGCGCAATGTGACGAACGCCAGGATTGCCCCGGCCAGGGCGATCCCAGCCGCACCGATGAATGCCGCCGAGAAGCCGTTCGTCAGCGCGGACGCGTTGCCGAGTCGATCTGCCCCGTACACGGCGGCTACCGCTGTCATCGCAGCCAGACCGAGGGCGGAACCGACCTGGTAACTGGTGTTGACGATGCCTGCGGCCAGTCCGCCTTCCTCCGGTCGGGCTGAGGAGATCGCCGTTCCCAACGAGGGGATGAAGGCCAGCGACATACCGAGCGCCGCCACCAACGATGCCGGCAGGACGTCTGCCCAGTAGTTGCCATCCGGTCGAATTTGCGACAACCAGCCAAGGCCGACGGCGAGGATCAGTAGTCCGGCCACGATGGGGACCTTGGGGCCGAACTTGCCTATTACGCGCGGTGCCAGCACGATCATGCCGAGCATGATCAGGCCTGTCATCGGCAGTAGTGCCGCGCCGGACGGGAATGCGGTGTATTCGAGAACCTGCTGCAGGTAGAGGTTGAGGAAGAACCACATCGGGATCCACGATCCACCCAGCAGCACCTGAGCGAGGTTGGCGGCACCGAGGTTGGGGGTGCGGAAGATCGAAAGTCGCATCAGCGGCTCGCGGCGGACACCCTGAGAGATCACGAACGCCACGAGTAGCACGGCGGCGATACTCAACGCGATCCAGGTCTCACCAGAGCCCCAGCCTGCCTCGGGCGCACGGACGATTCCGTAGACCGCGGCGGCCAGGCCGAGCGTGACGGTGAGGGCGCCGAAGACGTCCACCGATCCCCGGGCACCCAAGGAACCGCCCGGCATCAGGGCCCGGTTACCGATCAGGGCGATGATGGCGATGGGGATGTTGATGTAGAAGACCCAGGGCCACGAGATGTACTCGGTGATCACGCCGCCCAGGAACACGCCGGCAGTACCGCCGGCCGGTGCTGCCGCCCCGTACAGCGCGAGAGCCTTGGTGAGTTCCTTGGGGTTAGCCCCGAAGATCATCATCAGCAAGGTCAGCGCAGATGGGGCGATGAGTGCGGCACCCACACCCTGGATGGCACGACCGGTCAGTTCGACGCCGACACTGCCGGCGAGGCCCGCGACGAGCGAACCGACGAGCAGGACGAACCATCCGGTGCCGAATATGCGACGGGCGCCGAAGAGGTCCGCCAGCCGGCCGCCGAGCAACAGCAGCCCGCCCAGGGCGATGACATAGGCGTTGAAGACCCAGGACAGGTTGTGTTGGGTGAATCCGAGGTCGGCCTGCATGCGTGGCAGGGCAACCCCGATGATCGAGGTGTCCATGATGACCATGAACTGGGCGGTGGCAATCAGAGCCAGAGCCCACCATCTGGTGGTGCTCCGCTGATTCTTGACTGTAGTAGTCATGGTGTACTCCATACGGGTAGGGGGTATCGGTAATTCGATCGAGCCTGCTGGTATTCCCAGGCTTCGGATTCGGACTTGGTCCTCTTCATCTCCGTCCACCGCCGACACTAGGCGCTTGATTCATACCCCAGGGGGGTATAGGGTGCACACCGAATCCCGGGCTCATCGGCGCGGGAGCAGCCACCGGAAGGAACAACTAAGGAGCACGCTCATGCCTCGACTCACCCGTCTCACCCCCGACACGGCGGTAGGCGCAGCCCGCGACCTGTTAGGCGACCTCGTATCCCGGCACGGCCGAGTCAGCGACATGGTTGCCACCATGGCGCACTCGCCAGCAGTCCTGGGTGGCTACCTGCAGTTGAGCCGCGCGATGAAGAGAGCCAAACTCGACAGGAAGATCAGTGAGCGGATATCGATCGCAATCCACGAAAAGCAAGGATGCGACCTGTGCCTCGAAGCGCACATCGACGCCGCTCGCGGGCTCGGCGTCGACGACGACGAGATCGAACGCGCCCGCGCCGGGACTTCGGAAGATCCCGCGATTGCTGCCATCATCGAACTCGGGCTGCAGGTCTACCGCGAGCCGACCGCCATCACCGATGAACAGATCGAGCGTCTCCGTGGCGCCGGTTACCGTGATCGGGAGATCGCCGATGTCGTCGGCGTCGTCTCCCTCAACATCCTGACCGGCGCATTCAACCTGGTCGCTGGTTTGAAACCGGGCGTTGTGACCGAGTCCACGTACTGACCCCGCGCCGCCTGCCCATCGTCGGCACTGACCAGGAGGTAGCCATCCCGGCGGTCCGGGGCTGTCTCAGTTCGGCACTCTCGTCTCCGGAAGGCCGAACCGGCTGAAGAGGCGTAGGTCGAAGAACGCGACGACGTGTGAGATCTGAGCCGGGGTCAGGGTGAGGACCTGCAGGTTGAACGCACGGTGGACACCCCGCTCGTCCGGGAGGTAGAGACCGAAGGCGGGTTGCCCGTTGGCCTTGGTGGGCACGAGCAGGTGATCACCCGGGCGTCGGGCGGGGCTCTGCGCGGCGACCATTCGCCCGATCATGGAGGCGCCATGGAACCAGGCTGGATAGGGCGGCATCTCCCAGACGGCATCAGCGGCCAGGGTCGCGACGAGTCCGTCGATGTCGTTGGCATGCATCGCGGTGACGTAGCGGTCGAGAAGCTCGCGCTGGCGTGGAGTGGGTGGCTCGGGACCTCATCCTCGTCGACCTGCGCATGATCGAGTTGCGCACGGGCGCGTTGCAACAGACTGTTTACCGCGGCTGGAGTGGTCTCCAGCATGTCCGCAACCTCGGCCGCACTGAACATGAGCACCTCGCGCAGCACAAGGACGGCGCGTTGGCGCGGGGGAAGGTGCTGCAACGCGGCGATGAACGCCAGCCTGACGCTTTGACGTTGTGTCACTGCGGCGAGGGGATCATCGGCGGCCGAGGCGCCGAGCATGGTGTCCGGAAGTGGTTCCAGCCAGGGAAGTTCGGGCCATTGCGCCAGGTGCGCTGTGGGGTCCTGTGCTGGGCCACCCAGGCCGGTGGGCAGGGCGCGGCGCCCGCGGTTCTCCAGGGCGCGTAGGCAGGTGTTGGTCGCGATCCGATACAGCCAGGTACGGATCGACGAGCGTTCTTCGAAACCGGCGTAACCGCGCCAGGCGCGCAGGTAGGTCTCCTGGACGGCGTCGTCGGCATCGTGGATGGAGGCCAGCATCCGATAACTGTGGGCGAGTAGTTCGGACCGGTAGGGACGGGTCCGGCGATCGAAGTCATGGCCGAGTTCTTGCGTACTCACGAAGTCAACATCCTTTCCCCGGTTTCGGTGCTCTGCTCCTCCTGCGGCCGGAGCAGAAGCATTGCGAGCAGGGCACCAAGTGCTGCGACGCCAGCCAGGACGGTCAGCGCGAACTGGATCCCCTCGGTCAGCGCCACGGTTGACGGCTCGATGTCGGATGCGCGTGTCGCGTAACCGATGGCGGCCGCCGAGGCTAGTGCCGCACCGATTGTGGTCCCGAGCGCGAAGGAGGTCTCCTCGAGGCCCGCTGCCAGCCCGGCGTCGTGCTCGGCGACGTCGGCCAAGGCGGCAATCTGACCGGCGACGAATGCCGCACCCATACCGGCACCGAATACCACCAAGCCGCCGAGCAGGTCTTCGACAAGGCTGCCCTCGGGCCGCAGGCGAGCCAGAAGTACACACGAGACCGCCAACAGGGCCATACCGACGCCAGCAACCTTCCGGAACCCGGACCGGGTGACCAGGTGCTGCCCGGCCAGCACACCGATGACCGAGGTGACGGTCATGATCGCCATCGTCAGTCCGAACTGTAGTGCGGAGAAGCCCAGAACCTGCTGGGCGTACAGCGTCACGACGATCAGTAGACCATCGACCGCGATACCGGCGATCACGATCACCAGATTGCCGCCGACCAGGGTGCGTTTGGCGAAGATCCGCATCGGCACCAGCGGCGCCGGGCTGCGTCGCTCCACGACCACGAACAGCATTGCCGCGATGGCGGCGCCGAAACCGAAGATCGCGGCAGGAAGATCGGCTCCGTGCTCGGTGATCCGGAACAGTCCCAGGAGCAGCAGCACCAGCGCACTGGTGGCCACGATCGAGCCCGGCAGATCGAGCCGCTGGTTGTTCCGAGGACTCTCGGGCAGCAGGATCGGGCACAGAATCAACACCACCAGGCAGACGGGGACGTTGGTGTAGAAGACCCAGGCCCAGCCCACCCAGTCGGTCAGCACACCGCCCAGCAGGAGCCCAGCCGAAGCCCCCGTCCCGCCTAGACCGCCCCAGATGCCCAGGGCCCTATGTCGCTCCCGGCCATTGGGGAAGGTATTCATCAGGATCGACAACCCGGCCGGGGTCATCACCGCCGCGCCAGCACCCTGGAGTACCCTGGCGGCGATCAGGAGTTCACTGGTGGCAGCCAGTCCGCATGCCAGAGAGGCCGCCGCGAACACAGCGACCGCGATCATGAACACCATGCGCCGTCCCAGACGGTCGGCCAGCCGCCCTCCCAACAGCAACAGGCCGCCGATCGCGGCTCCATAAGCGGTGATCACCCACTGGACCTCCGCTGGAGCGAATCCGAGGTCGCGCGCGATCGCGGGCAGGGCTGCGTACACGCTCGTGGAATCCAGCACCCCCATGAACATCGCCACACACACCACGGCTAGCACCCACCAGCGCCGTACCGTCTTCACTTCAGTGCGAACCATCGCGCATCCTCCACAGACCATCGGTGTCACAGAGTTAGATACCTGTTCACCGGCAGACTCATCGGTACGCCAGAAATGGCACCTCGATCGCATCCTCGGGTGCGAGCCGGTCGTGCGGGAGGCCCTCTCGTAGGATCGGGGCTGTGGCCAGCGTCGTGTTCATGTGCGGTCCGGCCGGGTCGGGCAAGTCCACCGTCGCCGGCCGGCGCGAAGGCGAGGGCATGACCAGACTCTCGTTCGACCTGGTCACGGCCGTGAAACTGGATATGGCTGAGCGCCTTCGCGAGTTTCGCAGCAGGCAGTTGCTCCTGCCGCAGTTCGTGCACGGTCCTGGTGGCAGCATCAACAGCCGAGAAGTGGCCGTCCCGCCAGGGCATGTAGTTGTTGTTGTCGAGGACGACCTTCCCGGCCAACTCCTCCGCGGGAAGTGCGTGGCCGGGAACGTAGGGGAAGGCAAGGACAGCGAAGCCGGCCGCCGCAGTGGCGTCGGCGGCCCATGTGGCACGGGCGCGTGGACCCGCCCGGGCGATGCTCGCCTGGGCCTCGATCCATGCGCGCAGCCCGGAGCGGCTGCGACCCTGCGCCAAACCCGAGTGCTGCCGGTTCCTGCTGGATCGCAGCAACGCCAACACTGCCCGGTGGTGCTCGATGGCGCTGCGCGGGAACCGTTCCAAGGTCCGGCGCCATTACCGCCGCAACCGCGCCACGCAGGAGTGAGCGTTGCTACCGGGAATTCTCGGTGACCTGCGGTATTGCGGCCCACGGCCGGCAGGCCAGCGCGCACCCGATCAGGGCAACCACGCAGAGGGCGAGCAGGATCCGGTAATCCATCACCAGGATGATCCCCGCGCCGGCCACCGTGGCAGCGGTCTGGGGTGCATTGAACACCATATTCATTGCCGCGCTCGCCCGGCCCTGGATGCCCGGTGGGGTGACCCGGATCCGGTAGTTCGACGCCCCGACCACGAACCAGGGGATGCCGAGCCCGGAGGTGGCAAGGGTGAGGCTTATCAGCAGCAGACCGAAGGCGCCATCGGCGGGCACGATCGTGATGATCGCCAGGGAGCCGACCAACCCACCGCTGAGCACGCCCAGGCCCGTGCCGACCAGGCGGCGCTCCCCGATGCGTTTGAGGATCGCAGCGCTCGTGGCCCCGCCGATCACCGCGCCCACACCCTGGACGGTGACGACGATGCCCAGCGCCTGGGAACCTACCCCCAGTCCCTGCTCGAGGATGGGGAAGACCAGCACATTCAGAAATCCCGTGATGCCCACCGCGATCGCGAGCACGATGGTGATCAGGCGCAGGGTGGGGTCGCCCCAGAGCACGCCGAAACCCGCGCCGAGTTGGCGCAACGCCCCGGGAGCATCGGTGTCCTGCGGCGCTGGAGACTCTGTCAGTCGTACCGTAGTCAGCACAGCGGCGGTAACCAGGAAGCAGGTCGCGGTCAGGACCACGACGGTATGCGGGCCGGTCAGGACGAACAGGCCGGTGCCCAGCAGCGGACTGATCAGCCGCAGGCCCTGGTCGATCGTGGTGAACAGTCCGTTCGCGCCGGGCAGTTCGTCATCGTTGAGCATGTCACGAAGCAGTCCGGACTGGGCAGCCGAGGTCAGGTAGGCGGCCAGGCCGTAGCAGAACGTGACCGCGTAGATCAGCCACAAGCCGGAGGCGTCCTGCACCGTGAGCAGACTGGCCACGACCAGGCCGATGCCCACGTTGGTGGCGATCAGCAGCCGGCGCCGCGAGACGCGATCGGCCAGTTGTCCAGCCAGGGGGGCGAGAAGAGCGGGCAACCCGAGTGCTGCGAAGACCAGCCCGGCGGCGCTGTCGGAGCCGGTGAGTTCCCGCACCCAGATGGCCAGTACCAGGAACAGGGCACTGTCCCCGATGTTCGTGCTGACCCAGGCCAGGGTCAGACGGCGGAAGGCCTGGTGGCGCATCGCCAGCGGTAACCGCTCGCGCAGCGACGGCTTCACCGGGGGGTGCTGACCAGGCGTGGGCGAAGCCGGTTGGATGCCGACCGGGGCATCGGCGACGGCGGTCGGAGCCTCGCTCTCGGCGTCATCCGGGCGGGGGGTACTCATGGATCGGTGTCCTCATCCTCGGGGAACTGTCGGCGGCATTAACGACGACGCTCCGGTGCGCGCCGGGCGTGGGCGGATCCGATGGGGTCAGCCGAATCCGGAGCGGGCCGGGTGGAAGTCGCGTGTGGTGTGGGTGCTCTTGCTGATCAAGGGGCCTGATCGCTGCTGCCGTCGGCGTTGTCGCCGGCGGCCTCGCCGTCCTGGGCTCGGGCCAGCAATTCGTCGAGGTCCGGGTTGAGGGTGGCGAAGAACCTAGCCTTGGTGGCACCGGCGGGCCGATTCGCAGGGTCGCGGCGGCCATCGAACCGGTCCACCATCTCTTTGATGCCTTCGGCGAGTTCGGCCATCTCCTCGGGGGTGGCCCAGAACGTGGAGGTGTTCACGGTCACCGCCGGCACCCACGTGCGGTCCTTCATATAGGCGGGCGCCTCGCGCAGGAACTTGATCACCCGGGCGGCCTCGCGTTGGACGTAGAGAGCGCCCAGTTCGGTCGACTCTGCGATCCCGGTGGGATCGTCGCGATCGGGGCGCATGTCGCGGGACTTGTGAATCGAACGCCACGGTTTCTCCCGGCCCCGGGGTTCGGCCCGCTCGATGAAGCCGCCGCCGGCCAGGATCCGCAGGTGGAAGGAGCAGTTCGCCACGCTCTGATCGAGCTTGGCGGCGATCTCACTTGCGGTGGCCTCGGTGACCTCGTCGAGGATCTCCATGATCTCGATCCGCAACGGGTGGGCCAGCGCCCGCATCACCGCAGGGTCGGTGCTGCGGTACTCGGCCCGGCCGGGTTGGTCCTGGTCCTCGGGGGAGGCGGTCGTTTCGCTCACCTCAGGCCCCCCGGGTGTGCAGAGTCGCCTGGGCGCGGAAGCGGTCCTGCCGACGTTCGGCGATCTCGGCGGCGATCTGGCTGCGTCGGGTGGTGGCGCGGCGGATGGTGCTCAGGTGCGGGGTGGTGCGGCGCATCATCTGCGTCCTTTCTGGTGGCTCATGCACAACAGTACTTGCGAAAGGGCCATTGCGCAAGACGTGTTGCGAAAGATTCGTTGCGAGCGTGAGGTGGGGGAGCCGTTCGCGGACCTGGGCGCCCTATCGCCGGCGAGTCCGGCAGGTTCGCTGCCGAATCAGACCGGCCGTGCGTGCAGGGAGGCCTGGGCCCGGTGCAGGTCGTGGCGGTGCCGAGCGGTCTCGGCTGCGATCTGGGAGCGCCGAGTGGTGCGGAGGGAGGTGGGGGCGATGCGTCGCATGGTGCTGGTCCTTTCGGTGCGGTGTGGACACAACATTACTTGCGAAAGGACTCTTGCGCAAGAGATATTGCGAAAGAGATGTTGCGTATCTGGAGACGTGCCTTCTCCGACTCCAATGCTGGTGGCTACGGTGAGCGGAGGAACGCGATCCCAGCGACACGGATCGCCCCGCTGAGGGGCATGTGCGCGAGCAGTCCTGACCTGGTCTCTCAGGTATGCGTGCCGGACACCACCCGGTGGGCCCCGGTGTAGACGTTCAGCCGGTCACCGCGGTTGAACGCGACCAGCGTCAGGCCCACCTCCTGCGCCAGTTCCACCGCGAGGGCGGAGGGTGCCGAGACGGCCGAGAGCACCGGGACCCCTGCCATCGCTGCCTTCTGCACCAACTCGAACGAGGCCCGGCCCGAGACCTGCAGCACCGTGGCGCGCAGCGGAAGGTGATTTTCTCGCAACGCCCAGCCCACCACCTTGTCCACCGCGTTGTGGCGACCCACGTCCTCCCGCACGCAGCGCACGGCCGGGGCACCGTCGTCGTCGGCGGTGAACAGTGCCGCGGCATGGACCCCACCAGTGCGCCCGAAGACGTCCTGACGTTCACGTAACCGCTGCGGCAGCGCCAGCAGGTCGGCCAGGGTGAACCGGACCTCGTCGTCGGCCACCGGGTAGGCCGAGGTCTTGCGGATCGCCTCGATCGAGGCGGTCCCGCACACCCCGCAACTGGAGGTGGTGTAGACGTGCCGCGCCAGGTCGGGCATCACCACGTCCTGGCTCAGGTGCACACTCACCACGTTGTAGTCACGCTCTCCCTGCGGGGTGAGGCCGTCGTAGGCGATCTGGCGCACCTGGTCCGCCCTCCGGATCACGCCCTCGGAGACCAGGAACCCGATCACCAGATCCAGGTCGGAGCCTGGCGTGCGCATCGTCACCGAGAATGCGCTGGCCCCCACCCGGATCTCCAACGGTTCCTCACCGGCGATCTGGTCGGCCCGTTCCCGCCGCCCGCCGTCGGCGTCCAGGCGCAGCACCGGCCATCGTTTGACGATCCGCGCCATCGGCAACTCACCTCCCGCTTCACCGGGTCCGCGCAGGCGCAGGCGCCTACGATGAACCGCACACCCGAGGATAGGGCGGTGCGGACATGACCGAGGACGATCTCAAGGTCACAACGCCGCCGGACAGCGCCGTCGGGCCGGCGGGGGTGACCACGGCCCTTCGGCACGTGCTGCGGGAGATGGGCCCGGTGCGCGGCGCCGCCGGTTTGTTGAAACTCAACCAGCCCGACGGCGTGGACTGCATGAGTTGTGCGTGGCCGGACCCGGAGGCGGGGGAGCGCAGTCATGCCGAGTTCTGCGAGAACGGCGCCAAGGCCCTGGCCAGTGAGGCCACCCGGAAACGGGTCCCCCCGGAGTTCTTCGCCGAGCACTCCATCGCCGATCTGGCCCGGCGCGACGACTATTGGCTGAACCGCCAGGGCCGCCTGACCACCCCGATGCTCAAGGAGGCCGGGGACACCAACTACCGGCCCACCACCTGGGAGCAGGCGTTCACGCGCATCGCCACCGAACTGCGCTCCCTTGCCGATCCGGACCAGGCGGCGTTCTACACCTCCGGGCGCACCTCCAACGAGGCAGCGTTCCTGTACCAGTTGATGGTGCGCGGTTTCGGTACGAACAATTTGCCGGACTGTTCGAACATGTGCCACGAGTCCTCCGGGGAGGCGCTGGGGCGCACGATCGGGATCGGGAAGGGCTCGGTCACCCTGCACGACGTGCACATGAGCAAATTGATCGTGATCGCCGGCCAGAACGCCGGCACCAACCACCCGCGGATGCTCACCGCCCTGGAGAAGGCCAAGCGGAACGGCGCCACGATCGTGTCGATCAACCCGTTGCGTGAGGCCGGCTTGGGCCGGTACAAGAACCCGCAGAGCGCCCGGGGCCTGCTCGGGCGGGGTACCCAGTTGGCCGATCTGCACCTCCCGGTCCGCCTGGCCGGTGACCTGGCGCTGTTCCAGGGGCTGGGCAAGTTCCTGCTCGACGCCCACCGGGCCGGCCGGCGCACCCCGGGCCGGGCCGGGGCGATCGATGAGGAGTTCCTGGCGCAGCACACCCACGGCTTCGAGGACTACGCCGCCGGCCTGGCTGTAACCGGTTGGGCCGACATCGAGACCGCCAGCGGCCTGAGCCGGGACCAGATCGAAGAACTGGGCGAGTTGCTGCTGGCCTCCGAGGCCACCGTCTTCGCCTGGGCGATGGGCCTGACCCAGCACCGGCACGCGGTGCCCACCATCACCGAGATCGTCAACGTGGCCCTGCTGCAGGGCAACCTAGGCAAGACCGGAGCCGGGCTCTTGCCGGTGCGCGGGCATTCCAACGTGCAGGGGGACCGCACGATGGGGATCTACGAGAAGATGCCCCAGCCGTTCCTGGACGCACTCGGCGCCGAGTTCTCCTTCACCCCACCGGCCGAGCACGGGGTGGACACCGTGAACGCGGTGCGGGCGATGCGCGACGGGCGGGTCCGATTCTTCATGGCGATGGGTGGGAACTTCGTCAAGTCCGCCCCCGACACCGCCGTCACCGAGGCCGCGCTGGCCTCGTGCGCGATTACGGTGCACGTGGCCACCAAGCTCAACCACACCCACCTGGTCCCGGGGCGGGCCTCTCTGCTACTGCCCTGCCTGGCGCGCTCGGACCTGGACGTCCGGGCCGGGGGGCGGCAGCGGGTCAGCGTGGAGGACTCGATGTCGATGGTGCACGCCTCCTCCGGTCACCTGCAGCCGCCGTCGAAGCAGTTGCGCTCGGAGATCGCCATCGTGTGCGGCATCGCCCGGGAGTTGTTCACCGACTCCCGGGGCCGTCCACTTCCCGGTGCGCCGGAGGCGGACTGGGAGGCCCTGGCGGCTGACTACCGGCTGATCAGACGCCACATCGAGGCCGTGGTGCCCGGGTTTACCGATTTCGAGGCCAGACTGGACCACCCCGGCGGATTCCGCCTGCCCCACGGTCCCCACGACGTGCGCACCTTCGACACCCAAACCGCCAGGGCAACATTCAGCCGCAATGACCTGTGGTGGCCGCAGGTCCCACGGGGGCGGCTGCTGCTGCAGACGCTGCGCTCCCACGACCAGTTCAACACCACCGTGTACGGGATGGATGATCGCTACCGGGGAATCGCCGGAGGGCGACGGGTGGTCATGGTGAACAAGGCCGACCTGACCGAACTCGGACTCGCCGACGGTGACCTGGTGGACCTGGTCTCGGAATGGCGTGATGGTTCGCAGCGTCGTGCCCCGGGGTTCCGGGTGGTGGTCTACGACACCCCGCGCGGGTGCGCCGCGGCCTACTTCCCCGAGACGAACGTACTGGTGCCGCTGGATGACACCGCGATCGATTCGGGCACCCCGGTCTACAAGTCGGTGGTGGTCCGGCTCGAGCCGACCGGGTGAACTGCGCCCGCACCGGGCACGGTCAGTGAAGATGAACGAAGAAAGTTGGGCAATCCAGCGGGTCCGGCCGAACACTCGGGACAACTCGGCAGACCTGGATTCCCAGCGGGCGTAGGCTGGTGCGATACCCGGGTGGCTCGGGTCTGTTCGGCAGCGACGATGCGACGGTCCAGGAGGAACCAGCGATGACGCAGGTACCCAGCGGCGATTCCCACGATCTGGCGGTACTGCGCCGTTGGGAGAACGCCGGCGGCGATTGGGAGGTCGTGGCTCGCGGAGAGACATCGGTGCGGATTGCGCTGTGCCGATGCGACGGGGGCGAGGAGGTGGAGCGGATCACCTCCACCGATCCAGCGCTCCTGCGCTACATCGTTGAGGCGAGCCACTGATCTCAGCCCGGGGCCGAACTCAGCCCCGGGTGATGTTGCCGTCCGTGCGGCCACCGGTGTTCCCGCCTGCTCCGGCAGGGGTAGCGCCCTGCCCGGTGCTGGTTCCGCCCGCTGTCTTGGGAGGTGTGGCTGCAACGCCGGGCCCGGGTCCGGGTCCGGGTCCGGAGAGCATGTGCACCCGGGTCTGTGGAAGTGCCTCGGGGTTGTGCTCCTGGAGCCACTTCACCAGGGATTCTCGGACGTCCAACCGCAGGTACCACACGGCGTCGGGGTCATCGGCGCTGACGCTCGCGCGCACCTGCACGTAACCGGCGCTGGCGTCGGTGATCACCAGGTTCGCCGAGCGGCCGTTGAAGTGATCGGAGGCGTTCACCACCCGGTGGAACTCCGCGCGCAGGCCGTCGAGGTCGATCCGCCAATCGAGGTCGAAGAACACCGTGCCGGTGATGCGGTCATCGCGCCTGGTCCAGTTCTCGAACGGGGTCGCGGTGAAGTAGGTGGACGGCAGCACCAGGCGGCGCTCGTCCCAGATCTTGACCACCACGTAGGTCAAGGTGATCTCCTCGATCGTGCCGTACTCGCCTTCGACGATCACTGTGTCATCGAGTCGGACGGCGTCACTGAAGGCCAACTGCAGGCCGGCGAAGAGGTTGCTCAGCGTGGACTGTGCGGCCAGCGCTGCCACCACCGACGCCAGGCCCGCGGAGGCCAGCAGGCCCGCCCCGACCGCCCGCACGCCCTCGAACGTGAGCAGGACGGCAGCCACGGTGAGGACCACCATCAGCACCAACAGCACCCTGCGCGTCACGTGCATCTGGGTCTGCATCCGCAACGCGTCGCGGGTGCCCATCCGCTTGCCGGCCCGGTGCACCACGCCGTCGACGATGAAAAGGATGATCGCGGTGACCAGCCAGGCCACGTTGATGATCCACAGCACCTGCAGGATGTGGGCGACCAGGTCCCACCGTCCGGCCCCCTCCCCACGCGGACGGTTCGCGGCCACCACGGCGTTCGCGGCGATCACCAGCGCCAGCACCAGGAACGGCACTCGCGTGCGGCGCACCAGGTACTTCACCGATGGCCATCGTCCCACCATCCGAAGCGCCAGCGCAGGCACGCCGATGCCGACCGCCAGCGCGATGGCCAGGGCGACGCCGGCGGAGGTCAGCAGTCGAATCAGATCGTCAGGCATGCCCCCACTGTGGCCGCTGTACCCGGCCCACGCCAAGTATCGGTGAGCCGGCTCACCGTTGGGCGCCACCCGGAGTTCCTCCAAGGAGCATTGTGTAAACTGGGGGAATGACGTACGTGATCGCTCAGCCGTGTGTGGACGTCATGGACCGCTCGTGTGTGGACGAGTGTCCGGTCGACTGCATCTACGAGGGTGGCCGAAGCCTGTACATCCAGCCCGACGAGTGCGTGGACTGTGGGGCTTGTGAACCGGTCTGTCCGGTTGAGGCGATCTACTACGAGGACGACCTGCCGTCCGCGTTCGCCGCCTACTTGGACGACAACGCCGCCTTCTTCACCGAGACTCTGCCCGGTCAGCCCGAGCCACTGCACTCACCCGGCGGTGCCGCCCGGGTCGGGGCACTTGACGGCGACACCGCGTTGGTCAGGAGTCTCCCGCCGAGCCCGGGGGGCCTGTCATGAAGCCCACCCAGCCGGCCGAGCCCGCCCGGGCGGCCATCCAGCGTTCCCGACCCGCCCGGCCCGGCCGGCGGGAGCAGGTGCTCCGGGCGTTGAAGAGCGCCGAGGTACCGCTGAGCATCGCCGGAATCGCCGAGCAACTCAGTGTCCATCCCAACACGGTGCGGTTCCACCTCGAGGCATTGAGCCGAACCGGCCAGGTGGAGCAGGTCGCAGGCAAGCCCACCGGGCCGGGCCGTCCCGCAGCACTGTTCCGCGCGGTGCCGGGCATGGATCCCTCAGGGCCCACGCAGTACCGGACATTGGCGCGCATCCTGGCCCAGGACATCGCGGCCGGTCCGGATCCTCGGTCCCGGGCGATCGAGGCCGGGCGCCGGTGGGGTGCCGCGCACGCGGAGGAACTCGGAGGCCCGGCTGCCTCCGATGAGGAACCTGGCGCGGGCGCTGCCCCCGGCACCGAGCGCCTGATGCACCTAATGAAGGAGATGGACTTCGATCCCGGCCTGCAACCGGGTCAGGCCGGTTCGGTGGGCCTTCGGCACTGCCCGTTCCTGGATCTGGTTGCTGAGTTCCCCACCGTGGTCTGTGCCCTGCATCTGGGCCTGATGCAGGGGGCCATGGGGGAGTGGAAGAGTGGCACCGAGGTCACCGAACTGGTCCCGTTCGCCCAGCCGGATCTGTGCGTGGCGCACCTGCACCCGGTGGAGGCGGGTCCCTCCCGCGGGTAGGCGCCGATCGGGCTCCCGCCCGGGCGAGGGACTGTGCTAACAGGCATGATGGAGCCCGAGGAGGATCCATGGACAGTGTTTCGCTGGCCGAACTGGGCACCACGCTGCTGCAGAAGGCCCGCAGCAACAAGGCCGGCCGCGCGGCGCGGACCATCCACGGCGGCCGCGAGCACGTGCTGCGCCAGACTCTGATCGCCCTGGCCGCCGGGCGACACCTGGGTGAACACGACACCCCGGAGGAGGCCACCTTGCAGGTCCTGAGCGGACAGGTGCGCCTGCACTGCGCCGACCGGCAGGTGTGGGTGGGGCGCACCGGCGAGTACGTGGTCATCCCGCCGGTGCGGCACGACCTGGGCGCGCTGGACGAAGCGGTGGTGCTGCTGACTTCTACGGTCACCCCGCACCGGGTGACCTCCCAGGTCCCTAGTGAGCAGGAAGGTGAATCATGATGGCCACACGACACGCCGAACCGCGTCATGTCCTGGTGACCGGATCCTCCGGGCTGATCGGCACCGGGGTACTGGCTGAACTGCGACGGCGGGGGATCGGCTCCACGTCCCTGAACCGACGCGAGTACCCGGATCTTGATACCGACCGAGCGGTGGTCGGCTCGGCGGCGGACCCGGAGGCTGTCGCCGAAGCGATCGAGGGCGCCGACGCGGTGATCCACCTGGCGGCCGCGCCCACGCCGGACATGGACGAGGACCACGTGGTGTTCTCCGGCAACGTCGCGGGCACCTACGTGATCCTGGAGGCGGCAGCGGCGGCTGGCATCTCCCGGGTCGTGATCGCCTCCAGTATCAACGCCCTGGGGGTGCGGTTCAGCCCACACCCGGTGCAGCCGCCGTATGTTCCGGTGGACCACCTGGCGCCCACCCAGGCAGCCGACCCGTATTCGCTGTCGAAGTGGGTCGATGAGGAGACCGCACGGGCGGCTCACCGGCGTCACGGCCTGGACATCGTGGCCCTGCGGTACCCGCTCACCGGGGGGTTCGGCGATCGCCTGCCCGACGCCTTTGCCGGGCAGTGGGCCGATCCGGCCGAGGGTGCAGCGGACCTGTGGGCCTACCTGACCACCGAGGACGGTGCTCGCGCCGCCGTCGATGCCCTGCAACCCCGTGAACCCGGGGTGCACGTGGCCTATGTGGCAGCACCGACCACATGCATGCCGCAGGACACCACCGAACTGCTCGACGCGTATCTACCGGACGTGCCGCGCACGCGTGAGTTCACCGGTCGTCAGGTCCCGATGGACCTGGAACCGGCTCGGCGGGTGTTCGGCTTCAGCGCCCCGGACCTGAGCGTGGCGGAGTTGAAGGAGCGCTGTCGGGCGGGGGAGTAACCGGGCCGCTCGAGCACCGACCGGGACCTTCGACACTGGCGCCGCCCTCGCGGCCACGATGCAATGGAAGCACCTGAACTTCTCGAGGACCCTAGGAAAGGGAGGCCGTCATGAGTGCTGGCAAGCAGATCGTCGTCGGGACCGACGGATCACCCCACGCGGGGAGTGCCGTGACGTGGGCGGCAGGTGAGGCACACCGGCTGGGTATGCCGTTGCGGATCGTGACGGTGTTCGAACAGTGGGCGGACGTGCGCCCGCACGACGCCGAGGTGCACACCGAGCAGGAGGAACGCGCCATGGGTGTGCTGGCCGACGCCAAGAAGGCGGCGCAGGCACAGCATCCGGACCTGGAGGTGGAGGCGGTGCTCCGGGTGGGCGATGCGGTCGAGGAACTGACCCATCAGTCCATCGGCGCCCACCTGGTGGTCACCGGCTCGCGGGGCCGGGGCGGTTTCGCCGGTATGGTGCTCGGGTCGACCAGCCGGAGCCTGACCATCGCCTCCGGTGCGCCACTGGTGATCGTGCCCGAGCAGGGGGCGGGTTCGGGTCCGGTCGTCGTGGGAGTCGACGGCTCGGAGCAGTCGGACCGCGCGCTGGCTTTCGCGGCGGCGCAGGCCCACTCCCGGGGGGTCGCGCTCAAGCCGGTGCGGGTGGTGACCGAACCGCCGTGGTTCGGACCGGTCGAGACCTACGGTTCCTGGTTGGAGGGGATTGTGGTTGAGGCCGAGAACGACCTGGAGAGGCAGGTGGGCCCGATCCGTACCCAGTACCCCGACCTGCAGGTTCATCGCACAGTGATGCGGGGCCATCCGGCCGATGCGCTGCGCGAGGCCGGCAAGGACGCCTCGATGCTGGTGGTGGGCTCGCGGGGACGGTCAACCGCCCGATCGATGCTGCTCGGATCCATCAGTCACGGGGTGTTGCACCACGCACCGTGCCCGGTGGCAGTACTTTCCTGAACCAACCCATCGGCCTTGATACGTCGGCCCGCCATACTGTGCCGGAGATCACGAATCTGTAACTCTACGTCCCTAAGGGTGGAATCCGGAGCCGAAACGTGGCTGCATGGGTATGCGCCCTCGGGCGCACCGGGGATTCACCCCCCGGGACGCGAGGCCGCAACCCGGCAACGGCGCCGAGTTGCGGCAACGCCCTGGGGTCGGTCCGCGATCACGCCGCCTGCGCGTGCGGCTACCAGCGTGGTGCTCGTGCGCCCACGCGGCACGGACCGCGCCCAGCACCTCCCCGGATCAGGAGTGCTGACTGCCCTGCTGTTCGGCGACCTTGGCCTTGACCTCATCCATGTCCAGGCCCTTGACGGCGCCGACCAGTTCGGTCAGCGACTTCTCCGGTAGCGCGCCGGCCTGGTTGAACACCAGGATGCCCTCGCGGAAGGCCATCAGGGTGGGGATGGAGGTGATCTGCGCCTGGGCCGCCAGGGCTTGCTCAGCCTCGGTGTCGACCTTGGCGAACGTCACGTCCGGGTTCGCCTCGGACACCTTGTCGTAGATGGGAGCGAACTGTTTGCACGGTCCGCACCAGTCCGCCCAGAAGTCCACGAGCACGATGTCGTTGGATTCGATGGTCTCGCTGAAGTTCTCGGTGGTGATGTCGATGGTGGACAAGAAATACTCCTCGATCGGGATAACGGTCGCACGTTCTACAACAGTCGGGCATCCCGTGTATTCCCCGGCAGGCGCCGGGCAGGGGTGGCAGCCGGATCAGAACAGCGCCGGCTGGGCCGGCTCTGTCACGGGCGGGGTGCCCGGGACTTGTCCCACCCGCTCGGGTGAGCGCTGCCACCGGTCCGGTGTGCCGTCGTCGTCGCTTGATCGCTGTGGTCTGATGAAGCCGAGCCGACGGCGTAACCGGTCCACCCGGGTGGAGAGCCAGCGCGCGTAGTCCTTGGGCACGTAGGAAGATCCGGAGTACAGGCGCCGGTAGCGGCCGACCAGGTCCGGTCGCTCGGTGGCGAGCCAGCCCATGAACCACTCCCGAGCACCCGGTCTGAGGTGCAACGGACCGGCGCTGATCCACTGCGCCCCGGAGGAGCGCACCGCGGTGAACAGTTCCTCCAGGTGCTCATCGCCGTCGGTCAGCCACGGCAGGATCGGCATGGCGAGCACGTGGCAATCCAGTCCGGCTTCGCGCACCGCCCGGATCAGGCCCAGGCGTGCTTTCGGCGGGGAAGTGCCCGGCTCGACGAGTTGCTGCAGGTGAGGATCGATGAACGCCAGCGATACCCCGACCTGGGTCTCGGGAGCCCTCGTTGCCAGCAGTGGTAGATCGCGGCGCAGGAGCGGGCCCTTGGTCAGTATCGACATCGGGGTGCCTGATTGCGCCAGCGCTTCGATGATGCCGGGCATCAGTTCATAACGACCCTCGGCGCGCATGTACGGGTCGGAGTTCGTTCCCAGGGCCACGTGTTCGCGCTGCCAGGACGGCCGCGCCAGTTCGGCCCGCAGCACCTGCACGATATTGGTCTTCACCACGATCTGGGTGTCGAAGTCCCGGCCGGCATCCAGGTCCAGGTACTCGTGGGTCTTGCGAGCGAAGCAGTAGGTGCAGCGGTGCAGGCAGCCCCGCGTGGGGTTGATCGTCCACCCGAACGGCATCTGGGAGTTGCCCGGCACCTTGTTCAACGCCGACTTGCAGGCGACCTCGTGGAACGTGACGCCGTCGAACTCGGGCGTGCGGACGCTGCGGATCAGGCCACGCAGCGGGAGGAGTGCCTGGGAGTCGTCGAGTTGCTGTGCTGACCATCGCATGACTCCAGTCGAACAGAAGTTCGATGCGATGTCACGTCATGACACTCCGGTGGTGCGGCTCAACGCAGCGCCACCCTGCTCGCAGCTGAGGCGATGCCGAGCCAGGTGTGCCGGTTGCGCCACCAGCACCAGCCGACCTTCGGGGCGTTCTTACGTCCCGCCCCGTCGCGCCCGGTGCCGCCGGAGATCCATAGGGCGGGGGTGCGGGCGTCGAGGCGGCCACGGGGTTTGCGCAACCGGGAGGCGATCGTCATGAAGCAGTAGTTCGGCTCCAGCGCCTCGGGCTGGGCGAGCACCCAGAAGATGCCCTCGGTCAGGGTCAGGGGAGTGCGCGCCTCGGCGGTGAAGCGCTCCAGAGCCTCCGCCGGGCTGGCGTTGCGCAGGTGGTCGCCGCGGTCGGGGTCGGTGAGCAGGTACGGGGTCTCGGGCACCTCGATACCGGTGGGGGTGAATTCATCCACGTCGGTCATGTCCTGCACCACGAAACCGGGTTTGGTGCCGCGACGCATCAGGGCTGCCAGATCCGCGACCGGCGCGCCGGGCAGAACCAGCAGCGGCGGGCCGGCCGCCGCCTCGGAAAGGGCATCGGCAGCCAATCCGCGCACCTGCTCGGCCTCGAGGTGGAGGAGTTCGGGGACCCCCAGCGCGATCAGATTCTCGGCCTGCTGAATCGTGCTCGGCAGCAGCGGCAGGGCACGGTCGTTCACAGCCCGGGCGGCGCCGTCATCGTGGCGGGCGGCGCCGTCATCGTGGAGGTCGGGGACGGTCTCGGCGGTTGCGTGACCGGGGGCGATCCCAGCGGTGGTGCTGTGCGGAACGGACTCGGTGGAGGCGTGGGCGGGCGTCATCGAACCTCACGGGGCATCGGGCCTGACAGCCGCTGGGCGGCCGCCGGAGGCAGAGGCGGGTGGGATCGGTGTAACGCCCCCGATCGTGGGATTGTTCCGGGTCAGACCGCGCCGGCAGCCAGCGAACGGGAGGCCCATGCCCACGCAGTGCGGTAGCTCAGGCGGTGGTAGGCGCGCCGTGCAACCGGGTTGTCGGAGTACATGCTCAGTGTGCACACCCCGGCCTCATCCAGACCAACCCGGGTCAACGCGGCCGTCACCGCGGCCCCCAGCCCTCGACCGCGATGCGCGGTGTGCACCACGATCCCGGCCAGGTAGGGCACGCCGGAGGGTAGGCGCTGCATCGCGCCGGCGGCGATCAGGGCACCTTCCGGGGCCCGGGCGCCGATCCACACCTCGCTGAGCCCGGTACCCGGCTCGCCCTCGGCAGTGGGGGAGTGATCGGTGGAAAGTTGGAGGATCTCGGCCGCATCGTCCGTGTCGTCCAGGTGCAGCAGGTCTGCCTCGACAGCCAGCGGTGCGGGTGCGGTCAGGGTCCACATCCACTCCCAGTCCCCGCCGCCATCCACCCGAACCTGTCGCTCGAGCGCCCCGATGTGGGCCTGGGGGACGGAGATGCCCAGCACTCCGAGTTCGCCGACGAGGCCGGAGTGCACCGCCTCGGCGATGACCCCCTCGACCGCGGCTTCCGGGTCCGGAGCGCCCGGCAGCGGGATCACGGTCAGACTGTGACGGCGACCGCCCTCGCGCTCCACCGCGAGTGCGAACTCACTACGCCACATCCGTGGCGCCGGATCGGAGGGTAGCGACCAGCGAACCCACGGGTCGCCACCGGAGATCGCCAGTGCGTGGGAGTGGGAGCCGACCGGTTCAAGCACAGCGCTATCGAGCACGGCACCATTCTGCCCCGGGATCACGAGTGGGACCGGGGTGCCCGGGTCTCGGCGACGTGGTCCAGATACGTCTGGAGCGCCGAGTCGTCGATGAAGAAGCCGTGGCTACCAGTGGACGCCGAGTGCAGGGACGAGGGCGGAACTGAACGCATGTTGACCAGGCTGTGTGAGCCTTCAGCCAGGGACAAGGCGAACCGGGACCGTCAGGTGCGCGGAGCCTGCGGGTTGCCGTCACGGCAGTGCGCCGTCGGAGCGTGTCCGGGCGTGCTGCCCGGCTGCCCGGGCCGCGCCGGCACGGCGGTTCGTACCTCGTCGGAGGAGCCCCACCTGCCCCGACGGCAAACCGGCGTCGGCTGCCACCACGGCCGGGTTGGCCCGCAGCCGGAACTTGCCCGTGGCCACGATCAGAGCCAGCAACAGCGCCGGCACGATCCACCCCGACCAGCCCAGGATGCTCGCGTGCACGGTGTCCACCGTCTCCCCGGCCATGGCGAAGATGACGAAGGACCCTGCGGCGGCATTGAAAGCGCCGTGGGCCAGTGCGGCCGGCCAGACCGAGTCGCTGCGCAGCCGGAGCCAGCCGAACACCCCACCGATGAGGATGCACATTCCAGTCATCATCAGCAGGCTGAGCCACCCCGGTGCGAGAGGGTAGTTGTAGCCGAGCAGAATGAGGGGCGCGTGCCACACTCCCCAGATCACACCGGAGACCCCGATCGCCCCGAGTGGGCCTAGCGGCATCAGTTTGGGAAGCAGCCAACCCCGCCAGCCGATCTCCTCGCCCAGGGCGGGGATCAGGTTCAAGAAGGCGGCGACGAAGACATTGATCAGTTGCAGGGCGGCGAGCACCTGGACCGGGACCCCCGTATCCGGCACGCCCTGCTGCTCGAGGACCTGTGCGAAGGCGGACAGGTTCGCGAAGTCGGCCGGATACACGCCCAGCCAGGCGCCGACTGGCAGTGCCACCAGGCACAGTGCCGTCGGCACCACGATGGCGAGGGCGAGATAGCCGATGAACCGGCCCGGTCTGCCCAGCGGCCAGATACCCAGGGCGTACAGGATCCGGGTGGGTCGGCTGATCAGCAGCACCACCACCAGTGCGGCCACGGTGGGGGTGAACATCATGGCCGTCGCGAGCAGCCCGAACCGGCGATCTGCCAGACCGTCACCGAGCCACAGCGGCAGAGCCACCGCCCAGGCGAGCGCGATGGAGACCACCACGAACAGGGCGATCTGAGCGTTGGGTCGACGCATGGATCTCCTCCGGCACTCTCCGGGCCACGGCTGTGCCCCGTACGCCCAGCATCGTAGTGATGGCCCGGCGCCGACGTGGCGATACCGGCTACCGGCGTTGGCTGCACGGCCAGTTCTCATGGTAGTAAAGTTCGGCATCCCGAACTTTTATGTGAGGCCTCTCATGAAACCTCTTCCTCGACGGCGACTCCGTGCCTGCATCGGCGCCGGCAGTGCTGTGGCACTGCTGACGGCGGGGTGCCTGGGCGGGCCGTACGCCGGTAGCGGGCAGGAGGACGACGGCCGCCCGGTGGTCCTCACCACCTTCACGATCATCGCGGACATCGCCCAGAACGTGGCCGGCGAGCATCTACAGGTGCGCTCCCTGATACCGGTCGGCGCCGAGGTGCACTCCTACGAGCCCACGCCCGGTGACCTGCGGCAGGCCGCTGAGGCCGACCTGATCCTGGACAACGGGCTGGGCCTGGAAGCGTGGTTCGACCAGTTCATCGCCGACGTGCAGGCCCCGCACGTCGTGGTCAGCGACGGGGTGGAGCCCCTGGAAATCGGCGCCCAGGCCGGCAGCACTGCCGATGCCGGGAGCGAGAGCGTGCCGACCGACTCTCGCCCCAACCCCCACGCCTGGATGTCCCCCCGGCAGACCCAGGTGTACGTCGACAACATGGTGGCGGCCTTCGGCGAACTGGACCCGGACCGCGCGCAGGATTACCTCGCGAACGGCCGGGCGTATGCCGAGGAGCTCGAGGCGGTGCACACTGAACTCGTGGATGACCTCGCTGCGCTGCCACAGGATCAGAAGGCGCTGGTGACCTGCGAGGGCGCCTTCTCCTACCTGGCCCGCGATGCGGGCCTGAGCGAGCACTACCTATGGCCGGTGAACGCCGAGGGCGAGGCCACGCCCCGCCGCATCGCCGAGACGATCGCGTTGGTGAACGCTCAGCAGGTGCCGGCGGTGTTTTGTGAGTCCACGGTCTCCGACGCCGCGATGCAGCAGGTGGTCGAGGCCACCGACGCCACTTTCGGCGGGGTGCTGTACGTGGACTCCTTGTCCGAGCCGGACGGACCGGTACCAACCTACTTGGACCTGATCCGGCACGACGTGCATCTGATCCGCGCCGGCCTCACCGGTGCGGAAGGGTAGGCGGCTCCTGATGGCGGGCACCGATCGCGACGAAGCCGGCAGCACCGCAGACCCGGTCATCGAGGTGCGCGACGCCTCGGTGCGTTACGGACAGGTGCGCGCGCTGACTGCGGCTACGCTCAGTGTGGGGCCGGGGCGGATCTGCGCCCTGGTGGGGATGAACGGGTCGGGCAAGTCCACGCTGATGAAGGTGATGCTCGGCCTGGTGCGCACCCACCCGGGTCGGGTGCTGATCAACGGTGCACCGCCGTCGTCGGCCCGTCGTCGCGGACTGATCGCCTACGTGCCCCAGCGCGAGGATGTCGACTGGTCCTTCCCCACCACGGTGCGTGAAGTAGTGATGACCGGCCGGTACGCCCACCTGGGCCCCACCCGCAGGGCGCGAACGCGCGATCACCGGATCGTCGATGAGGCCCTGGGCCGAGTGGACCTGACCGAACTGGCCGGCCGGCAGATCGGGCGCCTGTCCGGGGGACAACGGAAACGGGCGTTCGTGGCCCGGGCGATCGCGCAGCAGGCCGAGGTGCTGTTGCTCGATGAGCCCTTCGCGGGGGTGGACGACCTTTCCCAACGCACGGTGAGCAGGCTGCTGCGCAGCCTCGCCGATGACGGCGCCACGATCGTCATCGCCACCCATGACCTGCCGGCGCTGCCCAGTCTGGCCGATGAGGCCGCACTGCTGGCCGGCACCGTGGTGATGCACGACTCGGTGCACCAGGTGATCCGCCCGGAGAACCTGGCCCGGGCCTTCGGGCTGGGGGAGTAGTGACCGAGGCGCTCACGGAAATCCTCATCGAACCGCTGCAGTACCCGTTCATGGTCAGGGCGCTGCTGACCGCCCTGATCGCTGGGGTGGTGTGCGCCATGTTGTCCTGCTGGTTGGTGCTGGTGGGATGGTCGCTGATGGGCGATGCCGTCTCCCACGCGGTGCTGCCGGGTGTGGTGCTGGCCTATATCGCCGGCGCCCCCTTCGCCCTGGGCGCCCTGATCTTCGGCTTCACCGCCGTGGCCCTGATCGGGTTCATCCGCGATACCTCCCAGATCAAGGAGGACGCCGCGATCGGGATCGTCTTCACCACCCTGTTCGCCTTCGGTCTGGTGCTCATCTCGGTCACACCGAGCCAGGTGGATCTGCACCACATCGTCTTCGGCAACCTACTGGGGGTCTCGTGGGTGGACCTGGCCCAGATCGCGGGTCTGGGGCTGATGGTGTTCGCGGTGCTGCTGTTCAAGCGCCGGGACCTGACCCTGTACGCCTTCGATGCCACCCACGCCTTCGCCATCGGCTTGAACCCGCGCCTCCTGGGTGCGCTGCTGTTGGGGATGATGGCGGTCACCACCGTGGTGGCGCTGCAGGCGGTGGGGGTCATCCTGGTGGTGGCGATGCTGATCATCCCCGGCGCCACCGCCTACCTGCTCACCGACAGGATGGGCGTGATGCTGCTGATCGCCCCGGCCCTGGCGGTGGCGTGCGCGGTGGGTGGGGTGTACGCGAGCTTCCACGCGGACGTCGCCACCGGTGGGTCGATCGTGCTGGCCCAGGGCGGGATGTTCGTGCTGGCCTACCTGTTCGGGCGGCAGGGTCTGCTCGTCTCCCGGGCCCGACGACGCGTTGCAGCGTAGGTGGGCCGGCGTCCGGGCAAATTGGTCGTTCGGTAGGTTACGGACCGAGACGTGCCCAGAACGTGACGAGTGAGCCAGGAGTAACGACGCTGATGACGACGGCACTGCCCATCCCGATCGAGTTCGACCTGCCCACGGGCTGGTCCGCGGTATCGCCGGAGGAGGTCGGTGCCACCCCGCTGGCCCACGTCGCCCTGCACGACCGCGCGCAGGGCCGGTTCCGGGCGAACATCACGATCGCCGGAGGCCTCCGGGCTGATAGCCAGGCGGGCCAGGCAGGACCGGCGGGACCGGCCGAGTTGGAGGAGTTGGGCGAGGCGGCCTTCGCCCGCCTCGCCCAGGGAGCCGGCGCCACCATGGTCCAGCGCCGGGCGATCAGTCCCCACGGTGCGCCGGGCCTGGCGCAGGTGGTGCAGGTCTCGACGGCGATCGAGGGCGGACCGATCGACCTGACTCAGGGCCAGGCCTACCTGCACCTCACCGATCCGCAGGAGCCGGGGAGGCAGATGATGGTCGAGATCGTCCTGACCTGCCTCGCGGAGGACTCCGGGGAACTGTTGCCTCAGTTCGAGGAGCTCGTGGCCTCGGTGCGTCCCACGCGGTAACTCCACGAGTAGGGTCGTGGGGACGGTGACGACCAGGACAGGAGTAATGGTGAGCGACGAGGCGAGGACGACCGTGGATTCGATGACGAAGGCGCGCTCGGGGGCAGTGCCGGGCAAGGTGCGGTTGGGCATCATCGGGTTGGGGGTACAGGGCACCGCCTACGCGCGGATGATCGCCGAGGGGATCGCCGGGGATCTGGTTGTCGGCGCGGTCGCCGATATCGACGACGCCGTGCGGACTCACGCGCAGGAGGTGTGCCCGGGGGCCCCCTTCTACACCGACTACCGCGAGATGATCGCCGGCGGAGACGTGGACGCGGTGGTCACCACGGTGCCGCACTACCTGCACCCGCAGATGGGTATCGAGGCGATCAAGGCCGGGGTGCACGTGCTGGTGGACAAACCCGCCGGGGTCTACACCGCTCAGGTTCGCGAACTCAACGAGGTGGCCGCGGCCCATCCGGACGTCACCTTCGCGATCATGTTCAACCAGCGCAACAACCCGCTGTACCAGCGGATCAAGGAGATCGTCGACGCCGGCGAGATCGGCGCGATCCGGCGGTCCAACTGGATCATCACCACCTGGTGGCGTCCCGACGCCTACTACGGCGCCAGCGAGTGGCGGGCGACCTGGGGCGGTGAGGGCGGGGGAGTCCTGGTGAACCAGGCCCCGCACCAACTCGACCTGTGGCAGTGGATCTGCGGGATGCCCACCTCCCTGGTTGCCAAGGCTGCGTTCGGGTTCCGGCGTGACATCGTGGTGGAGGACGAGGTGACGGTGCTGGCCGATTACGGCGACGGCGTCACCGGGGTGTTCGTGACCGCGACCCATGACCCGGCCGGCACCGACCGGCTGGAGATCCTGGGTGATCGGGGCAAGATCGTGGTAGAGGGGTCCAAGACGGCGACCCTGACCCGGTTCGCGGCCGACGAGCGGGAGTTGTCGGCCCGTCTCAGCGTGACCGAAGGGTTCAAACTCGCCGGCGGGGGCGATACCGAGGGCTTCTACACCACCGAGCAGATCGAGACCGAGTCGGCCTGGGGATCCCAGCACGCCGGCGTCCTGGCCAACTTCGCATCCGCCGTCCTGCACGGCACCGAACTGCTCGCCCCGGGTGCCGATGGTATCAACGGTGTGCGGCTGGCCAACGCCGTGCACCTGTCGGCCTGGCTTGGGCAGGAGGTAGCCCTGGACTTCGACGAAGCGGTCTACCTGCGCGAACTCAACGCCCGGATCCGCGAGGAGGGGCTGTTTCCGGAACGGCCCGATCCCGGCGCATGAGGCCGCTCGGTGCGTCCGTCGAAGGTGGAGAGATGAGCCTGTGTCCGAGCCGACGCCAGGTGCTCGCAACAGTTGGCCTGGGCGCCGGTGGCGCGATGTTGTTGAGCGCATGCGGTGCCGAGGAGCAGGACGAAGGCACGGTGTCGGCGGGGAAGACCCTGATCGGGCTGGAGGAGGTCGGCGTCGGCGATTCGGTCGCGGTGCAGACTCCGGCCGGCGCCACGTTGCTCCTGACCCGCACGGGTGAGGCCGACGTCGTCGCCCTCTCCGCGGTCTGTACTCACCAGGGCTGCACCGTCGACGTGGAGAATGAGGAGGGGCGCTGCCCCTGCCACGGCTCCCGGTTCGACCTGCGTACCGGAGAGGTCACTGCGGGCCCGGCGAAGGAGCCGCTGGCACGAATCGCCGTGGAGGTCATCGACGGGCAGATCGTCACGGCCTGACCTGACCGGGGTTCCGGGCTGCACATGTCCCTGGCTGCACATGTCCCTACATGATGCGCCGTTCCTCCAGGGTTCTAAGGTGGTGTTGACGTGATTGACACACCGGTCACCGACATGAGCGTGACTGCACCAGGAGGGGCCAGACCATGAATCCACCCGAACCGCAGGAACCATCCGGCGCCGGTCACGACGCCGACGGCCGTAGCCAGGCCCCGGCGCAACCCGGCGACACCCCTCAGAAGACCGAAGGTGGAGAGACCGGCGGGGAGGGGATCGGGTACGCACAAGGCCCCTCCGGCCCGGTGCCCCAGGCAGCGCCGCCGACCGAGCCGCCGGCCCAGTCCGGGAGCGCCGCGACGCCGGCAGTTGCGGGTGGCGCCGACGTTCAGGACGTCGGAGTTCAAAGTGGCCAGGGGGGCTATGCCGCCCCGCCCGGTGGCTACGCCCAGGCTGGTGAGGCCACGACTTACGGTGGCCAGGGCGGGTACGGCCGCCCACAGGGTGGCTATGGCGCGCCCCAGGGTGGCTATGCCGGACAGCAGGGTGGTCACGAGCACGGTGGCTACGGTGCACCGCAGGGTGGACACGGAACAGTTCAGCATGGTTACGGCGCGCCCCAGGGTGGTCCCCCGCAACCCGGATCAGGCGCCCCCCACGGGGCCCCGGGCTACCCGCAGCCCGGCACCCCGCTGACGGCTTCAGCATCCGGTCCGGGCCTGTTCGATCTCACCTTCGCAACCCCGCTCGCACCGCGCATCGCCCGACTCGGATTTATCTTGTTGTGGATCCTCGGCGGCCTGATCGCTCTGTCCGGGCTGGTCGAGTTCATCCAGGTAGCGGTGGCCATGAGCATGTACGGAGGTGGCTGGACGGTGGCCGTTTACTTCGTGAACTTGCTGGTCGCCATCGCCATCGCGCTGGCGCTGGTCGTGCTCGGCCGGATGGGTATCGAACTGGCCCTCGCGGTGGTCGCAGGCCGCGAACGGGACAAGGGGTCGCCGGAGGGGTCGTCCTAGACGCGCGGAAGCAGCGCGAGTAGGTCGGCACCTCAGGATTCCTCGGATTCGCGCTGCGCAGGATCGATGTCGCTCGGATCCTTATCGACCCGCCAGCCGCGCCAGACCGGATGACGCAGCCTGCCCTCGGTGGTCCAGTTCGAAAAGGACACCTCAGCCACGCGTACCGGCTCGACCCAGTGCGCATCCCGGGCATCGGTGGCAGGAACGCCGACGATTGCCGGCGTCGGTCTGGCATCCTCGCGCAGTTGCGCAACCCATGAGCGGGCCTCCCGCTCCGTGAAGCCGGTGCCGACCCGGCCGATGTAACGCCAGCGGCCCTCCTGCGTCGGGATCCCGAGCAGCAGCGATCCCACCGCGCCCGAACGCCCGCCCCGACCGGGCCGCCATCCGCCGACCACAACCTCCTGGGTGCGGCTGTGCCGGATCTTGATCCACGCCGAACTCCGTTGCCCGGCCCGGTAGATGCTGTCCACCCGTTTGGCCACGATCCCCTCCAAGCCCTGATCGGCACTGGTGGCCAGGGCCCCGGGGATGTCTCCCTCGAACGCGGGAGGGACCTGCACGGTGCGGGAAGGGGAGATGACCTCCTCCAGCAGGCTGCGGCGCTGGTGGTAGGTGAAGCCGGTGAGTTCGTGCCCGTCCATGGCCAGCAGATCGAAGAGCATCAGGTGCACACCCTGGCGCCGTGCCGCCGCGGCCACCTGATGACCCGTGGCCTGCATCCGCGGCTGCAACAACCCGAAGATTGGCCGCCCTTGGCCATCGAGGGCCACCACCTCCCCATCCAGCACCACCGAGGTCGCATGCACCGCGTCCAGTACCTCAGCGACCTCGGGATACTGCTCGGTGGTCTCCAGACCCGAACGGCCGAACACCCGGACCCCTCCCGTGCCCACGTGCACCAGCGCACGGACCCCGTCCCACTTCATCTCCGCGGCCCAGCCCTCGGCACCGATGTCCGCGAGGGTGCCCGCGGTGGCCAACATCGGCGGGATCGGGGTCACTGGCGCAGGATCGGCGGCTGGTGCGCTGGGATTCGCTGGTGCGTCCGGCGCTGCTTGCGCGACTGAGTTGCTCGGGGCCTCCGGTGGGCTGTGCGCGTCCGGTGGGTCCGGCGTGCTCGCAGCGTCCGGTGGGCTCGGCGCGGCCGGCGGGTTCGGGACGTCTGCCGGTTGCCGGGCCGCGAGTTCCTGCCTTCTTGCCTCAGTCGACCGGTCAGGAGCGCTGCGGGACCCCGATGGCTCAGCGGCGCTGGACGAGTCGTGGATCTCGGGCTGCTTCTTCATCAGATGGATCAGCCACTGCTCGCGCTCCCCGCCGGTGCGGATCAATGCGAAGGTACTGATCCGTCCGGGCCCCGACTGCTCCAGGCCACCGCCTTCGGCGCCGGTGAGCGTGGCAATGACCTCGGCACCCTCGCGCCACTTCTCGATCTCGTAGGTACCGTGATCCCAGATCGTGACCTCACCGGCGCCGTACTCGCCCTTGGGGATGGTGCCGGCGAACGTGGCGTACTCCAGCGGGTGGTCCTCGGTCGGCACGGCCAGGTGATTGCGGTCCGGTGAGGTGGGAACGCCGCGCGGCAGTGCCCAACTGACCAGCACGCCGTCGCGCTCCAGCCGGAAGTCCCAGTGCAACCGGGAGGCATGATGCTCCTGGATCACGAAGCGGGGCGGGGCAGGGCTTTCGCCGTCGGCACCTCCATCACCCGGGTCGTCCTCGGGCACCACCGGGGCGGTGGGCGAGAACGGTGGTGATGTCGCCACCGGAGCCGGAACCGGCTCGGGTGTGCGTGCCCCATCGCGCTTGGCGCGATAGCGCGCGAGCCGGTCCGGCACCGGCGTCGTGCCGGGGGAGGCCCCCAGCGGTGCCATCGGATCCCCGCGCTCGGCCAGCAGGTCCAGCACCTCCTCGGGTGAGAGTTGACGCAGGGCCGGATCGGCCAGTTCCTCCCACGTGCGCGGCGCGGCAACGCGGGGCAGAGCGGTGCCGCGGAGGGAGTAGGGCGCCACAGTGGTCTTCTTGGCGTTGTTCTGGGACCAGTCCAGGAACACCTTGCCCGCTCGGGCCGCCCGGGCCATCCGGGACAGCACCAGATCCGGGTGATCGGCCTCCAGGCTCCGGGCCAGTTCCCGCGCGAGCGCACTGGCCTGCTCCGAGGTCACCGTGCCCGGTAGCGGGGCGTACAGGTGGATTCCCTTGGAGCCGCTCGTGACCGGGTAGGACTCCATTCCCATGCCGGTCAGGATCTCCCGCACCAACTCGGCCACGTGGGCGACAGTGGCCAAGTCCACCCCCGGACCGGGATCCAGGTCCAGGACCAGCCGGTCCGGGTTGGCGGCGGCGCCATCGGCATCGAGTCGCCACTGCGGCACATGAACCTCCAGGGCCGCGATCTGGGCGAACCAGGTCAGCGTGGCACGGGAGTCCACCACTGGATAGGTGGAGACGTGATCGGAGTGCTGCACATCGGCTCGGACTACCCACGAGGGGGTGCCGGCGTCCAGGTCCTTGCTGAAGAAGGCATCCAGCGGGCGGCGTGCGGTGCCGACCCCCTCCACCCAGCGTTTGCGAGTGGCAGGGCGCCCCAGGCAGTGCGGCACCATGACGTCGGCGACCTGGGCGTAGTAGTGCGCCACCTCGGCCTTGGTGGTGCCGGTCTGGGGATAGAGCACCTTGTCCAGGTTGGTCATGCGCAGCCGGCGACCATCGACGTTCACGATCGTCTCCGCACGAGCCATGCTGCCTATCGTGCTGGGTGCGCGCCCTCGTGGCTAGCCGTGCCGACCTGCGGCGCCCCCGGACCACGCCGACCCCGGTCCCCGGGGGGCCGCTGGCGTGCGCCGGTGACCCTCCGCCGGCGGACGCCTGCGGAACTCGGGTGCTCCCGGCGTCGTCCATCCCGGTGCCTTGCTGCCCTTTGCGCGTGGTGACCCCTCGCCTGCGGGCACCGAGTGGTGTTGACTGGCTGGCGGGAGAAGGGAGCAGCATCATGCGGTCCATCTGGAAAGGGTCCCTGACGTTCGGGCTGGTGAACGTGCCTGTCTCGGTCTACAGCGCTACGGAGTCCCACGATGTGCGTCTGCGCCAGGTGCATGACGCCGACGGCGGGCGCATCCGGTACCAGCGCAAGTGCGAGGTATGCGAGCAGGTGGTGCCGTTCGAGAACATCGATAAGGCCTACACCGACGGTGAGAGCATGGTGGTCCTCACCGATGAGGACTTCGCCTCGCTCCCGGCGGAACGCTCGAAGGAGATCACCATCCTGGAGTTCGTGCCCAGTGATCAGGTCGACCCGATCATGTTCTCCAGCGCCTACTACCTGGCCCCGCCGGGGGAGATGAGTAAGGCGTACGCGCTGCTGCGGCGCACGCTCGCCGAGACCGACCGCACCGCCATCGTGTCCTTCACCTTGAGGCAGAAGACCCGGCTCGCCGCCCTGCGGGTGCGCGACAACGTGCTGATGCTGCAGACCCTGCTGTGGGCCGATGAGATCCGCCAGGCCGATTTCGCCGCCACCACCGAGGAAGTCAAGATCACGAAGAAGGAACTCGACATGGCCGCCAACTTGGTGGGGTCCTATGAATCCGACTTCGATCCGGAGTCCTTCACCGACGACTATCAGAAGGAATTACGCACCCTGATCGAGGCGAAACTTGAACGCGGCGAAGGCTTCGAAACCACTGAAATTGCGCAGGAAGAGGGTGCTGAGGTGGTCGACCTGATGGAGGCCCTGCGCCGGAGCGTGGCCCAGTCCAAGGAGCGCAAGGGCAAGGCTGAACGCGGCAAGTCCGCCTGAAACGGCTAGACTGCTGCGGCAGCCCAACCAGTCCGCCCTGGAGGTCGACTCCTTTCCCATGCTGTCCGTGCCAAACGCATGTGCGCGTTAACAAATGAGTGGTAAACCCGCCCTGAGCCCAGCATCGACCACTCGCGATCCCGGATCACGCAGCAATCCCGCGAACACCGATTCCCCGGTGTTGGCCACGCTTGCGCGCCTGTTCCCCTACCTCAAGCCGGCCCTCCCGCGCCTGATCGCCGGGATGATCTGTGCCCTCGGTGCCAGCCTCGCCGCCCTCGCTGTGCCGCAGGTGCTGGAGTGGGCGGTGAACGAGCCGCTGCTCGGTTCGGTCTCCAGCGGGGAGACCTCCGGCCTGTGGATCGCGGTCGCGATGGTGGCCGGCCTGGGTCTGCTGGAGGCGGTGCTGATCGCGTTGCGACGCTGGTTCATCCTGGTGCCCGGCACCCGGGTCGAGGCGAATCTGCGGATGTCGATGTTCACCCACCTGCAAGACCTCCAGGTCGCCTTCCACGACCAGTGGCCCGGGGGGCAGTTGCTGTCCCGGTCCATGTCCGACCTGAGCACGTTGCGCCGGTTCCTGAGTTTCGGGATCGTGATGCTGGTGGTCAACGCCTCCACGATCGCCGTCGGCACGTACCTGATGATCCAGCTCGGTGGCGTGCTCGGTGTGGTGTTCCTGGTCGGTGCGCTCCCGGTGATCTACCTGTCCTTCCGGTTCTCCTCCCGGTTCCGCCACATCGCCCGGCTCTCCCAGGACCAGGCCGGGGACCTGGCCACCACGGTGGAGGAGTCGGTACACGGCATCCGGGTGCTCAAGGCGTTCGGTCGGGGCCGGGAGGCTTACTACTCCTTCTCCGCGCAGGCCGATGAACTGCGTGGCACCGAGATCCGCAAGGCGCGGGCGATGTCGGCCTTCTCCTTCGCGATCACCACGATTCCGGAGGTGGTGCTGGGCATCACCGTGCTGGCCGGGATCTACCTGTACACACAGGGGGACGTCACCGTGGGTGCGCTGGTGGCCTTCTTCGCCACCGCCGCGGTGATGGCCGGGCCGGTGGAGCAGATTGGTGAGTTGATGGCGATGAGCCTGACCGCCAAGACCGCCGTGGATCGCTACTTCGAGGTGCTGGACAGCCCGAACCTGGTGACCGATCCGGCTGAGCCCAAGGAGGTCACCGACCCGCGGGGGGAGATCACCTTCGACGGCGTCCGCTTCCACTTCGCCGACGCCCCCTTGGTGGAACCGGTCCCGCAGGGCCGGCCGGACCAGCCGGTGGAGCCGGCCCGGGCCGAGGTGCTCGCCGGGGTGGACCTGAGGGTCCGCCCGGGCGAGACGATGGCCCTGGTGGGCCTGACCGGGTCGGGCAAGACCACGATGGCCTCCCTGGTCCCGCGCTTGTACGACGTGACCGGGGGCTCGGTACGCATCGACGGACTGGACGTGCGGGAGATGACGCGGCGCCACCTGCGCACCATGGTCTCGATCGCTTTCGAGGACGCGACGCTGTTCTCGGCCTCGGTGCGCGAGAACGTGCTGCTCGGCGCCCCGCCCGGACAGGACGGCGAGGAGGACCTGCAGCGTGCGCTGACCATCGCCCAGGCCCACTTCATCCGCGAGTTGCCCGAGGGTGTGGACACCGTCATCGGGGAGGAGGGGTTGAGTCTGTCCGGTGGGCAGCGCCAGCGCCTCGCGCTCGCCCGTGCGGTGGCCGCACGCCCCACCGTGCTGGTACTTGACGATCCGCTCTCCGCACTGGACGTGACAACAGAGGAAGCGGTCACCGACCACCTGCGCAAGGAACTGGCGCAAACCACCACCCTGATCGTGGCCCACCGCCCCTCCACGGTGGCGCTCGCCGACCGGGTCGCGGTGCTGCAGGAAGGCAAGATCGTCGGCATCGGAACCCACTCCGAGTTGCTGGCCGGCAACGATCACTACCGGTTCGTCATCTCCTCCCTGGTCGCCGACGAGCAGTACCAGCGTGAGCAGGAGGAGTACGACAGCCAGCAGTTGAGGTTCGACCGCAGAGCCGACGACGAGATCGACGATGGTTTCGAGGACGAGGGCGCCTACCGCGCCACCCAGGAGCACAACCGATGAGCCGCGCGACGCCGGCGCCCGCCCGTGAGAGCAACACCCGTGGCGCCGAGGAACCGCCCCAGGGCACCGCAGGGGAAGAGGACTACAACCTCGACAGACGCCGGTCCAAGGCAGTTCGGTCCCGGTCCCTACGCCTACTCGCCGACCTCCTCCGCCCGATGTGGGGACTGTTTGCGCTCACCGTCGTCGTGGTCGTGGTCTCCCAGGCCGCACGGGTGGCCGGCCCGGCGCTGGTGGCGATGGCGATCGACTACGGGCTCCCGGCTGCGGCCGAGGGGGACTGGCTGATCCCCTCGGTGATCGGAGCGACCTACATCCTCACCGCGATCGTGGCAGGAGTGTGTACTGCAGCCTTCATCAGGTTGGCGGCGAAGGTCTCCCAGGCGGTGCTGCTGGACCTGCGTCAACGGGTCTTCCGCCACACACAGCGGCTCAGCCTGGAGTTCCACGAGAACTACACCTCCGGCCGGATCATCGCCCGGCAGACCTCGGACCTGGATGCGCTGAAACAGCTGCTGGACTCCGGCATCGTCTCCCTGGCCCAGTCCATCCTGTTCATGACCTTCACCGCACTGTCGCTGTTCCTGCTGGACTGGCGCTCGGGGTTGGTGCTGGCGGTGGCGATCCTGCCGGTGTGGGCGGTGACCCGCTGGTTCCAGTTGCGCTCCCAGGTGCTCTACCGCCACCAACGGGTTGCCTCGGCGCGCCTGATCATCAGCTTCGTGGAGAACATGACCGGAATCCGGGCGGTCCAGGCCTTCCGCCGGGAACGCACGAACAACGACGCCTACGGCGACCTGACCGAGGTCTACCGGGACAACACCGCCCGCACGATGGGCTTGAACGGGATCTACGACCCGGCGCTGAAACTCATCGGCAACCTCACCGTCGCCACCGCCCTGGCCGTCGGTGGCTTCCGCGTGCTGGACGGCTCGATGGAGGTGGGAGTGCTGGTGGCCACGCTGCTGTACACCAACCGCTTCTTCCAGCCGATCACCCGGATGGCGATGTTCTACAACTCCTTCCAGTCCGCGGCGGCGGCCCTGGAGAAGATCTCCGGGCTGTTGGAGGAGGTCCCCACCGTGCGTCAGGCGGCGCACCCCGTGCCGCTTCCGCGAGCCCGTGGTGAACTGCGGTTCAACAAGGTCACCTTCGGCTACGGCGACGGACCGATGGTGCTGCCGGAGTTCGATCTGCACGTCCCACCGGGGCAGACCGTGGCCCTGGTCGGGGCCACCGGCGCGGGCAAGTCCACCGTAGCGAAACTCATCGCTCGCTTCTACGACGTGACCTCCGGTGCGCTCACCCTTGATGGCGTCGACCTCCGCGAGATCTCCACCCGGGACCTACGCCGTGCCGTGGTGATGGTGACCCAGGAGGCCTACCTCTTCTCCGGGTCGGTCCGCGACAACATCGCCCTGGCCCGCCCGGACGCCACCGACCAGGAGGTGGAGGCCGCGGCCCGGGCTGTGGGGGCACACGAGTTCATCACCGCGATGCCCGACGGCTACGACACCGACGTGAACAAGCGCGGTGGGCGGGTCAGCGCCGGGCAGCGCCAACTGATCTCCTTCGCCCGGGCCTTCCTGGCCGACCCGGCGGTGCTCATTCTCGATGAGGCCACCAGTTCCCTCGATATCCCGGGGGAGCGGCTGGTGCAGCGCGGGCTGCAGACGCTGCTGGCCGACCGCACCTCGCTGATCATCGCCCACCGCCTGTCCACCGTGGAGATCGCCGACCGGGTCCTGGTCATGGAGGGCGGGCGCGTGATCGAGGACGGGGCCCCGGCGGACCTGACGTCCGGGAACGGGCAGTTCGCGGCGCTGCACACCGCGTGGCGTGATTCGCTGGTGTGAGTGACGCCCGAGGCGGGTGCTGCCAGGATGGGCACATGACATCGCACACCGGCCCTGACAACGGCGACCGGGACGCCGGCGGGCCGACAAGCCCGGACGCGCAACTCCCAGGAGCGCACGATCGGGGCCCGGAGGGTGCCGGTCGAGCGGGTTCCGAACGCCACAGGGACCCTGCCGCGCGCAAGAACCGTTCCGATGTTCCGCCGGCCTGGTTGCGCACGTCGGCGCTGGTGACCGGCAGTGCCGTGCTCATCATCCTGCTGGTGCTGGTGGCTGCTGCCACATTGCCGTCCTGGTGGGCCTCGACGGTGGGTCGCCAGGCCGATGGTGTCTCCGCAGCCGGCATCCTGTGGGGCCTGTTCTACGGCGTCGTGTTCACCTTGGTGCCGATGGTGCTGATCCTGGTGGCGATCCGGGTGCACTGGCACTGGAAGGTTCGCCTCGGGGTGGGCGCGGGCGCGCTGCTGCTACTGCTGCCGAACCTGCTCACCCTGGCCGTTGCGCTCGGACTCTCCGAGAGCACCCGGGAGGCAAGGACCGTGCTGACCGTGCAGGCCCCCAACTTCGGTGTCGCCACGCTGATCGGGGTGCTGACGACTCTGCTGCTGGGCGGTGGGGCGGCACTGCTGATCTACCGGATGGGAGCCTCCCGCCGGGAGTTGCGCGACCTGCGCAGGCAAGCCGGCCAGAACTGACCTCGCGTACGCATCCTGCGCCGAGCCCGTGCAGGTGCGGACGATCCCGGCCGTGCCGACGGTGCCGCTGCCCGAGGGTGCGTACAGTGGACCCCGGTACGACTCGGTGAGCAGATCGGCGATCCAAGGAGTAGGTGCGTGCATAGGGCGATCCGGAGTCTCTCGGTAGCGATGGCGGCCGGCGCCCTGGTGCTCGCCGGCTGTACCGGTGGGCGGGAACTCGAACCCGAGCCCACCGGTCCGGTACCGCCGCCACCCCCGATCGCCACGACCCACGCTCCGGACGAGGTTCCGGCGTTGCTCGCCTCGCATGAACCCGAGGAGATGGCCCTGGCCGTGAGCGAGCGCTACTTCGCCTCCGCGCACGTGGTGGTGATGGCCCCTGCGGACGACGAGGCCGCAATCGCGCGGGGAGCGTCGATCTCGATGGCGGCGGGAACTCCGTTGCTGCTCACCGGAGGGCCTGGTAACGGCTTGGCGGTGGAGTCCGAACTGGTTCGGTTGAGCACCCACTCGGTCATCACCGTCGGGGCTGTGGACGTGGCGGATATCGATGTGACTGCGCTGGACATCGTGCCCGCGCCGGCCGATGCCGGTGACCTGGGTGAGATCCTCGGCCTGGACCTGACCGCCGTGGACGGATCGCACCTGGGGCCCGAGCGCGCCGAGCGGCCGGAGGAGCCGGTTCAGGACCCGGAGGACACCGACGGCGACGGCGCGAGCGAGGACGGGGCGGAAACAGACGACGCCTCGGGCGCTGACAGCACCGACGGTGCCGACGGCAATGCCGACGACGACAGCAGCAGCCCTGGTGGCGAACGTTCCGGCACGGGCGGCTCCTCCGCCACGGATGAGGATTCCGCCACCGCTGCCCACGAGGCGTCCGGGGCTCGGACCCCCGGGCACGAAGCACGCGAGGGTGAGGACGACGAGGGCGAGAACGCCGACGGCGAGGACGGTCAGGACGGCAACGGTGCGGAGGGCACCGATGCGAACGGTGGCGCCGCCGGTGCCGCCAGTTACGTCGAGGCGCTGATCAACATGGATGTGGGTGAGGTGCTCGACGTCGAACTGGCCGATGACACCACGCCGGAGCCGGTCGGCGAACTCAGCCCCACGGAACCGACCGAACGCCTGGACGGGCCGATGGTGCTGGCCGATGGTGAACCCGGACAGGCTGCCGCGATCGGGATCGCCCGTGCCGCCGGTGCCACGGTCATCCTCACCGAGCAGATCAACTCCGAGCCCGAGGTGATGGGCGAGATCTCCGGCGCCGACTCCATCCTGGGCCTGGGCACCAGCTTCGGGGACGATGCCGAGTTCACCTGGCGGGTCCTGACGGCCGCCACCGGGACCGAACTGCCTGGCGGAGGTCAGGAGGTCTTCGGCGGCAAACGGTACATCGCGTTGTACGGGCACCCCGTGACGCCGCTCCTGGGCATCTTGGGGGAGCAGGGCACGGAGGAGACGATCGACCTGGCCGCCGAGTACGCCGAGCGCTACACCGGACTGACCGAGGACCAGGTGATCCCGGCGCTGGAGATCATCGTGACCGTGGCCAGCACGGGCGCCGGTGAGGACGGCATGTACTCCAACGCCTGGCCATCGGAGACGTTCATCCCCTTGATCGAGGCTGCTGAGGAAGCCGGCCAGTACGTGGTGCTGGACTTCCAGCCCGGGCGCAACCACTTCGTGGACCAGATCCAGAGGTATGAGGACCTGCTGGCCTACCCGCACGTGGGCGTGGCACTGGACCCGGAGTGGCGGCTGCTCCCGGACCAGGTGCATCTATCGCAGATCGGGCACGTAGAGGCCGAGGAGGTCAACGAGGTGGTCGACTACCTCGCCGAGTTCGTCATCGAACACGACCTGCCGCCGAAGATGCTCATCCTGCACCAGTTCCAGATCCAGATGATCCGGGACCGGGACCAGGTGGACACTGCGCGCCCCCAGGTGGCGGTGCTCATCCACGCCGACGGTCAGGGCCCGGTGCCCAGTAAGTTCGATACGTGGAACGCGCTGCACCGGGACGCGCCGGAAGGAATCGCCTGGGGATGGAAGAATTTCATCGATGAGGACTCTCCGATGATGACCCCGGAGCAGACCTACGATGTCGAGCCCGTCCCGGAGTTCGTGAGTTACCAGTAGCCATGACCGATCAGACCAACGAGCCGCGACACGACGGCGATCGCACTGCTGAGCGCCCCGGCACCGAGGCGCAAACAGGGGCGCACCGGTTCGCGTGGTGGCACGGGTTGCGGCCACTGACCCGACGTGCGATCCGGGTGGGCACAGCGGTCCTGATGGCGCTGCTCGTCTCGATCGGATTCGCGGTCTCCACCGCCTCCTACACGGGGTCGCTCGGACCGCACGTCGCCGAGTACAGCACCCGTCTGAACGGGGAGATCCGCGTAGACATGGGGCCGCTCGGATCGCTGGTGATCGCCTCGCCGCTACCGGCCAACCTGGGCGTGAACGTGCTGGTGCGGGGGATCCCCGACCAACTCACCAGTGACGACGCCGACCCGATCGCCGGGTTGATGGCGGACCTGAACTCGTACAACCAGTTCCTGGCCAATCCCCAAGCAACGATCGACGACGCGGCCCGCGGCCTCATCGGTGACGTCGTGGGCCGGGCCGTGGTCACGCTGTCGGTGCTCCTGATGGCGATCGCCCTGAGCAGGCTCGTGGCCCACGGCGTGCTACGGGAGGCCCTCAAGAGTGCGTGGCGCCAGCCAGGAGTGCCGTTCGTGGCGCCGACCCTGGCGGTGGTCCTGGTGATCCTGCCGCTGACCGACCTGACCCGCGGTTTCGGTCCGGAGGGGCGCAGTTCCCCGGTGCTGGCCGGGACAGCGCTGGAGGACGCCCGGATCACCGGACGGTTGGCCACGATCGTCGACCACTACGGCGGCATGGTGGTACGTGCGGTGGAGGACAACACGCGCTTCTACGCCGATGTGGAGTCAAACCTCATCGCGGCCTACGAGGCGAACCCCGCGGCGCTGGCTCCACCGGTCCGGCCGGCGCCGCTGATGGAGGATGACGATGGCGATGACGAAGACACCGACAGTGGTCAGGATGCCGGTGGTGCGGGAGAGACGAACGGTGCCGAAGGCACCGACGGCGGGCAGGCCACTGACACTGGGGCCACTGACGATGGCGAAGCCACCGACGCTGAGGGTACCGAGGTCGCGGGCGGGATCGACGACGAAGGTACCGAGGGCGCGGGCGGGATCGACGACGAAGGTACCGAGGGCACCGACACCACGAATCCGGGTGACTTGGGCGATGCCGTCAGGCTGGACGAGGACGAGGTCGAGGCGCCCGCCGATGACGACGCGGAGTCGGCCCAGCCCGATCGCGCCCAGTCCCTGGCCTTCACCGACCCCGACGCCGAGTACGCCACCTTCCTGATGGTCGCGGACCTGCACTGCAACGTCGGGATGGCCCCGGTGATCGGCACCGCCGCCACCCTCGGCGAGGTCGATGCCATCCTGAACGCCGGCGACACGGTGATGAGCGGCACGTCGGTGGAGTCGTTCTGCGTGAATGCCTTCGCTGACGAGATCCCGTCCGGCCTCCCGGTGATCGTCGCGGACGGCAACCATGACTCAGTGCTCACCGGCGAGCAGGAGCGCGCCCGGGGATGGACGGTCCTGGACGGCGACGTGGTCGAGGTGGCCGGGGTGCGAATCCTGGGCGACGCCGACCCCACCCTGACCGAGATCGGCACGGGCACCCGACCCGAGCGCGATGAGACGGTGGTGGAAATGGGCGAGCGGTTGCGCGCTCAGGCGTGTGAGTTGCAGGAGGAGGAGTCCGGTGCCGACATCCTCCTGGTGCACTCCCCGCACGCGGGCCGGCAAGCCCTCGACGCCGGCTGTGTGCCGATGAACCTGTCGGGCCACATGCACACCCAGCGCGGGCCGCTGCAGTTGGGCTGGGGCGTGCAGTACATCTCCGGGTCCACCGCGGGCGCCACGCTGGGCCGGCCCACTGTCGGTCCCCTGCAGGGGACCGCGGCGATGACCATCATCCGCTGGAACCTCACCGAGGGGATCCCGGATCATTACCGGCTGATCCACGCCGAGGCCGATGCTTCGGTGAGCCTGGGTCCCTGGTTGAACTTTCCGGCCCTGCCGACCGAGCACGTCGACCCCAGCGCCCCGGAGCCGGAGCCGGAGCCGGAGATTCCCGACGGCGTCGAGGAGCCGGAGGATGTCGAGGAGGGCGACCCCAGCGCACCCGACCAGAACCTGCCCGAGGACGATGAGGCGATCCGCGAGGAGAGCTGAGGTCAACCGGCGCGCTGATCATTCATACTTGGCTGCAGGTCGCACCGAGAGGATCCCAGGTGAGCGCGAGCGGAATCGACGAAGAACAGGTCGACGTTACCGGGGCGCACGTCGCCACGGCGCATCAGCGTGCCGGCGGGGCGAGCCCAGGCTTCGGACTGCTCCTGGTGATCACCGGGGTGGTCGGTGCCCTCGCCGCCATCGCGCTGACCCTGGACTACATCAACCTGCTGCGCGATCCCACCTATGTGCCCACCTGTGACCTCAACCCGCTGGTGGGTTGCGGGGACTTCCTCGGCAGCCCGCAGGCCTCGGCGTTCGGGTTCCCCAACGTGGTGATCGGGATGATCACCTTCCCGGTGGTGGTCACGATCGGGGTGATGCTGCTCGCCGGTGGACGGGCACCACGCTGGTTCTGGCGCGCCATGGTGGCGGGCACTGCCTTCGGCGTGGTCTTCGTCAGCTGGCTGCAGTATGTGTCCTTCACCGTGATCGGGGCCCTGTGCCCGTACTGCATGGTGGTCTGGGTGGTGATGATCCCGCTGTTCGTGCACACGCTGGCCAGGGCCGCCCAGAACGGCGCCATCCCGGCGAGCACCGCGACAGCGATGTTCCTGGTGCGCTACCGCTGGGCCCTGACCGGTCTGTGGTACCTGCTCGTCGTCGCCGGGGCCATGTTCGGGCTGGGGGACCGGCTGCTGCTGATCTTCTGACGATCAGCCGTGATGCTGACGACGGGAATCATCCCGGATCACCCCGACCAGTTCCTCGATCACGTCCTCCAGGGTGACCAGGCCCAGCACCGGGGCGCGGTGGGCAGGGCCCTCGCTGTCGTGCACCAGCGCCAAGTGGGCAGAGGAGGCCTGCATCACCCCCAGCACGTGCTGCAGGGAGTCGGTGACGGTGACGGAGGGCAAATCCCGCACGATGGCCGGATCGATCGGCTGCTTGCGCTTCTCGGCATCGTTCTGCAGCAGGTCCTTCAGGTGTACGTACCCGCGCATGGTGCCATCGGGCAACTGGATCGGGAACCGGGAGAAGCTCTCGGCGCTGACCTCCTCCGCCTGGGCCGGGGTGATGTCGGGCGGGAGCGTGCGGATCGTGTCGATCGGTAGCAGCACCGAACGGGTGGAACGTTCCCCGAACCGCAGCGCACCCTGGAGCAGGCGTTCGTCGTTGAGTTCGATCAGCCCGCCGCTGCGCGATTCGGCTACCAGCTCCGAGACCTCGTTCCGGGTGAAGGCGGAGGTGACCTCCTCCTTCGGCTGGACGCGGATCGCCCGCAGCACCAGGTTGGCCAGTTCGTTCAGGGTCCACAGCACCGGGTAGGCGAGCCAGACGATCCCGACCAGGACCGGCGCCAGGATCAGCGCGGCCTTCTCCGGGCCGGCCAGCGCGATATTCTTGGGCACCATCTCCCCGAGCACCACGTGCAGGAACGTGATGAGGACCAGGGAGATCACGAACGCAATCGGGTGCGTGAGCGCGGCCGGTACCCCGATCTCCTCCAGGGGGCCGGCGATCGCTCGCTCGATCGCCGGCTCGGAGATCACCAGCAGCAGCAGTGAGCACACCGTGATGCCCATCTGCGCACCGGCCATCATCAACGAGACCCGCTCCATCGCCCGCAGGGTGATCTTGGCGCGCCGGTTACCGGCCTCCACCATGGGTTCGACCTTGGTGCGCCGCGCGGCCACCAGGGCGAACTCGGCGCCGACGAAGAAGGCATTGAACAACAGCAGGAACGCCGTGATGGCGATGGCCCAGCCTCCACTCATGACCGTGACCCCTCGTCCTCGTCTGCGTGGCTCGGCTCCCCATCGCCCTCGGGCTCGGGCGGCTCGTAGGGACCCAGAGTGCGCAGGCGCAGCCGGTCCACCCGGTGGCCGTCCATCTGCAGCACGGTCATCGCGATCAGCACCCGCTGCTGACCGGGTGTCTCGGCACTGGCGAAGGTGACTTCGTCCCCGGCCTCGGCGAGCCGGTCGAGCAGATCGGCGATCAGGCCGCCGAGGGTGTCGTATGCCTCGTCCTCGGGTAGCTCGATGCCGATCACCTCGCTGGCCTCATCCACCCGCAACAACCCGGACAGGTCCCACGAACCGTCCGGGCTGTGCACCGGGTCGGACTCGGCGTCGTGCTCGTCGCGGACCTCACCGACGATCTCCTCGACCAGGTCCTCCAGGGTCACAAGCCCATCCAGGTCGCCGAACTCATCGATCACCAGGGCCATCTGCAGACCACCGGAGCGTAGATCGTCCATCAGTTGGTCGAGTTCGAGGGATTCCGGGACCAGGGTGGCCTCGGTCAGGATGGCGCTGACCGGGGTGGTGGCACGCTGCTCGAACGGCACCTTGAGGGTGCCGCGCACGTGGACCAACCCGTCCACCCGGGTCTGGGTGTGCCCGTTGTCCTGGATGGTTTGCAGCACTGGGAAGCGGGAGTAGCCGCTGGTCTTGGCGGCGTCGACAAGATCGGCCAGGGTGTCGTCGGGACTGAGGCTGACGATCTGGGAGCGGGGCCTCATCGCCTCACTCGCGCGAAGGTCACCGAACTCCAGGGATCGTGCCACCAGTTCCGCGGTGTCCTCGGCCAGGGTGCCCGAGCGGGCGGAGTGGCGCACCAGCGCCGACAGTTCCTCGGCGCTGCGGGCGGAGGCGAGCTCCTCCTGGGGCTGCATTCCGAGCAGGCGCACGATCCTGTTCGCGGTGCCGTTGAAGAACCGGATCGGCCAGGCATTGATCGTGGTCCACACCCGCTGGTAGCCGGCGATGAAGCGGGCGGTCTGCAGCGGGCGGGCGATGGCGAGATTCTTCGGTACCAACTCAGCGAAGATCATCGTGGTGCCCGTAGCCATGATGAGCGCCAGGGTCAGGGAGAGTGGGCGGGCTCGGGAGGGGTCGATGCCCACGTTCTCCAGCACCGGCTGGAGCAACCGGCCGATCGCCGGCTCGGAGACCCAACCCAGCAGCAGATTGGTTACCGTGATGCCCAGTTGGGCGCCCGAGAGTTGGGTGGACAGGGTCCGCAGGGCCACGAGCACACCCTTGGCGCGGCGATCGCCGGTGGCGGCTTGCTTCTCCACGGCCGAGCGGGGAACGGTGATGAGCGCGAACTCCGCGGCCACGAACCCGCCGCCGCAGGCGACCAGCACCAGCGCCAGGAGAATGAGGAGGACGTCCATCTACGGCACGTCCGGGGAGATCAGGTAGGGGCTATGCCCCTCGGTACTGTCAGGGTCCGCGTCGGGATCTGCGCTCTCGCTCGGTGCAGAGGTTACGTCGGTACTGTCAGAGTCGCCGGTGGCGCCCATGATCTCCATTCCTCGGATGCGGCGGCGGACCGATGTGGCCCGACTGTGCAGCATGCTACACAAACGGCCGCGCGAACTACACTAATGCCGCGATTGTGTGCTCGCGCACCCACCCACCTGTCCGGGCCGCGTCCGTTGCGGTACCGGTCGCTCCGTCCTGCCCTCACGCGACGGAGCGCACCCACCCGGGCGAGCTGCGTCGTCGTCGGTTGTCTGCGGCTCGCGGTCCCCGGGGGGTGCTCAGGACATCCGCTGCTCGACGCGGTCCCCGGACCAGTCGGTGTGGAAGCTGCCCTCATCGTCGATGCGCTCGTAGGTGTGGGCGCCGAAGTAGTCGCGCAACCCCTGCACCAGCGATGCGGGCAGGCGGGAGGCGCGGGCGGAGTCGTAGTAGGCCAGCGCCGAGGCGAATCCCGGGATCGGTACCCCCGCGGACCCGGCCTTGGCCACCACGGAGCGCCAACCGTCCTGGGCCTCGGCCAGACCGGCGTTGATGGTCGGTGCGGCCAGCAGCGTGGGCAGGTTCTGGCCGGCGTATTCGGACCGGATCCGCTCCAGCAGCCGGGCCCGGATGATGCACCCGGCGCGCCAGATCTTGGCCACCTCGGCCACGTCCACGTTCCAGTCGTACTGCAACGATGCCGAGCGGATCAGGTCCAGGCCCTGGGCGTAGGCGATCACCTTGGCCGACCACAGCGCCTGCCGCACCGACTCCACGAACGCGGCGCGGTCGCTCACCTCGATCCCGCCGGTGGGCCCCGCGAGGGACTCCCCGGCGGCGGCACGCAGGTCGGAGTGCCCGGAGACGGAGCGCGCGAAGACCGACTCCGCGATCGTGTTCACCGGCACACCGAGTTCCAGGGCGATCTGGACCGTCCAGCGTCCGGTTCCCTTCTGGCCGGCGGAGTCGGCGATCACGTCCACCAGGCCCTGCCCGGTGCGGGCATCGATCTGGTCCAGCACCTCGGCGGTGATCTCCACGAGGTAGGAGTCCAGGTCGCCGGAGTTCCAGGTGCGGAACACGTCGGCGATCTCGGCATTGCTCATGCCGGCGACGCGCAGGATGTCATAGGCCTCGGAGATGAACTGCATGTCGGCGTACTCGATGCCGTTGTGCACCATCTTGACGAAGTGCCCCGCCCCGTCCGGGCCGATGTAGGTGCAGCACGGTTCGCCCTCGTAGACCGCGGCGATGTCCTCCAGGATCGGGCCCAGGGCTTCGTAGGCCTCCGGGGAGCCGCCGGGCATGATCGAGGGGCCCTCCAGGGCGCCCTCCTCACCACCGGAGATCCCGGCCCCCACGAAGTGCAACTTGTGCTCGCGCAGCGCCGCGTCCCGGCGCCGGGTGTCCTCGTAGTGGGCGTTGCCGCCGTCGACCACGATGTCACCCTCTTCGAGCAGCGGGATGAGGGAGTCGATGGTGGCGTCGGTCGGGCCGCCGGCCATCACCATGAGGATGATCCGGCGCGGACGCTCCAGGCTGGCGACGAAGTCTGCCAGTTCGGTGGCCGGCACGAAGGTGCCCTCGTGGCCGTGGTTCGCGATCAGGTCCTGGGTACGGCCGGGGCTGCGGTTGAACACCGCGACGACGTGGCCGCGGCGGGCGATGTTGCGGGCGAGGTTGCTGCCCATCACAGCCATACCGATGACGCCGATGCGGGCTGAGGCCTCAGTGCTGGTCATAGTGCTCTCTCCTGGTTGTGGCCTGGGGCCCGAAGGTCAGGCGTAGGGGATGGACTCTTGCTCAAGGAGGTCGGTGAACGCCTTCCACGCGGTCCGGAACAGATCCGTGCCGGTAACGTCCGCCGAGGTGGTGTGTGACTCCAGGTGGGGCTCGAGGGAGAAGAATCCCTCGAAGTCATCGGCGCGCAGGGAACGGATGGTCTCCAGGACCTCACCGTCGCCCTCGCCGGCGGGCACCACGACGCCGTCGGAGGCCCGGGCGTCCTTGATCTGCACGTACTCCAGATGCGGGCGGAGTTGTTCGTAGGCGTCGGTGTGCGGACGGATGCCCGCCTGGACGAAGTTGGCGGGGTCCCAGGCGAGTTTGAAGCGATGAGAATCCACGGCGGTGACCAGGTCCAGGCAACGCTCGGGGACGTCGCCGTAGATCTCCATCTCGTTCTCGTGCAGCAGGGTCACGCCGGCGGGCTCGGCGAGTTCGACCAGGGCGCGTATGCGCCGGATGACCTCCTCGCGAGCCTCGTCGGGGTCGATCTCGGGGCGCTGGAAGAAGGAGAAGATGCGGATGTAGGGGGCGCGGAAGTGGTGGGCCACCTCGATCGCCCGGTGCATCCGGTCCAGGTGCGCCGGGAAGTCGTCGTCGATGAAGATCTTGCCGATGGGCGAGCCGATCGCGGAGACCCCGAGGCTGTGGTCGGTGAGGATGTCGCGGGCCTGGCGCAGTTGATCGTCGGTCAGGTCCAGGACGCCGGTGTCCCAGGCACTGCGGATCTCGATGAAGTTCAGCCCGAGTTCTCGGGTGACCGTGCATTGCCGGGTGAAGTCGGCATCGATCTCGTCGGCGAATCCGGACAAGGTCCACATAAGGCGAAGGGCTCCCGCGATGGGGTTGGTCGAGTATTCCTGTCGTGCCGTTTGCAGCCTACCGGCTGCCGGGAGGTGCACGTGGCAAACGGTTGCCATCACGGGTGCCGGGATCGTAGTCTCGGAGTCGTGCACAGGACCGGCGGACGACGGTCGACGACGATCTACCACGTGGCCGAGGCCGCGGGCGTGGCGCCGTCGACGGTGTCGCGGGCATTCTCCCGACCGGGCCGGGTCAATGCCGAGACGGCAGAGCGGATCCGCACGATCGCCGCCGAACTGGGGTACCGGGCGAACCCGCAGGCCAGGGCGCTGTCCACGACCCGGACCATGATGCTGGCGGTGGTGCTGGCGGACGTGACGAACCCGGGGTTCTTCGACCTGGTGCGCGGAGCCGGGTCGGCGGCACGGGAGGCGGGTTACACGATGATGCTCGCCGAGTCCCAGGAGTCTCCTGAGCGTGAGCGCGAGATCCTCGAGGCGATGTCTGCGAGCGCGGACGGGATCGTCCTGGCCGGTGCCCGGATGTCCGACGCCGGGATCCGTCAGATCGCGAAGGTCACCCCGATCGTGCTGGTGAACCGCGACGTGACCGGGGTGCCGAGTGTGGTGGTGGATCTGGCGCGCGGGGCCCGTTCCTCGGCAGAGTACCTGCACGGTCTGGGGCATACGGAGGTGACCTATCTGTCCGGTCCGGAGGCTTCCTGGCCGGACGGGATGCGCTGGCAGGCGCTGCGTGAGGCCGGTGCGCAGTTGGGAATGCGGGTCCGCCGGTCCGGGCCCTACCGGCCGACCGTGGCCGGGGGAGTGCGCGCGGGAGTGAACTGGTGGGAGGCGTCGCGGGCGGGGACGGCCAGCAGCGCCGTGGTCGCCTACAACGACCTGCTGGCGATCGGGTTCATCCGGGCGGTGAGCAAGTCTGGTGGCAGGATTCCCGACGACGTCAGCGTGGTCGGGTTCGACAACACCACCTCCGCCGAACTCATCACGCCCGAACTCACCACGGTGGCGGCGCCGCTGCACGAGGTGGGCGTGACTGCGGCCACCAATGTGATCGCCCTGGCGCGCGGGGCGACCGCGACGCGGTCCGAGCCGGTGGTGGTGCCGACCAGGTTGGTGCAACGCGACTCCTGCGCCGCGCCGCGGCCGTGAGATAACGGCGGGAGACAGCGGCGGGAAAGTTTCGTTTGTCCACAGATTGCGCTGGAGGGCTAGTGGAGCAGGCGTGGTTGTGGAACGGTATTCGGTATGTCCAGGGGGCACACGCGAAGTAGCGGGGTGGAGATGGGGCTGACCAGCGATGGGCGCCGCCGTGGGTGGCGTCGCGGGTTGACGCCGCCCAGGGACCGACGACGGCGGTGGTGGCGCGCCGTAGCGGTGGTGGCAGGTGCGTTTCTCGTCGGCGCGGGAATGGTCGGTTGTGACGGTGCGAATGCCGATCCTGAGCCGGAGCCGCCGACCACGCAGCCCGAGGAGCCGGAAACGCCGGATTCGGAACAGACCGCTGCTGAGCCCGAGGGTGGTGAGCAGGGGCCGCAGGATTATGCCCATCCCCAGCCCGGTCCGGAGATCGAAGACGACGGTCAGGCCGGCGCGGAAGCGGCGGCAGTGTACTTCGTGGAGTTGTTCTCCTATATCCACGCCACCGGCGACTTCGAAGCCTGGGACGAACTCACCACAGAGAACTGCAACTTCTGCCGTGGGGTTCGCGAGCAGGTTTCCGGGATGTACGCCGATGGCGGGTACGCGAGCGCTCAACCACCGGTTGTCGATTCGGTTTTTCCTCATGTTTGGGACCGCATCCCTGGTGACTACTCGGTAGAGGTGGTTTTCCTCTCGCCAGAACTCGTGACGTTCGACTCCGACGGTGAGGTAATCGAGAGATTCCATGAGAGTCGAACGCGTGCATGGTTCGTGGTCGAGCACCGTGACGATGGATGGGTTGTAGTCGGTGCGGATGGCGGCGATCTCCAATGAAGATCCATGCCCTGGTGGCAATGACCCTTCTGACGAACCTTGCAGCAACGGTCGGCGCGCCTGGTCTGACTCCAAGCCCTACTGAAGGGAAGCCACCGGGAGTCTGGGATTCCTATTTCACTGAAGAGAGTGACGAGGCAACTGTGGTGGTCGACAGTACGCAGACCGCCCCCGTTCCGTCACAGAGCGCTTCGACTTCTGGCTCTATAAGTGGGACGACGGGAGGCTTGGGAGGAATGTCGCCGCCGGTGGGGTCGGGGCCGATGGTGGAGCAGGTGGCGTGGCCGGAGTTCGGGGATGTGCCCGACTGTGGCGTGACGGACGTGCGCACGTGCTACGACCCCGGCACGGGCGAGGTCACCATCGTCTGGCCCGTGGTCGACGAGGATGCCGAGACCGGGGATGGCGAGGGTGAACCGGACCTGGTGGTGACCGCGACGCAACTGGTCACGGCGGTGCGGGAATACGCGCGGGTGCGGATCGCCCCGGCGCCGTTGATCCTGCAACCCGATCAGGACTGGCACCTGGTGAATCTGCCGGTGATTGCCCGTACCGAGCCGGCGGTGCAGGAGTTCTCGGTGCTGCTGCTCGGGCTACCGGTGGAGATCCGGGCCGAGCCGGTGTCGTATTCGTGGGACTTCGGGGACGGCTCGGCGGTGCTGAACACGACTGATCCTGGGGCGGGGTACCCGGATCAGACGATCGAGCATGCCTATGAGGCTGCGGGTGAGTATCAGATCACGCTGATCACGTACTGGTCCGGCTCGTTCCGGGTGGGTGATGGGGCCTGGATCGACATCGATGGTCTTGGCGTAACGGCCTCGACCTCCCCGGTGTTGGATCTGCAGGCCCGCACCACCCGCCTGGTCGGCTGACCCGGCCGGGCTGACCTGCATGATCGCCTGATCCGGTCCCACTCACGACGGTGGGGGCAGCCCCGGCCCGTACCGTCGGGTCCGGGTTCGGTCCCAGACGTGCGCGGGCGTCGGGTGGCAATCGGTGGCAACGGGTTGCCATCCAGCGCCCGGCCCAGCAGCATGGCACGCATGAGTGCCCCTGCCATGGAACTGCATCCAGACCGGCTACTCCCCGCCGACGCCGGAGTCCGCAAGATCGCCCGGGAACTGTACGAGTCGGTCGCGGACGCCCCGATCATCTCCCCGCACGGTCATGTGCCTCCGCAGTGGTTGAGCCAGGACATCCCGTTCTCCGATCCCACGTCGCTGCTGATCACGCCCGACCACTACATCAACCGGCTGCTGCACGCCCGCGGTGTGTCGCTGGCCGATCTCGGTGTGGGCCGCGGCCCGTTGTCGGAGCAGGATGCGCGTGCGGCCTTCCGGGCGTTCTGCTCGCACTGGTCGGCCTACCGTGGCACGCCGGTGCGCTACTGGCTCGAGGAGGAACTCGTCGGGATCTTCGGAGTCAGCCAGCGCCCGAGCGCGGAGACCGCCGATGCGATCTATGACCAGATCGCGGCCAAGCTCGCCACCGCCGCCTTCCGCCCCCGGGCACTCTTCGACACGTTCAACATCTCGGTACTGGCCACCACCGATGACCCCTGCGATGACCTCAGTGCGCACCGCGCGCTCGCCGACGATCCCGGGTTCACCGGCCGGGTGATCCCCACCTTCCGCCCGGACAAGTACCTGGACCCCTCGCTGGCCACCTGGAACGACAGCATCGACGCGCTGGCCCGGGCCAGCGGCATCGACACCGGCGACTATGCCGGCTACATCGAGGCGCTGGAGAACCGCCGCGCCTACTTCAAGGCCCACGGCGCGGTCTCCTCCGACCACGGCCACCTGGACGCCGGCACCGCGATCCTGCCCGGTTCGGAGGTGAGCCGGATCTATGCCGCCGCACGCACCGGGCAGGTCAGCGATGAGGACGCACGCGCCTTCCGGTGGCACATGACCTCCGAGATGGCGCGGATGGCCTGCGACGACGGCCTGGTGATGACGCTGCACCCGGGCGTCCGCCGCAACCACCACACCCCGACCTTCGAGACCTACGGGCCCGATGTGGGCTGTGACATCCCCATCGCGATGGAGTTCACCGATTCCCTGCGTCCGCTGTTGAACGCTTACGGCACCCACCCGAACCTGAACCTGGTGCTGTTCACCATCGATGAGACCGTCTACTCCCGCGAACTCGCCCCGCTGGCCGGGTTCTACCCCTCGGTCTATGTGGGTGTGCCGTGGTGGTTCATCGACGCCCCGGAGGCGATTCAGCGTTTCCGCAGCGCCGTCACCGAGACCGTCGGGTTCTCCCGGATCTCCGGCTTCATCGACGACACGCGCGCATTCTGCTCCATCCCCGCCCGGCACGACATGTCCCGCCGCCTGGACGCCGGATACCTGGCCGGGCTGGTGGCCCAGCACCGCCTGGCACTGGACGAGGCCCACGAGACGATCACCGAGATGGTCGTCGACAACCCGACGAGGATTTTCAAACTGTGAACGAGGCGACTCCGCGGCTCACCCGCGCCCTGCTCGACCTGCCCAGTGCGCCGGTGCGGATCGTGCACCTGGGCCTGGGCAACTTCCACCGCGCACACCAGGCCTGGCACACCCATAAGGCTCCCGACGCGCACGACTGGGGGATCGCGGCCTTCACCGGCCGGCGCCCCGACATGGCCCGTGCGCTGGCCCCCCAGGACGGGCTGTACACCCTGATCACCCGGGAATCCAGCGGCGACACCTTCGACGTGGTCCGCTCGATCGTGGCCGTCCACGCCTCTGACGAGCACGAGGCGTTCCTGGGTTACCTGCGCCGGGCCGAGGTGGCGATCGTGACCATGACGCTCACCGAGCACGCCTACCTGCGCAACGAGGAGGGTGGCCTGGACTCCAGCCTTGCGGAGGTCACCGCGGACGTGGAAGCACTCAAGGACGGCCGGCCCGTGCAGACGCTACCCGGACGGCTGCTCGCCGGCCTGCTTGCCCGCCGATCCGCCGAAGCCGGCCCGATCACGCTGCTGTCCTGTGACAACCTGCCCGAGAACGGTGACGTCACCCGCCGCATCGTCACCGACCTGGCCGGTATCGCCGCGCCCGAGGCCCTGGACTGGATCAAGCAGAACGTGGACTTCGCCACCTCGATGGTGGACCGGATCACCCCGGCCACCACCGATGAGGACATCGCGCTGGTCGCGCGGGAACAGGGATACGACGACGTCAGCCCGGTCCCGACCGAGCCGTTCAGTGAATGGGTGGTCTCCGGGACGTTCCCGGCCGGGCGCCCCACCTGGGAGGCCGCCGGAGTGCAGTTGGCTCCGGACGTGGCCCCGCACGAGCGCCGCAAGTTGTGGTTGCTGAACGGCTCGCACTCGCTGCTGGCCTACACCGGCCCGCTGCTCGGGCATCGCACCATCGATGAGGCGATCGCCGACGCGCGCTGCCTGGAGTGGGTGAATGCGTTCTGGGACGAGGCGCAGCGCAACCTCGGCCTCTCCGATGATCTGGTGGGCCAGTACCGCCAGGATCTGTTGGAGCGCTATGGCAATACCGGCGTGCGGCACCACCTGGCCCAGATCGCCTACGACGGCTCACAGAAACTGCCCGTGCGCACCCTGCCCACCGTGCTCGCCGAGCGTGCGGCGGGACGGCTGCCCGCCGGAGCGGCGACGACGCTGGCCGGGTGGGTGCTGCACCTGCGCGGTCAGGGCGCGCCGGTGCAGGACGCCGGTGCCGGCGCGGCGCAGGAGGCCGCTGGGGCCCAGGACCTGGCCGAGGCGGTGGCCGGGGTGCTCAACACCCTGCGGGCCGGTCTCGGGCAGGACGCCGAACTGGTGAGCCTGGTGGTCGAGCGGGTGCAGTACCTGCAGGGGCTGGTGGCCTAGCCTCTCATTCGCCCGGTGCCCCGGCGGGTTCAACTGCGCGGCGCTCGACTCGCCAGCGGGTCCAGTCCCAACTCGGCAGCCAGGTCGGCGGCGCTGATCGCTCCCGGCCGGGCGCCGGTCCGTGCTGCCTGGCGAGCCAGCGCCGCGATGGTGGTGTTCAGTGGGGCAGCGAGCCCGTGTTCGCGGGCGATCAGCGCGATCTGCCCGTTCAGGTAGTCGGTCTCGATCGAGCCGGTGCCCCGGGCGAGCGACTGCCAGGAGGACCCGCCCATTCGATCGGGGTCGGTGCCGGGCACCTCACCCACCCCGAAGGAGACCTGCCGCACGGCCGCCTCGTCGTCGGACGTCACCTCGATGCCCGCGCCCGCGAGGACGGCGCGGGCCTCGGCCCGGGCCGCGTCGGTGAGATCGCCACTATCGGCCGCCGGGCCCAGCACGGCCTGGAAGGCGTTGCCGATGTTGGACAGGAGTTTGTGGTACTTCCACGGCATCACGTCCGCGGGCAGTTCCACCCCCAGGCCCGATTCGCTCCAGTGCGCGCTGACCTGCTCCAGCAGGTCCCGGTCGGCGGGCTCGGTCCGGATAGCCGGGTACCGGGCGATGTGCAGGATCCCTGATTGCGGGGTGCCACGGGCGATGACCTCGCCCGGATGCAGGTGCACCGCGGGCAGCCACACGCACACGCCGAAGACCCGGTCGAAGTAGCGCAGCGCCATCTGCTCGCTGCTCACCCCGTTCAGGGCGGTCAGGATCGGCAGTCGTGCACCCGCCGGGGCTGTGTGGCCGCCGTCGCGGACCGGGGCGTCGGCCCATTGGGACAGCGCGGCCACCGCCTGGTGCGTCTTGGTGGAGAGCACCAGCACGTCATCGGGGCGCAACTCGATCTCCTCGGGCCCACCGATCGCGGTGACGGGTAGGCGGGTGTCCAGGTCCGGCGTGCGCAGATGCAGCCCGTCCCGGCGCAGGGCCGACAGATGCTCGCCTCTGGCCACCAGCACCACCTGGTGCCCGCGATGAGCCAGCCGTCCTGCGATCGTCCCACCAACGGCTCCGGCGCCGATCACTACGTAACGCGTCATAGCCGCCGAGCCTACTGGGGCGCCGCGCCGGGGTGCGCGCGGAAGAGGACGGCGCGATGAGGATGACGTTCGATCGGGCCGAGCATGCGTTGGGCACATCAATACATACGCATAGACTTTGTCCAGCGCGCGGCACGCACGTCCGGCAGGGGCCGGGCCTACATCCGGTCGGTGTGGCAATGACGGCCGCATCCTGAGGGGAGGTGGTGGCGATGAGTATCCGCACTGCTGCGGCGGCGTGGGAAGCGCTCTTTCGCGCCCAGGTGAGCATGATGCTGCGATTCGAGGAGTCCAAGGACTTCCAGCCACTGCGCTCCCGGGAGTACGACGTGCTGTTCAACCTGGCCAAACTGGGTGGGCGGGCCCGGCAGTGGGAACTCAACGCGAACCTGTTGATCTCCCAACCCAGTCTGTCCCGGATGGTGGGACGGCTCCAGTCCGCCGGGTACGTGCGGCGCGAGGAGTCGCCCTCGGACGGCCGCGAGGTGCTCGTGGTGCTCACCGAGGCCGGTGCCACGCTCCAGGCCGACATCGGCCGGCGGCATGTGCGCCATATCGCCGAGATCATCGATTCGGTCCTGACCGAGGCCGACCAGGCCGAACTCGCCCGGCTTGCCGGCGCGATCCAGGAGGCCGCTGCCAGCGGCTCCTACGTGGAGGCCGAGGAGTAGTGGCACGCGCCTGCCGCGGCGCACTGACCGGCATATCGGTGTGGGCGCGCGCTGCGCTAGACTGAGCGCCATGTTCGGTACGGAGTTGCTTACCCAGCCGCGCTGACTTCAGCGGGCGCCTGCTGGCGCCGCATCAGCGCGGCCGACCTCCCCTGCTCGGGAGGTCGTTTCATGTCAGCCCCCGATGCCGCCCACGGCGGCCCCCGACAAGGAATCGCCGATGTCGCAGACGCAAGCCCAACCCGCACCCAGCGCCGAGGTGCCCCCGCACCGGTACACCGCCGCGCTGGCCGATGCCATCGAGAACCGCTGGCAGGACTACTGGGATCGAGAGGGCACCTTCCAGGCGGCCAACCCCACGGGCAACCTGGCCACCGGCGAGCCGGTCCCGGCCCAGAAGTTCTACGTGCTGGACATGTTCCCCTACCCCTCGGGCAAGGGCTTGCACGTGGGTCATCCGTTGGGGTATATCGCCACCGATGTACTGGCGCGCTACCGGCGGATGAACGGTGACAACGTCTTGCACGCCTTGGCCTACGACGCCTTCGGCCTGCCTGCAGAGCAGTTCGCGGTCCAGACCGGCCAGCATCCCCGGATCACCACCGAGGAGAACATCGCCACCATGCGCCGCCAGTTGCGGCGCCTGGGCCTGGGGCACGACCCACGCCGCACATTCGCCACCACCGACCCGGGCTACGTGCGCTGGACCCAGTGGATCTTCCTGCAGATCTTCAACTCCTGGTTCGACGCCGAGGCCACCAATCCTGACGGCACCGAGGGTGCGGCGCGCCCGATCGAGGAGTTGCGCGCGCAGTTCGCCGACGGGACCCGGGCCACCCCGGAGGGCGGGGACTGGAACCGGATGAGCCCGGCCGAGCAGGAGCAGGTGCTGGCCGGCTTCCGCCTGGCCTACGTCGATGATGTTCCGGTGAACTGGTGCCCGGGGCTGGGCACCGTGCTGGCGAACGAGGAGGTCACCGCAGAGGGTCGCTCCGAGCGCGGTAACTTCCCGGTCTTCACTCGCAACCTGCGCCAGTGGATGATGCGCATCAGCGCCTACTCCGACCGGTTGATCGATGATCTGGACCGGCTGGACTGGCCCGAGAAGATCAAGGCGATGCAACGCAACTGGATCGGGCGCTCCACCGGGGCGAACGTGCGGTTCGCGCTGCCGTCGGGGCACGTGGAGGTCTTCACCACCCGGCCCGACACCCTGTTCGGGGCGACCTTCATGGTGCTGGCCCCGGAGCACCCGGCGCTGACCGACCTGATCCCGGCGCAGTGGCCGGAGGGAACCCGGAACTCCTGGACGGGCCAGGCGCCCACCCCGGCAGCCGCCGTCGAGCAGTACCGCGCCGCTGCCGCGGCCAAGACCGACGCCGAACGACAGGACGAGGGCCGGGTCAAGACCGGGGTGTTCACCGGTGTGTACGCCACGAACCCGGTGAACGGCGCCCAGATCCCGGTCTTCATCGCCGACTACGTGCTGATGGGGTACGGCACCGGGGCGATCATGGCGGTCCCCGGCGGGGACCAGCGCGACTACGAGTTCGCGCAGGCCTACGACCTGCCCGTGATTCCCACGGTGACCGCGCCGGAGGGCTTCGAGGGCGGAGCCTGGTCGGGGGAGGGGACGGTGATCAACTCCGCCGCCGAAGGCATCGACCTGAACGGCATGGACGTGCCCACCGCCAAGGAGACCATCATCACCTGGCTGCAGAACCAGGGGATGGGCGCGGCGGCCACGACGTACCGGCTGCGGGACTGGCTGTTCTCCCGGCAGCGCTACTGGGGCGAGCCGTTCCCGGTGGTCTACGACGCCGACGGGCGGGTGATCGATCTGCCCGAATCTGCACTGCCGGTGGAGTTGCCGGAGGTGGCGGACTTCTCCCCGCGCACCTATGCCGACGACGACGCCGACTCCGAGCCGGAGGCCCCGCTGAGCCGGGCCACCGACTGGGTCGAGGTGGAGTTGGACCTGGGCGATGGGCCGCGCACCTACCGGCGCGATACGAACACGATGCCGAACTGGGCTGGTTCGTGCTGGTACGAATTGCGCTACCTGGATCCGGACAACACCGAGGCCTTCGCGGACCCGGCCAATGAGGCCTACTGGATGGGCCCGCGCACCGGCGCCGACGGCAGCCGCACCACCGGAGGGGCCGACCTGTACGTCGGGGGCGTGGAGCACGCCGTCCTGCACCTGTTGTACGCCCGGTTCTGGCACAAGGTGCTGTATGACCTGGGCCATGTGTCCTCGGCCGAGCCGTTCCACAAACTGTTCAACCAGGGCTATATCCAGGCCTACGCCTACACCGATGCCCGCGGGGTGTACGTCCCGGCCGAGGATGTCACCGAACACGTCGACGCCCAGGGGGAGACCTACTGGACCTACCAGGGCGAGACGGTGCGGCGCGAGTACGGCAAGATGGGCAAGTCCCTGAAGAACATGGTCAGCCCCGATGAGATGTACGCCGAGTACGGCGCGGACACCTTCCGGGTGTATGAGATGTCGATGGGGCCGCTGGACCTCTCCCGCCCCTGGGAGACCCGCGCGGTGGTGGGCGCCCAGCGGTTCCTGCAGCGGCTGTGGCGCAACATCGTGGATGAGCACACCGGGGAGGTCACCGTCTCCGATGCCGAGCCCGACGAGGCCACGCGCCGACTGGTGGCCCGCACCATCGCCGATGTCCGCACCGAGATGGACGCGATGCGCCCCAATACGGCCATCGCGCGGATGATCGTGCTGAACAACCACCTGACCGGCCTGGACCCGGTGGCGCGTGCCGCGGTGGAACCGTTGGTGCTGATGGTGGCCCCGGTGGCCCCGCACCTGGCCGAGGAGTTGTGGCAGCGCCTGGGGCACGCCGAATCGGTGGCCCACCACTCCTTCCCGGTGGCCGATGAGGCGCTGCTGGTGGAGGAGCAGGTGACCTGTGTGGTGCAGGTGGCTGGCAAGGTGCGCGATCGGTTGCAGGTCTCACCCGAGATCAGCGAGGAGGACCTGAAGGCCGCAGCGCTGGCCTCCGAGGCGGTGCAGCAGCACTTGGACGGGCGCGGGGTCCGCAAGGTGATCGTGCGCGCGCCCAAGTTGGTCAACGTCGTCCCGGGCTGAGTGCCCTCAGCGTTGTCCCTGCGCTCACCATGCGCCCACCTCCTCGGTACCGGTGGATGTCTGGCCGCTCCGGACGTCGTGCCCGGGTTCCGTCGCGGTGAGGTCAGTGCGGACATAGTCGGTCAGCACCTGCTCCACGAGGGCGGACAGGCTGAGGCCCTCATCGATCGCGCGGTGCTTGATCGAGCGCACCAAGTCCGGCGGCAGGTAGACGTTGAACTGAGTCTTGGCCATGATCAATAGGATGCTAGCAACGGGGCCCGAAGGCGGTCAAGCGATGGCTGGTCACGGGATGGTGATGCGGCGGTGGTGTGTGCCGAGCGTTGGTAGTTCCGGAACTCGGGGTCGCCCGTGATGGGTGTCTCCACAGGGACGCCGGCTGATCGGCGACGCCCACAGGGTGACGGGGCTCCTCGGTGGGGCGCCGGCCGGGCCTCCTAGCCTCGGTCCATGACCGATGCCAGCCGGCGGTTGCGTCTGGTGACGGAGGCCGCCCACGCCACCGGTGCCATGGCGCCGCACGAACCCGGTGCCGCGGCGGCTGCGGAGGCTGTACCGGCCGGCGCGGGCGCCGGCCCGATCGGCCTCGAAGCCATGGACGAGCAACCAGGCCGCACGGCCTGGTCCGCCCGCACCGAAGGTGCCCGCGGGAACAGATGGGGTACCCCGGTGCTGTTGTCGGTGCGGATCGGCGTGGTGGTTCTGCTGCTCGCCGTGGCCGCCACCGTCACTATCGTCCTCACCCGGCCCAGCGCGCCTGCGCACCAACCAGAGTGGGCCTGGCCGGAGCCGCCGGCGGATTGGCCGGGCGCGGGAGCACCGGGCGATGACGGTGGCGCCGGAGGGACGGCCTCCGACCGGGCGGACCCCGCTGCCTCGGCGCCCGGCGATCAATCCGAGCCGAGCGGGACGGATGCGACGAGCGGTGACACCGGTAGCCCGGGTCTGGCTCTGGTCATTGTGCACGTGGCCGGCGCCGTGCACGAGCCCGGCATCGTGGAACTGCCCGGCACGGCCCGTGTCCACGATGCGCTCACCGCGGCCGGTGGTGCCACAGCGGAGGCGGACCTGGCTGCGCTGAACCTGGCCGCGGCTGTGATCGATGGCCAACAGGTGTACGTGCCGGTGGTCGGGGAGGAGGTCAGGGCGGGTGCCGGGGGTCGCGATGCGCCACCTGTTCCAGCAGGAAGCGGTGAGCACGGTGGAGGCGAGGCGGCCCCGGTGGTGAATCTGAACTCGGCCGACTCGGCCGAGTTGCAGACGCTCCCGGGCATTGGGCCGGCGATGGCCGAACGCATCCTGGCCCACCGTGACGAGCACGGCCCGTTCGGCGGCGTGGAGGAGTTGCAGGCGGTGTCCGGGATCGGCCCGGCCACCATGGAACGCCTGCGGGACCTGGTCATCGTGTGAGCGAGCGATGAGCAGTGCGTCCTCGGCGTGGATGGACCGGGCGCCTCTCGACCTGCGGCTGCTGCCCAGTGCCCTGGTCACCTGGGTGGGCTGCTGGTGGGTGCTGGGCCAACAGCCGCTTGTTGGTGCCGTCCTGTCCGGCCTCTTGCTCCTCATGTCCCTGCTGTGCAGCGTGCGGGTGTCGCGGTCGCGACCGGGTCGGCACCGCCGGGAACGACGTGACCGGGTGACCGCCACTGTCCTGCTCACCGGTGTCGTGGCCGGGTCGGTGCTGGGCGTGGCCACGGTCCGGGCCACCGAACGCAGCGCCGTCATCGCCGGCCATCCCGCGGAGGTCACGGCGATCGTGCAACCGAGCGCCGAGCCACAACGGCTGGCAGCGGAGCGTTCCGAGCGATACCGGGTGCCCGCACGCCTGCTCGTCGTGCTCGACGATGCCGAACGTGCGCGTGACCTGCCGGTGCTGCTGCTCACCGACGCCGACTGGCGCGACGTCCCGGTGGGCACCACCTGGTGGGTTCAGGCGAGGGTGGTTCCGACCCCCGCGAACGACTCGGCTGCGGCACTGCTCGTCGTGACCTCCGGCGCCCATCAGCATGGTCCCGCCGCCTGGAGTGACCGTGCCGTGAACCGGCTGCGCGGCGGCCTGGTCTCGGTCAGCGCCGGTCTGGCCCCGCAGGCCCGCGGCCTGGTGCCGGGAATCGCTCTGGGGGACACCCGGGCGATGCCGCCGGTGCTGGGGGAGGACCTGCGCACGGTGTCCCTCACCCACATCACCGCCGTCTCCGGGATGCACGTGGCGATCGTGCTCGGGTCGGTGCTGCTGTGCCTGTGGTGGGCGCCGGTCTGGGTGCGCGTGGGTGTGGGCGGGGTCGTCCTGCTCGGCTTCGTCGCCCTGGTCTACCCCTCCGGCAGTGTGCTGCGCGCCGGCACCATGGGCGCGGTGTTGCTGCTCGGACTCGCCACCGGGCGGCCACGAGCGAGCATCCCCGCACTGCTGGCCACCGTGATCGTGCTCCTCGGCCTGGATCCCTGGCTGTCCCGGGACTTCGGATTCACCCTGTCCGTGGTGGCCACCTCCGGGCTGCTCGCCCTGGCGGCCCCGATCGCCCGCAGGCTGGGCGGGGTGTGCCCGCCCCCGGTCGCCATGGCCGCCGCTGTGCCGGCGGCTGCGCAATTGGTGTGCGCCCCGGTGATCCTGTTCCTCGCACCCGGTCTGCCCACCCACGGGGTACTGGCCAACGTGCTGGCCACCCCAGCGGTGCCCCCGGCCACCCTGCTGGGGGTGCTGGCTACGCTCTGTCATCCGCTCTGGCCCGCCGGGGCGCAGACCCTGGCCCAGGCGGCGGCGTGGTTCACCGCATGGATCGCGACCGTGGCGACCACCACGGCGGGCCTGCCGTTGGCCACCTTGCCCTGGCCGGAGGGCACCGGCGGTGCGGTGCTGGTGAGCGCCGGAGGCCTGGCTGCGACGTTGTGGTGGCGTACCCGGAGCCGGTAGTCAGCAGTCGCGCACCGTGACCCTGCGACCAGTCGTGGCTGAGCCGGACCGGTGCTCAGCCGTGGCGAGCCTGCGCCACGGTCAGGACGGCCCGCTCGACGGCGAACTCGGGATCCCGGCCGGCCCCCTTGACCTGCGCGTCGGCGTCGGCGACCGCCGCGATCGCCGTCGCCAGACCCTCCGGGGTCCAACCGCGCAACTCCCGGCGGGCACGGTCCAGTTGCCAGGGCGCCAGCCCCAGTTCCGCCGCGGTGGCACCCCGGCTCCGGCCGGCGGCCACCTTGGCCAGCGTGCGGACCTTCATCGCCAACGCCGCCACCAGCAGCACCGGATCCACCCCCGTGGACAGGGCGTGGCGCAACAGGGTCACCGCAGCGGTGCCATCGCCGGCGATCGCGGTATCGGCCACCCGGAAGCCGGTCGCCTCCACCCGCCCCCCGTAGTAACGGTCCACGACATCCGGCGTGATCGAACCGGCGGTGTCCGCGATCAGTTGACGTGCCGCCGCAGCAAGCTCGCGAAGGTCGGACCCGACCGCCTCCACCAACGTCTGTACGGCCGCCGAGGTCGCCCGGCGGCCGGCATCACGGAACTCCTCGGCCACGAAGGCGGCCTTGTCCGCATCGCGCTTGATCGGATCACACTGCACCACCGGGTAGCGCGCGGCGACGGCGTCCAGCAGTTTCTTGCCACGGTTCCCCTTGGCGTGCCGCAGCACCAGGGTGACGTCTTCGACCTGGTCACCGGCTCGGTCCAGATAGGCCAGCCCATCGGTGATGAAGGCGTCGCCGGCCGATTCCACAGCGGTGACGACGATGTGGCGCGGTTCGGCGAACAAAGAGGGTGAGGCCACCATGTCCAGTTGCCCGGACTCGTAGGTGTCCGCCTCCAGCACGGTCTGCTCCACCTGGGGGCTGCCACCGGCGGCGGCGTGCTCGCGGACTAGACCGGCGATGCGCTCCAGGGCCCGGTCGGCCAGAACCGACTCCGCGCCACGCACCAGCACCACCGGGGCCAACGGCGCCTGCTTCCAGGTGAGTGCTTCGGATGCGGATCGACGACGGGGAGGGGCCACGGCACCAGCCTGCCATGAAGCGCTGACACCGCCGAACCGGGCGGTCACCCATCCGACACCGACGCGTAAGGCTCCCGATGCCGACTGCTCACTGCACCCGGTCACGGTAGGTGTCATGAGAGTGGCTGTGGTCACCGAAACTTTCCTGCCCAGCGTCAACGGCGTCACCACCAGCGTGCAGCGGGTGTTGGAGCACCTGGGCCGGCGCGGCCACGACGCAGCGGTCTTCTGCCCCGGCCCTGCCCCGGCGCGGTACGCCGGCTTCGACGTCTTCACCATGCCCGCAGTGCACTACCGCGGGTTCCGGGCCGCCGTACCCACCCGGCGCACCACTCGGCTGTTGCTGGACTGGGCCCCCGATGTGGTGCACGCGGCCGCACCGTTCGGGATCGGCGCCCAGGCGCTGTCCCTGGCCCGTCGGCACGAGATCGCCAGCGTGGCGGTGTTCCAGACCGACGTGGCCCGCTATGCCGGCAGCTATGGGCTGTCACTGACCACGAACGCGGCGTGGCGGTGGATCCGTGCGGTGCACGAGAAGGCGGACCTGACCCTGGCGCCGGCCTCGGCCGCCATTGCGGACCTGCGCCGTGTGGGTGTGCACAACGTGGCGCGATGGGGCCGTGGTGTGGACGCCATCACATACCACCCGAACCGGCGCCGCAGGCCCGCGGTGCAGCGACTGCGGGCGGCACTAGCCCCGCGCGATCAGGTGCTGGTGGGTTACGTGGGCCGCCTGGCGCCGGAGAAGAAGGTGGAGTATCTGTCCGCGGTGACCCAGGTGTCCGGGGCCAGGCTCGTCGTCGTCGGGGACGGACCCAGCCGGGTGGACCTGCAGCGGAACCTGGTGGGGACCGATGCGGTGCTGCTGGGGGCCCTGTCCGGTGATGACCTGGCCGATGCCTACGCCGCCCTGGACGTCTTCGTGCACACCGGCACCCAGGAGACCTTCGGCCAGACACTGCAGGAGGCGATGGCGTCGGGGCTGCCGGTGATCGCCCCTGCCGTGGGCGGGCCGTTGGACATCGTGCACCCCGGGCGTACCGGGATCCTGGTCACGCCACACAGCGGCCGCGCCGTCGCCGAGGCGACCACCGCACTGGTGCGCGATCCGTCGCTGCGTGCCCGTATGGGGGAGGCCGGGCGGCGGGATGTCCTGCCGCGATCCTGGGAGCGCCTGGGCGATGATCTGATCGGGCACTACCGGCAGGTGCTGGCGGCGCGGGTGCCACAACCGGCCTGACACCGCCGCCTGAGACGGAGACGCCGCCGCGGCCGTACCCTCGGACGATCACGATGGTCTGGCACCTGTCCGAGCCCGAGCACTGGCGTGCCGCGCAGGAATCGGGCCGGTACGACCGATCCACTCGCGCCGCCACGCTCGAGGAGGTCGGCTTCGTGCCCTGCTCGCCGCCGGACCAACTCGCCGGCGTGGTCCAGGCCCTCCGGCGCGCGTCGGTCGCGCCCGGTTGCCCGTGGCCCCCGCCGGGACCGCGGAGTATGGCCGGTACGGCACCGGGTGAGGGCATGCCAACGGCGCCGCCGGCGAAGAGCCGGGCGGCGCCGTCGTTCGTCGGTGCTTGGTAGCGCCGCGTCAGAGCGCGGCGACCTGCTTGGCCAGCGCCGACTTGCGGTTCGCTGCCTGGTTGGCGTGGATGACGCCCTTGCTGGCGGCCTTGTCCAACTTCCGGCTCGCGGACTTCAGCGCGTCACCGGCAGCGTCCTTGTCGCCGTCGCTGATGGCCTGTCGAACCCGACGCACGTGCGTCTTCAGTTCGGACTTGACGGCCTTGTTGCGCAGCCGCGCCTTCTCGTTGGTGCGGTTGCGCTTGATCTGGGACTTGATGTTTGCCACGTGTTGACTCTCTTGTGCGTTCGCTCGCGCGATCTCAATCTGGTCTGTGAGGGCTTTTCATGTGCCGGCACGTCGGCGTAGGGATGCCGTGCCGTACCTGCCTGGAGTGGCGCTGCGCTGCGAGGTGTGACCACGCCACCGCTGAACCTCAGCGATCGACTGCGCCGAACTCAAGGAACCAGGTTACCGCATCGCGAGCCGATCGCACGATCCGCCCGGCTGTGCGGTGCCTCACCGCTCGGGCCGGTACCGGTCAGCTCCTCGCTCAGTCGTCCTCCACGCGCAGGATCTCGCCATCCGCGACGTTGATATACACCTCCACGTCGTCGGTGAAGGTCACCTCCCACGCGAATGTGCCGCCGTCCTCATCATCCAGTTTCACGTCGTCGATCGACCCGGTGCCGTGCTCGGCTGCGATCTCGATGGCCTCGGAGATCGTGATGGTCGCCGCCTCCAGACCTGCGCGGTCCTCGTCGTCGAGGCTGCCCTCGCGCTCGCTCTCCAGCACCTCGGTGCCGTCGGGGCTGACCAGGACCTCGATCTCATCCGACTCCGAGGCGACGTAGATCTCCCAGTTGCCACCGTCGGCGTCGTCGACTTCGAAGGCGGTGCCGCCGGTCTCGGACTCGGCCAGGTCGATCGCGGCGAGAACCCCCGAGTGGTCTCCGCCGGTGCCCGCGGTGGACTCCTCGGTCGCGGTCTCCGCGGGCTCCTCCTCGGTGCCTTCGCCCTCATCGGTGGCGTCGTCGGTGGGCTCGTCATCGGCCGGTGGAGCCTCGGTGGCGTCCACCGGATCCAGGGACTCGTCCTCGGTGTCGCCGCAACCGGCCAGGAGCAGGAGTGCCGCCGTGCCGAGGGCGAGGCCGCGGGTGATCGGTCGTCGTGCAGTCATGACGCCAGGATGCGACAGTCTCGCACGATTTGCCCGTTGAAGGAGAAGTCCCTCATCTGCGTCTCATCGTGGTCTCATCGACCAGGGAGTGCCACTGGCCTCACCTTCATCCGCGATGATCACCCAAGGGGTCGCGCAGCAACGGTTCGAACACGGCTTCGGCGGCACCGATGTGAATCCGCTCGGAGCCGAGGGTGCCGCGGCGTATCTGCACCGCTGCCAGTGGCGGCATGAGTTGATCGCGCACCATCGAGGTCAACTGGCGCGGCGCCACGTCGAACAGGGTGCCCAGGAAGCCGCCCAGGAGCACCAGATCCGGGGCGAAGGCGTTCACGCTGTTGCGGATGCCGGTGGCCAGGAAGCCGATCTGCCGCGCCACCTCGGGCAGCTCGATCCCGCCGGCCGCGTTGAGCACCTCGGCCAACTCCGAGGCCCGGGATCCCTCCGGGAGCTCCCGGCCGGGCAGGGCGCCGCGAAGGCGGGCCAGGTTCACCTCCGTCTCGAGGCACCCTACGGCCCCGCAATGGCACCGGACCCCCTCGGAGTTGACCATCAGATGACCGAGTTCGGGTAGGTAGGCGCCGCCGTCGGCCCGGGCAGCGTCCGGGGCGCCCGGTTCCACGGGCGCGCCCGCCTCACCCAGGAGATCTGCGCCGCCCCGCGCACCGGCCCTGCCCAGCCGGACTCCCGAACCGATGCCGCCGGAGCCGCCGTGCAGGTAGACCAGGGTGCCAGCGCCGCGCCCGGCGCCGAATATCGCCTCGGCGTCGGTGCCCAGGGTCGCGTCGTTGCCGGCCCAGGTGGGCAGGTCGGTGCCCGCGCGCATCAGTTCCGCGATCGGCACGTCCCGCCACGGCAGGTGCGGGGCCATGTGCACGAACCCATCCCGAGCGCGCACCAGCCCGGGAACCGCCATCCCGACGCCGAGCGGGCGCACCCGGCCCGGGTCCAGCGCGAACTCATCAATGATCTGCGCCGTCAGGGCCACCGTCTGTTCCGGGGTGGGCGGCTCCGCGACCGCGCGCCGGATGCGGTGGGTCACCTTGCCGGTCAGACTCACCACGGCCACATCGAGTGCGTCGGCGTCGGGGTACACCGTGATCGCCGCGATGCCCGGCGCGGCGTGGATGAGAGGGCTGGGCCGCCCGACCGCTCTGCCCGGGGCGGGTTTACCGGCCACCACCCGGCCGTGGTCGGACAACTCGGCCAGCAGCACCCCGACGGTGGAGCGGTTCAGGCCCGTCGCCCGGGTCAGGTCTGCCCGGGACAGGGGCCCGCGGGTGTGCACCAGGCGCATCAGGGTAGACAGGTTGATCCGGCGCACGGGCAGGCTGCCGGTGGCGCCGGGACGCCGCGCGGTGGCAGCGGTGGGGGCCGGACCGTTCGCGGACGAGGCCGGCTCGTCCGGATCCGTGCCCTGCGGCCCGTCGGTTCCGTTGCCGGATGCTCCCGACGCCTGGGCACCCGGGTGCGTGGGATCCTCGAGGGCCACGCGCACCTCCGCGTCTAGTCGGTCAGGACCTACCGGTTCGGGACCGGCCGGCCGATCTGTCGCTCAGGCTACCCGCACCGCCGCACACCTGATAGGTTGTGGTCAACAACAAAGGCCTCAGGAAGGAACCGCAATGGCGCTGCCCACCCCCACCAAAGAGGACAAGTTCTCCTTCGGACTGTGGACGATCGGATGGACCGGCACCGACCCCTTCGGGGGTCCAACCCGTCCGGACCTGGACGTGGTGGAGGCGGTGGAGAAACTCGCCTCCTACGGCGCGTACGGGATGACTTTCCATGACGATGACCTGTTCGCCTTCGGCTCCACCGACGCCGAGCGGCAGAAGCAGATCGACCGCATGAAGGAGGCGCTGGCTGCCACCGGGCTGGTGATCCCGATGGTCACCACGAACCTGTTCAGCGCCCCGGTGTTCAAGGATGGCGGCTTCACCAACAACGACCGCGAGGTGCGTCGTTACGCCCTGCGCAAGGTGCTGCGCAACATCGACCTGGCCGCCGAACTCGGCGCGCAGACCTATGTGCTGTGGGGCGGGCGCGAGGGCGCCGAGTACGACGCCGCCAAGGACGTGCAGTCGGCGATGGCGCGTTACCGGGAGGGGATGAACCTGCTGACCTCCTACGTGCAGGAGCAGGGCTATGACATCCGCTTCGCGTTGGAGCCCAAGCCGAACGAGCCTCGCGGTGACATCCTGCTGCCCACCCTGGGGCACGCGATGGCGTTTATCGCCACCCTGGAACACCCCGACCTGGTCGGGATCAACCCCGAGGTGGGTCACGAGCAGATGGCCGGCCTGAACTTCACCGCCGGTGTCGCTCAGGCCCTGGACCACGGCAAGCTCTTCCACATCGACCTCAACGGCCAGCGCAGCATCAAGTACGACCAGGACCTGGTCTTCGCCCACGGCGACCTGTACAACGCCTTCTCCCTGGTGGACCTGCTGGAGAACGGGTCGCCGGACGGGGGCCAGGCCTACACCGGGCCGCGCCACTTCGACTACAAGCCGTCCAGGACCGAGGACTACACCGGCGTGTGGGACTCGGTGCGGGCGAACATGGTCAACTACCTGATCCTGAAGGAGCGCGCCACCGCCTTCCGCGCCGACCCGGAGGTCCAGGAGGCGCTGGCGCAGGCCAAGGTCAACGAGCTGGCCACACCGACGCTGGAGCAGGGGGAGTCCGTCCAGGACCTCCTGACCGATGCCAGTGCCTGGGAGACCTTCGACGCCGACGCCTACTTCGGTGGCCGTGGCGCCGGGTTCGTGCGGCTGCAGCAACTCGTCACCGAGCACCTGCTCGGCGCGCGCTGAGGTCGTGATGAGCCGGAGCCGACTCGTGGCCGGGGTGGACTCCTCCACCCAGTCCTGCAAGGTGGTGATCCGAGACGCCGACGACGGGACCCTGGTCCGGCAGGGCCGCGCCACCCATCCCGACGGCACCGAGGTGGACCCCGAGGCCTGGTGGCAGGCGCTGTTGGCCGCGGTGACCGACGCCGGTGGGCTGGCCGACGTGGCCGCGATCTCGGTGGGTGCCCAGCAGCACGGCATGGTCGCCCTGGATGCGGGCGGCCGGGTGATCCGGGACGCGCTGCTGTGGAACGACACCCGCAGCGCCGGCGCTGCGGCCGACCTGACCGAGGAGGTCGGCGCGGCCGAGTTCGCGCGCCGCACGGGTCTGGTGCCGGTGGCCTCGTTCACCATCACCAAACTGCGCTGGCTGGCCGATGCCGAGCCCGAGAACGCCGCCCGGGTGGCGGCGGTGGCGCTGCCCCACGACTGGCTCACCTGGCGTCTGCGCGGATTCGGACCGGACAACCCGGTCCTGGACGCGCTGACCACCGACCACTCCGACGCCTCCGGCACCGGGTACGTCACCCCGGCCGGGGACTACGACCTCGACCTGCTCTCCCGCGCGCTGCGCCGGGACGCCTCCGACGTGGTACTGCCCCGGATCGCGGCGGCTGGGGCGGCGGTGGGCGTCACCGCCGGTCACGAACCGATCCCCGAGGGGCTCACCGTGGGACCCGGGTGCGGAGACAATGCCGGCTCGGCGCTGGGGCTGGGGGCTCGTACCGGTGATGTGATCGTCTCGATCGGCACCTCCGGGGTGGTCTGCGCGGTCTCGGAGACCGTGGCAGACGATGCCACCGGCACCGTGGCCGGGTTCGCCGATGCCGCCGGCGCCTACCTGCCGCTGATCGCCACGATGAACGCCGCCCGGGTGCTGGACGTGATCGCCAATTTGCTCGACGTCGGCTATGAAGACCTTGGGCGACTCGCCCTGGCGGCCCCGGCCGGCTCCCACGGCTTGGTGCTGCGCCCCTACTTCGAGGGTGAGCGCACCCCGAACCTGCCCGATGCCACGGCCACCCTGTACGGGATGACGCCGGCCTCCACCACCCGCCAGTGCATGGCCAGGGCAGCGGTGGAGGGCCTGCTGTGCGGGTTGGCCGACGGGATCGACGCCGTACGCGGCCAGGGCGTGGACGCCCGGCGGGTCAAACTCATCGGGGGCGCCGCCCAGAACCCGGCGGTGCAGGCCGTAGCCGCCCAGGTACTCGGGCTGCCGGTATCGGTACCCGAACCTGGGGAATACGTGGCCACCGGTGCCGCGGTCCAGGCGGCCTGGTCCCTGACCGGCGAGCGCCCGACCTGGCAGGTGCAGGAGGAGCAAGTCAGTGGTGTAGCGGCCGAACCGCTGATCCGGCGCCAGTACGCGGCCACCCCGGTCCAACCTCGGTGAGGGTTCCGGGCGCGGGCGCGCGCGGACCCGGATGAGTGCGCCGCCGTGGATTGGGGCGCCGGCCTGACCGGCGGCGATCCGGTGGTGGGACCGACCGGGCCGCGCGAACGGCGCGAGCGCGCTACCGTCGAAACCATGGCAGATCTGTTCGACGGCTACCCCGACGGCACGGCCTGGGATGAGATGTTCGAGGACGGCTCGCAGGTGCGTAAGCCCTACCGGCACGTGCATGACACCGTGGGTGCCCTGGACGCCGAGGAGTTGCGCCGGCGCGCCGACACCCTGGCCCGCTCCTACCTGAACCAGGGCGTCACCTTCGACGTCGGCGGTGTGGAACGGCCCTTCCCCCTGGACGCGGTGCCCCGGGTGATCGACGCCGCCGAGTGGGACCACCTGGCTCCCGGGATCGCCCAGCGGGTCCGCGCCCTGGAGGCGCTGCTGGATGACATCTACAACGATCAGCGTGCCGTCACCGACGGGGTCATCCCGCGCCGGCTGATCGTCTCCTCGGCGCACTTCCACCGCGCCGCCCGAGGGATCCAGCCGGCCAACGGAGTGCGTGTTCACGTTGCCGGCATCGACGTGGTGCGTGATGCGGCGACCGGGTGGCGGGTGCTGGAGGACAACGCCCGGGTGCCCTCCGGGGTCAGTTACGTGCTCTCCAACCGGCGCGCGATGGCACAGACCTTCCCCGAGTTGTTCGCGCGGATGCGGATCAACCAGGTGGCCGATTACCCCCGCCGGCTCCTGGCCGCGCTGTCGGCCGCCGCCCCGGCCGGGGCGGAGGACCCGGTGGTGGTGGTGCTGACCCCGGGGGTGTACAACAGCGCCTACTTCGAGCACTCCCTGCTGGCCCGCCTGATGGGTGTGGAGCTGGTGGAGGGCCGGGACCTGTACTGCGCCGGGGACAAGGTGTACATGCGCACCACCGGGGGCCGCCGGCGGGTAGATGTGATCTACCGCCGCATCGACGACGACTTCGTGGATCCGGTGACCTTCCGGCCCGACTCCATGCTGGGTGTGCCGGGGTTGATGGGCGCGGCCCGCGCCGGCAGTGTCACCATCGCCAACGCGGTGGGCACCGGGGTGGCCGACGACAAACTCGTCTACACCTACATTCCCGACCTGATCCGGTACTACCTCGGCGAAGAGGTGCTGCTGCCCAACGTGGACACCTGGCGGCTGGAGGAACCCGAGGCGCTGGCCGAGGTGCTGGACCGCCTGGAGGAGCTGGTGGTCAAACCGGTCGACGGCTCCGGCGGCAAGGGCATCCTGATCGGACCCGACGCCGACGCGGCGGAACTGGACGCCGCCCGCAGGCAATTGCAGGCCGACCCGCGCGGCTGGATCGCCCAGCCGGTGGTGCAGTTGTCCACGGTGCCCACCCTGGCAAGTGACGCCCTGCGCCCGCGTCACGTGGATCTGCGCCCGTTCGCGGTCAACGACGGGACTGACGTGTGGGTCCTGCCCGGCGGGCTCACCCGGGTGGCCCTGGCCGAAGGGCAGCTGGTGGTCAACTCCTCCCAGGGCGGTGGGTCGAAGGACACCTGGGTGCTGGGGGAGCAGCGCCCCCTGGCCCGCACCTCCGACCTGCCGGAGTGGACCCGCTCCGACTCCCAGCCTGCGCCCCCGGGGGTGGCCCGGGACGCCAATCCGACCGACGGGTTCCTGACCGCTCAGGCCCGACAGCAACAACAGACGTCGGATGCGCCCGGTGTTCGCTCGTTCCCGCTGGCGACGGAGGTGGGTGGCTGATGCTCTCCCGGATCGCTGAGTCCCTGTTCTGGATCGGGCGTTACGTCGAGCGCGCCGACGACACCTCCCGGATCGTGGACGCCTACTTGCAGCACCTGCTCGAGGACGCCTGGATCGATGACGACCTGGCGCTGCGCTCACTGCTGGGGGTGATGGGCCTGGAAGCCGGCGAGTCCCAGGTCACCCGATTCGACGTGCTCTCCACGCTGGCCTATGACCAGGCCGCACCCAGTTCCTGCGCCGGCGCCCTAGCCTCGGCCCGGGAGAATGCCCGCCGCGCCCGGGACTCCCTCTCCTCGGAGTTGTGGGAGGCGCTGAACTCCACCTGGAACTCACTCCCGCAGATGATCGGGACCTCAACCTCCCACCAGTTCTTCAGTTGGGTACGCGAGCGGGCGGCGGTGGTGGGTGGGATCACCGACGCGGCCACCCGGCGCGATGAGACCTTCCAGTTCTTCCTCCTCGGGCGCAGCATCGAACGGGCCGACATGACCGCGCGGCTGATCAGTACCCGAGCCGTGGCCGGGCCGGCCGCTCCGGACTGGACCACCCTGCTGCGTTCCTGCGGGGCCTACGAGGTGTTCCTGCGCACCTACCGGGGCCGTGACTCCGACTCCCTGGCCGCGGAGTTCCTGCTGTTGGACCGGCTCTTCCCGCGCTCGGTGCTGTACGCCCTGGAGACCGCGGAGCGGTGCCTCGCCCGGCTGGACACCAGCGAGGTGCACCACCGCAGCGAGGCCGACGCCCGCCGCACCCTGGGCCGGGTGCGCTCGGACCTGGAGTACCAGCCGCTGCTGGCGCTGCTGCACAACCTGCCCGAGCAAATGCAGCGCGTCCAGCAGGGGTGTTCGGAGGCCAGCGACGCCATCCGGGTGAAGTTCTTCCCCTCGGCAACCGACGATGAGTGGATCGGAGGGCAACTGTGAGTTCCCAGGCTCCGGCACCTACCTCGACCAGGACCACCATGGTGATCGAGCACCGCACCACGATCACGTACGAGCGGCCCGTCACCGCCTCCTACAACGAGGTGCGGATGCGCCCGCTGACCCTTCCCGGGCAGACCGTGCTGGAGACCGACATCGCGGCCGACCCGTGCACCTTCCGGTCGGAGTACCGGGACTACTTCGGCACCGCGGTGCTCAGTTTCGAGGCGCTCGCCCCGCACACCGAACTCGGGGTGCTGGCCCGGGCGCGGGTCGAACTCAGCCCCCTGCAGGGCCGCTCGGGCGGAGCCGGGTGGGAGACCTTGAGGGCACCGGACCTGCAGGACCGGATGACGGAGTTCCTGATGTCCACCCCGACTACCAGGATCCCGGAGGATCTGCAGGCTCTGGCCACCGACGCGGCCGCGACCGCCGCCCCGGCGGCGGCGGCGGAGGCGGTCTGCCTGGCGCTGCGGGAGCAGATGGAGTACGTCACCGGGGTCACCGGGGTGCACACCTGGGCCGCGGAGGCCTGGGCCGAGCGCAAGGGCGTGTGCCAGGATCTGGCGCACCTGGCCGCGGGCGCGCTGCGCCACCTGGGCATTCCCACCCGGTACGTGTCCGGCTACCTGCACCCCTCCGCCGAGACCGCTCGGGTAGGGGAGACGGTGGCCGCGGAGTCACACGCCTGGGTGGAGTACTGGTGCGGGGACTGGTTCGGGTTCGACCCCACCAACTCCATCCCCACCGGGCCCCACCACGTGATCGTGGGCCGGGGCCGGGAGTATGACGACGTGGCGCCGCTGCGTGGTGTGGTGGCCGGCGGCGGTGCCTCGCGTCAGCAGGTGCAGGTGGACATCACCATCGAGGGGTGACCCGGCCGGCGCTCCCGTGGCAGCGGTGCCCACGGGCAGGGGAGCAGCAGCGCTACTGGGTGAGCAGCACCAGGGCCAGGACGATCACGGCCAGCGCCCCGAGCGGGATCGCCAGCATCGTCCCGAACAGGGACGCCACGGTGATGCGCAGGTCGTCCTTGAGATACGGGGCGCCGGCGGTGCCACCGGCGGCGGTGAGCAGGGCCCGCTGGGCGCGGTCGATGGCGGCCAGTGCCCGGCCCACCGGGGAGAGTCGCCCGAGGCTGAAGGCACGCGTCACTCGTGCGCCGGCGCCGCGGCCCGAACCCGGAGCCCGGGACTCGTTGACGGCCTCGAAGAGGATCTGCACGTCCTCCTGCCCCGGCCGGCCGCGCATGTCCTCCGAGATCCGTTCGGTCAGATCCACCGTCGCGAGGTCGGTGGACTCGGAGGGCCCGGGCAGGATCACCTGGTGGGTGGTGCCGGCCTCGGTGGTCCGGGTGAGCCAGCGGCGCCGTCGCTGCGCGAGCAGGAGCACCGGCAGCACCAACAGCGCCCAGATCGAGACCCAGGCCACGGTGCCCGCCGTTCCGGCGTGACCGGAGGTCACGAAGACCACCACGAGCAGGCCCAGCACCACGAGCACCCCGGTGGCCATCACCATCAGGATCTTGGTCGGCAGCGCCAGCAGCTGGCCCACGCCCTTGGCCAGCATGCCCAGGTGTTCCGGCAGGGAAGACATGTCACGATGATGCCTGACCGAAGCCGGTGACAACGAGCCGAGCTCACCAAGGGCGTAACCCGGCCACACCCCGCGGACAGCCCGTACCCACCGGACGTGGGACGATAGGGCACAGCCCCACCAATCAACCGAAAGACCAGCAGGTGTCCCCGATCGCTTCCGCCGATGCATCCGCGCTGATCCAGCCGTCCACGACGGCACCGGAACTGCTGCGCAACTTCTGCATCATCGCCCACATCGACCACGGGAAGTCGACCCTGGCCGACCGGATGCTGCAGAACACCGGCGTGGTGGAGGAACGTCTGATGCGGGCCCAGTACCTGGACCGGATGGATATCGAACGCGAACGTGGCATCACCATCAAGTCCCAGGCGGTGCGGATGCCCTGGCAGGTGGGCGAACGCGCTTACGCCCTGAACATGATCGACACCCCCGGGCACGTGGACTTCTCCTACGAGGTCTCCCGTTCCCTGGCCGCCTGTGAGGGCGCGATCCTGCTGGTCGACGCGGCCCAGGGGATCGAGGCCCAGACCCTGGCGAACCTGTACATGGCGATGGAGCACGACCTGGTCATCATCCCGGTGCTGAACAAGATCGACCTGCCCGCCGCGCAGCCGGAACGCTTCGCCGAGGAACTCGCCGGCCTGATCGGCGGCGAGCCGGAGGATTGCCTGCAGGTCTCGGGCAAGACCGGTGTGGGGGTCACGGACCTGCTCGACCAGATCGTCGCCCAGGTGCCCGCCCCCCAGGGGTCCTCCGAGGCTCCCGCCCGGGCGATGATCTTCGACTCGATCTATGACACCTACCGCGGTGTGGTCACCTACGTGCGGATGGTGGACGGGCACCTGACCCCTGGCCAGAAGGTCCAGATGATGTCCACCGGGCAGTCCCATGAACTGCAGGAGATCGGCGTCATCTCCCCGGACCCGACCGTATCCAAGGGGCTGGGCGTGGGTGAGGTGGGCTACCTGATCACCGGTGCCAAGGATGTGCGCCAGGCCCGGGTGGGTGACACCGTCACCAATGCGGCCAACCCGGCCACGGAGTCCCTGGGCGGCTACCGCGACCCACGCCCGATGGTGTTCTCCGGGCTGTACCCGATCGACGGATCGGACTACCCGACGCTGCGCGATGCGCTGGACAAACTCAAACTCAACGACGCCGCGCTGGGCTACGAGCCCGAGACGTCGGTGGCCCTGGGCTTCGGGTTCCGGTGCGGATTCCTGGGCCTGTTGCACCTGGAGATCGTGCGGGAGCGGCTGGAACGCGAGTTCAACCTGGACCTGATCGCCACCACCCCGAACGTCATCTACCAGGTGACGATGGAGGACGGCACCCAGGTCGAGGTGACCAACCCCAGTGAGTTCCCGGCCGGGAAGGTCAACACCGTCACCGAACCCATGGTGGCCGCCACCGTCCTCACCCCCACCGAGTTCGTCGGAGCGGTGATGGAACTGTGCCAGGGCCGGCGCGGGGTGATGCAGGGCATGGACTACCTCTCACCCGAGCGCGTGGAACTACGGTACGAGTTGCCCCTGGGCGAGATCATCTTCGACTTCTTCGACCAGCTGAAGTCCCGGACCCGTGGCTACGCCTCCCTGGACTACGAGATGTCCGGGGAGCAGGACGCGGACCTGGTCAAGGTGGACATCCTGCTGCAGGGCGAGCAGGTCGATGCGTTCAGTGCGATCGTGCACCGCGACAAGGCCTACGCCTACGGGGTGATGATGACCGGCAAACTCAAGGAACTCATCCCGCGCCAGCAGTTCGAGGTCCCCATCCAGGCCGCGATCGGATCACGCATCATCGCGCGGGAGACCGTACGCGCGATGCGCAAGGACGTGCTCGCGAAGTGTTACGGGGGTGACATCTCCCGTAAACGCAAACTCCTCGAACGCCAGAAGGAGGGGAAGAAGCGGATGAAGAACATCGGCAGGGTGGAGATCCCGCAAGAGGCGTTCGTGGCCGCGCTCACCTCCGACGGCGGTTCGGACTGACCCCCGGTCGGGACCCGCAGGTGAGGACGGAGCGCAGCCACGAGCTGGACCTGGCCGGAGCAGCGACCGGCGCAGCCGACCGGGACTTCGGTGTGTACCTGCACATCCCGTTCTGCGCGGTGCGCTGCGGATACTGCGACTTCAACACCTACACCGCCACCGAGCTCGGCGGCGGGGCCAGCCAGGCCGCTTACGCCGGGACCGCGATCGCCGAGATCGACCTGGCCCGGGCCGCCATGGAGGCCGCCGGGATTCCCGCCCGAGAGGTCCGCACCGTCTTCTTCGGCGGGGGGACCCCCACTCTGCTACCGGCGGCCGATCTGGTGGCGATGCTGCAGGCGGTTCGGCAGGCGTGGCCCCTGGCCCCCGATGCCGAGATCACCACCGAGGCCAACCCCGACTCCGTCACCCCGCAGGCCCTGGCCGAACTCGCCGGCGCCGGGTTCACCCGCGTGTCCTTCGGGATGCAGTCCGCCGTGCCCCATGTTCTCGCCACCCTGGACCGCACCCATGACCCGGCTCGGGTGCCCGAGGCGGTGGCCTGGGCGCGCCAATCCGGGCTGTCGGTCTCACTGGACCTGATCTACGGCACGCCCGGGGAGTCGCTGGCGGACTGGGAGGAGAGCCTACGCGTCGCGATCGCCATGGCCCCGGACCACATCTCCGCCTACGCCCTGGTGGTCGAGCCCGGTACCAGGATGGCCACGCAGGTGCGGCGCGGGGAACTACCGATGCCCGACGACGACGACGAGGCGGACAAGTACGAACTCGCCTCGGCGATGCTCACCCGGGCAGGGTATGACTGGTACGAGATCTCCAACTGGTCCCGCGGTGCGTCCCAGCAGTGCCGGCACAACATCGCCTATTGGCGCTCGCAGGACTGGTGGGGGGTCGGTCCGGGTGCGCACAGCCACATCGGGGGGCAGCGGTGGTGGAACCTGAAGCACCCGCGTCCCTATGCCGCAGCGGTGGAGGCCGGACGTCTGCCTCTGGCCGGTCAGGAGCACCTGTCCGCTCCCCAGCGCCGGGCCGAGGAGGTGCTGCTGGGGGTGCGCCTGGCCCAGGGCTTCCCGGTGACCGATGCCGCGGTGCTGGAGGGGCTGGTGGCCGACGGACTCGCCCAGGAACGCCCGGCGCGCCGGGGCATGCTCGTCCTGACCGAGCAGGGCCGGCTGCTGGCCGACTCGGTGGTGCATCGGGTGCTGGGCTGAGCGGCACGCCTGGGACGAACTGCGCCGCAGTGACGCCGCCCGAGGTGGCTATCCTGGCCACGACCAGCGACGACAGGTGGGTGGGATGACTCAGGAAGCATCGACGCCGGCCGATCCGGTCGAGCCGGGCGAGGGGTCGACGACGCAGCCGGATCTGCCGCCGGCGCAGCCGCCGGCCGGGCAGCCGGCCGCGGCCACCGCACCAACCGCACCTACCCCCACCGATGCTCCACCCCGCACCGGGGAACCGGGCGAACCAGGAGGACCCCGGCCCGTGGGCGACTACGCTGCCGCCCCGCCGCTGCGCTCGGCCTACCCCACCGCCGCCGAGGGCGGTTTCCGGATCGATCCGGTGCAACCGCCCGATGCCGGCGATCCGCCCGGTCCCGGCTACGTCGGCGACGAGAAGACGTCCGCGCCCGGACCCGGCGAGACGCCGACCGGCGTCTTCGGCGCACCGTCCCGGCCCGATGACGCACCCGGTGACAAAGGCGCTGCCCAACCCTTTGGTGCGGATGAGGAACGGCCCGGTCCGGAAGTCCCGGAGCAAGCGGCGTGGATGCTGATGCCGATCCTGATCGGGCTGGTCCTGGGCCTGGCCGCGATCGTGGGGCTGGGCGCGTGGCCCCCGGTGGTCTCGGCGGCCATCGTGGTGCTGATCGCGGCGGCCGCGGTGCTGAGTTGGCAGGCCGGTGCGGTGGTACGGCGCAGCGTGCTGATTGCCGCGGCGGGCCCGGCCGGGGTGCTGATCGGCTACTGGGTGTTCACCCTGTTCCGCGGCTGAGAGCCGGTCACTGGGGACCTGCGGTGACGAAGTCGACCAGTTCCTCCACCCGGCCCAGCAGTGCCGGCTCCAGGTCCTGGTAGGACCGCACCCGGCCCAGGATGCGCTTCCAGCCGCGCGCAATATCGGCCTGAGTCTGGGCCGGCCAACCCAGTGCGGTCAGGGTGCCGACCTTGATATCGACGCCCCGTGGCACCGAGGGCCACTGGGCCAGCCCCAGCCGGGCGGGTTTGACCGCCTGCCACACGTCCACATACGGGTGCCCCAGCACCAGCAGGTTCTGCGCGCCGCATGCGCGCGTCGCCTCGGCCGCTATCCGGGACTCCTTCGATCCCGGCACCAGATGGTCCACCAGCACCCCCAGGCGCCGGTGCGGACCGGGCGCGAAGTCGGCTGCGGCGCGGGCAAGGTGATCCACGCCGTCGAGCATCTCCACGACGACTCCCTCCAGGCGCAGGTCCTCGCCCCAGACCTTCTCGATCAACTCAGCGTCGTGGCGTCCCTCCACCCAGATCCGGGAAGCCCGGGCCACCCGGGCCCGGGCGCCGGTCACGGCGCGTGAACCCGAGGCGGTGCGGGCCCGGGTATTCCGAGCACCGGCCGGTGGGAGGACCAGGTGCACCGGCTTACCGTCGACCCAGAACCCGGGCCCGAGCCGGAACGCCCGCTCCTTCTCGTGTCGGTCGGCCAGCACCACCACGACCATCCCGCCGGACTTCTCCACCCGCACCACCGCACCGGTGAAGCCTGTCTCGGCGTCCTCCACCACCAGGCCCACCTGGGCCGGGACCTTGGGTACCGGTGCGGTGACCGGGTGGGGGTCGGCGGAGAGCACGTCGGTGCCGTAACGATCGAATCCTGGATACTGCGAAGGGCTCACCCGGGTGAGGCTACGCACATCGCTGGGGTATTCGGCGCAGCGACGCGTAGAATTGGCACTCGAAACCGGTGAGTGCTGATCCGCACTGCTGCCGGTGGCGGTCGATCACGGCACCAAGGGCCCTCGAAGGCGCCGGTGCCGACCATGAGGCGCATGATGAGGGACCACGCGGAGAGGAGGCCCGGGATGAGTTCGGAACGTCAATTGGAGGTACTGCGCGCGATCGTGCAGGACTACGTGCGATCCCGTGAGCCGGTCGGGTCCCGCAACCTCGTGGAACGGCACAACCTCGGCGTGTCACCGGCGACGATCCGCAACGACATGGCGGCGCTGGAGGACGGTGGCTACATCGCCCAGCCGCACACCTCGGCCGGCCGGATCCCCACCGACAAGGGTTACCGGTTCTTCGTGGATCAGATCGCCGCGCTCAAGCCACTATCGGTGGCTGAGCGCCGAGCCATCGCCGGTTTCCTCGAGGGCGCGGTGGACCTCGACGACGTGCTGGAGCGAAGCGTGCGCCTTCTCGCCCAGTTCACTCAGCAGGTAGCCGTGGTGCAATACCCCTCGCTGCGCCGGTCGGCGCTGCGCCACGTCGAACTGATCCCGGTCTCGTCCACCCGGTTGATGGTGGTCATCATCACCGACACCGGGCGCGTGGAACAGCGCATGGTGGCGATGCCCGAGGCAATCGATGCGGCGGTGCTCGGGGAACTGCGGGCCCGGATCAACGCCCTGGGCGCCGGCCGGGAACTGCCCGGCCTGCGTAGCGCCCTGACCGATCTGGAGAACGTCTTCGACCCCGGGCAGCGGGCCATGGTCACCGAGGTGGTCGGCGCGGTGCTGGAAACCGTCGGGGAGGACGTCGAGGAACGGATCGTGATGGCGGGGACGGCGAACCTGGCCCGGTCCGACACCGACTTCACCCGCACCATCTCACCGGTTCTGGAGGCACTGGAGGAGCAGGTGGTGCTGTTGCGGTTGCTCTCGGAGATGGCCGAGGACGCCTCCGGTGCCTCGCCGGCGGTACGGATCGGTCACGAGACCTCCTCCGAGCACCTGTCCGAGACCTCCGTGGTTGCGGGGGGTTACGGTGGGACCGGGAGCCAGGCGATCGCCCAGGTGGGGGTCCTGGGCCCGACGCGCATGGATTACCCCACCACGATGGCCACGGTCCGCGCCGTAGCGCGTTACCTGTCCAGGATCCTGTCCGCCTGAGTCGATGAGTCAAGAAAGCGATCAGTGAGCGACTACTACGCCGTTCTCGGTGTCGAACGCGACGCCAGTACCGAGGAGATCAAGCGCGCCTACCGTAAGTTGGCGCGTCAGCACCATCCCGACGTGGCCGGAGCGGATGGTGCCGAGAAGTTCAAGGACATCGCCGCCGCCCACGACGTGCTGTCCAATCCGGACAAGCGTCGCCAGTACGACGCCGGCGGACTGGGTGGGATGAACGGTGGTGGCGGTGGGGACTTCCCGTTCTCCGACATCTTCGACTTCTTCTCCGCCGCTGCCGGTGGCGGCGGCCAGCGTGGCCCCACGCCACGGGCCCGACGCGGCCAGGACGCGTTGCTGCGGGTCACCGTCACGTTGGAGGAGGCCACCTTCGGGGTGACCAAGGACCTCGAGGTGGACACCGCCGTGGTCTGTCAGACCTGCCACGGCACCTGCTGTGCGCCCGGGACCGGTCCGCGCACCTGTGACATGTGCGGGGGCCGCGGTTCGGTGCAGCGGGTAGCCCGGTCCTTCCTCGGCAATGTGATGACCAGCCAGGCGTGCGCGGCCTGCCAGGGCTTCGGCTCCGTGATCGAGCACCCGTGCGCCGAGTGCTCCGGCGAGGGTCGCGTCCGGTCCCGCCGCACCATCAACATCAACATCCCCGCCGGGGTGGACGAGGGCACCCGGATCAAACTCACCGGTCAGGGTGAGACCGGTCCGGGCGGTGGACCTCCCGGTGACCTGTACGTGGAGATCCGGGAGAAGTCCCACCCGACGTTCACCCGCCGCGGCCACGATCTGCACTGCACGGTGGAACTGCCGATGACGGCCGCGGCGCTGGGCACGGTGCTGACCATCGAGACCCTCGACGGCGACCAGGACATCGACGTGCGTGCCGGCACCCAGCCCGAGGAGGTCCTGACCCTGCGCGGACTGGGCGTGGGTGTGCTCAGCAGTGGTGGCCGCCGCGGTGACCTGCATGTACACATCCAGGTCAGGGTGCCCACTGGGCTGGACGAGACCCAGGAGAGGCTGCTGAAGGACCTGGCCGCCGAGCGCGGTGAGGAACGCCCGCAGGCGCGGCTGGCCCCGGCCGGCTCCGGGATGTTCTCACGGCTGCGGGACCGCTTCTCCGGACGCTGACCCGAGGGCCAGACCTCGGCCGGATCGGTCGATCTCGTAGACTCCCCAGTGTCCGGTCCGCACGATGTGTGGACCCCGTCCGAGCAAGGAGACCCTGGGCGACGGCCCTGCCCATGACCGATCCCACCCTTGAACCGCAACCCGGCCATGTCCGCGAGGAGGTCACCGTACCGGCGCACGTCCCGATGGTGGCCCTGCTCGGTCAGCGTGATGAGGTGCTGCGTGCCGTGGAGGAGGGCTTCCCCGGGCTCGATGTGCACGTGCGCGGGAACCGGATCGCGCTCAGTGGCCCAAAGGGCGATGTGGACCTGGCCCAACGGCTCATCGATGAACTGACCCAGATCGCCTCCTCGGCACAACCTCTCACCGCCGACGCGGTGGAGCGGGCCATCACGATCCTGACCGCCGCGACCATGGAACGCCCCGCCGAGGTGCTGACCATGAACATCCTGTCCAGCCGCGGGCGCACCATCCGGCCCAAGACGCTGGGACAGAAGCAGTACGTAGAGGCCATCGACGCCAACACGGTGGTGTTCGGGATCGGGCCGGCCGGCACCGGAAAGACCTACTTGGCGATGGCCAAGGCCGTCCAGGCGCTGCAGGCCAAGCAGGTGAATCGCATCGTGCTGACCCGGCCCGCAGTGGAGGCGGGGGAGCGGCTGGGATTCCTGCCCGGCAGCCTGAACGACAAGATCGACCCGTACCTGCGCCCGCTCTACGACGCCCTGCACGACATGCTTGACCCCGAGTCCATCCCGCGGCTGATGGCGGCCGGCACCATCGAGGTGGCGCCGCTGGCCTACATGCGTGGCCGGACGTTGAACGATGCCTTCATCATCCTGGACGAGGCCCAGAACACCTCCGCCGAGCAGATGAAGATGTTCCTGACCCGCCTGGGATTCGGTTCCACGATCGTGGTCACCGGTGACGTCACCCAGGTGGACCTGCCCGATGGCACCCGCTCGGGACTGCACGTGGTGCAGGAGATCCTCGACGAGATCGACGACGTCGCCTTCTGCCGACTGTCCAGCAAGGACGTGGTGCGGCACCGGTTGGTGGCCGACATCATCGACGCCTACGGCCGTTATGACGAGGGCCTGCGCCGTAGCGAGTTGCACCGTCGCAGCGCCCACTCCCAGGAGGGACGACGATGAGCACCGAGGTCGCCAACGAGTCCTCGCACGCGGTGGATGAGTCCGAGTTCGCGGCTCTGGCCACGTTCGTGCTCGACGAGATGCATGTTCACCCCCAGGCCGAACTCGAGGTTCGCTTCGTCGACGCCGAGGTGATGACCGAGTTGAACGAGCGATGGATGGACGCCACCGGGGCCACCGACGTACTGGCCTTCCCGATGGATGAACTGCGCCCCGGTAGCCCCGGCACACCGAGTTCCGAAGGCATCCTGGGATCGGTGGTGCTGTGCCCGCAGGTGGCCATCGACCAAGCGCGCACCGCAGGACACTCCGCCGATGAGGAGATGCTGCTGCTGACCACGCACGGGATCCTGCACCTGCTCGGCTACGACCACGCCGAGCCGGAGGAGGAGAAGGAGATGTTCGCCCTGCAGCGCCGGTTACTGCTCACCTTCCTCGGTTCGCGGCCCGCGGTTCCGGGCCGCACCGAGCAGGGCTCATGACCAAGGCGGGAGAGGAGTCCGCCCGGGCGCCTCACCAGGGGCAGGGCGGGCAGAAGGCGAGTCCCGAGTACCGGGCGGGTTTCGCCTGTGTGGTGGGACGCCCGAACGCGGGCAAGTCCACGCTCACCAACGCCCTGGTGGGGCACAAGGTGGCGATCACCTCCGGACGTCCGCAGACCACCCGGCACACCATCCGCGGCATCGTGCACCGTGCGGACGGCCAACTGGTCCTGGTGGACACTCCGGGCCTGCACCGCCCTCGCACCCTGCTGGGGGAGCGTCTGAACGACCTGGTGCTGCAGACCCTGTCGCAGGTGGATCTCATCGTCTTCTGTCTACCCGCCGATCAACCGATCGGGCCCGGGGACCGGTACATCGCCGCGCAGCTCGCCGATGCCACCACCCCGGTGGTAGCCGTGGTGACCAAGACCGACGTGGTCGGCAAGCCGGCGCTGACCGAGCACCTGCTTGCCGTGGCCGACCTCGGCTCGTGGGCCGACATCGTGCCGGTCTCAGCGCTGGCCAACCACCAGCTCGACGTGCTGACCGGTGTGCTGTTCTCCCACCTGCCGCCGTCGCCCCCGTTGTACCCGGACGGGGATCTGACCGACGAGCCCGACTCGGTGATGGTCGCCGAACTGGTTCGCGAGGCCGCCCTGGACGGGGTGCGCGATGAGTTGCCACACTCCCTGGCCGTGGTGGTGGAGGAGATCGTGCAACGGGACCGCCCGGCCAAGGATGGTCGCGCCCTGCTGGATGTGCGGGTGAACCTGTTCGTGGAGCGGGACTCACAGAAGGGCATCGTGATCGGTGCCAAGGGTGCGCGCTTGCGCGAGGTGGGCACCCGGGCCAGGGCCGGGATCGAGGCGCTGCTGGGTGCCGCGGTGTTCCTGGACCTACACGTGAAGGTCGCCAAGGACTGGCAGCGTGACCCCAAGCAGTTGCAGCGTCTGGGCTTCTGAGTACCCGGGGGGCTCGCGATGGTGGTGCGCAGGTGGCTTGCGGTGCTCGGGTTGGTGCTGATCCTGGGCACGATCGGCTCGTTGGCGGGGCCTCGCTGGCACCCGGAGCTGATCCAGGACCAGGTGGAGTCCCAGACCCGGGAGACCATCATCGGCTCCGACGTCCGCACCGACCCGGTGGGCACCTACGCCACCGCCAGCGAGGACTTCGAGGTCGATCTGGGTGGGGTCAGCGTGCCGGCACGCCTGACCTATCCCGTCGATGCCGGGCCGGACCGGCCGGGCATCCTGATGATGCACGGGGCCGGAACCGGCCGGGCCACCTCCTTCGCCGACCAGGCCCGCGAGCTCGCCAGCGCCGGTCTCTACGTGCTGGTGCCGGCCAAGCGGATGGATACCTACACGGTGCGCAACCGCAATTACGTCCAGATGGCGGCCGACTACATGGTCTCCTTCGACGTGCTCGCCGATTGGCCGGGAGTGGATTCCGGTCGGACGGGTATCTACGGGGAGTCCGAAGGTGCCTACATCGCCACGGTGGCCGGTGCCGCCTACGACCAGGTCGACTTCGTGGTGCTGGTCTCCGCCCCGGTGGTCCAGCCCCGTCAGCAAGCCGCATTCGCGGCCGATGTCTACCTGCGTAACACCGGCGCTCCGGGGGCACTGCTACGGGCGATCCCACGAGCGGTGGGGATGAATATCCCCGGCGGTGGGTTCGAGTACGCCGACTTCGACGCCAGCCCCTACCAGCAGCGCCTCGATGTGCCGGTGCTGATGGTCTACGGCACCGATGATGCCTCGATGCCGGTGGTGCAGGGGGCGGTGGTGATGCGCGACGACCTGGCGGTCGCCGGTAACGACGAGTTCACGGTGCGCTACTACGACGGCGCAAACCACGGCATCCGTTCCAACGGCGATCTGGCCCCGGGGTTCACCAGGGACCTGGCGCGCTGGACCCAGGGTCTGCCGCAGACGGCCAGCGCCGTCCCCCAGGTGGCCGGGGCCGAGCCGGAACAGCGGTACGCCGCAGCCCCGGTTGCGTCACCCCGCTGGTACGCTGATGGGGACTGGGTGATGTACACCCTGCTCGGCTCCCTCGGTCTGCTGGTGCTGGGACCCGCGCTGTGGGCTGGGGCCCGGATCGCGCAGCGCGCGCGGGAGCCGATCATGCCCGCATCACTTGCCCGGTACGCCGCCGCGACCGCGCTGGCCGCGCTGGCAGCGCTGGTGATGTTCGTGGCCTACCTGACCCAGGTAGCCCAGTACGCCCTGAACTATCTGCGCAACGACCTCGTCGTCGTCGGAGGCTACTTCCTGGTGCTGGGCACCGGGGTGCTCGCCGCCGGGGTGCTGTACGCCTCGCTGGAGCGCACCCACCGGGCGCGCGCAGTGGGTGTCTGGCGCGGGCCCGGACGCCTGGTCTGGTGGCTGGTGCACCTGGGTGCGGTCTCGTTGCTGATCATCGCCGCGTACTGGGGCGTGTTCCCCTCGTTCGTGTGAGCGCCGGACCGCCGGGCCCGGGTGCGGTCGGTAGGATCGGGCCCAATCGAGGCAGGAGAGGGGGTGCGTGGTGCACACGGTCTGGGGTGCGGTCACCGACGCCGGCGGACGCCGCCGGGTCAATGAGGACGCCGTCCTTGCCGCCCCGCCCGTATTCCTGGTGGCCGACGGGATGGGCGGGCACGTCTACGGTGCCCTGGCGGCACAGTGCGTGGTGGAGGCATTCGAGGCCTTCGCCGCCGGACTGCAGCCCGGCGCACCTGTCGAGCCGGCCCAGATCCTGGCGGTGATCGACCACTCCCGGGACCTGATCCGCGCCGGGGTGAGGGCTGCACAGGGAGACCGGCCCGGATCGCGAGCCCGGCCGACCGGCGAGACGGGGGCACACGATGATCCTGGGTCGGGGGACCCCCCGCTGGCCGGGTCCACGGCGGCCGGTCTGGTCCTGACCACCCAGCAGGGGGCGCCGTACTGGCTGGCGTTCAACGTGGGGGACTCGCGCATCTACCGCTATGACGAGGACGGGCTCATCCAGGTCAGCGTGGATCACTCGGTGGTCCAGGAACTGCTCGACGCCGGCGCCATCACCGCCGGTCAGGCACGCGAGCACCCGCACCGCAACGTGATCACTCGAGCGGTGGACAGTAGCCACGATGTCGACGTCGACTTCTGGATGCTGCACGCCGGAGGACCGCAACGGTTCCTCCTGTGCAGCGACGGCCTCACCGAGGAACTCACACCTGATGAGGTGACCGCCTCCCTGGCCGCTCCGGGCGATGCCGAGCAGGCCTGTCGGGACCTGGTGGAGCGGGCCACCAGAGCCGGTGCACGCGACAACGTGTCGGCGGTGGTGGTGGATCTGCTTGCCGACGGCGCCGCGCAGTCCACTGCACCCCGGTGTGGTGGACGCCGCGCATCTTCAACTGATGCCCGCGCGGACCTTGATGACACACTTCCCCGAGCCGGTGCGATCCGATGAGAGAGGCTGATGAGGTGATGATGAGTTCCTATCGCAGCGGGACCTGGACGGGCCTGGTCGCGCCCGGGGGACTGGCGCTGCTGGCTCCGGACTTCGCTGCCGTGACCGCCCGCTCCCTCTGGGAGGCGATGGTGGCCGAGCGCCCGCTGTCGGCGTGGCTCGAGGCCATCGCTGTGGGAAGTCTCTCGGCACTCCCGGACTTCGCGCTGGTCCAGACCGAGGGCACCCTGGTCAGGGTCCTCGTGCGGGGGCAGGTCAGTGTCGATTGCGACGGAACCGAGATCCAGGCCGAGGGGATGAGCACCTGGCGCGAGCACGTGGGTCCCCTCCCGCGGCACCTGCGGGTCAGCGGGCCCGAGGACGGTGGCCAGGAGTGGCCGTTGGGTTCGGGCGTGGTGGCGGCAGCAGCGGTGCAGTCCGGGTCGGAGGACGCGGAGAGTTCCGCCCTCGCCGGGACGGTTGCCGCCAGTGAGGTCGACACCGACGGGCGGAAGCACACTCCGGAGGAGGGTGGGCCGGAGGAGGGTGTCCTGACCCCGGACGAGCCCGAGGATGCGGTAGCGCCTAGGACCCCGGCTGAGGCTGAGGACACCGGTGGGGCCGAGACGCCGGATGAGCCTGATGCGGCGGAGTCCGACGGAGGAACCGCGGGATCGGGGGCGGGCGGTGACCGTGGCCCGATCGACTCCCTGCCCTGGAACGTCCCGGCGATGAAGGCCGGGCAGACCTCGAAGGGCGAAGGCGGTGAGGCCTCGACCGGCGAGGGGGTCGCCAACACCGAGGCTTCGGTGGATGCGGAGAGCGCCGCTGCTGACAGTGCCGCCGACAGCGACGCCGACGCCGACACTGAGGTCGTCGCCGGCGAAGCCGAGGACGACGACCCGGCCGCGACGGCGGAATCCGATCACCCGGCACCCGCCGCCGAGGGCGACCACAGCTTAGCGGCGACCGTGTTCTCCGCCCCCGCGGTCGGCGGTGGCTCCAGCACCGGCGAGCACGAGTCAGATCATGTCGAGGACGCCGCCGGCGAGGAAGCCACCGAGGAGGGCGCCGGCCAGGCGAATGAGGACGACGGTGACCACGATGGCCACACCGTCCTAGTGACCCATCTGCGGGAGGCCCTGAACTCGGGCGGACAGGAGGCGGTCGGGGAGGACACGGTCCTGGCCGGCGCCGTGGCACAACCCGCGCGCGTGGTGCCGGTACTGGTGCTTTCCACCGGACAGCGGGTCGAACTTGACCGGCCCGCACTGCTCGGCCGGGCACCGGAGGCCACCCGGTTCGAGGGGCCGGTCGCACCGCACCTGGTCGCCGTGCCCAGCCCGCAGCAGGACATCTCCCGCACCCACGTCGAACTGAAGCCCGAGGGTGACCACGTGGTGGTGACCGACCTGCGCTCGACCAACGGCACGGTCGTCACGCTGCCCGGTGCCGAGGCCCGCCGCCTGCATCCCGCCGAGGCGATCCCGGTGGGCGCCGGAGCGGTGATCGACCTCGGGGACGGCGTCACCGCTGAGGTCCACAACGGCGGCGAGGAATCCGAACCGGCCCCGCGCGCCGGAACCGGCGAACCCGCGCCCGGGCAGCCCCCGGCTGCACCGGCGGCTCCGTACGGCCGGCCCGCACCCTACGGCCGGCCGAATCCGTACGGGCGACCCGGCACGCAGGCCCAGCCCGGGCACTATGGCCAACCGCCGGCCCCCGGTGCCCCGTCCCAGCCGGGTCCGTACGGCCCACCCCCGCAGGGACCCGGGGTGCCGCCACCACCGGACCGCTACGGATCCGCCGGCGGCGCGCGGCCCGTCGTGAACCCTGACGGGCCGTACCAGGGTGGTGCACGCTAGGTGGCTCCGAGCCGTCCACCCTCGCAACCCCCGCAGATCCCCGGATTCACCTACGAACGACTCCTGGGTTCGGGTGGTTTCGCCGACGTCTTCCTGTACACCCAGCAGTTACCGCGGCGTAGCGTCGCGGTGAAGGTGCTGCTCGCGCCGACCACCGACGCGGCCAGTCGTGAACAGTTCGTGGCCGAGGCCAACGTGATGGCCCAGTTGTCCGCCCATCCCTCGATCGTCACGATCTACCACGCCGACACCGCCGACGACGGACGCCCGTACCTGATGATGGAGTACTGCCCGCGGCCGAACCTGTCGGTGCGCTACCGCACCGCGCCGCTGGGCGTGGCCGAGGCGCTGCGGATCGGGGTCCGCCTGGGTGGTGCGGTGGAGACAGCCCACCGGGCCGGCATTCTGCACCGCGATATCAAGCCGGCGAACGTGCTCACCACCGACTACGGCTGGCCGGCACTGACCGACTTCGGCATATCCGTGGTCCAGCACGCCAGCGAGGAGTCCGAGGCGGTGGGGATGTCGATACCGTGGTCGGCCCCGGAATTCTTCGACGAGCACGCCGAGCGCGGCACTCCCGGGGACATCTACGCCCTGGCGGCAACGGTGTACACCCTGCTCGCCGGTCGATCCCCCTTCGAACTCCGGGAGGGGAAGAACTCCGCTCTGGATATCATCGGACGGATCGAGCGCGATCCGCTGCCGCCGCTGCTGCGAGATGACGTCCCGCCCTCCCTGGAGCAGGTGTTGCAGCGCGGCATGGTCAAGGCACCGCAGCAACGGTTCGGCACGGCCGCGGAGTTCGCCCGCGCACTCCAGCGGGTCGAACAGGAACTCCAACTGGCTCAGACCAGCCTGGACCTGCCCGATACCTCCTGGATCCAGGTGCCCGATACCGTCGGAGAGGACCTGCGCACCCGGGTGCGCTCGGTCGTGGAGATCCCGGCCGCCCCGCGCACCGGAGGGGACGCCGTAGACACCGACGCAACGCGCGTGCGCACCCCCGCCGTCGTCCCGGCTGCAGGCTCCGCCGGTGGCCCCGCACAAGCCGGCCAGGACGGCCCCCCGCACGCCGGCGTCGGCCCCGACCAGGAGGCCGGCGGTAACGAGCGCCGGGGCCGCCGGCTGCGCTGGCTGACGCTGGCGGCCTCGATCCTGGTCATCCTGGTGGTGAGCGGGGTGGTCATCTACGGCGCGGTCAACGCTCCCGACGATCCCCCACCACCCACCGACCCCACTATCGCACCCCCGGATCCGCCGGTCACCGACGCCTCCCGTCCGGGAGCGCCCGAGCAACTCACCGGGCAACGCGTGGAGGGGGAGGACGAGGTCACCTTCACCTGGAGTGCCCCGGAGTTCGATGCCGACCTCGCCTACGCCTGGCGCCAGGTCGCCGGCGCCGATACCGGGACCGAACGCATCACCGAGACCGAGATCACCCTCACCGACGTTCCGGAGCGGGTCTGCGTGGAAGTCGCCGCAATTTCGGTAGAGAGCTCTAGGCTGTCGGAATGGAGCCAGGCGTGCGCCTAGGATGGTCGGTGTTGGGGGTAGAAGATGACGTTGAAGGTGGAATTCTGCGGTGAATGGTTCGATGCCGATCGAACCAAACCGTTCACGATCGGGCGCGAGGGAGACCTGGTTGTCGATGACAACCCCTACCTGCACCGACAGTTCCTGACGATCGCCTACCAGGACGACCTGTGGTGGCTCACCAACACCGGATCCCGCCTGTCGGCCACGGTCTCCGACTCCGAGGGCAACATGCAGGCCTGGCTCGCTCCCGGTGCCCGGCTGCCGTTGGTGTTCGCCCGGACCTCGGTGCTGTTCACCGCCGGGCCCACCACCTATGAGGTCGGCATCGTGGGGGAGACGCCCACGTTCGAGTCCTCTTCTCCCGAACGTACCCAGGTGGGGGAGACCACGATCGGCCCGGTCGCCCTGACCGAGTCGCAGAAGTTGCTCATCCTGTCCCTGGCCGAAGCGGTGCTGCGCGGCCGAGGGTCCAGCGCGTCGATCCCCACGTCGGCCCAGGCCGCCGCGAAACTGGGGTGGACCATCACGCGGTTCAACCGCAAACTGGACAATGTCTGCGACAAGTTGTCCCGGCACGGCGTCCGTGGCCTGCGCGGTGGTCAGCAGAAGCTGGCGGTGAACCGGCGGGCCAGGCTGGTCGAGCACGCCGTGGCCTCGCGCCTGGTGGTGGCCGGCGATCTGGACCTGCTGGAGGAGAACTACCGGCGGGCCAGCCTGGAACGGGCCGAGGAAGAGGCCCGGACCGGTTCCTGAGTCGCGCCGGCCGTTAGGACGGCCCACGTCCACCCCGATGGGCGGGTAGAACAGCCCATGTCCACGCCCAGGTCCATCCGTTAGGATTCGGACCGGGACGGGGTCTGGCCCCCGTCAGTTGTGCCGGGGGAACCGGGGAGGAGTCTGGGAGTGCGGGCACGCACGACGATACGCCGCCGCAGGATCGCAAGTGCGACCGTGGTGTCCCTCGTGCTCGGTACCGTGGTGGCCCTGAGCCTGAACTACGAGGGCGTGGCCACCGCTGATGTCGAACTGAACGACGGCGGCGTGTGGGTCTCCAACAGCACCGAACTGGCCATGGGCCGGCTGAACTACCCGGTCCAGCAGATCGACGCCTCCCTGGCGGCGACGAGCCAGAACATCGACCTGCTGCAACGTCACGACGTGGTGTTCATGCGCGACCTGGCCTCGGGCACCATCCAACGGGTCGACACCGCGCAGGTCGCGACCTCCGGGCCGGCCACACAACTGCCCGCGAACGCCGACGTGGCCATGGGCGAGGGCACCGTGGGGGTGTTGAACTCCCGCAGCGGTGAATACCACGTGCTCGGTCTGGACGAACTCGGCGTGCTCGATGAGGGCACCGCCCCACCGCTGGCGGACCTGGGAGCACAGGCTGCCCACGTCGTGGCCGACGACGGAACCGCCTTCGGTCTGAACGGCCTCAGTGGGGAACTGCACACCGTAAGCCCCGAATTGCGGGCTGAGCGGAGCGCGGCGGCAGAGTCGATGACCGATGACGGTGCGACGGACGCGGACGCCGGCGGAACCGGGGCGCAGAACTCCGAGCCCGACGATACCGATGCCGCCGGCGAGGACGCCGACGCACCGCAGGAGGACGGCGAAGGTGAGGAGGTGGATCTCGAGGCCCTGGAGCCCGAGATCAGCCAACTCGAGGAGGCCTACTTCGATGCGAGCGTCCAGACCCAGATGACCGCCGTGGGCACCACCCCGGTGGTGCTCAGTATGCGCCAGGAAGGCCCGGACGCACCCGTTGAGGCTGTGCTTGTGCAACCACGGGAGAACGCCCTGGATCTGTCCGAGCTGGACGTGGATCTGGCTTCGGCCCGGATGCAGGCAGCCAGTCCGGGCGGGAACTCGGTGGCGATCGCCACCACCGACGCCCTGATCGAGGTCCCGCTGCGTGGCGGCGAACCCGTGGTGTGGAAGGTGGAGACGCCCGGGGAGCCGGTTCAACCGGTGCAGGTGAGCGGCTGCCTGCACGGGGCCTGGACCGGGTCGGCGCCGCTGCATCTGCGCACCTGCCGCGGCGCCGACCCGGTCGAACAGGCGATCCCCTCCGCCGGCGCCGGCGCGGACCTGGTGTTCCGGGTGAACCGGCAGCTCGCGGTGCTCAACGACATGCGCAACGGTGACTCCTGGATGTTGGAGGACACCCTGATCCTGGTGGACAACTGGGAGGACATCACCCCGCCCCAGGATCAGCAGGAGGAGGAAGAGGAGTCCCTGCAGGAGATCCGTGACGAGGTCCCCTTGGACAGGGAGGCGGAGAACCGCGACCCGAACGCCGAGCCGGACTCCTTCGGTGTGCGCGCAGGGCGCACCGTGATGCTCCCGGTCCTGGACAACGACTCCGATCCCGACGGCGACCTGCTCACCGTCTCCGAATTCGAGGATGTGCCGGAGAGTTTCGGTACCGTGGAGCACGTGCTGGGCGGACGCGCGCTGCAGATCCACGTCGCCGAGGAAGCGAGCGGCCGGCACCGCTTCGGGTACACCGCCGATGACGGCCGTGGTGGCACCGATAGCGCTCAGGTGAGCCTGGACGTGGTGCCGCCGGGACAGAACTCGCCGCCCGAGCAACTGCGCGACATCGGCGCCGAAGTGGTCTCCGGCGAGTCGGTCGAGGTCAACATCATGAACGATGTGCGCGACCCCGACGGCGATCCGATCTACGTGATCGGTGCCGAGGCGCCGGAGAGCCTGGAGGTGATCACCGCTCCGAACGGGCTGATCAGCATCACCGATCGTGGCCTCGAGGTGGGCCTGAAGCAGATCGTGGTGCTCGTGGGGGACGGTACCGATATCGGTGAGGTGCTCATCGACATCGAGGTGCTCCCGGACGGGCCCTACCCGCCGACCGCTGTGTTCGACTTCGCCACGGCGTTCGTCGGGGAGACGATCACGGTGGAGCCGCTGGTCAATGACATCGACCCGAACGGCCGCCCGCTGCGACTGTCGCACGTGGAGCAGGTGCCGAACGCACAGATCGTCACCGACAACGATGCCGGCACGTTCACCTTCACGTCCGACATCGCCGACGACTACTACATGACGTACATCGTGGCCGATGACGACGGCAGTTCGGCCACCGGGTTGGTGCGCGTCAGCGTCGTCGGCCGGGACGAGGGGGCACCGCCGGTTGCGGTGGCCGACACCGCACTCCTGCCGCCGGGTGGTTCGGTGCTGGTGGATGTGCTGGAGAATGACTCCGACCCGGCCGGCGGGGTGCTGGCGGTGCAGCAGATCGATGTGCCGCCCGGACTCGGGCTGCACGTGGCGATCGTGGACCACCGGCTGCTGCGCATCTCTTCCAACCAGACCCTGACCGAGCCGGTCACCCTGACCTACACCGTCTCCAACGGGGACCAGAGCGCCGTCGGTGAGGTGCAGGTGCTGCCCCTGGTGCACGCCGAGGCCGCCCGGCCCCCGATCGCGGTGCGCGATTCGGCCCGGGTCCGGGTGGGGGACTACGTCACCATCCCGGTGCTGGCCAACGACTCCCACCCCAACGGGCTGGAGTTCTCACTCGACACCGACCTGGTCGAGGAACCGGAGGCCGGGCTGATGTTCGTGGCCGGTGACGTGGTCCGGTACATGGCCCCCGACACCCCGCAGACCGTGACCGGGGTCTACCGCATCACCGACGAGAACGGACAGTCCCACTCGGCGCCGATCACCGTCAATGTGGTCGCCAGTGGGGACGAGTCGAACTCCCCGCCGGTACCGGAGGACGTGGTCTCCCGCGCCTTCGCCGGTGAACGGGTGCGGATCCCGATCAACACCCACGGCATCGATCCCGACGGTGACTCGGTTCGGGTACTCGGTGTGGAGTCCTCCCCGCAATTGGGCCGCATCGTGGAGCAGGGTCCGGGGTATCTGGACTATCAGCCCTACACCGACTCCCGTGGCACCGATGAGTTCCGCTACACCGTCCAGGACCGTCTCGGCGCGGTCGCCGCCGCCAGCATCACGGTCGGGGTGATCAATCCCCCGGACCGGAACCGGCCCCCGATCGCCGTGCCCGACGAGGTGACGGTGCGTCCGGACCGTGAGGTCCAGGTGGACGTGCTCGCCAACGACACCGACCCGGACGGGGACCGGCTGGTCTTCGGCGACCCCTCGATCGCCGACGACGGTGGCCTGGCCGACGTCGGCATCCGGGACGCCACCGTGCTGTTCACGTCCCCGAGCGAGCCCGGCACCTATCTGATCCAGTATCTCGTGAGCGACCGCAACGGCGGGGAGGACGTGGGCACCCTGTCGATCACCGTGGACCCGGACGCGGATCCGCAGCCACCGGTGGCGGTGGATGACCAGGTTCCCGCAGACGCGATCGCAGGCATGGAGACCATCACCGTCGGGGTGCTGGAGAACGACTACGACCCCGACGGTAGCGTCGACGCCCTGAGGTTGTCGGTTCCCGAGGGCAACCCCACCGCACGGCTGAGTGCCGACGGAAGGGAGCTGGAGGTGGATCTGACGCCGGAACGCCAGGTCATCACCTACCAGATCACCGACGAGGACGAGTTGAGTTCCTACGCGTTCGTGGAGGTTCCGGGCCTGGAGGACACCGGCCCGGTGAAGCGCTCCGATGCTCCGCCGATCGAGGTCGACTCCGGCGACCGGATCGAGATCTCCCTGGACGATCATGTGGCCTCGATGTCCGGGGACCCGGTGCAGTTGACCGACTTCTCCCTGGTTCGTGCCACCAACTCCGACGGCTCCGAACTGGTGGTCGATGAACAGACCCTGGCCTACACCTCCGCGGAGGGGTACCACGGGCCGGCCACGATCACCTTCGAGGTCACCGACTCCCTCGACCTGAACGTGGACGGGCTGCGCAGTTCGGTGATCACCCTGGACATCACCGTGCACTCGGTCGAGAACCTGGCGCCGGAGATGCGTCCCGGTTCCCTGGAACTGGAAGCGGGCGGGGACCCCGGAAGCCTGAACCTGCAGCGCCTGGCGGAGGACCCCGACGGCGAGGTGCACCTGCTCACCTACGAGGTCGTCTCGGTCCCGGCCGGGTTCGACGCCTCGATCGACGACGCGAACATCCTCACCGCCTCCGCCGGCAACGACACCACCCCCGGCACCGAGGAGGTCATGGAGGTGGAGGTCACCGATCCCGAGGGCGCCTCGGTGACCGGCGAGATCACCCTGACCGCCACCGCCAGCAACCGCCCGCTGATCGTAGCCAATGACGACGACGCCGGAGAGGTGCACCAGGGCGAGAGCGTGACCGTCAATGTGCTCGCCAACGACTCCAACCCGTTCCCGGGGGAGGCGCGCACGCTGTTGTTCGCCACCACCGAAGCCGGTGTGGCCGACGTGTCCGTCAGTGGCGACAGCGTCACCTTCAGCCCCGGGTCCGACTACGTGGGCCGGCTCTCCATCGTCTACACCGTCGTGGATGTGACCGGCGATCCGGACCGCCAGGTCCAGGCCCGGGTGAGCGCTGCGGTGATCGGGGCGCCGGAGGCCCCGGCGCCGCCCAGAGTGGAGTCGGTGGGCAGCCAGCAGGCGCAACTGTCCTGGAGCCCGCCGACCGACAACGGCTCACCGATCACCGGGTACCGGGTGGAGGGCGGCGGAGTCTCCCAGATGTGCGGGTCGACCACCTGCACCATCACGGGGCTGACGAACGGCACCGTGTACAACTTCACCGTGACTGCCATCAACGCGGTCGGGGAGTCCCCGGCCAGCGGTGCTTCCGGTGACGCCCGCCCGGACGTCAAGCCCGATGCGCCCGGGGCGCCGACCGTGGAGTTCGGTGACACCGAACTGACGTTGAACTGGAACCAGCCGAACAACGAAGGTACCCCGATTACGCACTACGACGTGCGGATCTCACCCGGCGGGGGCGGTAGCGATCAGGTGAGCGTGACCGGCACCGGCCACACCTGGACCGGCCTGACCAACGGTCAGGCCTACACCTTCCAGGTGCGCGCGGTGAACGAGGCCCCTGACCCGGGGGACTGGAGCGCCTGGTCGGCCGCGGAGATCCCCTCCGGACCGCCCTTCCAGCCGGACGCGCCCCGCGCCACCCGTGTGGACATCGCCGCCGGCGGGCAACTGCAGGTCAGCTGGACCGAGCCGAACACCAACGGTGATTCCATCGACGCCTACCACCTGTACATGTACAAGGACGGTGTGGCGCAGCCGGTGATCACCGTCGGGGGCAGCACCCGGCAGCGGACCGTGAACGTGGAGAATGCCCACGATTACACCTTCGCCGTGGTGGCGCAGAACCGTGCGGGGGAGTCCGAGGCGTCGCCGCAGTCGACCCCGGTGCGCTCCTTCGGCGCACCCGGCCGCACGCAGGGGGTCAGCGCCTCCGCGGACGGGGAGAACGGCCGGGCGACCATCTCCTACACCGCCCCCAACGACAACGGGCAACCGATCTCCCGTTATGAGTACCGCCTCAACGGCGGCAGCGTGCAGGCCCTGCCCTCGGGCGGCCGGATCAGCGGCCTGAACAACGGCAGCAGCTACACCGCACAGGTGCGTGCCTGCAACACCTACTGCGGGCAGTGGAGTGCCTCCTCCAACTCCTTCACCCCCTACGGGCCGCCGGTGGCAGGGTCGGTGAGTTCCGACGTCGATGAGCGGCGGGTGAGTTTCTCCTGGCGCTCCCCGTCCGGTAACGGCGCGAGCATCGAGCGCTCGGAGTACCGCACCCGCAGCGGAAGCAGCGGCTGGACCTCCTGGCAGCGCGGCACACCCACAGACAGCACCTCCCTGCGCGGGGACTGGAAGGAGACGCACCGGATCGAGGTCCGCTGGGTGAACAACCACGGTCAGATCTCGCCGGTCGCGGCGGAGTCCCGGCGCGCCGCGGGCCCACCGGAACCGCCACCGGTACCCCGGGCATGGGTCACCAAGGGCGACCCGCGGCCCTGCGACCGCGGGACGAACTGCCACACGTTCCGCCTGCACTGGTCGGACTGGCCCGCGGGGACTCATGACGTCAATGTGCGAGCCTCGGGCAGCCAGTGCGGCACCTTCGACACGGCCCAGCGCAACGGCCCCTACCGGATGTCCATGGGGGGTAACGGCAGCGCCATCATCACGCACCAGGGGTACACGCCACCGCACTACGGCTCCAACTGCACTGCGAGGGTGCGCCCGACGATCGCCGGGGCACCGGGCAACGCCGTGATCGAGACGCGCGACTGGTGACTGGCCGAACCTTCACAACCCCAGCTAATCAGAGGACCTCATGACCGTCACTGACCACGCCACGATGACGCCGCAGCGCGCCACCTGGTTCGCCGAGACCTTCGAGCGCCTGGTGCTGAACGTCTCCGAGGCGATCCTGGGCAAGCACCACGTGGTCCGGTTGGCCTTCACGTGTCTGCTGTCCAACGGGCACCTGCTCCTCGAGGACTTCCCCGGTACAGGGAAGACGTCGCTGGCCCGTGCGCTGGCCGCGACGGTGCAGTCCTCGCACTCCCGGATCCAGTTCACCCCGGACCTGCTGCCCTCCGACGTCACCGGCGTGACCATCTATGACCAGGAGGCCAAGGAGTGGGACTTCCACAAGGGCCCGATCTTCGCCTCGGTGGTGCTGGCCGATGAGATCAACCGGGCCTCGCCCAAGACCCAGTCGGCGTTACTGGAGGTGATGGAGGAGGGCCGGATCACGGTGGACGGTGTGCCGCACGAGGTGGGCCGCCCGTTCATCGTGCTGGCAACCCAGAACCCGATCGAACAAGCCGGCACCTACCGGCTGCCCGAGGCCCAGCTCGACCGCTTCCTGATGCGTACCTCGCTGGGCTACCCCGATGCCGAGGCCACCACCCAGATCCTGGCCGGATCGGCGGTGCGGGACCGAACCGCCTCCCTGACCCCGGTGATCACCGGCCCGGCCGTGGTCGACATGGCCGAACTGGCCGGCACGGTGTATGTGGACCCGGCGGTGCTGACCTACGTCACCGAACTCGTCGAGGCCACCCGCGCTGCTCCCGAGATCGCGCTGGGCTCCAGTGTCCGGGGGGCATTGGCACTGGTGCGGACCGCCAAGGTCTGGGCTGCCTCGCAGGGCCGCCACTACGTCATCCCCGATGACATCAAGGACCTCACCGAACCGGTGCTGGCCCACCGGATGGTGTTGGACGCCGAGGCGGAGTTCGAGGGCGCCAGCGCCGCCGGTTCCCTCGCCCGGATCCTCACCGAGGTGAACCCTCCGGCGCAACGGGCCTCCTGATTTCCTCGTGAGCACCACCCAGGCATCCACTCCCGAGACCACCCGATCGGTGACCCGGACGGTCACCCAACTGGTCGGTCAGGTGCGTCGCACCACACAGGCGCTGAGTTGGGTCTCCCGCGCCGCATGGGTGCTGCTCGCCCTCGGGGTGGTGGGCCTGGTGGCCGGGCGGATGCTCGGCTGGGTCGAACTGGTGGTGCTGGGCGCGGGCTTCACCGCGACGGTGATGGTGGCCGCGATCTTCGCGATCGGCCGCCACCCCTACGCCATCGGCCTGCGCCTGCGGGAAGGCCGGGTGGTAGTGGGGGAGCGCGCCATGGGCGGGGTGGATGTACGCAACGTCGGGGACCGCCCCGTGCTGCCGGCCCGCATCGAGCTGCCGGTGGGCGGGAGCAGAGCCAGTTTCGCTCTGCCGGCCCTGGCCCCGGCGGAGGTACACGACGAACTGTTCGTGATCCCCACCGCCCGGCGCGGGGTGATCACCGTGGGTCCGGTCTCCTCCGTTCGCGGTGACCCGCTCGGTCTGGTGCGCCGCTCGGTGCTGTGGACCGATCCGGAGGAACTCTACGTTCACCCCCGCACGGTCCGGATGGGCTCGTCCGCCGCAGGCTTCCTGCACGACCTGGAGGGCCAGGAGACCCGCGACGTCACCAACGCGGACCTGTCCTTCCACGCGCTGCGCGAGTACGGTCCCGGGGATGACCGTCGATACGTGCACTGGCGTTCCTCGGCCAGAACCGGCACCTTGATGGTGCGCCAGTTCGAGGAGACCCGGCGCTCCCACATGGTGGTGGCGATGAGTTCCCAGGAACGTGACTACGGTGACCCGGAGGAATTCGAACTGGTCATCTCCGCACTCGGTTCCCTGGGTCTGGAGGCCATCCACGCCTCGAAGGACCTGACCGCGATGGCTAGTCACGGGGTGATCTCGAGCACCACCCCACGCAGGCTCCTCGATGACCTGACCCGGCTGGAGTCGGTCCACAGCCCCAACACGCTGGTGGACCTGGCTCGTGCCGTCACCCGGGACGTCCAGCGCGCCACGGTGGTGGTGCTGTTGTGCGGCTCCGAGGTGGGGCCGCGGGAGATCCGCGCCGCCGGTGCTGTACTGCCCCTGGGCGTGCGGTCCTTGGCGATCCAGGCGCGGATCGGGGCCGAATCGACCGTGCGCCGGCTGGGACAGGTGACCACGCTGACCCTGGGCTCCCTGGAGGACCTGCCCCGGGGGTTCCGGAAACTGGAGCGCGTGTGAGCGCCCCGGCACCGGGAGCGAGGCCGCCGGAGGGCTCACCGGTCCCCGCCTCGGGCACGGCGGGCGGCGGGACCCGCCGCGACCGCGCCGGCCGAGGGTCCTGGTGGCCCGGAACCGGCTGGTTCACCACCGAGCGCGTCCTGGCGATCGCGGTGCCGGTGCTGCTGATCGCGATGGCGATGGCCCCCCTGGAACCGGTGTACCTGTCGGCGCGGCTCTTCCTCGTCGCCGGCGTCGCCCTGGTGCTCGGCACCACGATCGCGGTGCTCGGGGCGATGGTGCGCTGGCACACCCTGACCGTGCTCGCGCTGGCGCTGCCGACGTTCTTCGCCTTCGGCGGCCTGGTCGCCCCCGGCAGTGCGATCGGCGGCGTCATTCCCACCCCCACCACCTGGCAACTCATGGGCCGGGGCGTGGTGACCGTATGGAAACAGGTCCTGACCATCGCCCCGCCGCTGGGCAGCACCGGAGCGCTGCTGCTCCTGCCTTACCTGCTGGCATTCGTGGGGTCCCTGGCCGCCGTGACGATCGCGCTCCGGGCCCGGCACTACTCCCTGTCCCTGATCCTGCCGGGTGCGGTTCTGGTGGCCTCGATCCTGTTCGGCACCCGGCTCTCGGTGCTCCCCGGGGTGATCGGGGTGGCAGGGGTGTTGATCAGCCTGACCTGGGTGGCCCACCGCGCCGGACGACTGGAAATGAATCGCGTGCTGGCTGTCTCGGTGGTGCTCGGGATGGCGGCGGTAGCCGGCACCGGTGCCTCCCTGGTGCTGACCCCCAGCCAGCCCCGGATGGTGTTGCGCGACTACGTCGAGCCACCGCCGGACCCGCACGACTACACCAGCCCCCTGGCCGCCTTCCGCTACTTCGTGGACGACCTGGGCGAGGAGACCCTGCTGCGGGCCACCGGTGTGCCGGCCGGCACACCGGCCCTGCGGCTGGCCACCATGGACTCCTACGACGGGATGGTCTGGGACGTCACGCCGGGGCAGACCCCGGCCACCGGGTCCTTCACCCGGACCGGGGACCGGATCACCGTGGAGGTCCCCGAGGACCCGGCCCGGATCCAGGTGGACGTCGAGGCCCTCGGTGGGGTGTGGGTCCCCAATATCGGGATGAGCATCGACGTCACGTTCACCGGCCCCCGCGCGGGCGATCAGACCGAGGGCTTCTACTACAACACCGCCACCCACACGGGCCTGACCACGGCGGGACTGCGGGAGGGGGACTCCTATCAACTGACGGCCCATCAGCCCGAGCCCGTCCAGGACCTGGAGGCCACGCGGCTGGTGGCCGAGAGCCTCGCACTGCCCGAGCCCCGTCAGGTGCCCGATGTGGTCTCCTCACTGGCCACCCAGTTCGCCGACGGGTACACCGGGGACTACCCGCGGATCGAGGCGATCGCCTCGACGCTGTCCACCCAGGGCTTCTTCTCCCACGGTCTGGTCAACGAGGTGCCCTCCCGGCCCGGCCACGGGGCCGGGCGGATGCTGGACATGCTCGAGGCCGAGCAGATGGTGGGCGACCACGAGCAGTACGCTGCCGCGATGGCCCTGATGGTGCGGGCCTTGGGCTACCCCGCCAGGGTCGTCATGGGATTCGAGGTGGATCCCGCCGGCGGCACGGTGCAGGTTAGGGGGGAGGATGTCACCGCCTGGGTGGAGGTGCCCTTCGAGGGGCACGGCTGGTTGCCCTTCTACCCGACGCCGGATGAGGACCAGGTGCCCCAGGCCGAGGACCCCGACCCACTGGACCACCCCCAGCCCCAGGTGCTGCAGCCGCCGGACCCCCCGCAGGAACCCCCGGACGTGCCACCGGAGGACCGCGACGACGCCGAGGTCCAGGACGAGACCACCGAGGACGAGCAGGAGCAGCGAACCTGGGCGCTGATCGCCGCCGTAGCGGCGATCCCCCTGTTGCTGCTGCTCAGTCCGTTCCTGATCATCGCTGCGGTCAAGGCCCGACGGCGACGGCAGCGGCGCACCGTCGGGACACCGGACCGGCGGATCGCCGGGGGGTGGACCGAGCTGGAGGATCAGGCGATCGACCTCGGATCCGCGCGCGCCGACGGGCTCACCCGCCGGGAGACCGCTGCCGCGCTGGACTCCCGTTTCGAGGGCGCGGGCACCTCGGGGCTGGCCATCGCCGCCGACGCGGGTGTCTTCGGTCCGCGCTTGCCCGATGAGGAGGAGGCGGCCACGTTCTGGGTCGAGGTGCGGGCCGCCCGATCCCGGCTGCGCGGGAGCGTGGGTCGGCGAGCCAGGTTCCGTTCCCACTTCTCCCCGCGATCACTTCGCCGCTGAGGTACCCGCGGCGATAGGCTGGGCCCATGTGGTTCCATCACGAGGAGCGTTGGGTCAGCGAGCAGACCATCAAAGACCTGTGCGTCGAACTGATCGACCAGGCTCGTAGCCGGCTGGGGATCGCGGACCTGCGCCGGGTGCTGCTGCTCCCACCCGACATCACCCGGGCACACTCCGGCGTTGGCTGGATCACCGAGCACCTCTATCACCTGCTCACCGACGCCGGGGCGGACGTGCACCTGATCCCCACCCTGGGACAGCACGTGCCACACACCCCGGCGGACAACACCTTCATGTTCGGTTCCGTGCCGCATGAGCGCATCCACGTGCACGACTGGAAGGACGGGGTCACCCACCTCGGCACCGTGCCTGCGGAGAAGGTGGCCGAGTTCACCGGGGGCGCGGTGGACTGGGAGATCCCGATCGACGTCAACACCATGACTGTCACCGGGGACTGGGACCTGATCATCAACGTGGGACACGTGGTGCCGCACGAGGTGCTCGGGTTCGCCAACCACAACAAGAACTACTTCATCGGCCTTGGCGGGAAGCGGCTGCTGGGCGCCTCCCACATGGCCTCGGCCGTCTACGGCATCGAGAACAACCTGGGGAATCTGCTCACCCCGGTGCGCCAGGCGTTCAACTACGCCGAGGAGCACTTCCTGTCCCACCTGCCCGACGTCTATCTGCAGGTGGTGATGGACTACGACTCCGACTCCACCTTGCGTCACACCGGCGTGTACGTGGGGGACGGGTTGGAGACCTATCTGGCCGCTGCCCGCGCCAGCACCGAGCAGAACATCATTCCGTTCGATGAGCCGGTGGACAAGATCGTCGCGGTGATGCAGGCCGATGAGTTTCGCGCCACCTGGGTGGCGAACAAGGCTGTGTACCGCACCCGGATGGCGATGGCCGACGGCGGTGAACTCGTGGTCATCGCCCCCGGTGTCGAGCGGTTCGGAGAGCAACCCGAGGTCGATGCGCTGATCCGCAAGTACGGTTACCTGAGCAAGGAGGAAGTGTTGGCCCACTACGCGGTGGAGGCGGACATGCAGGACATTCCGCACGGCACCGCCCACCTCGTGCACGGCTCACCCGAAGGCCGCTTCACCATCACCTACGCCCCCGGCGGGCTGACCCGGGCCGAGGTCGAGTCCGTCGGCTACCGGTACATGGACCCCGGCGAGGCGCTTCGCCGTTACGATCCCGAGATCATGACCGACGGCTGGAACACCATGGATGACGGCGAACGCGTCTTCTACATCTCCACCCCCTCTGCCGGGTTGTGGGCCACCCGCGAGCGGCTGGCCGCCCGGTCCGCGCACGAGCGACACCACTGAGACCGCCGTCATGAGCCAGCCCCTATCCGGCCAGGCCGTGCCGGGCCGGGCCGGACCGCAGGCACCCGGACCACCGGGCCCGGGCAGGCAGGCGCCCGAGCCGGCGCCATCGCCATGGTCCCCGAGTGTGCGGTCAGCGGTCTACCTGCCCCCGGACGCCCCGTCACGACCCGGGGCGTGGCACCTGCCGCAGGTGCGCGCTCAAGCGCTGCACGCGCTGATCGAGGACGTCGCCGGGTGGCCGCGCAACATCCACGGGTTGTTCGTGCTGCTGCTAGGCATGGCCGGTGCGAGCACGCTGGTACTGGCGACCTCCGGAATGGCGCAGGGGGCGCTTTTCTGGCTCCTGGCCGCTACCGCCTCGGTGGCGCTGCTGGCATGGGTGTTGTGGGGGCTGTGGCTGGAACGCAGCGGGTGGCGGGCCATCGCTGCGGCCGGCCGGTGGCACGCTGCCTACGTACGCGGCACCGGCGCCAGTGGGCACGTCACCACACCCTCGGTGCGGGATGTCTTCACCACCGCGATGGTCGTGCGGATTGCCGTGGCCCTCGGGCTACTCGCCGGCGCTGCTTGGACGCCGGCCTACGCGGCACCGGAGACCGGCGCACGGTCCGGGCACCCGGGTGCCTACCTTGCGGTGGCAGCGGTACTGGCCATCGGCAGCCTGACCGTGCTGGCCGGCCTCGTGGCGATGCTGGTGGCGCTGCGGCGTCGTCCCTCGGCCGAGGCACGCGCTCGCGCACAGGGCCAGGACCGCACGCACGCTGCGCACCCGGAGCAGCCGCAGGTATCTACGGACGGCACCGGCGCCCCGCAGCCGGGCCACGCTGTCACGTTTGGTCCGCCGGGCCAGACGCCTTTGCCCACCGCACACCACCCCGGTTCGCCGGTGCAGCAGGTCCCCCCCGCTGCGCAGGACGTGCCGGGCGCACCGGCCGGGCCCGGACAGCCGGTGCCCTCGACGGGCTGGGCCCAGGAGCCCGGCGCACCGGCGTCGCCGGCCCGCCCTGCTGCGCCACCGCAGCGTCCGGCAGGGGCGAGGAGTGTCGCCCAGGAGACGGGGTACGCCCCGGAAGCCCCTGCCGGGGACGGGGAGGAGTTGGAGCGGACCCGCCTGGCTGCCCGGCTGGGCCCGGTCCCCTCGGAGTCACGCACCCGCGAACCCGGTGGCGTGACCGTGGTGCTCTCGGACGGGCGGCACCTGCCCGGTGAGGCAACCACCCTGATCGGTCGTGATCCGCGGGCCCGGGAGGGCGAACAGGTGGAGGCGCTGCTGCGGGTGGCGGACCAGTCGGTCTCCAAGACCCATGTGCAGATGCGGATCAGCGGCGGCCGCGTCTCCGTCACCGACCGGGCCTCGACCAATGGCACCGTACTGGTGGGCCCGGACGGCACACGGGTGGAACTTGAGCCGTGGCGGGAGACAGCAGTACGGGTCGGCTCCACGGTACGGATGGGCAGCACCGAGATCCTGGTCATGCTGCCCGAGGATGTCTCCTGACCGGCCCGCCATCGTCGACCGGAGTCACCGCGACGACGGGACCGGCCGGCTGCGCTACAGTGGGTACTGTGAGTCATCTCCTGCTCCTTCCTCGCCGCGACGAGGCCTGACCCGGCCGGATCCTCGTCGCGGGCGCTAGCGACCCCGGCTAGAAGGACAAGGACTGGGAAGGACGCAACACAACGATGAGCACTCGCACTATTCACGGCATGCCGGTGGGCAAGTACCGGCCGTTCCTGGACACGATGACGGTGGATCTGCCGAACCGGCAGTGGCCCTCACAGCGGATCGAGCAGGCACCACGGTGGCTCTCCACCGACCTGCGCGACGGGAACCAGGCCCTGATCGAACCCATGGATCCGCAGCGCAAACGGACCATGTTCGACCTGCTGGTACGGATGGGGTACAAGGAGATCGAGGTCGGGTTTCCCGCGGCCAGCAAGGCTGACTTCGACTTCGTCCGCTCCATCATCGCCGATGACGCGGTCCCGGAGGACGTGACGATCTCGGTGCTGACCCAGGCGCGCGAGGACCTGATCGAGCGCACCGTCCGCTCACTGATCGGGGCGCACCGGGCGAACGTGCACATGTACAACGCCACCGCGCCGGTGTTCCGGGAGGTGGTCTTCCGCAACGACAAGGACGGCACGAAACTGCTTGCCACCGCTGGAACCCAGCATGTGATGGACCACGCCGAGAAGTTGCTGGACCCCGATACCGAGTTCGGGTATCAGTACTCCCCGGAGATCTTCTCCGACACCGAGTTGGAGTACGCCCTGGAGGTGTGCGAGGCGGTTATGGACGTGTGGTCCCCCGGCGAGGGCCGCGAGATCATCCTGAACCTGCCCGCCACCGTGGAGCGGGCCACCCCGAACGTCTACGCCGACCAGATCGAATGGATGTCCACGAACCTGTCCCGCCGGGAGTTCGTGTCACTGAGCGTGCACCCGCACAACGACCGGGGCAGCGCGGTCGCCGCCGCCGAGTTGGCCGTGATGGCCGGGGCGGACCGGATCGAGGGTTGCCTGTTCGGTCAGGGTGAGCGCACCGGGAACGTCGACCTGGTGACCCTGGGCATGAACCTGTACAGCCAGGGTATCGATCCGCTGATCGACTTCTCCGACATCGACGCGATCCGCCGCACTGTGGAGCACTGCACCCAGATGGATGTGCACCCGCGCCACCCCTACGGCGGGGACCTGGTCTACACCGCCTTCTCCGGATCCCACCAGGACGCGATCAAGAAGGGCTTCCAGAACCGGGCGTTGCAGGTGGCCGAGCACGGCGAGGACGTGCCCTGGGACCTGCCCTACCTGCCGGTGGACCCGCGCGATGTGGGCCGGGACTACGAGGCCGTCATCCGGGTGAACTCCCAGTCCGGCAAGGGCGGGGTGTCCTATCTGCTGGCCTCCACCCGCAGTCTGGACCTGCCACGGCGGTTGCAGATCGAGTTCTCCCGCATCGTGCAGCGCCACACCGATTCCGGGGGCGGGGAGATGACCGCGGACGCGTTGTGGGCGATCTTCTCCGATGAGTACCTGCCGGCCACACCGGGTAGCGACCTGCGGCCGTGGGGGCGGTTCGAACTCGGCGCCACTCAGGTGATCTCTGCGGGTGACGGCTCCGATGACACCCTGACCGTCACCCTCACCGACGCCTCCGAGCAGGTGGAACTGACCGGGCGCGGCAACGGGCCGGTGGCGGCGTTCGTCGACCTGCTGGCCGGCCGCGACGTCATCGTGCGGGTGCTGGACTACCACGAGCACGCCCTCTCGGCCGGTGGGGACGCCGCGGCTGCGGCATACGTGGAGTGCGAGGTCGGCGACCAGGTGCTGTGGGGGGTCGGCATCGACCCGTCTATCACCACGGCGTCGTTCAAGGCGATCATCTCGGCGGTCAACCGCGCGCTGCGCTGACGGACTCACCGATGGGGCCACCGGGCCTGCCCCGGGGCGATGGTGGACAATGGGGCGGTGCGTACCTATCGGGATGAGGCGATCGTGCTGCGCACCCACAAGTTGGGTGAGGCGGACCGGATCCTGACCTTGCTCACCCGGCACACCGGGCAGGTGCGTGCCGTGGCCAAGGGAGTGCGGCGCACCTCCTCGAAGTTCGGTGCGCGCCTGGAACCGTTCAGCCTGATCGACGTCCAACTCTACTCCGGGCGTAACCTCGACATCGTCACCCAGGTGGACACCATCGCTCCGCACGGTCGGGCGATCGGCTCCGACTACGCCCTGTTCACCACCGCCACCGCGATGGTCGAGACCGCCGGGCGGCTCACCGAGATGGAACGCCAGCCGGCCACCCAGCAGTTCTTGCTGCTGGCCGGTGCGTTGCGCGCCCTCGCTGGGCGTGAGCACGCGATCACGCTGGTACTGGACTCTTACCTGCTGCGGGCTCTGGCGATCGCCGGCTGGGCCCCGAGTTTCGCATCCTGCGCCCGGTGCCAGTCCGAGGGGATCCACCGTGCGTTCTCTGCCGGCATGGGCGGGATGGTGTGCAGCAACTGCCGCCCACCCGGTGCCGCGGCACCGGCCCCGCAGACCGTGGCACTGCTGTCGGCGTTGCTCACCGGCGACTGGGACGTGGCCGACGTCTCGGAGGAGACCCACCGCAAGGAGGCCTCCGGTCTGGTGGCGGTGTACACCCAGTGGCACCTGGAGCGGCAACTACGTTCGCTGCGGATGGTGGAACGGGTGTGAGCGGCCAGGTTCAATCACCACCCGCGCATCCATCGGGAGCCCGGCCCCCGCAGTTGCCGCCCGGCCGGATACCGCGGCACGTGGCGATCGTGATGGACGGCAACGGCCGCTGGGCCAATGCTCGCGGGCTTCCCCGAACCGAGGGACACGCCGCAGGGGAGGCGGTGCTGCTGGACGTGGTGGCCGGGGCGATCGAACTCGGGATCACCCACATCAGCGCCTACGCCTTCTCCACCGAGAACTGGAAGCGCTCGCCGGCCGAGGTGCGCTTCCTGATGGGCTTCAACCGGGACGTGCTGCGCCGGCGCCGCGACGAGATGAACGACTGGGGGGTGCGGGTGCGCTGGGCCGGGCGGCGCCGGCGGCTCTGGCGCAGCGTCATCGCCGAACTCGAGGAGGCCGAGCGGCTCACCGCCAACAACACCGTGTGCACGCTGACGATGTGTGTGAATTACGGTGGCCGTGCCGAGTTGGCCGACGCCGCCGCGGCCCTGGCCCGCGATGCGGTGGCCGGGCGGGTCAATCCGGAGCGGGTCAGCGAGCGGACGTTGGCCAGGTATCTGGACGAGCCCGACCTGCCGGATGTGGATCTGTTCCTGCGCACCGGGGGAGAGCAGCGCGCGTCGAACTTCCTGATCTGGCAGGCCGCCTACGCCGAGATGATCTTCATCCACAAACCCTGGCCGGAAGTGGACCGCCGGGACCTGTGGGAGGCAGCCGCCGCCTACGCCGCGCGGGACCGGCGCTATGGGGCTGCGGTGGACAAGCCCAGCCGTTCCTGACCGGCACCTCCGCAGGCCCGCTCAGGTCCCGAGTCGTCAGGAGGAGGGGGTGATCGGTGCGTCGTCGGAGGCTTTGCGCGCGTGGGCGCACTGGCTGCCGTCCGCGCCCCCGCCGCGCAGGCCCGTGTCGCCGCCGTCAGGCCCTGCCCCGCCGTCGACGTCCCCTGGCTCGACCGGCTCGGTGCCGGTACCGGTGAGCAGAGGTGGCTCCGCGGCCGCCCGGGCACGCTTGCGCCGGATGCGTAGCGCGATCAGCGTGGCGGCCAGGGCCAGCGCCAGGGTCATGGCGATCAGGCCCGCCGGACTCCCGGCCGCTGCGGCGATGATGGCCGCCCACAACCCGAACCCGATGGTGGAGTAGATCGCGGCCCACGCCAGGGATCCGGGAATCTGGGCCAGGATGTACCACAGCAGCGGAATCCGTAGCATGCCGGCTGCGGCCTGCACCAGCGACTGGAAACCCACCGTGACGTAACAGAACGACACCACCGGCAGACCCCAGCGCTGGATGGAACGCACACCCGCATCGGCGCCACCGTCGGAGAGCCAGCGGTGGGCCCGTGCCCGCCACCCGGTGGTCGGTGCGGTCCGCTTCAGCGCCTGCTCGGTGGGGATGCGGCCGATCCAATACATCATCTGCCCGCGCGCCATCGCCATGAGGAACAACACCACGTACACCGCCCAGAAGGGCCCCGTGGTGAAGAAGTTGCCCATCAGCTCTCTCTTCCGGCGCAACTGGCGCAGATGCCGTACAACTCCGCGATGTGTTCGACCTCGACGAAATTGTACGCGCGGGCCACGCTGGCGGCCCACTGCTCGACCAGGTCCGCCCCGATCTCCTCGGTGCGCCCGCACCGCCGGCACAACAGATGGTGGTGGTGCTCGGTCCGCGCGCACCGGCGGTACATCGCCTCGCCCTCGTCATTGCGCAGCACGTCCACGTCCCCGTTGGTGACCATGGTCTGCACGGTCCGGTACACCGTGGCCAGGCCCACCGAGTGGCCCTGGTCGCGCAGCAGATCGTGCAGTTCCTGTGCGGTGCGGAACTCCTCGGACTCCGCGAGCACCTCGGCAACGGCGGCCCGCTGGCGGGTCATGCGCTGCATGGCCTCATCTCTCCTACGTGACGTTGTTCAGCCGGACATCGTCGGCCATCTCGGGGTGGGCCGACCGGTCCCGGGGGCGCCTGGCCTGGATGATCGGGCGCACGGCAGCGATCAGGGCGTACACGCCGATCGCCACCACCACGATCATCGCACCCGGGGCCAGCCGGTGGAAGAAGGTGATCGTGAGGCCCGTCACGCACACCAACGCACCGATCACCATCGCCAGCGCCATTGTGCGACGGAAGGAGGAGGTGATGAGCTGGGCGATCGCGACGGGTACGATCATCAGCGCCGAGACCAGCAACAGCCCGACCACCCGCATCGCCACCGTCACGGTCAGGGCTGCGACCACGGCGATCAGGATGGTCAGCAAGCGGACCGGCAGACCGGTGGAGCGGGCGAACTCCTCGTCCTGGCAGACGGCGAACAGCGCGGTGCGCAACCCCAGACCGACGACCAGGATCGCCGCCGACATGAGGACCGTCACGGTCAGGTCGCTGGTGGACACGGTGGCCAGCGAGCCGAACAGGTAGGCCATCAGGTTGGCGTTGGTGCCGCCGGCCAGGCCGATGATGACCACGCCTCCGGCGATGCCCCCGTAGAACAGCAGCGCGAGCGCCACGTCGCCGCTGGTGGCGCCGCGGGCACGGACCAGTTCGATCAGGACCGCACCGATCACGGCTGCGGCCATCGCGCCTGGGACAGCGTAGGCCTCCATGTCCGTGGCTCCGGTGGCGGCACCCACCAACCATCCGATCGCCACCCCGGTCAGGGCCACGTGCCCGATCCCGTCACCGAGCAGCGAGAGTCTGCGCTGCACCAGGTAGGTGCCCACCACCGGCGCAGCCACGCCCACGATCAGCGCGGCCAGCAGGGAGCGCTGCGTCATCGGGCTGGCCAGCACCGCGGCGAGTTGGTCCAGCAGGCTCGTCGAGGCCAGGTTCGCCGCCGCACTCGCCGTGGTCATCAGCGTTGCCAGGGCAGCGATCATGGCAGTGTCACCTGGAGCGGGTCGGGCGGGCCCTCGTACTCACCGTGCTCGGCGTGCACGTGCTCGTGCTCGGGATGGTCGTGGAACGGGGCGGGCTCAGGCAACTCGCCGTCGTGGACCACGCGCCCCTGTCGGATCACGACCGCTCGATCGATCAGCGGGCGCAACACCCCGAGTTCGTGCAGCACCACCACCGTGGTGACCCCCTGGCGTTTCAGGTCGGTGAGCAGTTCGGCGAAAACCTCCTGGCTCGGGTGGTCCACCCCTGCCATCGGCTCGTCCATCAGGAGCAGGTCGGGGCGTCGGACCAGGGCGCGGGCGATGCTGACGCGTTGCTGTTGCCCGCCGGAGAGGTGATGCAGTGCTTTGCCGCGCTGGTCGGCCATGCCCACTGCGCCCAGCGCGGCCTCGGTGGCGGCTCGTCCCTGCCTGCCCACCCACCAGCGCCGGCGCGACAGCAGTCCGGTGCGAACCACCTCCTCGGCCGTCGCCGGAACTCCGCTGGCCGAGCCCGGGCGTTGCGGGACGTAGCCGATCCGGTGCCACGGCGCACCGCGGCCCAGGGGTGCCCCAAGGATGCGAACCCGACCCGCCGAGATCGGCACCAGGCCCAGGCAGGCACGCATCAGTGTGGACTTACCCGAGCCGTTGGCTCCGAGCAGCGCGACCATCTCACCCTTGCCCACCTGCAGATTGGCCCGATGCAAGATCTGGGCACCGCCCAGGTGCACGTCCACGTCCGTGGCGTTCAGGGTGTTCACGGGCATGTCAGTCCCTCGCCCAAGGCTTGCACATTGGCCTCCATTACCTCGAAGTAGTCGGAGGCCGGCGGATGTAAGTTCTCCAGGGAGTCCAGCGTGAGGACCTGTAGATCGAGTTCGGTGGCCAAAGCGTCGCTGACCCGTCCGGTGGCCAGGGGGTCCACGAAGATCGTGCTCACCTCCTCGGCGTTCACCACGGCGCGGATCTCGGCGAGGCGGGCCGGGGAGGGTTCCACGTGTGGGTCCAGGCCGGCGATGCCGACCTGGGCCAGGTCATAACGCATTGCCAGGTAGCCGAAGGCGAGGTGGCTGACCAGCATCACCTCATCGGAGCAGGAGGCCAGCGTGGTGCGGTAACGCTCATCGAGGGCGTCCAGATCGTTCTGCACGTGTGCGGCGTTGGTCTCGAATGTCTCCGCGTGATCCGGCGCGGCCCGGCCGAGCGCCTCGGCGATCGCATGAGCGGCAGTGGCCATCCGCTCGGTGTCGAGCCAGAAGTGCGGATCCTCCGGACCGTGATCGTGCCCGTCGTGATCGTCCTCCTGCTGGGCCTGCTCCTCGTGCGCGTGATCGTCATGGTCGTCGTGGGCGTGGTCGTCGTGGTCGTCGTCGGAGGCGGTGCCGGAATCCGTGCCCGAGCGGACGGTGGCGGAGGTGTCCTGCAGATCGACCACCTCGGCCAGATCCAGTTCGATTGGCCCGGACACCTGCTCCATGGCCGCATCGACCGCTGGCTGGAAGCCGGACAGGTAGACCACAACGTCGGCCTGCTCGATCATCGCCACATCGACAGGGGACAACTCCAGATCGTGGGGGTCGGCGCCCGGCGGAGTAAGGTCCTCGGCGGTGACCCGGTCGCCGCCAACCTGCTCTGCGAGGAAATGCAGGGGATAGAACGCGGTGAGCACGCTCAGGCTCTCCGCCGTCGGACCGGAGGCAGGTGCCGGGTCGGGGGCGTCGGAACATGCGGCTAGGAGCAGGCCGACGCCCGCCAGGGTCGCCGTGGCTCGGATCCGCGCTGAGCGTACGAACATAGAACCATTCTCATTCCCATTGAGAACCAGTGTCAAAAGGAATGGTGTGCGCCACGCCACGCCGAGCGGACCGATCGGGCGCAATGTGAATCCTCGGGGTTTCGGCGGACGCACGTTTCGGCGGTGTCGCTGCCACCAGGTCGAGCCCATCCGGGGCACAGTGTGAACAATGACGCACGAGCACACCGATACCGAACTCGATCCGGCGGTCGCCCGGCGAACCCGGCGAATCCTGCTGGCGATCGTGCTGCCGCTGCTGCTCGCAACAATCGTGGGCCTGGCGTTCCTGTGGCCGCGGGGGGACACCCCGGTGGGTTCGCAGGAGAACCCGGTGGAGGGTCCGGGGTTCACCACTGCGGTGATCACTGAGGTCACCGGTGAGATCGGCACCGAGGCGATGGCCGAACTGCAGGACGGCACCGAGCGGATCGTGCCGATCCAGGTGCCTCCGGAGATCATCTCCGCCGGGATCGAACCCGGTGACACCATCCGGATCTTCTTCACCACCGGGGCGATGGGCTCCGGCAGCCCGTACGTGTACGTGGACGCGGTCCGGGACGTGCCGTTGTTGCTGCTCACCGGTCTGTACGTGTTGGTGGTGGTGCTGGTGGCGCGGATCCGGGGGTTGATGGCCATCGTCGGCCTGCTGGCTTCCCTGGGTGTGGTGGCGGCGTTCCTGGTGCCGGCGCTGATGTCGGGCGCCCCGGCGATGCTGACCACTCTGGTCGGTGCCAGCGCGATGATGTTCTTCGCGGTGTATCTGGCCCACGGTGTCTCGATCCGCACCACCACCGCGCTGCTGGGCACTTTCATCGGGCTGGCTGTGACGACGGGACTGGCGTGGTGGTCCACGAATGCGGCACGGCTGTCCGGGGCGGGGTCGGACAGCGCGCTGATGCTCGACGCGGTCCTGCCCGGGTTGGGCCTGCGTGACCTGTTGATGTGCGGCATCGTGATCGCCGGGTTGGGCGCGCTCAACGACGTCTCGATCACGCAGGCCTCGGCGGTGTGGGAACTGCACGCGGCGAACCCGGACGCCCCCACCCGCAGCGTGTTCGCCCGGGCGATGCGAATCGGCCGCGACCACATCGCCTCCACCGTCTACACCCTGGCCTTCGCCTACGTCGGCACCGCGATGACCACCCTGATGGTGGTGATGCTCTACGACCGTTCCATCACCAGCACACTCACCGCCGGGGAGATCGCCGAGGAGGTGGTGCGCACCCTGGTCTCCTCGATCGGCCTGGTCCTGGCCATCCCGGCGACCACCCTCATCGCGGCCATGCTGGTGCGCTCCAGCCGCCGCCGTGCGGAGCCGGTCCGGGCCGGCGGCCGGCGAAGCGCCGGGCGTCCCGGCACACCCGTGAGTGTCGAGCACCGGGATGCCGAGATCGAGTCCGACGACAACGGTGCCCATCGCCACAGTCCGGCGACGTAAGCGGTGGGGGTGGCCGGAGGTGAGCGACCGCCCGAGCAGGTCAGGTGATCCGGCTGGGCGGACCGTGGCGGGCATCACCGTGGGCACCGCCTGGCCTGGATGCGAGAATACCCACGTGAATCCCTTGCAGATCGGCTCCATCACCGTGGGCAGCCCGGTGGTGCTGGCACCGATGGCCGGTGTGACCAATGCGCCCTTCCGCGCGCTGTGCCGCCGTGCCGGCGCTGCCGGAATCCCCGAGGGTGCCGCACTGCCGGGGCCGGCACCGGCCGGGCTGTACGTGGCCGAGATGCTCACGTCCCGGGCACTGGTGGAGCGCACTCCCGAGTCGATGCGCATCATCTCCCACGACGCCGGTGAGGCGGTGCGCAGTGTCCAGCTCTACGGGGTGGATCCGGCCACCGTGGGCGTGGCGACGCGGATGCTGGTCGAGGAGGACCTTGCCGATCACATCGACCTGAACTTCGGCTGTCCGGTTCCCAAGGTGACCCGCAAGGGCGGCGGGGCGGTGCTGCCGTGGAAATCCGAACTCTTCGGGGCGATCGTCACGGCCGCCGTGCGCGCCACCGAGGGTAGCGATGTGCCGGTCACGGTGAAGATGCGGATGGGCATCGACGCCGAGCACCTGACCTACCTCGATGCCGGGCTGCGCGCCCAGGACGCCGGTGTGGCCGCGGTGGCACTGCACGGGCGCACCGCCGCCGACCACTACTCCGGCACCGCCAACTGGGACGCGATCGGTGCACTCAAGCAGGCCGTGACCGACATCCCGGTGCTGGGCAACGGCGACATCTGGTCCGCACAGGACGCCTTGGCGATGGTGGCCCACACCGGCTGCGACGGGATCGTGGTCGGGCGCGGCTGCCAGGGCCGGCCGTGGCTGTTCACCGACCTGGTGGCGGCCTTCGCCGGCTCATCGGTGCGGCGCCGCCCCGGTCTGGCCCAGGTGGCCAAGACGATCCGGGAGCACGCCGAGTTGATGGTGACGCACTTCGGTGATGAGGGTAAGGCCCTGCGGGAACTGCGCAAGCACATGGCGTGGTACCTCAAGGGGTTTGTGGTGGGAGGGCCGGTGCGGGCCGCGTTCGGACTTGTGTCCTCTCTCGCCGAACTGGACGACCGGCTCGCTGCGCTGGACCTGGACCAGCCCTATCCCGGTGCCGGGGCTGAGGGGCCGCGCGGGCGCGCCGGGACCCCGAAGGTCCCGCACCTGCCGCAGGGGTGGCTGGACTCCCGGGACCTGGATGAGGAACTGCGAGTCCTGCTGGAACAGGCCGAACTGGGCGTCTCCGGCGGCTGAGCCCCTCCGTGCTCGCCCGCCCGGGTGCGTGCTGGCTCGCGGTGCGCCTCAGTGCTGCCCGTCGTCGTCCGCCGGCCGGGGGATGACCGCCCAGACCGCCTCGTCCGGGCCCACGTGGTCCACGTCGTCGCCTCCGCCCGAAGCGAGCAGGACCTCCAGGTCCGCGGGGAGCGGAACGGCCCGCTCGCCCAGATTCACCAGGACCACCACCTCGCGGTTGGTGAAGACCAGCAGGTCACGTTCGTTCACCGGCAGACCATCCACCCAGGCCAGCGACCCCGAGCCCAATCGCCAGTCACGACGGATCCGGAGTGCGGCGCGCACCAGTTCATAGGTCGAGGACGGGTCGCCCTTCTGCGTATCGGCAGCCAACGCGGCGAAGGAGTCGGGCTGGGGCAGCCAGGTGGCGCCGGTGGGGGAGAAGCCGTACCCGGGAGCGTCGGAGCGCCAGGGCAGCGGGATCCGGCACCCGTCCCGGCCCGCGACCTGCCCATCGGTACGCGCGAAGGTGGGGTCCTGGCGCATCTCGTCGGGCAGATCGGTGTGCTCGGGAAGGCCGAACTCCTCGCCCTGGTAGAGGTAGGCCGAGCCCGGCAGCGCCAGCATCAGCAGCAGCCCGGCCCGTGCGCGCCGCAGACCGAGTTCGCCATCGGGCTGTGGGTCGCCCGCGCCGATCCCATTGGGACCCTTGCCGGTGATGGGCAACCCGAGCCGGCTGGCGGCACGGACCACGTCATGATTGGAGAGAACCCAGGTGCAGGGTGCTCCGACGGCGTCGAGTTCGAGCAACGAGGTCTGGATGCTCTGCCGCAACGCCCCGGCCCGCCAGGGGGTGATGAGGAACTGGAAGTTGAACGCCTGGTGCATCTCATCGGGGCGGACATACCGGGCCAGGGCGCGATCATCCTCGACCCAGGCCTCGGCTATCAGCACTCGCTCCGGACCGTACTCGGCCAGCACCTCGCGCCAGGTGCGGTAAATCTCGTGCACGCGCGGCTGGTCCCACATCGGAGCCTGCTTGCCGGCATGCTCGGCGCTCTCCTCGGCACTGATCATCGTGCGGTGGCCATCCCACTCCGGGAATGACTGATCTTTGATCAGACCGTGGGCCACATCCACCCGGAACCCGGCCACACCACGGTCCAGCCAGAACCGCAGCACGTCGATGAACTCGCCGCGGACCTCCTCGTGCTCCCAGTTCAAGTCCGGTTGGTGGGAGTCGAACAGGTGCAGGTACCACTGCCCCGGACTTCCGTCGGCCTCGGTGATGCGCGTCCAGCCGGGTCCGCCGAACACGCTGCCCCAGTTGTTCGGGGGCTCGGCCCCATCGGGTCCGGTGCCGTCGCGGAAGATGTACCGGTCTCGCTCCGGTGAACCCGGCGGTGCCGCCAGCGCCTCGGCGAACCAGGGGTGGGCGTCCGAGGTGTGGTTGGGCACCAGGTCCACGATCACTCGCAGGCCCAACTGGTCGGCGCGGGCGATGAGGGCGTCCATGTCCGACAGCGTGCCGAGTTGGGGGTGCACCGACCGGTAGTCGGCCACGTCGTAGCCGCCGTCGTGCTGGGGGGAGGGGTAGAAGGGTGACAGCCACACCGCGTCCACGCCGAGGCGGGCCAGGTGGTCCAGCCTGCCGGTGATCCCCGGCAGGTCCCCGACGCCGTCGCCGTCGGAGTCGGCGAAGGAACGGGGGTAGATCTGGTAGATGACGGCGTCGCGCCACCATCCCGGGGCCTGGTCGGCCCGGTGCACGAGGGTCGTGGTCGTGGCAGCGGCGACGTGCGAAGCGGTGACCATCGGCCCAGTCTCGCCCGTGGCAGGCGGTCATGCCAATCTGGGTTGCGACCTCGTGCCACCGGGAGCGGGTGCTGGGCTATTGGGCGTTCGCCGCGGCAGCGCTGATGGAGTCCACGTACTCCTCCAACCCCCAGGTCAGGGACAGGGCCGTGGGCGGGGACATCGCCGCGATCAACTGGTCACCGGTGATGTGGGCGACGGCGCCGCGCTGGACCGCCGGGATGACTTGGGCGTAGGACTGGTCCAGGAACGTCTGCACCTCCTCCTCGGTGGAGGCGTAGTTCACGAGGATGTCGGCGTCGATCGCGTCGGTGTTCTCATAGGACAGTGCGTAGACGAACGACTCCCCGCCACCGTCCAGTTCTTCCACCGACGGTGCGCTGGTCAGTCCGAGGTCGAGCAGGAAGTCCACCCGGGAGTCAGCCGGCTTGTACACGTAGAAGGTGCCGCCGACGTCCCATACCGCTGCCACGGTCAGGCCCTGCAACTCCGGGTGCTCCCGGGTGACCTCGGTTAACGTGCCGTCCAGTTCGGTCACCAGATCTGCGGCCTCGCCCGGCATGGACAGGGAGGCGCCGACGATCTCGATCACCTCGCGCCATGGGGTGGTCCAGGGCTGGTCCGGGTAGGCCACGGTCGGGGCAATCTCGGACAGGATCTGGTACTGCTCATCGGTGAGGCCCGAATAGGGAGCCAGGATCAGATCGGGGCTGAGCGCAGCAATGTCCTCATACGCCGGTTCCTCCACGTTCGCGGGCACGATCGCGGGCTCGGCGCCGAGGTGCGCGAGTTCCTCGTTCACCCAGGGCAGCAGGCCGTTGTCGTCCACGGCGTAGGTCTGGGCCTCAATACCTACCGGGACCACCCCTAGTGCGAGCGCGGCCTCGGTGGACCCCCAGCCCAGGGTGACCACATCGCCCACCCCGGCTGGAATCTCGGTGTTACCAAAGGCGTGGTCAATGCTGACCGGCGCCCCGGGGCCGTCGCTCTCGTCGGAGCCCGGGGCGTCGGCGGCTCCGCCCGCTCCGTCGCCGGTGCCGGCGGAGGAGCCGCAGGCGGACAGGGCGAGGGCGCCAGCAGCGAGAACGGCCAGGAACGAGTGTCGGACCACGAGATCTCCACATTCATCGAAAGTTAGGTGAGCCTAACCTAATGTTAGATGTGCGGCGGTGACAAGCCGGCAACGCTCACCGATGGACTCGCCCGATCGGGACCACCATCGGGGTGCCGCAGACCGGGTCCGGCACGACCCGGGCACGCAACCCGAACGCATCGGCGACCACCTCGGCGGTGAGTACCTGGTCCGGGCTGCCGATCGTGTGCACCCGCCCTGCCCGCATCACCACCAGGTTCTCGGCGTATCGGGCGGCCAGGTTCAGGTCGTGCAACACCATGACCACCGTGCCGCCTCGTTCCCGGTTCACTGCCGCCAGCAGGTCGAGCACCTCCAGTTGGTGGGTGACGTCGAGGAATGTGGTGGGTTCATCCAGTAGCAGGATGTCGGGATCCTGAGCCAGCGTCATGGCGATCCAGACGCGCTGGCGCTGCCCGCCGGACAGCTCATCCACACGGCGCCCGGCCAGCCCCTGCGTCCCGGTGGCTTCCAGTGCAGCGGTGACCACGTCGTCGTCGGCCGCGTTCGGCTGCCCGAACCATCCCTGGTGCGGATGGCGGCCCCGGGCGACGAGGTCGGCCACCACGATGCCCTCCGGGGCCGTGGGGTTCTGCGGCAGGATTCCGATCGTCCGCGCGACCAGGCGGGAGGGCAGGTCGTGCAGGGTCCTTCCGTCCAGGGTGACCGCACCGGACACCGGGCGCAGCAGTCGGGCAAGTCCGCGTAGCAGCGTGGACTTGCCGCAGCCGTTGGCGCCGACGATCGCGGTGATCGCGCCCCGGGGAATTGTCAGGTCCAGATCGGTGATCACCCGGCGGCTGTCGTAAGCAAGGCTCAGCGCATTCGCGCGCAGGTCATGGCCGCGCTTGTGCTCGGTCGTGCTCATGCGCTCCGCTCTCCGGCGTCTTCGGTGGCCAGCAGCCACAGCAGGTACGGGGCGCCGACGGCGCCGGTGACTATCCCGACGGGTGCCTCGAGGGAACCGATCAGGTGGGTGGCAGTGAACTCACCACCGAGTACGACGGTGGCCCCTACCAGCGCTGCCGCCCCCAGTGCGAGGCCACCGGAGGGTAGCAGCCGGCGCGCGATCGGAGCCGAGACGAACGCCACGAAGGCCACCGGACCGGCGAATGCGGTGGCACTGGCGGCCAAACCCACACCCACCACCAGCACGAGCAGACGTGCCGGCTCCACGCGTACCCCGAGCCCGCCCGCCATTTCATCGCCGAGTTGCAGTGCCTGCAGACCTCTCGCCGCTAGACCCACAAGCGGCAGCAGGGCGCCCACCATTACCGCCAGCACCGCGATGTCGTTCCAGCGGGGAGTGCCGATGCTGCCGACCATCCAGACCAGTGCGGTGCGAACGTCGGCGACCTCGGCGCGGGTGAGCAGGTACCCGATGCCGGAGTTGATGGCGAAGGCGAAACCGACACCGATCAGCACGAATCGGAACCCGGTCACCCCGCCACGCCAGGCGAGCAGGTAGATCGCGGCCGCCACCGTTGCGGCACCGCCGAAGGCGAACAGACCCACCGCTGCTCCGGTCAGACCCAGCGCCATGATCGCATAGGCCGCGGCCAGGCTCGCACCGCCGGAGATCCCGAGGATGTCCGGACTGGCCAGCGGGTTGCCCAGGACGGACTGGAAGAGCGCCCCGGCCAGACCGAACGCCACGCCGACCAGCACCGCCAGCACCACCCGGGGCAGCCGTAGCCGTCCGATCAGGAAGGAGGAGTCCCCGCTCCCGGCACCGACGGAGGTGGCGAGGTAGTCCAGCACCGTACCGGTGTGACCGCCCCAGGTCAGGCTGGCCCAGGCAAGGGTCAGGACGAGGGCGGCCAGGGTCGCGGTCACGATCAGGGTGCGCCGACGACGGGCCCGGCGCACACCGGCCAGCACCGTGCCGGCTGGGGCGGGGGGAGCCGGCGGGTCCGGGGTGGCGGCCGGCGCCGCAGGCGCGGTCACAATCCGGCCAACCGGGCGCGGCGGACGATGGCCACCATCACCGGAGCCCCCACGAGGGCGACCACCAGCCCGGCCTCGAGTTCCCCGGGCCCGGCAATCAGGCGCCCGAGCACGTCGGACGCCAGCAGGAGCGCAGGGCCCACCAGTAGGGCGTAGAGGAGGATCCAGCGGTAGTCCGGGCCCGTGAACGGGCGGATCAGGTGTGGTACCACCAGCCCCACGAACACGATCGGTCCGGCCAGCGCCGTGGCGCCGCCGGCCAGCAGCACCACCCCCAGCACGGCCAGTGCCCGCGCGCGCGCGATGTGCAAACCGAGGCCGCGGGCAAGGTCATCACCCATCGAGAGCAGGTTCAGCCACCGCCCGCACGTCAGGGCCAGAACTGCACCCATGGCCAGGAACGGTGCCAGGGTGGTGATGATGTCGCCTCCGGTGCCGCTGCCGCGTCCGGCCAGCGATCCCACCGCCCAGAAGCGGTAGGTGTTGGTGGCGGTGGTAGAGGACAGCAGCAGCAGGGTCAGGATCGAGGTGATGCCGGCGGTCAGGGCCACCCCGGCCAGCGCCAGGGTGACCGGGGTGGCGCCCTGGGGCCCCAGGGCGCCGATGCCATAGACCACCACGGTCGCCGTTGCCGCACCGGCGAAGGCGAACCAGAGGTAGCCAGAAGGGCTGGTGATCCCGAACAGGGTGATGGCCAGCACCACGGATAGCGAGGCCCCAGCGTTGACACCCAGCAGACCGGGATCGGCCAGCGGGTTGCGGGTGATGCCCTGCATCACGGTGCCGGCCAGCCCCAGCGCGGCCCCGACCAGCAGTCCGACGAAGGTGCGGGGCAGCCTCTGGTCCAGCACCACCGCGTGGTCGGCCGCACCGGCTACCGGGTCCAGCAGTGCCTCCCATACGGTTCCCAGCGCCACCTCCCGGGCACCCAGCGCCAGGCTCGCGGCACACACGACGAGCAACAGCACGACAGCAACGCCCAGGCCGAGGAGACGGCGGCGGGTAGGGACTGCGGTTGCGGGCGCGTGGGTGGGCGCCCCGGTCTGGGTCCTGGTCATGGCTGGTGCCGGAGCCGCGCGCTCAGCGTGCCCTCACTGGGGCTCGCTGCGTCCCTGACGCCAGTAGCCCATGAACGCCACCCGGCGCCGGCATACCCCTGCCTCGGAAACGAGCATCCGACGTAGCGTCTTGATCATCCCGGCCTCGCCGGCGAACCAGGCGTAGAAGTCCGAGCCGCAGCGCTGACCGCGCCCGCAGGAGTCGACCGGTTGGACCTGGAGCACGGGGGAGTCCCAGAGTAGTTCACTGTCGACGTCGACGTCCTCCAGTGCCTGGCCGACCACGGCACGAGCATCGTCGACGACCGCCGCGTGTGCGGCGACCCAGGAACGCACTGCCGGGATGAGGTACTCGCCGTGCTCGGCCCCGTCGCGACCGAGCCAGGTGATCTGCGCGTGCGGACCGTGGTCGACGTCCAGGATGTCCCCTTGCTCGGGCACTTCGATGAAAGCGCGGGCGCGCTTGTCCGCCCCCAGATCCTCCACGATCGAACAGATCGCCGGAGCGGCGGTCTCGTCCCCGGCGAGCAGCAGCTCGGTGGCAGTCCCTGGGGCCCAGTCCGCTCCGGCCGCATACTGGCTGGAGCGGGCGTCGGGACCGACGACGACGACGCTGTCGCCTCGCCCCGCCCGCTGCAGCCAGCGCGAAGCCGGTCCGGCGTGGCCGTGAATCACCATGTCCACATCGATCTCGGCCACGTCGGGGCGGACCGCCCGGACGGTGTAGGTGCGCAGCGGACTGCGCCGCTCCCGGGGCGCCTCGCGCCAGCGTTCGTACCAGGTCCCGGCCATGGCGATCCCTGCATCGTCGGCCCCGACGTCGGTCAGGTGACCATCGGCCAGCGGGAACAGAATCTTGATCCGCTGGTCCTGGCCGTAGGTGCCGAACCAACCCATCTGCGCACCGGTGAACGTCACCCGGCGGAAATGCGGTCCGAGCGTGCGTACGTTCGTCACCTCGGCGTCGAAGGGCCGGTACGCCGGCCGGTCGTCGCGGGTGATGATCTCCTGGATGCCGCGTGCGGTTGTTCCAGCCGTCTTTTGTAAGGCAAGCATTACCTAAGTAGACCATCGAGGCCGCGCCCCGCGCCACCCCGGCGGACCGGCGGCCGCCCGCGATGCACGTCCGGTCGATCGGCCACCGACGATGGACGCTACCAATGCCACTCAATGACCTACCCAAGTTCTGGGCAATGAGCGTCCCAGCCTGCACTAGCCAAAGGTCAACCCGTCCTCAAGTTTCCCGCTCATATGTTTCAACCCCGTAACGGTTTTGAGGTACTCTCAAGCAATGTCCTGCACATCAGTGGCGATGAGCGTGACCGCTCTATGCCGCACCAGAATGCGCCTCCGGCCACATCGGCCGAGGGGTGGAAGCCGGCGTGCCGGCGCCGAATCACACCGTTTGTGCCACCGCTGGGTGGCTCATACGGTGGGCTGCGGTTCTGACAAGTCGGTGTCGCCGGCTCCGCTTCGCACGTCTGGGTGCGTTGGGCAGGCAGGCACCACATCGAGAGGAGCACGATGAGGAACAATTCGCGCCGAATGATGGCGCTCACTGCCACTGCGGCCGCGGCCACGCTGGCCTTGGCGGCTTGCGGCAACGGCAATGGTGACGGGCTCGACGATCCGCCCCCGGTCCCCGGTCAGGAGGACGAGGGCAACGGCGACGAGAACGGCGACGCGAACGGCGATGGCGGCACGCTGGCGGAGTTGCAGGAAGCCGGCTCGATCTCCGTCGGGTTCGCCGGCGAGGAGCCCTACAGTTACACCGACGACAGCGGAGAGCTCACCGGTGCCACGATCGCGCTGCACCGCGAGGTCTTCGCTGCGATGGGCATCGAGACGGTCGATGGCACCGAGGTGGACTGGGACGCCCTCATCCCCGGCCTGAACGCAGGCCGCTTCGATGCGATCTCCGCCGGTATGTCGATCCTGCCCGAGCGGTGTGAGCAGGCCTCGTTCTCCAACCCCGAGATCATGTACACCACGGCGTTCATGGTGCCTGAGGGCAACCCGAACGATCTGCACGACATGCAGGACGTCGAGGAAGCCGGGGTCACCTTCGCCGCGATGAACGGTGCGGTCGAGGAGTCCTACGCCCAAGCCCTGGGCATCGACCTGATGACGGTGAACACCCCGCAGGACGGGATGGACGCGGTGGTCTCCGGACGCGCCGACGTCTACGCCCTCACCGGCATCTCGCTGCGCGCCATGGCCGAGAACAACCCCGACCAGCCGGTCGAGGTGACCGAGGCGTTCGAGGCCGTGGTCGACGGTGAGATCCAGGTGGGTGCCGGCGCGACGGTGTTCCGTGACGCGGACACCGATCTGCTGGATGCCTACAACGAGGCTGCCGCGGAGATCATCGGCGACCCGGCGGAGTTCGAGCGTGTACTTGGCCCGTTCGGCTTCACCGAGGCCGAGCGGCCCACCGATGAAGTCAGCACTGAGATGCTCTGCGAGGGTGATCTGCCCACCGTCGAGGAATGATCGGTGCAAGACTTTCTTGATTCGTTCGCCTCGGCGGCGCCGCGCCTCTGGGAGGGCACAGTTGTCACACTGCAGCTCTCCCTGGGCGGCGCCGTCGTGGCGTTCTTCGTTGCCTGTCTGCTGGGCGTCGCGGCGAACGCCAGGTTCATCACCGTGCGCACTCTGGTGCGGATCATCGTGGAGTTCTTCCGCGGGACCTCGCTGGTTGTGCAGATGTTCTTCCTGTTCTTCGTCCTGCCGATGCTCGGGTTCGAATGGGCCTCCCTGACCACCGGGATCATCGCCCTGGGCCTGAACTACGGGGCCTACGGTTCCGAGGTGGTGCGCGGCTCGCTCAACGCCGTTCCCAAGGGTCAGTGGGAGACCACCACCGCGCTGTCGATGTCCTGGTGGAACAAGATGCGCCGGGTCATCTGGCCGCAGGCCTGGGCACTGATGCTCCCCGGGTTCAACAACCTGCTGATCATGCTCATCAAGGGCTCGTCCCTGGCCGGGTTCATCTTCCTGCAGGACCTGTTGTTCATCACCCAGCAGGTGCGCCGCACCATGGATACCGCCACCGCATTCGGCCTGAGCCTGGTGATCTACTTCCTGATCTCGTTGGCCTGTTCGGCGGTGCTGCGGTGGATGGAACTGCGTGCCCAGCGCAAGCTCGGCCTGAAGGAGAGCAAGAAGCCGCGCACCGATAAGGCGTTGGCTGGAGGGGGAGCGGCATGATCTGGAACACCCAGTTCGCGCTGGATGTGCTCCCCCCGCTCCTGGAGGCCTTCGTCCGGGTGACCCTGGTCGTGACGGTGGTCGGTTCGCTCGCCGCTGCGGTGCTCGGTCTCATCTGGGCGATCGCCCTGCGCAGCCTTCCCTACATACCTGCCAAGATCCTGAGTTGGATCCTGGATTTCATCCGGATGACCCCACTGCCGGCGCAGTTGCTGTTCCTGTACCTGACGGTGTCCACGCTGTCGGCGATGCAGGTCGGGATCATCGTCATCGGCATCCACTACTCCACCTACATGGCCGAATCCTACCGCTCCGGGATCGAATCGGTGCCCAAGGGGCAGTGGGAGGGTGCGACGGCCTTGTCGTTGCCGCAGAGCCGTACCTGGCGCGCGGTCATCATGCCCCAGGCGATCCGGGCGACCATCCCGTCCCTGGGTAACTGGGCGATCGCGATGTTCAAGGACACACCGTTCCTGATCTTCATCGCGGCCCCGGAGATGGTCACCGTGGCACGGAACATCGGTGGGACCACCTTCCGGTACGTCGAACCCCTGACCATCGCCGGCCTGATCTTCCTGGCGGCGAGTTATCCCACGGCCATCCTCATGCGCAGACTGGAGAAGCGACTTGCGTACTAACGACCCCATGATCAGATTCGAGGACGTGGTCAAGAAGTTCGGTGACACCACCGTGCTCAGCGATCTGAACTTCGACGTGGCCAAGGGCGAGCGCGTGACGCTCATCGGTCCCAGCGGCTCGGGCAAGACCACCATCCTGCGCCTGGTGATGACCTTGGAGCACCTGACCGGGGGGTACATCTACATCGATGGTGACCCGCTGACCCATGAGGAGCGCAACGGCCGCCGGGTGGAGCGTCGACCCAAGGATATTTCCAAGATCCGGCGCCGAATCGGCATGGTCTTCCAGCAGTTCAACCTGTTCCCGAACATGCGGGTCATCGACAACATCATCGAGGCGCCGGTGCACGTGCTCGGCAAGTCCAAGGATGAGGCCATCGATCAGGCTTACGGCCTGTTGGACCAGGTGGGGCTCAAGCACCGGGCCGAGGCGCACCCCTTGCAACTCTCCGGTGGGCAGCAACAGCGGGTGGCGATCGCGCGTGCCCTGGCGATGAACCCCGAGATCCTGCTGCTGGACGAGGTCACCTCGGCGCTCGACCCCGAACTGGTGGGCGACGTGCTCGCGGTGCTGCGTGAGATCGCCGACAACACCGATATCTCGATGCTCATCGTGACCCACGAGATGCAGTTCGCCCGCGATGTGTCCCAGCGGGTGATGATGTTCGACGGCGGCAAGGTCGTGGAGGAGGGCCACCCGGACAAGATCTTCACCAACCCCGATCACGAGCGCACCAAGACCTTCCTGCAAGCAATTCTCTGAGCCTGCCCAGCGAAGCCGGGCCGGGATGCACGGCGTAGGGTGATGGCGTGTTCGATCTGCCCGTTGGCCGGTACCGGCTGTATGACCATGAGCGGTGGTACGCCGAGGCACCCAAGTCGGCGCACCGCTCGGACTTCGAGCGGGACCGCGCCCGGATCGTGCACTCCTCGGCGCTGCGACGCCTCGGTGCCAAGACCCAGGTGCTGGGGCCGGGCACCGACGACTTCGTCCGCACTCGCCTGACCCACACCCTCGAGGTCGCCCAGGTGGGCCGGGAACTGGCCTACAACCTGGGCTGCGACCCGGACGTGGTCGACGCCGCTTGCCTCTCGCACGACCTGGGGCACCCACCGTTCGGGCACAACGGGGAGAACGCCCTGCACGAGGTTGCTGCCGATATCGGGGGTTTCGAGGGCAACGCCCAGACGCTGCGACTACTGACCCGCCTGGAGCCCAAGACGTTCACGCGGGATGGGCGCGCGGTGGGGTTGAACCTGACCCGAGCGAGCCTGGATGCCTCCACCAAGTACCCCTGGTTCGCCGGCGAGGGACCGGTGGGCGAGTCGGGTGAACCCACCCGAAAGTTCGGTGCCTACGCCGATGACGCCGAGGTGTTCGCCTGGATGCGGGGGGAGTCCCCGCCCGGGCGCCGTTGCATCGAAGCCCAGGTGATGGACCTGGCCGACGACATCTCCTACTCCGTGCACGACGTGGAGGACGCGGTGGTGAACGGCCGGCACGACCTGGCCCAGTTGCGCCAGGAGGGAATGCGGGAGCGCCTGATCGACCAGATCCACGCCTGGTACGGCCGGGCCACCAGCGCCGATGACCTCTATGCCGCGATCGAATCGCTGTCGGCGATGCCGTACTGGGTGGAGACGTTCGACGGGACCCGGCGGGGCCTGGCCCGACTGAAGGACATGACCTCGCAACTGATCGGGCGGTTCGCGGTGGCGGCGGCGCGGGCCACCCGGGCCACCTTCGGCCAGGGCAACCTGGTGCGCTACGACGCCGACGTGGTGGTGCCCGACCAGGTCCTCGCCGAGATCACGGTGCTGAAAGGGATCGCGGCGATGTTCGTGATGGCCCCGCGTGAGGACGAACCGTTGTACGGGCGTCAACGCCAGATCGTCACCGACCTGGTGCAGGAGTGCTCGAGCCGCCCCGAGGCGACCCTGGAGCCACCGTTCCTCGCCGACTACCGGGAAGCCGACGACGACGCAGGGCGGTTGCGCGCGGTCGTGGATCAGGTGGCCTCCCTCACCGACGTCTCCGCCCTGGAGTGGCACGCGCGCCTGTGCGAGTCGAACAGCCGCCCGTGACCCGCACCCGGTGAGCGGGGCGCCGGGACCTCGGTCGGCCGGTGATCGTCTCGCCCGTGGTGCCGGTCGCCAGCGCCTAGACTCGGGCTCATGGCCGGCCTGATCAGACGTGAGGACATCGCGTCCGTTCGTGAGAAGGCCCGGATCGAGGAGATCGTCGGCGCTCACGTCACCCTGAAGAGCGCCGGGGTCGGGTCGATGAAGGGGTTGTGTCCCTTCCACGACGAACGCACCCCGTCCTTCCATGTGCGCCCGCAGTTGGGACTGTGGCACTGCTTCGGCTGTGACGAGGGCGGTGACGTGATCTCCTTCGTGCAGAGGATCAACCACCTTCCCTTCGGCGAGGCGGTGGAGCACCTCGCCTCGGTCACCGGGGTGGAGCTGCACTATGAGGACGACGGCGGTCCGCGCCGCCCGCGGGAGGAGCCCGGCAGGCGCCAGCGGCTGCTGGAGGTGAACCGCACCACTGAGCAGTTCTACGCCGAGCAGCTCGGCTCACCCGAGGCGGCGACCGCGCGACGGTTCCTGGCCGAGCGCGGCTTCGACCAGGCTGCTGCGGCACAGTTCGGCGTGGGGTATGCCCCTAAGGGGTGGGACAACCTGTCCCGCCACCTGCGTCAACGCGGATTCATCGAGGCTGAGTTGACCGCATCCGGGGTGGTCTCGGCCGGGCAGCGTGGCAGTTACGACCGGTTCCGGGGCCGGCTCATCTGGCCGATCCGGGACACCACCGGCGCCACGGTGGGGTTCGGCGCCCGCAAGCTCTACGACGACGACCCCGGGCCGAAGTACCTGAACACCCCCGAGACACCTTTGTACAAGAAGAACCACGTGCTCTACGGTATCGACCTGGCGAAGAAGGCTATCGCCACCCGGCGTCAGGTAGTCGTGGTGGAGGGCTACACCGACGTGATGGCGATGCACCTGGCGGGCATCGGCACCGCGGTGGCCACCTGCGGCACCGCGTTCGGCGTCGATCACATCCGCGTGGTGCGTCGGATGCTCGGCGACACCGCCGATGCCGCGGCCGGGTTGATGCTGGCCACAGGATCACGTGGGGGAGAGGTGATCTTCACCTTCGACGGCGACGAGGCCGGCCAGAAGGCAGCGCTGCGAGCCTTCGGTGAGGACCAGCGGTTCGCCTCCCAGACGTTCGTGGCGATCAGCCCGGAGGGCATGGACCCGTGCGACCTGCGCCTGGAGCGGGGTGAGGCCGCGGTGCGGGACCTGGTGGCCGAGCGTGAGCCCTTGTTCGAGTTCGCGATCCGGTCGGTGCTGCGGCGGCTGGATCTGAGCACCGCCGAGGGCCGGGTGCAGGCGTTGCGGGCCGCAGCCCCGGTGGTGGCGCGGATCCGGGACCTTGCCCTGCGTTCGGAGTACGCGCGTTCGTTGGCGGGCTGGCTCGGGATGGAGGAGACCTCGGTGCGCCGGGCGGTGACCCAGTCCCAGCGGCAGGGTGCCGGCGGTGACGGGGGTGGCACACCGGCCGAGCGCGACCCGCAGCGGCAGCGCCAACGCCCGGGCCTGGACCCCGAGGCCGCCCAGCGCACGGGCACCCGGTCAGCGCCCAGCACCGACCCGGTGGCCCGCCTGGAGCGGCAGGTACTGGAGGTGGTGCTGCAGTTGCCCCAGCACATCACCGACCTGGGCTTCGACGACCTGTCGCCGGACACGTTCGTGGTGCCGGCCCACCGGGCGGTCCACGACGCGATCCGGGCCAGTGGCGGGCTGGCCGAGTACGTCCAGGTAGCCGCCGAGGCCGGAGGAGGCGCCGACGGCGAAGCGCGGGCCGCTGCGGCGTGGGCGGAGCGGCTGCGCGAGGCCAGTGGGCCCCCGGTGGACGGACTCGTGACCGAGTTGGCGGTGTCCCCGCTGCCGGAGGACCGCCCCGGAGCGCTGGCCTCCTACGCCAGGGGCGTGGTGGTGGCGCTGTTGCGGATGGGGATGACCCGCCGCATCGCCGAGGCCCGCGGAGCCCTGCAGCGCACCGCCCCGGAGGACCCCTCCTACGCCCAGCAGTTCGCCGATCTGGTCGAGTTGGAGAACGCTCGCCGGGCTCTGGAGACTCAGGGCTGAGCACCACAGCACCGCCGCGCAAAGGTGGGCCGGGGCACCCGGTGACCTTCGCCGTCGTCCGCTGGCAGAATGGCCCGATGACCGACATCACCATAGACGCCGTCGACCTCATCTCCCGCGACGCCCTGTTCGGTAATCCCGAACGGGCCGGCGTGCAGATCAGCCCGGACGGGCGCTACCTCTCCTGGCTGGCTCCGCTGAACGGTGTGCTGAACATCTGGGTGGCCCCCGCCGATGACCTGAGCGCCGCCGAGGCCATCACCCGTGATGACACCCGCGGGATCCGCCAGTACTTCTGGACCTACCAGCCGCACACGCTGGTGTACCTGCGCGACGACGGCGGCGATGAGGACTTCCACCTGCACCGGGTGGACGTGCGCACCGGTGAGGCCACCGACCTGACGCCGTTCCCGGGGGTCACGGCGCAGGTGAGCGGGGTCAGCGACCGGATCCCGGGGGCGATCCTGGTGGGCATCAACGACCGGGACGCCCGGTGGCACGACCTGTACCGGGTGGAACTGGCCGGCGGGGACCGGGAGTTACTGGTGCGCAACACCGAGGGGTTCGCCGGGTTCCTGGCCGATCACGACTATGTGGTGCGTTATGCGATGCGTACCCGCCCGGACGGCGGCATGGACATCCTGGCTCGCGATGGGGAGGACTGGCAGGTCGCCGAGGACGTGCCGTTCGAGGACGCGATGAGCACCTACGCCGCCGGGCTGACGGCCGATGGGACCACCCTGTACCTGGTGGACTCCCGGGGCCGCAACACCTCCGGCTTGTACGCCCTGGACCTGGCCTCTGGTGCCCGATCGCTGGTGCACGCCGATGAGCGCACCGACATCGCCGGCGCGCTCGCGCATCCGATCACGGGCCGGATCCAGGCGGTGGCGGTGAATTACCTGCGCGAGGAGTGGACGGTGGTCGACCCCGAGGTCGGCCCGGACCTCGACGTCCTCGCCGGAATCGGGCCGGGGGAGATCTCGGTCACCTCCCGCACCCTGACCGACGACGTGTGGATCGCGGCGTACTCCTCGGCGACCGAACCACTGACCTACTACCGCTACGACCGCCCCCAGCGCCGCCTGACCCGCTTGTTCTCCGGGCGCCCGGCGCTGGAGGGCGCCCCATTGGTGCCGATGCACCCGGTGGAGATCACGGCCAGGGACGGGCACACCCTGGTCTCCTACCTGACCCTGCCCGCGCACCGCGCGGCCGACGACGGCGCATCCCGGGCCGGTCAGCTCGCCGCCGCGACCGGTCCGGCCCCGATGGTGCTGTTCGTGCACGGAGGACCCTGGTCCCGTGATGCCTATGGATACGACGGGTACGTCCAGTGGTTGGCCAACCGCGGGTACGCGGTGCTGCAGGTCAACTACCGTGGCTCGACCGGTTTCGGTAAGGAGTTCATCAACATCGCTGACGGGCAGTGGGGTGCGGCGATGCACGAGGACCTGCTCGACGCCGTGGACTGGGCTGTCCGGCAGGGGATCACCGCGCAGGACACCGTCGGCATCATGGGCGGCTCCTACGGGGGCTACGCCACCCTGGCCGGGCTGACGATGACCCCGACCACCTTTGCGTGCGGCGTGGACATCGTGGGCCCATCGAATCTGAACACGCTGATCGAGACGGTCCCGCCGTACTGGGCGGCGTTCTTCGAACAACTCGCCCGCCGGGTCGGGGACCCCCGCACCGAGGAGGGCAAGGCGCTCCTTGATGAGCGGTCCCCGCTGACCCATGTGGACAACATCGTGCGGCCGCTGCTGATCGGACAGGGCGCGAATGACCCACGGGTGAAGCAGGCCGAGAGCGACCAGATCGTGGAGTCGATGTCCGCCAAGGGCATTCCGGTCACCTACGTGCTCTTCCCCGACGAAGGCCACGGGTTCGCGCGGCCGGAGAACGACAAGGCGTTCAACGCCATCGCCGAGGGGTTCCTGGCCGAGCATCTGGGTGGTCGGGCCGAGCCGCTGGGTGGTGACCTGACCGGTTCCTCGGCCTCGGTGCCCACCGGCGCCGACGGCGTGGCGGGCCTGGCCGAGGCCCTGGCGAACCACGAGCCCGTCCTGCGCGCCTGACCCGCACCCTGCCGCCGGAACCGTCCAATCGGTTGGTTCGGGCGAGGCGGCACAGCGTGGGTGCGCTGGAATCGTCCAATCGGTTGGTTCGGGCGAGGCGGCACAGCGTGGGTGCGCCGGAACCGTCCAATCGGTTGGTTCGGGCGGGTTCGGACGGGGTGCCGGGCGTGACGGCGAGCCTGGATGGTGCCCCAGGTGGGGCTTGAACCCACGACCGACGGATTATGAGTCCGCTGCTCTGACCAGCTGAGCTACTGGGGCGCGGTCACCCAGCCTATCGTCGCCAGAGGCGGTCCGGTGCATTGCGCGCGAGAGCCGGGTACGGTCGGCTCATGAGGTTCGGGCGAGGGAAGAAGACCAGACTTCCCGCTGAGATGGCCGGGCTGGTCCGTGGTGAGGTGCTGGCCGCTGCGCAGCTGCGTGAGGGTGGCTGGCTGGTGCTCACCCCAGCGGCTGTTGTCGTGATCGGGACAGGCTCGGGGGACTTCGAGCGGGCCTGGCACACCGTGGACCGCGGGGAATGGAGCAGCGACGGCAACCGGATCCAACTGACCTGGGTGGATGGCCACGAACCGGTGGAGTTGCAGTTGGTCCACGATGACCGTGAACTGACCGATATCCTGCGCGGCGAGGTGGAGGCCTCCCTCGTGCACGCCGAGGTCGAGCGGCTACCAGGTGGGGGAACGTTGCGCGGCGCGATCCGTCGTGACGCGCAAGGGCAGTTGTTCTCCCAGGTCAGCGTCAGCGGTCGGGTGCGCCGCGGTGAGGACCTGGATCAACGGGTCCGGGCGATGGAGGGCCGGGTGCGCGCTCAGGTGGGTCTGCCCCAGTAGCCGCGGGTGACCGGGACCCCATCGATGTGTCCGGGCCCACGTATCCGAGGCGGCGAGCACCGGGCGAACGGTGCTAAAGTCGTCTGGGCCAATACGATCCCTCGTAGCTCAATAGGCAGAGCATCCGACTGTTAATCGGACGGTTGTTGGTTCGAGTCCAACCGAGGGAGCCCATAACCTCCGCTGGGTGCAACCTGGCGGGGGTTTCTGCGTTCCAGGAATGCGGCCCGGAGGTCGTGGGCGAGGAAGTAGCGGATGGTGCGAATCCGGCCGGCATCCCCGGCCGTCGCGTTTGCCACCCTCGCACCATTACAGGGAGAACACCCGGGTCCACGGTCTGCCCGGGCAACAACCGGGTCATTGAGATCGCCTCGGGAACGCCCTGCTATTGCCCCCGTTCCCCGTAGGATGGGCCCGGTAGGCGGGCGCTAGGGGAAACGGCGCCGATCATCCACATGAACGAGGAGCGCCCAGTGGGCTACCGCTACAACTCTCCACCTGGCTGGCCACCGCCCCCGGAAGGCTGGAGCCCACCACCGGGCTGGCAGCCCGACCCCTCCTGGCCACCGGCACCTGAGGGTTGGGAGTTCTGGTTGCCCGATCCCGGCGCCACCGCACCCGCGGCTGGAGCGGCGGCAGAGGAGACCTCTCAACCCGGCGTACCCGAGTCGCACACCGGCTCGGACGCACCGACACAGGCGTTCGGTGACCAAGGTTCGACGCAGGCCTTCGGAGCCGCCTCCGGTGCCGGAGCAGGTGTCCCGCCCTACTCCGGGCAGCCGGACTATGGCGGGCAGCAGCCGCCGGCTGGTGCCGCGGGTGCCGGGGCGACTGCCTCGTACCAGTACCAGCCGAGCGGCCATCTGGACCAGCCGGCGGAGTCGCCTTACGACACCGGATTCCTGCGGTCGGGCCAGCCCTCCCAGGGGCAGGGACAGCCCGACTACCAGCAGGGTGGCTACCCAGCGACGCAGGGCGGCTACCCGGGGGGCCCGCAGGGGGGATACGCCGGTGGCGCAGCACCAGGGCAGGGCGCGCCGGGGGAGGGTAATAAGAGCAACACCGGGATCCTCATCGCGGCCATCGTTGCGGGCGTCCTGGTGCTCGGTCTGCTGATCTGGGGCGGGATCGCCTTGTTCGGCGGTGATGACGACCCGGAGGAGATCCCCACCACCTCCGCTCCCGACCCCACGGAGGAGCCGACCGAGGATCCGGACGAAACCGAGGAGCCGACCGAGGAACCCACTGACGAACCAACCGACGAACCAACCGATGACCCCACCGACGACAACGGTCCCGTCGGCCCCGACGATGGCGAAGCCATGGTCCTGGAACTGGGTGAGGCCGCGGTGATCCAGGGCACCGAGTCCGACCCGGAGGTGACCCTGGCGGTGCTGAGCGTGGAGGAGTGGGAAGCGGAGTCCGGCGCGTTCTTCTGCACAGAGCCCGAACTCGATGGGTACATCGAGTTCGCCGTGGAGGTCACCACCTACGATCTCGACGAACCCTACGACTTCTCGCCGATCAACTTCGGCGTCGCCGACTCCGATCAGAACACCATGGACGAAGTGAACCCGTTCATGGGCCTGCTGTGCGACAACCCGGACATGATCGAGTCGGAGATGTCGGCCAACGAGACCTACACCGGAACGATCATCCTCGACGTGCCCAGCGACGGCAGTTACATCGTCTGGGAGGAACTGTTCGACTTCACCGGTGAGGCCGTGCCCTACCTGTGGGGCTACTGACCCACTCCGACCGAGCAGCAACCGGGGGGTATCGCACGTCGGGGTTCGCCCAACACGCAGCATCCCGCCGGGCACGGCATCACGCCGGGCCCGGCGGGTGCACGAATAAGGACGACACGATGAGACGCACGATCCGCATCTATCCCGACCCCGTGCTGCGCAGCCCGTGTGATCCGATCAAGGTCATGGACGAGCGGGTGCGCGGGCTGGTCCAGGACCTGCTGGACACCGTGCACAGCGACGACCGCGCCGGCGTGGCCGCGAACCAGATCGGGGTGGGGCTGCAAGCCTTCTCCTGGCACATCGACGGTGAGGTCGGGTACGTTCTCAATCCCGAACTGGTCGAGACCTCCACCCAGACCCAGCACGGGGACGAGGGCTGCCTGTCCGTTCCCGGACTGTACTTCCCGACGACCAGAGCCGCTTACGCGAAGGTGCGTGGGGTGGATCTGGAGGGCAATGAGGTGATCCTGGAGGGTGAGGGGCTGATGGCACGCGCCCTGCAGCACGAGGTGGACCATCTGCGGGGCATGATCTTCCTGCAGCGCCTGGACCCGGAGGTGCGTAAGGAGGCGATGCGCCAGGTGCGCAGCCGCATCTCCTGACGGCTGCAGTAGGACTTCAGCGGGGATCGAAACGCCCCAAAGGTGCACAAAGCGGTGCGGATGGGGCATGATGGGAACCACGAAGCCGCGATGCGGGTTCAACCGGAAGGTTCCGAGAGCGTTGGGGAAGACGTATCTCGACCGGATGGAGGGACCAACATGTCAGGTGTCAACACCCGCGGTGTCCTTTTCGTGCACTCTGCGCCGCGCGCATTGTGCCCGCATATCGAGTGGGCCGCCGGGTCGGTGCTGGATATCCGAGCCACGTTCAACTGGACCGAGCAGCCCGCGGCACCGGGTCTGCTGCGGGCCGAGTTGTCGTGGACCGGTCCGGCCGGCAGTGGAGCGCGGCTGGCCTCAGCGCTGCGTGGGTGGACCCACCTGCGCTATGAGGTCACCGAGGAGGCTTCCCGGGGCTCCGACGGCGCCCGCTGGAGCCACACCCCCGATCTGGGCATCTTCCATGCCCAGACGGATGTGCACGGCAACGTGGTGGTCCCCGAGGACCGGATCCGGGCTGCTGTGGCTCACATCGGCGATCCCTTGACGCTCCGGCGGGAACTGGATCTGGCGCTGGGGCAGGCCTGGGACGACGAACTCGAGCCGTTCCGCTATGCCGGCGCCGGTGTGCCGGTGCGCTGGCTGCACCGGGTCGGCTGACCAGGGGCCGCGCTCAGACCGAAGTGACCACAAGGGTGACGTTGTGGCCGCCGAAGCCGAAGGCGTTGTTCAGCGCCGCGATGTCACCGGCGGGAAGGCCGCGGGGGTGGTCGCGCACCACATCGATGTCAATCGCGGGATCGACTTCGTTGATGTTGATCGTCGGCGGTGCCTGCCGGTGCTTGACCGCCAGGATCGTGAATATCGACTCCAGTGCGCCGGCGCCACCGAGCAGGTGCCCGGTCATGGACTTGGTGCCGGAGACGGCGACATGGTCGGTGTGATCGCCAAGCACGCGGCGGATGGCAGCGGCCTCGACGCCGTCCCCGGCTGGGGTGGAGGTGGCGTGGGCGTTGACGTGGACCACCTGGGCGGCTTGGACATCGGCGTCGGCCAGGCCGAGTTCGGTGGCGCGTGCCTGCCCGGCGCCGGTGGGGTCGGGCGGAGCGATGTCATAGGCATCGGCCGTCATGCCGACCCCGGCGATGCGCGCATACACCTTGGCCCCCCGGGCGCGGGCGTGCTCGGCGCTCTCCAGCACGAGCACCCCGGCGCCCTCACCGAGCACGAAGCCGTCCCGGTCGGTGTCATAGGGGCGCGAGGCTCCTGCCGGGTCGTCGTTACGGGTGGAGAGGGCCTGCATCTTGGCGAATGCCGCGATCGGCAGCGGGTGGATGGCCGCTTCGGTGCCACCGACGACGACGACGTCTGCCCGGCCCGTGCGGATCATGTTCAGCCCGTAACCGATCGCCTCGGCACCGGAAGCGCAGGCAGAGACGGGCGTGTGCGCGCCGGCCCGGGCGCCCAGTTCCAAGGAGACGTAGGCGGCGGGGGAGTTGGGCATCAGCATCGGCACGGTCAGCGGCAGCACCCGGCGCACACCCTTCTCCTTCAGGGTGTCCCAGGCGCTGAGCAGGGTCCACACCCCACCGATCCCGGAGGCGATGACCGTACCAAGCCGCTCTCCGGGCACTTCGGGGGTGCCGGCGTCGGCCCATGCCTCCCGCGCCGCAATGAGGGCGTACTGCGCGCTGGGGTCCATTCGCCGGATCTGCGGGCGGGGAAGCACCTCCTGGGCCGGGACGGCCAGTTGGCCGGCGAATGTGACCGGCAACTCCAGTTCGCCGACCCAGTCCTGCTCGAGGGTGCGCACGCCGGATCGTCCGGCCAGGGCCGCCTCCCAGGTACTGGGTACGTCTCCGCCCAGTGGGGTGGTGGCGCCCAATCCGGTGACGACGACCTCGGTCTGCTCGCTCACTGGTACTCCCCTTCACGCTGCCGGTGGTTCATCTGGAACTGTGAGGTGCTGCCGCCGGGCGCATATGGATCGATGCGCCCGGCGGAGGTGGTGCGACGTCGGCGTGGTGCCGATCGGGCCCCGGAGGACCTGCACCGGGTCCGACCCGGTCGGGGTCAGCCCTGGTTGGCGCTGATGTACTTGACCGCGTCACCGACCGTGGTCAGGTTCTTGACCTCCTCGTCGGGGATGCGTACCTCGAACTTCTCCTCAGCCAGGGTGACGATCGTCATCATGGACAGCGAGTCGATGTCGAGGTCGTCGGTGAAGGACTTGTCCGGCTGCACCGCGTCGGTGTCCAGGCCGGTCTCCTCGTTCACGATCTCGGCCAGACCGGCCAGGATGTCCTCTTCGCTGTGCGCCATTGTTTCTCCTTCTACCTCGGTTGTGTGACGTTGGTTGTGCAGTGATGAAGTCTGGTGCAGTGCGCACCGATCGGTGTGGACCCGCGCCCGGCGTTGCTCCGGCCGCTGCTGCTCAGGGTAGAACCACGACCTGGGCGGCGTATACCAGGCCGGCACCGAAGCCGATCTGCAGAGCGACGTCCCCGCTCCTGGCCCGGCCTTCGCGGAGCAGCCGTTCGGTGGCCAGCGGGATGGAGGCCGCGGAGGTGTTGCCGGTGTCGGCAATGTCGCGACCCACCACCACGTCCTCGCGCAATTTCAGCAACTTCAGCAGTTGGTCGGTGATGCGCATGTTGGCCTGATGCGGCACGAACACATCGATGTCGGCCAGTTCCAGCCCGGCGGCCTCCACGGCCCGGCGAGCGATTCCGGGCATCGTGGAGATCACCCACTTGAACACGGTGGGCCCCTGCTGGCGCAGCGTCGGGCTCTCCATGGTGGAGACCTCCTCGGCCGTCTCAGCGGTTTCGGGGACCTCCTGGCCCATCTCGGCGCGCCGGTAGTCCAGCCAGGAGTGAGTCTGGTAGATCGCCGAGGCCTGACCGCCGTCGCTGCCCCAGATCGTCGGACCGATCTTGGCGGCCTCGGAGGGACCGACGATCGCTGCGCCCGCCCCGTCGCCGAGCAGGAACGAGATGGTTCGGTCGGTGGGGTCGATGAAGTCGCTCATCTTCTCCACTCCCACCACCAGCACGTGGCGGGCGGTTCCGGCCCGCACCAGGGCGTCGGCCTGGGCGATGCCGTAGCAGTACCCGGCGCAGGCCGCGGAGATGTCGAACGCGGGGGCGGGCGCGGCGCCGATCCGGCTGGCCAGCAGGGCGGCCAGGGACGGGGTCTGCTCGAAGTGCGTCACGGTGGAGACCAGCACGGTGTCGATGTCGGCCCCACTCATCCCCGCTTTGGTCAGGACGTCCCCGGCAGCCTCGTGGGCCAGGTCCAGCACGCTGTTGCTGGCGTAGACGCGCGAGGCGATGCCGGTGCGCTGACGGATCCACTCGTCGGAGGAGTTGATCGGACCGATGATCTCCTCGTTCGGAACCACCCGGTCGCCGCGGGCGCCGCCCACGGCCAGGATCTGGGTGGCGGTCACCGGCGCGGACTGCAGCATCGTGGTCATCGACTCTCCTTGACGGACTGCACCGCGGCCACGGCGGCCTCGATGTCATCGGGGGTCTTGATCGCCACGGTCTGCACGCCGGGAAGCGTGCGCCGGGCCAGTCCGGTGAGGACACCGCCGGGGGCCAACTCGATCACCAGACGCACCCCCGCCTCACGCAGATAGCCCTGGCACAGGTCCCACCGCACCGGGGCGGTGATCTGTGTGACGAGGCGGGCAAGGGCATCGCGTCCCTCGGTCACCGGCTGCCCGTCGGCGTTGGACAGCAGCGTGATCTCGGGGTCCTCGGGCCGGAGTCCGTCGATGGCGGCGCCGACCGGTGCGGTTGCGCCGGCCATGTGCTCGGTATGGAATGCCCCGGCGACGGCAAGGGGAATCACCCGCGCTCCGGCCGGAGGACTCTGCTGCAACTTCGTGATCGCCTCGGTGGTGCCGGCTGCCACGACCTGCCCACCGCCATTGATGTTGGCTCCCACGAGTCCCGCGCCGGCCAGGGCGGTGCTGACGTCCTCGGGCGTCCCGCCCACCACCGCGGCCATCCCGGTGGGCCGCTGGGCAGCGGCCTCGGCCATCGCCCGCCCGCGGGTGGCGACCAGGCGGACGGCTTCGGCGGGCTCGAGCACGCCGGCAGCGGCGACCGCCGTGAACTCCCCGACCGAGTGACCGGCTACCGCATCGGCCCACTGGGCCACTGGCCCCAGAGCCTGGGTGAGCCGATCCAGGGCCAGCAGGGACGCGGCCACGATCAGCGGTTGCGCGAGCGCGGTGTCCTTGATGGTCTCGGCATCGGCGGTGCTCCCCAGCGTCGCCAGATCCACGTTGCTGGTGGTGCTGAACTCCGCCAGGAGGTCCGCAGTCGCCTCGGTCTGCACCCAGGGGGTGAGCATGCCGGGCTTCTGGGCTCCTTGGCCAGGACACAGGAGTGCGATCACTTCTCACACCTTTCCCTCGCGGACCCGGTGGTGCGGACGATGGAACGCACCAACCTCATCAGTCGTGTTTGTCGCATTGCGACAAACCTAGCGGACCTGTGCGCCAACGCAGTGTCGTGCGGCACATCCGGCTGTGGGACGTGGCACATGTACGTGTACTGAAATAAGAATGCGCGTTGTACGAGTTGAGTCCTCGTACATGAAAGGACGCCTCCGATGACCGCTAGGTGTACTTCCTCGACACGTTGTGATCGGTCCGTGAGTTAGAAGGAGACCTCCGATATCGATGGGTGTACCAACCATTTCATCGAACGTTCGGAGGTCTCCGTGACTCACCGTAATGCACCCCTGACACCTGAAGGTAGAGCCCGGATGGTTGCCCTGGTCGTTGAGGCCGGCTGGTCCCAGCGCCGGGTTGGCGAACGGTTCCAGGTCTCACCGGCTACCGTGTCCCGGTGGGTGGCCCGCCACCGAAGAGGGGCCGGATTCGAAGACCGATCCAGCCGCCCGCATCGGTGCCCGTCCCGGCTGCCGCTGCGCGCCGAGCGGCGCATCATCTCCCTGCGATTCAACAAGCGGTGGGGCCCGCACCGCATCGGCTACCACCTGGGGATTGCCCGCTCGACTGTGGGTCGGGTGCTGGCCCGGTACCGAATGCCCAGGCTGGAGTGCATCGATCAAGCTACCGGCCTGCCGGTGCGCCGGCCCCAGCCTCACCGGTACGAAGTTGATCGGCCCGGCCAGTTGGTCCACGTCGACGTCAAGAAACTGGGCCGGATTCCCGACGGCGGCGGCTGGCGGGCTCACGGCCGCGGTTCATCACAGGATCGGCGCGCCGGTTCAACACGCGACAAGGCAGCCAGAGCTGGCGCGTCGCCCTCACGCGGGTACCGGTACCTGCACCACGCCGTCGATGACCACTCCCGCCTGGTCTACTCCGAAATCCTCGATGACGAGAAGAAACACACCGCCGCCGCGTTCTGGAACCGCGCCAACGCCTTCTTCGACGGGATCGGCGTGACCGTGGCGGCAGTGATGACCGACAACGGTTCCTGCTACCGGTCCGGGGACTTCAAGCACGCGCTGGGCCCGCAGGTCAAGCACAAGCGCACCAAACCCCGCCGCCCGCAGACGAACGGGAAAGCCGAGAGGTTCAATCGGACCCTGATAGTCGAGTGGGCCTACGCCAGGCCCTACTCCAGTGAGACCGAACGTGAAGCCTCCTACGAGGCATTCCTCCACGACTACAATCATCATCGAGCCCACACCGCTATCG